>CACWLD010000019.1 GCA_902761655.1 uncultured Bacteroidia bacterium | reverse complement strand
CCTAACCTTTCTTTCTGGTGCCCTAACATCAACATATTCCGTGACCCTCGCTGGGGACGCGGCCAGGAGACTTACGGAGAGGACCCGTTCCTGATGTCCAGGATGGGTCTGAACGTTGTCCTTGGAATGCAGGGCGATGACAAGGACTATTTCAAGACCCACGCCTGTATGAAGCACTATGCCGTTCACAGCGGACCGGAGCCCCTTCGCCACCAGTTCAACGCCGTGGTTTCAATGCGTGACCTGTGGGAGACCTATCTTCCTGCTTTCAAGGCTGCTGTGGTAGAGGGTAATGTCCAGGAGGTTATGTGCGCATACAGCGCATACGAAGGAGATCCTTGCTGCGCCAACGACAGGCTTCTGGTGGATATCCTCCGCAACCGCTGGGGTTACAAGGGAATAATCCTTTCTGACTGCGACGCCATCAACGACTTCTATGTTCCCGGCCGCCACGGCACCCATCCCGATGCCGCCACCGCCAGCGCCGACGCCGTCCTGCACGGAACGGACCTGGAGTGCGGAAGGAGCTACAACTCCCTTCTCCAGAGCGTTGAAAGGGGACTTATCACCGAGGCGGACCTTGACGTTTCCCTGCGCCGAATCCTCACCGGACGCTTCCAGCTTGGTCTTCTTGATCCCGACGAGGTTGTGCCTTACCACACCATCCCCGGCAGCGTGATTGACAGCAAGGAGCATCAGGAGCACGCGCTCAAGCTTGCGCGCGAGGCCATTGTGATGCTCAAGAACAACAACGTCCTGCCTCTTTCCAAGGATATCAAGAAGATATATGTAGTTGGACCAAATGCCGATGACCTTGAGATAATGCGAGGCAACTACAGCGGCTCACCAACCCACTATGTGACTATCCTTCAGGGACTTAAGAACAAGCTCCCCGGAGCTGACATTACCTATATCCGCGGCTGCGAGATCGAGAACGACTACATCCAGACCCCCAAGCTGCCGCTCGTGCGCACCAACGGTGAGCAGGGCTTCACAGCAAGGTACTACGGCAACACCAACTTTGCCGGCAACCCCATCAAGGTTGAGAATGTTCAGGCAATCAACTTCCGCACCGAAGGCGGATACGGATTTGGCGACGGCATCCCCGCGACGGATTTCTCCGCCAAGTATTCCGGAACCATCACTCCTGATTTCACCGGAACCCTCTGCTTTAACGTAAGGTCCAACGACTGCGTCGTGAAGGTCAACGGCAAGGAGATTGGAACCGCCAGGGGAACTTCCTTCAGGGGCCAGAACCTTATCACCACTGAGGTCCAGCAGGGCCAGACCTATTCTATAGAGCTGCTCTACAAGGCAGCCGCTGCCGGCGCCGTCTCTATGATAAACGTGGATGTGTTCGAGCGCAAGTGGGCCGAGTTCGATGACCTCAAGGCCCAGGTTGCGGACGCAGACGTCATCCTGTTCGCTGGTGGTATCTCTCCTTCACAGGAGGGTGAGGGCCACGAGAGGGCTACAATTGAGCTTCCCGCAGTTCAGCAGCGTTTCCTCAAGTCTATGAAGGAGACAGGCAAGCCCGTAGTTATGCTCAGCTGCTCCGGCAGCTGCATTGGCTACGAGCAGGCCGAGCCTTATTTTGACGCTCTTCTCCAGGTTTGGTATTCAGGCCAGGAGGGCGGTACCGCTATTGCGGACGTCCTGTTCGGCGATGTAAGCCCTTCCGGAAAGCTTCCCGTTACTTTCTATAAGTCTACTTCTCAGCTTCCTGATTTCCAGGACTATAGTATGGAGAACCGCACTTATCGCTATTTCAAGGGCGAGCCTATGTGGCCTTTCGGCTTTGGTATGAGCTATGTTGACTTTACGTTTGGCAGCGCCAAGCTTTCCCGTTCTTCCGTTAAGGCGGGCCAGGGAGTTACCGTTACTGTGCCTGTTACCAATAATGGTTCTATGGCTGCGGATGAGGTTGTCCAGGTTTATGTGAAGAGCCTTGACAATCCGGATGCTCCTATCAAGTCTCTCAAGGCTTACCAGAGGGTCAACGTGGCTCCAGGCAAGACCGTTAAGGTTAAGCTTACCCTTGACCCGGACGCTTTCGCTTATTACAGCGAATCCGTCGATGACCTTGCCGTCTTCCCGGGCCGCTACCAGATCCTCTACGGCAACTCTTCCGCCGACAAGGACCTCCAATCCATCGACTTCCGCGTACTTTAACCGGTAATTAATTACTATCCTACAGTCCGGATGGGTACTGGGGATGAAAGTGCCACAAAGCAGGCAAAGCCGAAAGCACTTTCATCCCCAGTACCACATCCTCCCTTTACCGAAAGCATCTTTGAACCCAGTACTCTTTCCAAACTAGGGGAGAGCGGAGAGGTCGCTGGTGTGCTGGAAAGTGCTTTCGGCTTTGCCTGCTTTGTGGCACTTTTCAGCACACCAGCGACTCGTAGCGTCTAGTAACGGACGTGGATATAAAAGGGCGCCATCAGGCGCCGTGCCGCAGGGAGGAGCGTTGCGACGACCCGGAGGCACCCGGGTTCTGCAAGCGTAGCGCAGCAGGTTCCGGCATTCCCCCTGAAAGGGGGATGTCACGAAGTGACAGGGGGTTGAAGGTGTATTATTCCAAAAAGGCTACTTTTTGGGATAATATTTGGGCCAGCAGAATTGGAGGTAGGCTTTGAGGCGGTCCTCGGAGGGGTTGGGCTGGGGCTCGTAGAAGACTTTGCCCTCAAGGCCTTCAGGCATAAACTCCAGGTCAGTGAAATGGCCGGGGAAGTCGTGAGCGTAGCGGTAGCCGTCGGCGTAGCCGAGCTCCTCCATAAGCTTGGTGGGAGCGTTGCGGAGGTAGAGGGGGACGGAGGCGGTTTTATCGGCCGCGGCAGCGGCAAGGGCGGAATCTATGGCCAGGTAGGCGGCGTTGCTCTTGGGGGAGGAGGCCAGGTAGATGGCAGTCTCGCTCAAGGGGATGCGGGCCTCGGGCATTCCAATGCTGTTCACTATCTGGAAGCAGGCGTTTGCAAGGAGAAGGGCGTTGGGGTTGGCAAGGCCTATGTCTTCGGCCGCAAGGATGCAGAGGCGGCGGGCAATGAAGAGGGGGTCTTCTCCGCCGTCAAGCATTCGGGCCATATAGTAAACGGCGGCGTTGGGGTCGGAACCGCGGACGCTCTTTATGAAGGCGGAGATGATATCGTAGTGCATCTCCCCGTTCTTGTCATAGATGGCGGTGCTTTGCTGGAGGCACTCACTTACGGTCTTGTTGTCAATGACAATCTCCTTTGCTCCGGCCTGGGAGTCCACCACCATCTCAAGGATGTTAAGGAGCTTGCGCCCGTCGCCGCCACTCTGGCGGAGGAGGGCGTCGCTCTCCTTGAGGACGATGTTGCGCTCGCGAAGGACCTGGTCGTTCTGGAGGGCGCGGTTGAGCAGGGTGAGCAGATCGTCCTTTGAAAGACTCTTGAGGACGAAGACCTGACAGCGGGACAGGAGGGGAGTGATGACCTCGAAGGACGGGTTTTCCGTGGTGGCGCCCATCAGGACAATGTCTCCGCGCTCTACGGCGCCAAGGAGCGCGTCCTGCTGGGCCTTGTTGAAGCGGTGGATCTCGTCAATGAAGAGCACCGGCGCGGAGGCGTGGGAGAAAAGGGACTTGCTGCGCGCGTGGTCTATGACCTCGCGCACGTCCTTTACGCCCGCGCTTACTGCGGAAAGCGTGAAGAATTCCCGGTCCATCGAATCCGCCATAATGCGCGCCAGGGTGGTCTTGCCCACGCCCGGAGGCCCCCAGAGTATGAAGGAGGAGAGGATGCCGCTGCTGATCATATTGTGAAGAACGCATCCCGGGCCCACAAGATGCTTCTGTCCCACGTACTCGTCAAGAGAATGGGGACGCATCCTCTCCGGAAGGGGAGGCAGCATTTGTGATGAGGCGCTCATATGAGGTTAAATCTTTTTTGTGTAAGCCCTGCGGCGCTTGTGCTGTTCGTAGTCGAAATCTCCCCAGAGGGTCTGGACGTCAAGATTGTCTTCAAGCTCGGCGTTGGTCTCGGCATAGGTGAAGCCAACTTTAATGGCGGTTTCGAACATTTCGCAGAAGATGAGGGCGTGGACGCCTTTCTTCTGGTATTCCGGGGTGACCCCAATGAGCAGGAGCTCAAGGTTGTCCTCGTGCTTGAGATACATTGACTTGACCAGATGCCACCAGCCAAACGGGAAGAGTTTGCCGCGGTTCTTCTGGAGGGCGCGGACTATTGACGGCATCATAACGCCAAAGCCCACTATCTGGTCCTGGGAATCTACTATGACGGACACGAACTTGAGGTCAAGAAGGCTCAGGTAGGTGTCTATGTATTTGTTAATCAGGCCCTGGGTGAGGTTGGTGAAGTTGTACAGGCTCCCGTAAGTAACGTTGATGAGGTCGAAGATCTTCTTTCCCCAGCCCTCCTTGAAGACTTCCTTGCGTGTGAGGTGGTGAATCCTGAGGCCGTAGCGCTCCTTTACCAGATTGGCCACGCGGACGTATTTGGGGGAGAGGACGCGGGGGATATGGATCTTGTACTCCAGCCAGTCCGTTTCCTTCTGGAAACCAAGGCTTTCGATATGCTTCACATAATATGGATAGTTGTAGATAAGGGGCATTGTACAGAGCTTGTCAAAGCCTTCTACAAGCATTCCTTCCGCATCGAAATCAGTGAATCCAAGGGGACCGGTGATTGTGTCCATTCCGCGTTCCTTGCCGAACTCCGTAACGGCGTCTATCAGGGCCTTGGAAACTTCCGGGTCATCGATGAAATCTATCCAGCCAAAGCGGACTTCCTTATGGTTCCAGGATTCATTGGCACGGGTGTTCACAATTGCGGCAACGCGGCCTGCAAGTTCTCCATCTTTATAAGCTAGGAAATAATCCGCTTCGCAAAAGTCAAAGGCGGGGTTCTTGTCTTTTGAGAGCGTTCCAACTTCGTCCGGATAGAGTTTTGGACAGAAGTAAGGGCTGTCTTTATATAGCTTGTCAGGGAATTCTATAAAAGTCTTGAGGTCCTTTTTGCTCTCTACTTTCTTGACAGTTACAGACATAGATTCTGGGGTTTGTGTTTTAGTCTTCCAAAGGTACGAAATTTCGGCGATATTCAAATTAATATGGCTATATTTGCTATGAATACTTCAGACGTGTCAATGAAACCTGAATTGACCAAGGCGCTTATCACGGCCGCCTTATTTTTTCTCCCTGTAATCCTGCCGGCCCGTCCGGCGGGGGAGGGAGATCAATATTGGGGGACGGTCCATTCACTGAAAGGGTTCGGCGCCAGCTATGAGTATCCGCACAAGAGCAGGGGAGTCAACGTGGTAACGGCATACTTTGACCTTTACGGAATTCCCTCGCTGAAGACTTCCACACCGGGTTTCCGCTTAAGTTTCCTGCACAATCTGGATCTGGCGCAGGGGAGTTTCCGGGACGGGGACGCCACCTGGAACCTGTATGCAGGAATGGGTGCAATGGCCGGTTACCTTACGGAAAACAACCTGCGCAACGGACTGGCTACGGGTCTTACCGGGGACTTTGGAATAAGGTTCATTTTCCCATCATCATTTGCTGTGAGCGTGTATCTGCAGGGGGACCTTGCGGTGCATCTCAAAATGGACGATGGATTGACTATGACTATGTATAAAAACGGCTTGTACAGGGCGTGGATGCCTATGCTAGGTATAAGTTATAAATTTAGGTAAAGTGTTGAAAATCAAGCATTTATTAATTATTTTAATAATGTTTGCCGGCCTGGGGAAAGACCTGCGGGCCCAGGTGCGCTTTACATACGGTCTGGAATGGGCATATTCCGGAGTCTTTATGGATTTCCACAAGTTCAATTATTTCTCCACGGACGGCGTCCGCGTGGACGATTCGTTGGCGGAGCCGGTTTTCAAGTCCACGGGCCAGTTATATGCAAATGCCGGAGTGAATCTGGGAAGCCATTGGGCCGTTGCTTTTTACAGCGGCTTTACAGCCATATATGAGAATCGTAAAGTAATCCCATACTCGCTGAGATTGACGTATTTCACCAAGGCTTATGATTCGTCCGGCTGGAAAGTGTTCCTGGACGGCGGAAGCGCTTATGCGCTGGCAGGATCGTTCAACCACAAGCCGCTGATCATAGCAAAGGCGGGAACAGGATACAGATTTCCAATTTATAAGGAATTTTGCCTTGACGTTTTTACGTCGCTGCAGTTTACGTCAGACTATCCGCTGAACATTTATGACAAGTACACGTATCAGCCGGTTCCGCACGAGGTGCTGAGATTCAGTTCCAGGTATGGAATAAGCCTGGCAGTGGGCTGTGCGCTGTCTTTTTAGGAGTATGAGCCCTTTTGTTACACAATTTATATTATGTTAACTTACCTGTACGGACGATGAGAAAGAAAGTAGATCTGCTGTTCCCTGCCGTGACCATCGAGGCTGTTGCCGCTGAGGGCAAGGCTCTTGCCCACGTGGACGGTATGGTGGTATTCGTAGAATACGCCGTGCCCGGCGACGTTGTGGACATCCGTGTCACCAAGAAGAAACGCAACTATATGGAGGGCTTCGTGACAAAGATGATCCAGCCTTCGCCTCAGCGTCTGGAGCCGTTCTGCAAGCATTTCGGAATCTGCGGAGGCTGCCGCTGGCAGCATCTGCCGTACGAAATGCAGCTGGAGGCAAAACGTCAGCAGGTATATGACCAGCTGGTCCGTATCGGGCATCTTGACGTACCGGAGATCAGGCCGGTTCTGGGCTCTGACAAGAACCGTTATTACCGTAACAAGTTGGAATTCACGTTCTCCAGCCGCCAATGGTTCGAAACCCCTGTAGATTTTGAGCAACTACCTGAAAATGAGCGTATTGGACTGGGTTTTCACGTAGGAAGATACTTTGACCGCGTGCTCGACATAGAGCATTGCTGGCTGCAGGACTCCCCTTCCAACGAAATCCGCCTTTTCCTTAAGGAATACTCCATAGAGCACTGCCTGGAGTTCTATGACATCCGCCAGAACCAAGGCTATATGCGCAACATTGTCATCCGCAACAACGAGGCCGGAAACGTGATGCTTATTGTGGTTTTTGCCTATGACGATCCCGCCACCCGCACTCCCCTCCTTCAGGCCGTTGCCGACAAGTTCCCGCAAATCACATCGCTGTACTACATAATAAACACCAAGCTGAACGATTCCATCGCAGACCAGACTCCCCTTCTTTTCAAGGGTGACGATGCCATCTGGGAGAAGATGGAGAACCTGACCTTCAAGATCGGTCCCAAGTCCTTCTACCAGACCAATACCGCCCAGGCATACAAGCTCTACTCAACCGCCAGGGACTTCGCCGCCCTCACCGGCTCCGAGGTTGTCTACGACCTCTACACCGGAACGGGCACAATAGCCCAATTCGTGAGCTCCAAGGCCTCCAAGGTAGTCGGTATAGAGTATGTGCCCGAAGCCATCCAGGATGCCCGGGAAAACGCCAAAAACAACGGTATCACCAACTGTGAATTCTTTGCCGGCGATATGAAGGATGTCCTTAACGCCCAGTTCATTGCCGATCACGGGCGCCCGGACGTCATCATCCTGGATCCGCCGCGTGCGGGCATCCATCCGGATGTCGCCCGCGTCATCCTGGACGCCGCCCCGGAGCGCATCGTCTACGTCAGCTGCAACCCGGCCTCCCAGGCCCGGGATCTCAGCCTCCTCGCCGCCCACTACCGCATCACCGCCGTCCAGCCCGTAGATATGTTCCCCCACACCCACCACGTCGAGAACGTCTGCGCCCTCACCCGCCTCTAACCTCTCCCCTCGGCCCCGCCACACCAGAGCCGGAACTCCGCTGACGGCGGCGAATGGCAAGAACTGTAATAAGAGTGATGAGCAGGATAGCAGCAAACAAGTATATCCAGAGTTTGCCTGATTGGCGTTGAAGTTGGGAATCTGCTTCGGCAAAGGGGTCTGAATCACTGAGGTATTTGTTTTGGGCTATCAGGCCGAGGGTATACTCCAAGATTACGTCCGTCTGCCCGTCTTCTCCCATCATTATCTCGTTTTCGGTGACAGGAACGGGATAATCGGGAAGCAATCCCCTGCCAGCCGGTGTCCTTTCACAAACGGTAGTGTCGAATACCGCCTTGATAAGCGGAATCCTCAAGGTCATCATTGAATTGGGCAGCTGGATGTCGGCGAACTTCTCGGCAGTGAGGAAATGATATGCTGTTCCGGTTTCCCTCCCTACCGTCACTCCCCTCCTGTTCCGGACCAGCACCGAAGGGAAGATAGTTGCTGCGGAATATGACGCACCGTTTGTAAGCAGGTATATCTTACCGGAGTAATGAGCTAAGGAATCAGGGTATATTACAAATGGTTTTTCTACAGAATAGAAACCATCTTTTCCTTCTTTAGAGTGAAAGTCCGGGAACAGTTCCATCTGGTTTGTATAGTTTATACAATTTTTGAAAGAATCATACACGGTATTGCTGTTTACCTTTGAGAACCCTCCCTTCTGCTTGTCCAAAGGCTTGTCTGCCAGATAAGAAAGCAACTGATTCATCACCTCCACGTGTCCTCCGTTGTTGTTCCTCAGGTCTATGATAAGGTTTTCCTTAGTACAATCCCCAAGATAATCCCTTATCCCTTCTACGTTGACCTCGTCTAGAAAGAATGTCTTAAGGCCCAGATATGCCGTAGAATCATTCAGCTCCTCTGTGAACCAGTCGTCTTTAGATGCGCGGATAATCCTGTACCACATATTCATCCGCCTGATATTATCTCCTGGTAATACACCGTTATTCCTTGAAGAAGTCACATAAGGGATTTCTGCCCAAGACCCGTCCGTGAACTCGACGTGTGAACTTTTAAGAGGGCCTTTGTCGATATACATTATCTCTTCTGCGCCATAAAGCATCACGAGGGATTCATCTATGGAACTGCGTACGTTCACATCGTATCCGTAAATATATTTTGATGCTTCTTTCAGGTGATCTTTTGCACTTACCCCGTCAATGGATTTGACCGTTTTGCCGATATGTTCTTTAAAAGGCTCAGTTGAAGTAAGGACCTTGATGGTATCACCAAAACTAATATAGTACAAGGCGGGAGTCCTCCAGTCGTATTCTTTGGCGGGAAGCCCGTCTGGCAACAGTGCAAAATGGCTGTCGTGTACTATCTGGCATACCTGCATAAGTTTTCCGCGGAATTCGCCCCTGAGCTGCAGGGGACGTGTTATGGTGTTCTTGAGCGAGTCCATCCTCCTGACGAATTCCTCCCTGCTCATCAATTCGTCTAGGGAAGGATATGCGTCAATAATAGCTTCCTGAAGGACAGCAAGGTCTTCCCTGGCTTTTTCTACAGAGATGGGATCTTCTCTCTTTATCTGCTCCGGCTCCTTGAAGGTAGTTTCCAAACCGAAGGGAGCCATTGGGTCAACAGGCTTCCCTCCCCTTGTCAGTTCAATCGTAATATTAGGCTCGCTGAATGCCTTGTACGCATATCCGGCATAGCCAAGTGTGTCTCCAGCCGAAACTCTCTGCCCTGTTTTGAACTGCCAGTCTCCCTTTAATCCAATTATGAGAAGGTGGCGGCCGTCAGCCATCTTTATGCCTATCTGTTTGCTGACATATTTTTTGTTGACGCCACTCCCCAGGTCCTCATCCTGAAGCCACTGATCAAAGGTTTTGCTGCTATCCAAGCCTATGCTCAAGCCGTAATTGAGGGAATGATAATAACTACCCAGATAAGTTCCCACAGTACCGTCCACAGGACAGATGATTATATCAGTATCCTTACATCCTATGAACAGATGTGAAAAATTGAATTCATCCCCTACGTAGCCCTGAGGCTGGCCGATGATGTTCTCTCCGGCTTTATGTCCGGAGACTGGCCAAAGGATTTCCTGAGCTCCTGCTTGTAGACATAGAAACAAGAGCGTGAAAAGAAGTATTGATTTCTTCATATGTATGTTGTAGTTAGTTGATCCTGAACACTATAGGAATAGTGCATTCGCTCCGGACAGCCTTTCCTTTATCTTTTGCAGGTATCCATTTGGGCATTAGGTTAACTATCCTCAATGCCTCTGAATCCAGGCTGGAGCCAAGGCTCTTGATGACCTTTGCGCCGCTTATGCTTCCATCAGTCTCTATTATAAAACTGATTACACACCTGCCTTGCAGGCCTCTTTCCAATGCTTCCGGAGGATAATGCAGGTTCTCTGCGACAAATGACAGGATCTTTTCGTTTCCTTCAGGGAATCTCGGATACTCTTCAGGGAATTGAACTATCCTTTCCTCCTGCATATGAGGAACCTTAAGGAATTCTGAGATGCTCTCCACTTTACCGCTGGCTTTGGCCGATGCGTACCCCACGGCGCTGACCATAACCACAATGCCCAGCACGAATGCAAAGTCCCTGACGGATCTGTATATCCGTCTCTTTGTCTGGCTTAGTTGGATCACAGAGTCCCTGAATGCCTTCCATTCCATATCTATGTCAGGCATTGTAATTATCCTATCTATTTCGTCAGAAGTCATTGTTCTTTGTCTTTTAAGGTTTTCCGCAGTTTCTCCAGTGAGTTGGTAATATGTTTATTTACGGCAGATGGACTGATACCCAAGGTTTTTGCTGTCTCTTTGTAAGTCAAGTCCATATCGTAGTGCAGGAAGATGACTCGCTGGTCCTGTTCTGTCAGTTCACTGGAGATTGCTTTGTACAATTCAACCATCAGTTCTTCTTTCTGGGATCTATCCAGATTGTCATACAGGCTTTCTCGAATGTGTTTGTCGTGATTCTTTCTCCTTGCTTTGTCCCGTATCATATTCACGCAACGGTTCTTTGTCGCTGCCAAAAGATATCCCTTGATGTTTTCAAGCGAAAGGTCAGGCTTGTTTTGCCATACACGGGCAAATACCTGCTGGACGGCATCCTTGGCCAGGTCCGAGTCTTCCAATATGGAAAACGCCAGGCAGTACATCAACCGGTAGTTATCCTTGAACATCCTCTCGAACGTCCGTTCGTCATATCCTTGAAGAATCTTCATCCAATTAATAAAACACCCAAATGATCGCTTCAAACACCCTGCCGTGCAAAAAATAAAAAAGCACTGCGGTCATTATTTTTATAACATACTGAGTATCAGTTATTTGCTAAAACTGTTCCCGCAACCGCCATTCGCCGCCGTCAGCGAAGTTCCGGCCCTGGCATGGCAGATTGAAAGTCAAGGTGCGCCTCACGTCCCTAAAAGGGGGACGTCAGGAGCGTTTTACCCCCTTTTTTGCTCCCCTCGTCCCCCTTTTCCGGACGTTAGACGCACTTGGAAAACCCGTGGCCGCCCGTGGCCTCGTGAACGGGTGGATGGCGCTTGCGCCAGACGGGATGGAGCGAAGCGGAAGGTTTTCCAGGTACCACCTCCCACCTCCGGTTCGAAACGGGAGAAGCGGACTGGAGCGTCAGTCAGGGTTTTGATAATGGATTACATTCCGAAGGCGAGGCCGAGGGAGGCGTAGCCCATTTCCAGGTTATGACCTGCGAGGATGCCGGCTGGACGCGGATAGTACTTGAGGAAAAGGGTTACCTTGTCATACTGTATGGTACCCAGCAAAGCGTAGGTAAAAAGATTGATCTTTGCACCCTTCTGGGTAACGTCAAAAGAGTCCTGACCCTGGGAGTACTTCTGGTTTGCGTGCCCGCGGAAATTGATTCCCAACTCTGTTCCAAGACCAAAACGGAAGTCTCCGGTGGTATACTTGACCTGGAAAGGCAGGTTCACGCTCAAAAACGTCAGGGAACTGCTTGGCCTGGAGACATCTGAAGTATAGAACAGCTTACGGTCAAGAGCGCATACTTCCCTGTTGCCGTCAAGGAAGAAAACGGATTCCCTGGACCTGAGAGCGTTGTGGCCAAAGTCCACCTTGATCTCGAATCCAAGGTTCTCGGTAGGATAGAAACCTCCTCCCAGAATGTTCACGAAAAACTCTCCGGAAAGTGACGATGCATAATCGTTGGACCTTACAAAGTAAAGGCTGTATCCAACATAGGAACTGGTGAAAAGCTTGAACTGACCGTCACTGGACTGCGCTATTATAGGTGAGTAGCCTTCATTATCATCGTCTTCAACTGCATCCTTGACTTGATCCTTCAGGTCCTGGGTAATGCTTGCCCAATCAATACCGTTCTGTGAAAAAGCCGGGATAAAAACTGCAAGTGCAAAGAGTGACAAAAATATTCTTCTCATAGATAGGTTCATTAAATATAGATTAAAGGCCAAAGGCAATGCCAAAGGTCATATGGTTAAAGTCAATTGCTCCACCGGGAACTATCCTGGAGGACTTTGGATACCACTTCACAAAAAGTGCCAGGCTGTCATAGGAGAAAACGCCGATGAATCCGTAGGTAAACAGGTTCAGTTTGGCGCCCGTTTCCCAGACGGTGGTCGTGCGGCGGCCTTCAGAGTATCTGTACCAGGAGCTGCCTCCAAAGTTGAATGATGCCTCCGCTCCCGCGCCAAACGCCACCTTTCCGGCCTTGAATTTGGCCAGGACCGGGAAATTGACGCAGAAGTAGTTGAAGGAACTGTTGGATCTTGATAATTTTCCGCTGCCGGAAGAAGCGTCATCCATTGGGAGCTGCAGTATTCCGTCCTGAAGGTAAAAGGCCATATCCGAGGCCTTGAATGAGTTGTATTCAATATCCGTGTTCAGTTCCACAGCCAGGAATTCATTGGGATATACGCCAAGCCTGAGGACATTCAGGAAGAATTCCGTAGAACGCGCGGGCTGGAAAATTGAAGATTTCATACTGTGGAATCCGTATCCCACGTGGGCGGAAGCGCGAAGGGCAAGGTCTCCGTCCTTTGACTGGACCAAAATGGACGGATCTCCCTCTTCCTCTTGGATAAACTCCTGTATGTCCGACAGGTCCTGTGAGAACCCGGGTAACAGGATGCATATCGCAAATAATGATATAAAGAACTTCCTCATTTTCAAAATGTTAGAATGGATAGCCTACACCAAAGTGCAGTGCAGATCCGTTTCTGCCAAACCAGCCCTCAGGACCAATCCACCTGCTGCCCTCCGGGCGGGAAGGATCGTGAATCTTGAAACCGACGTCAAGGCGCAATACTATGAAGCTCAGGTCCACGCGCAGGCCGGTTCCCCAGTCTGCGGCCAGGGTCTTGTAGAAATCAGAATTGAAGCGTTCCTTTTCATCGTCCGATTTCCAGGCCCAGACGTTACCCGTTTCCGCAAACAGGGCGCCCTCCAGTTTCCAGAACATAGGGAAACGGTATTCCAGGTTGGCCTCCAGCTTGAAATCTCCAGTCTGGCTTGGGATGCTGAAGTAACTTATGGGCTCGGACAAACCAGGGCCTACGGAGCGGGATCTCCAGCCCCTTAGGGAGTTGGCGCCGCCGCTGTAGAACTGCTTCTCGAATGGCAGTGAAGATGAGTTTCCGTAAGCCAGGCCGGCGCCTACCAGGAACCTTGCCGCAAGGGCCTGGTTTTTCTCGTGTCCAAAGCGCCAGGTCTTTCCAACGGACAGTTCGGAACGTACGTATTGTGAGAACGGAAGGCCAAAGATCAGTTTCTCTCCTAGATTATCGGATTTCATTGCTCCCTTGAACAGGCTGAGCAGGTTACCTGAAGAATCCAGGGTCAGCCTCACATAATGGTAGCTTGTCTTTGGAACCAGCGCATTGTCCGATGTATAGTACAGGACACCGCCAAGACCGGCGTCAAAGTGATCCTGGTAGGAATACCACATAAAAGGATTCTGGAACAGGTTGTAAATGAAATCCTCGTCCATATTCCTGAGGCGCACCAGGTTCAGCTGCATTGGATAGAACTGGTAGGAGAAGTACCGCCCAAAGGATCCTGTATAACCGTAAGATGATGATACTATGTACCTTGTGTATTCCGGCCTTGACTGATAGTTGAAGGATGCGTTGATCTCAGTTCGAGGGATGTTGGAACCCTTGAAACGCTCATATGGGAGGCCGAGGAAGCGCGGAAGGCTGAGGCTGGCGGATACTCCGAATTCGTCAGACTTGATCTTACTCTTGAACTTGCGCTGGAAGTTGCCCATAAAAGAAAGGTTCAGCCACTCTCCCCCCTTGAATATGTTCCTGTTGTAGTAACTCAACTGGGGCGATATGCCCAGGAGGCCGGAGGAGTTGAAGGAGGTTTCCCAGTTTACCTTGAAGCCCTGGAGCTTTGAAGGGGTGAGGTTTATGGCGCAGTTCACCCTGCTGGAATCCGCATCGGAAAGCTCAATTCCAACGCCGCTGAAAACCTTGAGGGCGGAGAGCCTGGAGTAGGTCTTGTTCACTTCAGTCTCGTCATAGATATCCCCGGGCTTGATTGTATTGAGACTCTTGAGTATCCTGTTGTCAAATGACAGTCCCTCAGGGTATGAGAACGTAACCTCCCCTATCGTATATATCTCGTGGGGCTTTGCGGCGGACGGAGACTGGTTCCTGGTGTATTCGTTGACGCGCATTTCCAGGATTGTGCTGTCCGGACCGGCAAGGGTGTCCGCCTCAAAGGAATAGTAGTTGGTGTTGACGCTGTAGTAGCCCTTGGTTCGCAGGTATGCCACGCTGCGGGCGCTTTCAACTTCCAGGTCAGCCTCGGACAGGTAATCCCCCACCTTGACGCTTATGTTGTCCACATCGTCCAGGAAATCTGCCTCCAGGGAGGTTCCCTGAGGGAGCTTGAAGCGTATCTCCTTGATCTTGTAGCGCGTGCCGGGCGTGATGTAGTACACCACTTTCTTCCATTTGTCTTTCTCCGTGATGACCGGCTCCACTGAGGAGTTGTAGTAACCCAGGTACTCCAGATGGTCCTTTATGCTCTGCACCGATGCGTCCACCAGTTCCGGGCTGAACTCCACGCGGTTTTTCTGGAATATCTGCAGGCCGGAAGGCTGCTGCTTGAGATAAGGGGTGATCTGGGATACCTTGAGAGGGGTGCGCTCAGTGAATTTGACTTCGTTCTTGGAAAGGTAAGTGGCGTTTTCATTCTCCAACTGCCTGGCGGCACCGCAGGATGCTGCAAGCAAAGCGGCGGCACAAAGTGCCGGGGCATATTTGAAGAGATGTCTTGCCATAGCGCGCATAAATACAAATTTAAGAGAAAAAACTGTACGAAGGGGCATTTAATAAAGAATTGTGGCTAAATTTGTGTTCGCACGACCAAACCCAATGGACACTACCCTATCCAACAACCGCATCAAGACAATCAGATCCCTCTCTGCAAAGAAGTACCGGGACAGCCTGGGCCTCTTTGTGGTGGAAGGAGAGAAAATGGTGGCGGAGGCGCTGGCCTCTGACTTCCAGGTGGTTGAGATTTGGAAGAGGGATGACATAGGCTACGATGCAATGGCGCGCATCTCCCAGCTCAGCAGCCCCTCTCCCGTCCTGGCCGTGGTCAAGGCAAAGCCCCTTTCCGTTCCCGCGGAAACCGGCGGCCTGTGCCTCGCCCTGGACGGCATCCGGGACCCGGGGAACTTTGGGACCATCATCCGCCTTGCGGACTGGTTTGGCGTGGACGTGATTTACGCCTCCCCTGACTGCGTGGAACTGTACAACCCCAAGACCGTGCAGGCCACAATGGGAGCCATCTTCCGCAAGAAAGTTGTCTACTGCGACATTCCGGATCTCTGCCGCCGTTTCCGAAAGGCCGGCCTCAAGGTGTACGGTACCTTCCTTGACGGAGAGGATATCTACGCTCAGCCGCTTTCCAAGGAAGGCCTCATTGTAATGGGCAGCGAGTCCCAGGGCATAAGCCCGGAAGTGGGCAAAGAGGTTGACGGCAGGTTGTTCATACCGTCCTTCAGCGGAGGCGCACCCACGGCGGAGTCGCTCAACGTTGCCGTGGCAACGGCAGTAACCCTTTCAGAATTCAGACGCAGATGATCATATACCAGATGCTCCCCCGCCTGTGGGGAAACGGCACACTGCAACAGATTGACGATCAATGTCTTGAGTACTTCAAGACCCTTGGAGTAACTCACGTGTGGTACACTGGGATCATACGCCATTCCACCGGCAAGCCCTATGTCAAGGGCAACCCAGGCTCCCCCTACTCCATCTGCGACTATTACGACGTCAACCCCTACCTGAGTTCCAATCCTGATGCCCGTATGCAGGACTTCCAGGCCCTGGTAAAGCGCACCCACGACCAAGGCCTTGGCGTGATAATAGACTATGTCCCCAACCACGTCTCCCCTGACTACTCCGACGCCCACGGCTCCATAGAGACCTGCGGCTACTATGACTACGACTGGTCCGACACCCTCAAGGTGGACTACAGCCGCCGCTCCAACTGGGAGAAGATGCGCGACATCCTGCTTTTCTGGGCCTCCAAGGGCGTTGACGGCTTCCGCTGCGATATGGTGGAAATGGTACCTCCTGAGTATATGAAATGGCTCATTGCCCAAGTGAAGAGCCAGTATCCCAAGCTTATCTTCATTGCCGAAGTCTATACCCGTGAAAGATACCGCCGATACGTACACGACGTTGGCTTCGACCTCCTGTACGACAAGTCCGGGCTCTACGATATCCTCAAGGACCTTATGGAAGGCCGAGGCAACGCCCGCAAGATATCCTGGAACTGGCAGTTCCTTCAGGACCTGCAGCCCAGGATGCTCAACTTCCTGGAGAACCACGATGAACCGCGTATGCCGGAGGCCTACCCTGCCCTGTTCGTCTCCCTCCTCCTGAACAGGGCTCCCTTTATGCTGTATTTTGGAGAAGAAGTTGGAGAGGCTGCCGCCGATACCAAGGACCACCGCACCTCCATCTTCAACAAGATCACCGTGCCTTCCCTCCAGCGCCTCTACACCTATATCCACACCCGTCAGGGCCTGGAACAGAAAGAGTTGGAAACCCTCAACCGCTTCCGCCGCCTGATGGCGGAGGCCCCTGACTGGGGCGAGACCTACGACCTGGTCTACTGCAATATGGACACCCCCGGCTTCAAGGTTGACAGCCACTATATCTGGATGCGCATCTCTGAGCGCGGAACCTTCCTCCTTGGAGCCAACTTCACAAAAGAAAAGGCTGATATATCCGTTTTCATACCGGGATATACCAGCCGAATAAATATCAGTATCCCCCCTATGGGAGGAAACATCCTCAAGCTTTAGGCCTCCGGAGCCGGCTCGAGTTCTACGATAACAGCCTCAGGTGCGTTCCTCTTTACAGAAGCGATTCCCTTCTTTGCGGTCTCCTTTGAAGCGTACATCTGGCTAGCGCCAATTACCTGGCCGTTGCCGGCTTTGAGACGGAAATACATCTTTCCGTTCTTTGCCTCGAGAACTTCAAATTTAGCGTCGTCTGCGGAATTCTTCCTTACAGACTCGATTCCGTTCAGGCAGGCTGCCTTTGTTGTGTAGCCCTCGCTGGTGAGGATGATTTCACCGTTACCGGCCTTGAGGTTGAACTGGAATTCTCCGTCCTTCCTGATCTTGATTTCAAATTTTCCCATGGTATTATTTGATTGTTAATAATGTTAATCGTGCCTTAAATATAAGAATTATTTTTCAATTAATCCCAATTGAGGATTTTTTTGAAGTCATAGTTCTCAGGATCAGGTACGTATGCCTTTGCGGCCTCGTAATCTTCAGGGGTGATGTAGTGGCAGATGTTCTTGTAATAGTTCTGAGCTATTCCGCCGTCGATGTCAACCCTGCGCGGAGGAATCTTGCCGCTTGCGTCCTGGAGGTCCTTGAGGTAGAGCGGATGGGGCTCGCCATAGGCGTCAACATATACCATACATCCGGTTTCGCCTTTCTCAAAGAGGTCGTATACTCCCATAGCCATCTGGGTGCAGTATGTGAGGTCGAATGCGATAGGATCCTGGCAGCGTACGTCGTAGCCGATCTCTACCGGACGGGTCTTAACCTTGATACCCAGCCTCTTGTACTCTTTTTCAAGGATGTCGTTGAAGAGGACGGCCTTGCTGATTTTGCCAAGCTCCGGGTGTCCGTGCTCGTCATAGCTCATATGTACGCCGGTAGCCTTGAGGTCCTCTGAATCCAGGTCGTGGAATACGCCCTCGGCAACTACTACGGTTCCGTAACCAATTCCAAGGATCTTGCGCTTGATGATTGCGGAAAGGGTGAGCTTGATGATCTTGTCAACGGTGATCTCTGTCTTGTTGAACATCTCGGGAAGGATGGTCATAGGGCAGTGGGTGGCCTCTCCGATATGCAGTGCAAGGTGGCCTGCGCTGCGTCCCATTGCGGAAATGAGAAGCCAGTTGCCGGATGTGCGGGCATCCTCGTATATGGTGCGTGCAAGGTGGGCGCCTTCGTCCTTGGCGGAGTTGAATCCAAAGGTGGGGCTGTTGCCCGGCAGAGGAAGGTCGTTGTCAATGGTCTTGGGAACGTGGATGTTCTTGATGGGGAAATTCTTGGCAGTAAGGAACTTTGCGATACGGTTTGCGGTTGAAGCGGTATCGTCTCCTCCAACGGTAACCAGGAGCTTGATGTTGTTGTCCTGGAACAGGCTCAGGTTGAAATTGTTCTCGAAGTCTGCGTCAGTGGGTTTGAAACGGCTCATCTGGAGATAGGAACCTCCCTTGTCAAAGAATCTGTCAGCCTTGTGGAAGTCTAAGTCCTCAATGCGGGGATTCTTGCTGAAAAGGCCGGTATAGCCCTCGTGAAGGCCTATTACGCGGAAACCGTGATTAAGAAAAGTCTTTGCTACTGAACATACGACGGTGTTCATACCCGGAGCCGGGCCGCCGCCGCAAAGGATAATTACTGCATCTTTCATTGTCTAATATGTATTTATTGAATCTACTACCAACCGGAGTGACGCAAATTTAATAATATTTTGGTAAATTTGTAAGATAATGGACAAAAGCGAAGCCATACTCAAGATAAACCAGCTCCGGGAATTGCTCAAGGAGAACTCGTACCGGTACTATGTACTGAACGCCCCCACTATGAGCGATTACGACTTTGACCAGGCTATGAAGGCCCTGGAAGCCCTTGAAGCGCAGTTTCCTGAACTGATAACTCCGGACTCCCCCACCCAGAAGGTGGGCTCGGACCTGGAGCGCGGCTTTGCACAGTATCCGCACCGATACCCTATGCTCTCCCTGGGCAACACTTATTCCATCCAGGAGGTGGAAGCGTTTGCCCAAAGGGCCGACAAGGCCCTTGGAAAGGGCTTCACCTACTGCTGCGAACTCAAGTTTGACGGAACCGCCATCTGCCTCAACTACGTTGACGGCAAACTTTTCCGCGCCCTCACCAGGGGCGACGGCGTTGTAGGTGACGACGTCACCGCCAACGTGCGAATGATCTCCAACATTCCCCACACCCTCAAGGGCAAGGGCTGGCCGCGCGACTTTGAGATCCGCGGGGAGATCCTGATGCCTTTCGCGGCGTTCGAGCGCCTTAACGCGGAGCGCGAGGAAATTGGCGAAGCGCCCTTCGCCAATCCCCGCAACGCCGCGTCCGGCTCGCTCAAGCTGCTCAATCCGCAGGAGGTGGCCCACCGCGGGCTCTGGTGCACGCTCTACCACATCCCCAGCCAGAGCGTGGCCTTCCGCACGCACGACGAGGCCCTCGCCGCCGCGGCGGACTGGGGTCTGCCGGTGTCAGACCTCCGCCGCCTATGCAACGGCATTTCGGAGATCGAGGACTACATTGAGTACTGGGATACGGAGCGCAAGAAACTCCCCTATGCCACGGACGGCATCGTCATAAAGATAAACGAGATGGAGTACCAGACCGCGCTGGGATTCACCGCTAAGAGCCCCCGCTGGGCCGTGGCGTACAAGTTCCAGGCGGAAAGGGCGCTCACGCGTGTCCTGAGCATTGATTATCAGGTGGGACGCACGGGCGCCGTGACTCCGGTGGCTAACCTTGAGCCCGTGCCGCTGAGCGGCACCGTGGTCAAGCGCGCCACCCTCAACAACAAGGACTGGATGGAGCAGCTGGACGTGCGCGTTGGAGACAGCGTCTGGGTTGAGAAAGGCGGCGAGATCATTCCAAAGATCACCGCCGTGGAGCTTTCAAAGAGGCCTTCTGACAGCGTCAAGGCAGCATTCCCTGAAGTGTGCCCGGACTGCGGCACCGCGCTTGTCAGCCGCGAGGAAGAGGCCAAGTGGTTCTGTCCCAACCAGGACGGATGCCCCACCCAGATCAAGGGACGCCTGGAGCATTTCCTCAGCCGCAAGGCAATGAACGTAATAGCCGGGGAAGCCACCGTGAACCAGATGTACAATCTTGGCCTGGTGAGCACTCCGGCGGATTTTTATGACCTGGACGAGCGCAGTCTCCTTATGCTTGAGAGCTGGAAGGAGAAATCCGTGAAACGCTTCCTGGACAGCCTGGAGGCGTCAAAGCAGACTCCGTTCGAGAAAGTTCTCTACGCCCTTGGCATCCGCTTTGTGGGCGAATCCACCGCAAAGGAACTGGCCGCGCATTTCGGGGACGTGGATTCCCTTGCGGGCGCCTCGCTGGAGGAACTCCGCGCGGTTGGAGACGTGGGAGACGTCATAGCCGCAAGCGTGTACGAGTACTTCCGCGACCCGCGTCATATGGCAATGATAGAAAGGCTCAGGGCGCACGGACTGCGCTTCAGCGCGGCTGCGCCGCAGGCCAAGGCGTCCGACGCCCTGGCCGGCCAGACAATAGTGATCTCCGGCAACTTCAGCATATCAAGGGATGCGATGAAAGCCCTGATAGAGGCCAACGGAGGCAAGAACAGTTCTTCAGTGAGCGGCAAGACATCCTTCCTGCTGGCCGGTGAGAAAGCCGGTCCGGAGAAACTCCGCAAATGCGAGGAACTGGGAGTGAAAGTGGTCTCGGAAAAGGAATTTATGGATATGATCCCTTCCGCGGCCGCACCGGCGGTGCCGGCAATTGAAAAAGAACCTACATTATTCGATTTATGAGTGCCAGTGTATTCACAAAAGAGGATCTGAATCTTATAAAGGAAGCCTGGGAAGACCTTGAGGTGACGGCGCGCGAACGCTGTGAGAACGACTCTGAACTTAAGACGGTCCAGAAAGCGTTCGATTTTGCGAACGGCGCCCACAAGAACGTCCGCAGGCGTTCAGGCGAGCCGTATATGATCCATCCCATAGCGGTGGCAAAGATAGTGGCCGAGGACATAGGCCTGGGCTATAAATCCATCTGCGCCGCCCTCCTCCACGACGTTGTGGAAGACACTGACTATACCGTAGAAGATATCCGCGCGCTGTTCGGAGACAAGATAGCCTCCCTTGTGGACGGCCTCACCAAGATCAAGAACGTGCTGGACAACGAGGACAAGAACCCTGACCGTGTCCGCTACACCGCCAGCCTCCAGGCCGAGAACTTCAAGCGCATCCTCCTCACCCTGAACGACGACGTGCGCGTTGCGCTCATCAAACTGGCGGACCGCCTGCACAACTGCCGCACCATTGAGTTTATGCCGGAGTACAAGCGTGACAAGGTCCTCTCAGAGACAATGTTCATCTTTGTCCCCCTCGCCCACAGGCTGGGTCTCTACGAGATCAAGTCGGAAATGGAGAACATCTGGCTCAAGTACAAGGAGCCTGACGCCTACAACGACATAATTGCCAAGATTGCGGAGAGCCGCAATACCAAGGACATAGAGATAGATGAATTTATGAAGCCCATCAAGGACGCCCTTGACGAGGCCGGATTCAACTTTGAGATAAAGAAAAGGGTAAAGACCCCATATTCCATATGGCACAAGATGCGCACAAAGGAAGTGACCTTCGAGCAGGTCTATGACCTGTACGCCGTGCGCATCATCTTCACCCCCAAGCCTGGCGCAACGGAAACGGAGCGCGTCCAGTGCTACCACATCTTCTCCATAATCACCGGAATCTACAGGTATCAGCCAAGCCGCGTACGTGACTGGGTCAAGCACCCCAAGAACAACGGCTACGAGGCCCTGCACTGCACCCTTATGAGCAATTCCGGCGTTTGGGTGGAAGTCCAGATCCGCTCCAAGAGGATGGACGACATAGCGGAAAAGGGAATCGCCGCCCACTGGGCATACAAGAAAGGCGGATACATTTCCGAGAACGAGTCCGAGATGGACAAGTGGCTGGTCAAGGTCAAGGAAATCCTTATCCAGAAGGACTTCAACGCAATGGAGCTCCTGGATATCATCCATTCAGACCTTGTAACCTCAGACATAATAGTCTTTACTCCCAAGGGAGACCAGAAGACCATCCAGAAAGGGGCCACCGCCCTGGACTTCGCGTATATGATACACACCAGGATAGGCTATCACGCCATCGCCGCCAAGGTGAATATGAAACTGGTGCCGCTGTCCTACGTGCTCAAGACCGGAGACCAGGTTGAGATTATAACCGCGGAGAAGGAGGAACCCAAGAAGGAATGGCTCCAGTTTGTCCAGACCCGCAACGCCATCAACCACATAATGAACCACTTCAAGTCCCACAGGGACGAGTTTGTCCTGGAGGGTGCCAAGACCTTCCGCGAGGTGATGGCCAGCATAGGTTCAACCGTAAATAACGAAAACATCAAGAAAATCCTTGATTTCACGCAGATTACGTATGTGGACGAGCTCTACTTCCGCATAGGCCTTGGAATGATCAATACGGGCTCCTTTTCCGCCATTATATCCAATTCCGAGACCGTTGCCGCACCGGAGCCTTCCAACTACACCATAAACAGCAAGGATTCCAAGGGACAGCATTACATCATAGCGTCCTGCTGCTCCCCTATTCCCGGCGATGCCGTAGTAGGATTCAGGAGCCCCAACGGCACCATCACCGTGCACAAGAAGACCTGCCCCATTGCGGAGAAGATTGCTTCCAAGCACGGAGACTGGGTGGTTTCCCCGGACTGGGACAATGCCGCAGGCAACGACGAGGCGTTCCCGGTACGGATTTCGCTGCGTGGCCTTGACAGGGTGGGACTCCTCACGGAGATCTCCCAGTACATCTCCCTGGTGATGGGCGTCAATATGCGCAAGATAAACCTTGGATCCAGCGAAGGCATCTTTGAGGGATATATTGAACTGATGGTCCGCGACAAGCGGATCCTGGAGGAGATGATTGTTAAATTGGGTACCATAGAGGGTATCCAGAGTGTAACCAGGACTGATATTTAGATGAAAGAATTCTGGAAGAGATATTTCCCGGTGCTGCCGGTGCTGCTGGTCCTTTGGGGGGCTATGTTCTCCCATTCCTGCGCCAACACCTCACAGGCACCTACCGGTGGCAAGAAGGACACCATCCCGCCGGTGATAGTAAAGATGAACCCGCGCCCGTATGTTCTGGGCGTTCCCGTCACCGGGGCAAAGTTCGTCTTCACCTTTGACGAGTATTTCAAGGTGTCCAACCCGCGCAACATCTTCCTCTCCCCTCCTCAGAAAACACTGCCCAAGTACCGCATCAAGGGCAAGAACCTTATAATATCCTTTGAGGAACCGCTAGAGGAAAACACTACATACACCCTGAATTTCTACGGGGCCTTGCAGGACAACAACGAGAACAATCCCTATCCGGGATACTCCTACGTGTTCTCAACCGGAGATTCAATTGACTCCCTGTATATGACTGGTTTAGTGCAGGATTGCTCTACACTTGACCCGGTCAAGGAAGCCACCGTGCTGTTGTATGAGTCACAGGACGACTCCGCCGTTTTCAACCAGCGTCCTTTCGCCGCCACAAAGACCGACGACTGGGGATACTTCTGTTTCCGCAACATCCCTGACAAGCCGTTCAGGATATATGCCATAAAGGACGAGAACAACAACAATCTCTACGACCCCGACACTGAACAGATAGCCTTCCTGGATTCCCTGATAAGGCCCGTCAACGTAATAAGGGACAGCGTATATGAACTGACGTTCTTCAATATGAAGGACACCGTGGCCTGCCGCGAAAGGAAGGCTGAATACGAGCTGAGTATGTTCCGCGAGACCCCTTCCAGGCAGTACATCAAGAACTCCGGACGCAGGACGGAAAGGTCCGCCTTCATATCGTTCAACGCGCGCAACGCGCACATAGACACAATGTGGATAGCCGGCGTAACCCCGGACAGGCTAATAACCCAGATAAACCTTGAGAGGGATTCCCTGGAGATGTGGATCAATGACCAGCGTCCCATTCCGGATACCGTAAACCTGTTCGTGAACTACCTCAAGACCGACACCACCGGCGTTCTGAGCGGATTCACAGAAGAAATCAAGCTGGGCAACCAGAACCCCAGGAGGACACGCCGCTTTGTCCAGGAGGAGATAAACCATACGGACACCATATGCGTCTTTGACCTTAAGGCTGAGCCGGAGAAGATAGAACAGGACGGCTTTGTCCTGGCTTTTGAGTATCCTATCATAAACGCCTGGTTCGATTCCATCAAATTTGTCATCACAAATCCCAGGAACCAGGATGAAGAGGGTTCCTTCACATATTCTAGGGATACTTTAGATATAAGGAAGTATAATATTAAGCCAAAGGAAATTATGCTTCCCGGTTACGGCTATACCGTCAAGATTCCAAACCGTATTTTCAGGGATATCAACAACCATTGGAACGACAGCACGGAGGTTTCTGTTTCCCTGCCTACGGACGAAGAGCTCAGCTCTCTTAACCTGGATGTCCGTAACGTGCATCACAAGTATATCATAGAGTTGCTTGACGAGAGGAGGACAAATGTCCTGCGCAGTTTCATAATCACTGCGGACAGGTCCCTTGTGTTCCCGTACATCAAGTCAGGCAAGTACTACATCCGCATCACTGAAGATATGAACGGCAATTCCTACGTTGACAGCGGAAGCCTGCTTGACCATCAGATGCCGGAAAAGGTGCAGTATTTGAAAATCAACGACAATCCGCTTCTGGACATACCCGCTTCGGCTGTCATAAACCAGACGGTGGACCTTGAAGAACTGTTCTGACAATGAAAAGACTTATATATACAGTCCTGCTCCTGCTTTTCTGCTGCGCGGTCACCCGCGCGCAGGACGCTCCCCTGCCGGACCATTTCGAATATACTGACGAGTACCTGGACACCGCCAAGGTCTCAAACATCTTCAAGCTGAACGATTACTGGATGGTTGGCGTGGAGTACGGAGTCTCCTTCGTGCGCCAGCAGTTCGTCCCAAAGTTCAGCCAGGAAACAATGATGGTTCCGGGCTATTACGGAGTGACGCTCACAAAGTACAGCAAGATGTTCGGCTATATGCCGTATTTCGGCTTCCAGATAGGCTTCTACAACGGTTATGAGGGGTACAGGTTCAAGATGTCCAAGGAGACCGGATTTACGCCCAATCTGGAGGGCGCGGAGCAGGTGGTTATGCAGATTTACGAAGTGCCTTTCCTGACCCAGATCCATTACGATACCGAGTACTTCAAGCTCATAGGACTGCTGGGCATTTACGGCGCATACAGGAATACCATAGAAAGGACCGGCCCGTACGTGTCGGAAGAGATTGCGCACTCTTACCGCAGCTTTGATTACCGCTACGATTACGGCCTTCAGGGCGGAGCCGGACTTGGTCTGGTGTTCTCCCCCTTCGAGTTGCATCTCACCGCCAAGGTCCGCTACAGCTGGTCCAGTCTTTTCGAGCCCGGATACCGCCAGACACTGGACAATTGGTACGCATATCCGTTCGATGTAATAGTCTCCGGAAGCCTTCATTTCCATCTTTCCAAGCGAAACGGGCGCAGCAGGGCTGATTTGAGACGAGAAGCTAAGAGAATTGTCTATGAAGAAGAGCAACAGAACTAAGTCGCTGGAAGTCAATATAGGAAACATTGTTGTAGGAGGGCTTAACAAAATTGTTATCCAGACAATGTGCAACACTCACACCCACGATGTTGCCAAAACTGTGGACCAATGCAGGCGTCTTGCCGCCGCCGGAGCCCAGATCATCCGCATCACCGTGCCCGGGCTCAAGGAAGTTGACTGCATACGCCGGATAAGGGAGACTTTGAGGGCCGAAGGCCTAGACACTCCCCTGGTCGCGGACATCCATTTCTCCTCCGCCACCGCAATTGCCGTGGCGCCTTTCGTGGAGAAGGTAAGGATAAATCCGGGCAACTTCCATCCTGACCATTCAAAGGCGCGCGAGCAGTTCGCCGCCCTCCTGGATGTTTGCCGCGCCCACGGCACGGCGGTAAGGATAGGTCTCAATCACGGCTCACTTGGCAAGTATATAACGGACCTGTATGGAAACACTCCCCGAGCAATGGCTCTCGCCGCAATGGAATGGGTGAGGATGTGTATTGAAAAGGACTTCCTCCAGGTGGTGGTCTCCCTCAAAGCCAGCAATACGGTGATGATAGTGCAAGCCTATCGGCTTCTTAAAGAAATGATGGAGGAAGAAGGGTGTATGTTCCCTATGCATCTGGGAGTTACGGAAGCGGGAAACGGCGTTTCAGGAAGGGTTAAGTCCTGCATTGGCATAGCCACCCTGCTGGAAGAAGGCATAGGCGACACCATCCGTGTTTCGCTGACTGAAGATCCGGAGAACGAGCTGCCGGTGGCGGCGTATCTGGCCGCGCGCTACAGCGGCGCGCCAATGCCGGCGCTGCCGGCTGACGAGCTTCGCGTCCTTGATGCCGCCTGCACCTGGGGCCCGGCGCTTCTGCGCCGCGAGATAGACGACTTCCCCCTGGAAGACCAGGAACTCAAGAGGGAGATACTACAGGGCGCCCGCAGGCAGTTCTTCAAGCCGGAATACATAGCCTGCCCGGGCTGCGGGCGCACTATGTACGACCTCCAGAAAGCCTTTGAGGAGGTCAAGGCGCGGACATCACACCTCAGCGGTATGGTCATAGCCGTGATGGGCTGCATAGTGAATGGACCCGGAGAGATGGCTGATGCAGACTGGGGCTATGTGGGCGAAGGGAACCATATGGTGTCCATATACAAAAAGAACGTGCCCGTCCTGAGGCACGTCCCTGACACAGAGGCGGTTGACCGCCTTCTGGAACTTATCGAAGCCGGGCGATGACGCTTTCGCAGGCCCTGACTATATCTCCTTTCTTTACTTCTATGCTGGCGTCAAGGGGAAGGTACATATCCACCCTTGAACCGAACTTGATTATTCCGCACTGCTCCCCCGCCCTGGTCTGGAGACCTGGCTTGGAATAACTAACTATCCTGCGTGCGAACGAACCGGCAAGCTGCTTGAAGAACACTTTCTGGCCGTCCGGCAGGACAATGCCGGTGCAGCTGTGCTCGTTGTCTTCGGAAGCCTTTGGAGAGAAGGCGAAACGCTTGCGTCCCTTGTAATACTTGTAGTATTCCACCGTTCCGTCTACCGGCCAGAAATTGGCGTGTACGTCAAAGAAATCCATATAGGTGGAAATCTTTATGCAGTCCTCCTTGATCCACTCCTTTTCGAACTTCCTGTCCACTTCCACAATCTGGCCGTCGGCCACGGAAGTGACGGTCTTGCCTCCGCCGGGGCACTTCCTGTCCGGCACCCTGTGGAAAAGCAGGTTAGCCACAGCAAGCAGGAACAGGATTGCGGATGCAGTCCAACTGAACCAGGGGTATACTATATGGGTTAACAGAATGGTTATCAATATTATTGAAAATATTATTGCAACCGATACTTCAAATATGGAATCCTTGTCTATCTTCATATCCGAATCATCAAAGCAGGTTGAATAAAGCAAGGTAGATGGTGCCTACAGGCACGGCCATTAGGGTGCTGTCAAAGCGGTCCAGCAGTCCCCCGTGCCCCGGGATGGCCTTGCCAGAATCCTTGACTCCGCAGGCGCGTTTCCAGGCGGATTCGAACAGGTCTCCGAACACACCTGCAACGTGCATCACTATGGCAAGTGCGATGCAATGCAGGATGTGTATGTCAAGCAGTCCGGTAAGCTTGAGGACAATGGCTGCTATTATGCTGAAAACCATTCCTCCC
The DNA here is from genome assembly GCA_902761655.1 of uncultured Bacteroidia bacterium. Taxonomy (GTDB): domain Bacteria; phylum Bacteroidota; class Bacteroidia; order Bacteroidales; family UBA932; genus Cryptobacteroides. The sequence goes on along the minus strand of CACWLD010000019.1, from coordinate 14,770 downwards.
CAGAATCCCACCCAGGTTTTCTTTGGGGAGATGTCCGGGCAGAGTTTCTTGCGGCCTTCCTTCTGCCCCAGCGTCATACCCACCGTATAAGCCCCTATGTCAGAGCACCATATTATAACAAAGAAGCATATAAGCAGAATACAGCTGAAACTGCCGTCCTTGAGGGCTATGAAGGTTGAAAGGGAAAGAGGTGCGGCAATGTACACAATGCCCGTAAAAACGTGCGAAAAGTCCTTTAAATGGCCTGTTCTGTCCTTGTCAAACAGCAGGCTTGCCATTGTTGCCGTAACCGGTATCATTGACAGGGATATGAGCTTTGGCGGGATGCTGTAGTTGAAGAAACAGAACAGAAGCAGGAAGAGAATGATTCCGGACGCGATTGCAAGGATGCGGGGCAGCTTGAACAGGGAGCCCATTGTCATAGTGTAGAATTCGTGCATCATCCCCACCATCATATAGATGATGAGGATGGCGTATAGGTACGGGCTGAACAACAGGCAGCCCAGCATCACCAGCACGAACACTATGCCGGAGACAGTCCTAAGCTTCAGGCTGCTGTCCATTGTCAGGGGTATTCTCTGTCTGTTCTTTCTTTTCCGGCTTTCTTTCGTCCTCCGGAGGGAGTACCTTTGGTCCAAGGATCTTCTCCACGTCTTCCGCAAAGATCACTTCCTTCTCCAGCAGAAGCTCGGCCACCTGCAGGAAGCCTTCCTTGTGGCTGGTGAGGATATTTAATGTACGGGCGTGGATATCGTTCACCAGCTTCTTGACCTCGCTGTCCATAAGCTCGGCGGTCTTCTCGGAGTACGGCTTGGTGAGCTCGTATCCGCGTGAACCGGTGGAATCGTAGAAGGAAAGGTTGCCCACTTCTTCGCTCATACCATAATACTGGATCATACTGTAGGCCATCTGGGTGAGGCGCTCAAGGTCGTTCTGGGCACCTGTTGAAGGCTCTCCGTTGACTATTTCCTCTGCGACGCGTCCTCCTATCAGGGAGCACATCTCGTCAATCATCTGGCTCTTTGTCCAGAGCTTGCGGTCCTCAGGCAGGTACCAGGCGGCGCCCAGGGCCTGTCCCCTTGGTATGAGGGTGACCTTGAACAGAGGGTTGGCGTATGGCAGCAGCCAGCTTGTTACGGCGTGGCCGGCCTCGTGATGAGCAATTGAGAAGCGCTCCTTGTTTGTGATGATGGCGCTCTTGCGCTCCAGGCCTCCTATTATCCTGTCTACGGCGTCAAGGAAGTCCTGCTTGTCAATGGCGGCCTTGCCCTTACGGGCTGCGGTGAGGGCGGCCTCGTTGCAGACGTTGGCAATGTCAGCTCCGGAGAAGCCGGAGGTGTGCTTTGCCATAAAGTCAAGGTCGAAGTCCTCGGAAATCTTGAGGCCTTTCATATGCACCTGGAAGATTTCCTTGCGCTCGTTCAGTTCAGGGAGTTCGACGTGGATCTGGCGGTCGAAGCGTCCGGCACGCATAAGGGCCTTGTCAAGGATGTCAGCCCTGTTGGTGGCCGCAAGTACTATGACTCCGCTGTTGGTGCCAAATCCATCCATCTCCGTAAGGAGCTGGTTGAGAGTGTTTTCCCTCTCGTCATTTGAAGAAAAGCCTACGTTCTTGCCTCGGGCCCTTCCCACTGCGTCTATCTCATCGATGAACACAATGCAGGGTGCTTTTTCCTTTGCCTGCTTGAAGAGGTCCCTTACGCGGGAGGCTCCCACGCCCACGAACATCTCCACGAAGTCAGATCCGCTTATGCTGAAGAAAGGCACGTTGGCCTCCCCCGCCACGGCTTTTGCAAGGAGGGTCTTTCCGGTTCCAGGAGGGCCCACCAGGAGCGCGCCCTTTGGAATCTTTCCGCCCAGGGCGGTATATTTCTTGGGATTGCGCAGGAAGTCAACTATCTCCATCACCTCTTCCTTTGCGCCGTACATTCCGGCCACGTCCTTGAAGGTGACGTTGACCTGGTTCTTGTCAGCAAGCTTTCCAGTGGACTTGCCAACGTTGAACGGGTTGGCCTGTCCGCCGCCACCGCCGCCAAGGCCACGGTTCATTCCGCGGAACATCCAGCCCCACAGCACAAAGAGAAGGACAAGCGGAAGCAGCCATTCAAGCACGCTGCTCCACACGCGTGCGTCGTTCTCCATTATGATCTTCACCTGATTGCCCTGATCCAGCTGGGCGTTGAGATCGCCGAATTCCTTCTCGGCGTCAAAGTGCCCGGATACCAGGAAGATGAAGTGAGGGGACTTGCTGGGTACCTGGCCGCCTGCAAAGCGGTCTGCATATTTGGAAAGGCGGTCCGGCTTTACGGTGATGTTGCCTTTATAGTCGTTCCTGACAAAATGGATTTCCTTTATGTCTCCGTCAAGGAACATCTCCTTGACCTCAGCCCATTCCACTTTCTGCGGATTGGAGCCTTTCTGCCCAAGGAGCATCCAGCCAATTCCCACAAGGAGAAGCAGGTAAAGCCAGGAGAGGTTTATCCTCACCTTGACTATCTTGCGCTTGGGATCCTGGGGATTCTGCGGATTCCTGTTATTGTTGTTTTCTGCCATTATTCTGAAGCTTTTTCTGTCTTGGCCGGGCGCGGCTTGCGGTATTTGTATTCTTTACGGACGGCGTCGGCCCAAAGGTTTTCAAGATTGTAGAAGTCCCTGTACTGGGTCTGGAAGATGTGGACCACTATATTGCCGTAGTCAAGGATGATCCAGAAACTGTTTTCCATTCCCTGCATACGGATGGGCTTGAGGCCCAGTTTCTCGTTGGTTTCTTTGAGGATATTGTCGGCAATGGCGGCGACGTTGGTGGTGGAATCCGCGTTGCAGACTACAAAGAAGTCGGTGATGGCGGTTCCTATTGGCCGCAGGTCCAGTGAAACTACGTTCTGGCCTTTCTTGTCGAGGATTGCATCCGCTATTACGCGGAGGTCGTGTGTAATCATATATTGCTAGGAATTATTAAATTTGCATACACAAATATACAAAAAATACACCTATGACAAATAGTTCTGCCATTATATGGATGGACACTGTGGATTCCACCAACAAAGAGGTCCGGAGGCGTCTGGAGAGCCTTGACAATATGTCAGTTATATCTGCCACGGAGCAGACCGCAGGCCGTGGCCAGGGTGATCATACGTGGCATTCAAGGCCGGGTGAGAACCTCACGTTCACCCTTCTTCTCAAGTTTTCCCAAATAGGTGTATTGCCAGCCCGTGACGCGGGACGGATCAATGACTTTGTAACCTCTTCCCTGCTTGCATATCTGGCATCCCACGGCATTCAGGCGCGCATCAAGCTGCCTAACGACATCTATGTGGGAGACAAGAAGATATGCGGAATGCTCATAGAGAACATCCTTGACGGGGCCAACATAGGTATGAGCATAATAGGAATCGGCCTGGATGTGAACCAGACCGATTTCCCTGAAGATCTTCCGAATCCCGTCTCTATGGCCCAGCTTACAGGGCGGAGTTATACTCTTGAAGAGGAACTCGCCCGGCTGATCGCAGAAATGCAATCACACTTGCCGGATCTGTTGCCTTGAACACGGTGCTTCCCGCAACAAAGATATCCACTCCGGCGTCAGCCAGTTCAGGGGCGTTGAGGATGGTTACTCCTCCGTCAATCTGAACGGGAGTGTCAAGGCCCTGGCGGGCTATCTCCGCCTTGAGGATCTTTACCCTGGAGTAGATGTTGGGATCTATGTTCTGTCCGCCGAATCCGGCCCTTACTGACATAGCCAGCACATAGTCGCAATCCTTGAGGTAAGGATAGCACTCCTCAACCGGAACGTCCGGATTGAAGGCGAGTCCGGCCTGGCATCCCAGGGAGCGGATGTAGTTAAGCATTTCTGACGGGTTGTCACCCTGGTCGCGTATGGCTTCCAGGTGGACGCTGATCATCTGTATTCCAAGCCCGGCAATCCTTTCTATGTATTTCTCCGGATGCACTATCATAAGGTGCGCGTCCATTGGAATCTTTGCGATTTTGCTGACAGGCTCCAGGACTGAGAATCCAAAGGATATGTTGGGCACGAAGGAACCGTCCATCACGTCAAGATGGATGATGTCCGCATAGGTGTTGAGCATCTCGATCTCCTTGTCAAGATGAAGGAAATCTGCTGCCAGGATGGAAGGGGCTATTCGAATTGGCATACTACGTCCTCCAGTAAGGCTACGAATTTGTCAAGGGAGGCCAGTTCAAGTTTCTCACCGGGAGCGTGCACCCCGCGGAGGGTGGGCCCGAAGGAAATCATATCCAGGCCGGGGAACTTTTCAAGGAACAGGCCGCATTCAAGGCCGGCGTGTATGGCCTTGACAAGCGGGGCCGTTCCGAAAAGTTTCTTGTAGGATTCCCTGCAGAGCTGGAGGATGTGGGAATTCACATCCGGCTTCCAGCCCGGATAAGGGAACTTGTGAACCACTTTGGCGCCCGCGCAGGTGAAGAGGGCCTCTATCTTCTGGGCCATCATATCACGCGCGGACATCACTGAGCTGCGCTGGCTGGTGGTGACCACGCACTTGCCGTCGCCCATACGGACTGCGGCAAGGTTGCTGGATGTCTCAACCAGGCCTGAGATGTCCTGGCTCATCGCTTCCACGCCGTGAGGGCAGGCGGCCAGGGCGGATATTATCCTGCCCGCCGCACGCGCCTTAACGGCCTGGGCGCTTGAGCCCACGGTCTTTGCGGAAACGCAGACGCCCGGGTCTGAGGTGGCGAATTCAGCCTTGAGGAACGCGCCGAACACTTTGAAGCGCTCAATTGTGGCGTCAGGGTCCTTGACGGCTACCAGGGCGCTGCAATCGCGCGCTATGGCGTTTGGCTTGTTGCCTCCCTTGAAGTCAAGGAGCTGAAGCCCGTGCTTCTTTTCAGTGTAGAGGAAGCGGGCCATCTGCTGCACGGCGTTGGCCCTTCCCTTGTCTATGTCGTCACCGCTGTGGCCGCCCTGCGCTCCGTCAATCACAAGCTTGACGCAGCTGTAGCCCGGCTTAACGGGTTCCGTGCCATAGGAGAAGGTGGCTACCGTGTTTACGCCGCCGGCGCAGCCTATGAAGAGCTGGCCTTCGTCCTCGGAATCCAGGTTGATGAGCGTTTTGCCGCTGAAGAATCCCTGCTTCATTGCTTCCGCGCCGTCCATTCCGGTTTCTTCCGAAATGGTGAAGACGCATTCAAGCCTTCCGCAGGAGATGTCGCTTTCAAGAAGTGCCAGACAGGCGGCTATGCCAATGCCGTCGTCCGCACCCAGTGTGGTGTCCTTGGCAACCATCCAGCCGTCCTCTATGACATAAGGGATGGGATCCTTGGAGAAGTCGAACTCAAAGTCCGCTTTCTTCTCGCAGACCATATCCTGGTGGCACTGGAGGACAAGGGTGGGAATGTGTCCCTTACCCCTTGAGGCCTTGCGGATGATGTTCACGTTGCCGGTGGAGTCTGTCTTGCATTTGAGTCCGTGGTCAGCGGCCCATTTTACCAGGTATGCGGTAATTGGACCCTCGTGGCCTGACTCACGGGGTATGGTGGTTATTGTCTTGAAAATTTCAAGAACCGATTCTGAAGTCATTAAGTATACTTTGGTTATGTGTAGTCTATCTGTCAACAGGGACCAGCATCTTCTGGATGTCGCTGACATACTGCCTGAAGGTTCTGTCAGTTGACATAAGGTCCGTGACCTGGGTGCAGGCGTGAAGTACCGTAGCGTGGTCCTTGCCTCCTATCTCCGCCCCGATGGTTGAAAGGGAGCAGTTGGGTATGAGGGTACGGCTCAGGTACATTGCAATCTGACGGGCTTGAACTATCTGGCGCTTGCGGCACGGGGAGATCATTTGCTCGTGGGTGATGTTGAAATATTCGCAGACGGTATCCTGCACTGTATCTATTGAGATGTTGCTCTGTTGTTCGGTTACAAGGCTGCCCGTAACCTGCTCCGCAAGGTCAAGCGATATTTCCCTGTGGGCCAGGGTTGCGTGGGCTATGAGGGAGATGAGCACGCCTTCAAGCTCCCTGAAATTGGACTTGATCTTTGATGCCAGGAACTCCAGCACGTTGTCAGGGATGCTGACACCCTCACGCAGGCATCTTGCCTTGAGCATTGATAGCCTTGTGGAATAATCCGGCTGGGTAAGCTGTACGGAAAGGCCCCATTTGAACCGGGAAAGAAGCCTCTGCTCAAAATTCTGGAGGTCTACCGGGGCGCGGTCAGACGTGAAAATGAGCTGTTTGCCGTTCTGGTGCAGGTGGTTGAAGATATTGAAGAACGCGTGCTGCGCTCCGGTGCTTGAAAGATCCTGGATGTCATCCACTATGAGCACGTCTATGCGCATATAGAAGGCCAGGAAGTCCGCAAGTTTGTTATGGACGCTTGTGGCGTTCATATACTGGGTCTTGAACTCGCTTCCAGTAAGATAGAGGACTACGAGTTCAGGGCACTTGCGTGTCACCTCGATACCTATTGCCTGGGCCAGATGGGTTTTTCCCAAGCCCGGACCACCGAATATGAACAGAGGGTTGAAAGGGGTTTTCCCCGGTCTGTCCGAAATGCTGATGCCGGCGGTGATGCCCATCTTGTTGCACTCCCCTTCTATGAGGTTGCTGAAGTTGAAGACGGGATTCAGGCGCGGGTTGATGACCAGCTTCTTGAGTCCCGGGAAGACGAAAGGTCCCGGATTTTCGGACGGATGGTAGGTGTCAATGGAAACAGCCTTGTTCATTGGGGCGTTCACCTCTGCGGCGGGCACTACCATTGCCTGGCCTGATGCAACGGGACGGACCTGGTACAACAGCCTGGCATCTGCGCCTATCACCCTCTTGAGGGTTGACTTGAGCACGTCAAGGAACGCTTCCTCTATATATTCACGGAAGAAATCAGAAGGCACCTCCACAAGGAGGGTGTTGTCTTTGAAATCTATGGGAACAATGGGCTTGAACCAGGTCTCGAACTTCTGAGGATCGATGATGTTCTCGATAATCCTCAGACAGTTGTTCCATACATCGGCGTGTCTGGATATGTTGCCCTGGTTTAGCATTAGTGAATATTGGCTTGCTTTCTTATATTGACATAAAAACAGGGATTTTACCGTCCCCGTTTCCAAGTGCAAAAATGGATGAAAAAAATCTTATAAAAAATATTTTTTTCTATTGTATAGAAGTTTTTTTATTCGTAAATAAAAGATACGGAAAGGTAAAAACGTTTGTTTTCTAGCTATCTTAAAATCAATCAGTTACAAAATGAGGTTAGGGATTAATCGCACTGCAACAATATCTTCAATCTGGAATAATTCCAAATTAGCCAAACCCTTGTAACCCTTTGTCTGAGTGTGCCCTAGAGCCGATTTGCAGAGCCGTCCTTGACTACTACCAGAAAAGCGTCCTTATACTTTTGCCTAATTATGCTGTACACTCTTCTGGCCTCTGAAAGGTCATTGGAAACACCAATTATATACTTATAAAGATTTCCCGTCTGGATCCTAGTCACCTCGTATCCTAGGAAGTACGGATCGTTGTCCTTCATAAGACGTGAGGACGCCAGCACCTGGACTCCGTAAAGCTCTTCAGCAGCGGGAGCGGCCTGAGGCTGCTGTGGAGGTGCCGGAGGGGTGAAGGTTGGACCGTCCTGCTTGGGCTGGGCCTGAGGCTGCGGAGAGGGATCCTCCACCCTGGGGACGATGCGGGGCTCGTCCTGGGGTTGCGGCGCCGGCTGAGCCTGGGCAACGGGGCGGTTGGCTCCCGGAGTTATGGTGACGCTGGCGTCATAGGAGGTCTTGTATTCCACAAAGGCCTGGTAGACGTTTTCCGCCATCTGGTCAAGGCTCTTGTCCGAGCGGAGCAGGCTGAGGTCCGAGGTGTTGGAGATGAAGCCCAACTCCAGCAGGACTGCGGGCATTGAGGCTTCGCGAAGGACCTGGAAGTTGGCCTGCTGCACGCCGTAGCTGTGCTTGAAGGGGGCCTTCATACGGTTGTTTACGGTTTCCGCAAAGCCAAGGGACTGCTCCCTGAAGGCGTTGTAAAGGAACTGGGACATTATCTGGGCCTCCGGGGAATTGTCGTTGAGGTCCCCGTAGACGGTGGTGTCGTCCTCAAGGTAGATCACGGAGTTCTCCCTGGTGACCACGTCCATATTGAAAGCGTAGGTGTCTGTATTCTTGTTTGAGGACTGTCCTAGTATGTATGCCGCGAATCCGTTTGCGGAGCGGTTTGTGGCCGCGTTTATATGTACTGATATGAACAGATTGGCATTGTTCTTGGTGGCGAATTGCGCGCGGTCCCTCAGGGCTACGAAGACGTCTTTCTCCCTTGTGAGAAGGACTTTCATCTCAGGATACTTTTTCCTGATTTTCTGAGCCAGTTTCTGGGAAATGGCAAGCGTGAGGTCCTTTTCCTGCGTGCGTTTGTCCTGGCTTACGCATCCCGGATCCTTGCCGCCGTGGCCCGGATCAATGACTATAGTATTTAGCCTGAGGTCAGTTGTGCTCTGGGCGTGTGCCGCACCTAAGATGGCCAATGTTGCAAGAAGTAAAACGGCGCGTCTCAAATTCATAAAATTGTATTAATTTTGTATTCGCAAATTTAGGCAAAAAATTGACTTTAAAGTATCTAAAATATATTTTTATCTCCCTGTCCGTGTTCTTTGCGGCCGCCTTTTCCGCCTCTGCGCAGGAAGTAGTCAGAGAAGAACAGGAAGATATCCTCCCCTCCCAGGACTCCACGATGCTGGCCGTGATCGATTCCACGGCCCGCGCGGATTCGCTCGCGCTGCTGGAAAAGAGTTCGCTCAAGGCTCCCGCCTTTACATCGGCCGGAGATTCCATAGTGGAGGTTTTCACCGGAGGAAGGAGACTGATATATTATTACGGAGGAGTCACCGTCCAGTATGAAAACGTGTCCATCACTTCCGACTATATGGAATATGATATGGATACCGGCATCGTATATGCCCGGGGAACGCTGGACACCCTGTCCGGAGAATGGAAAGGCCGGCCTCAGATGACCCAGGGTTCTTCCGTATACGATATGGAAGAAGTACATTACAATTTCAATACCCAAAAGGCATATATCACCAATATGGTGACAAATGACAGCGAGGGAGAGATACGCGGAGACCGCATCCAGATGAATCCGGACCGCTCCATCAATATGATGGGAGGCATATATACGGTCTGCGACCTGGAGGAGCCTCACTATTATATGAAGATGTCTTCCGCAAAGGTCATAACGGACCCTAACCAGAAAACGGTGTTCGGCCCTGCGTGGATGGTGCTGGGAGGCGTTCCGCTGCCGCTGGTGATACCCTTCGGCTTCATCCCTCCCAATCCAGAGCGGAGCACAGGACTCCTGACGCCTACCTTCGGCGAAGAGAAATCCCGTGGCTTCTATATGAGGGATGCGGGTATCTATCTGGTTCTTGGACAGTATTTTGACCTTTCCCTTACCGGAAGCGTCTATACCCTGGGATCCTGGTCGGTGGACGTGAATTCCAGATACAAGGTCAATTACAAGTTCAACGGAGGTGTGTCTTTCACTTACTCACACGACCAGACCGGAGAGAAGGACAGCCCAGATTTCTTCCAAACCAGCAACTTCAGCGTGAGGTGGACGCACGCCCAGGATGCCAAGGCGCGCCCGGGTACCAACTTCAGCGCATCGGTGAACTTCTCCAGCCCTTCCAACAGCAGGTACAACTCCAGGTCTGTGGACGAGGCGCTGCAGAACCAGATATCGTCATCCATCTCGTACTCAAAGAATTGGGATGGACGTTTCAATCTGTCCATCAACGCATTGCATAGCCAGAACTCAAGGGACAGTTCATATACCTTCACCCTGCCTAACATTTCCTTCTCAATGAGCACCATATACCCTTTCAAGCAAAAGAACAGGGTTGGAAAGGAGCGTATCTACGAGAAGATTTCCATAGGATACAACACCTCCCTCCAGAATAAGATCAGCTTCAAGGCATCCGAGTTTGGGAAGCCCGGGTTCTATGACCGTTTCCAGAACGGTATGACCCATAACTTCTCCATCGGCCTGCCATCGTTCACGCTGTTCAATTATATCAACATCAACCCAACCATCAGTTATGGAATGAACTGGTTCTTCAGGGCCAGGTCATACGTATATGATCCGGAATCGGAAGATTACGATCCCAACAAGGACGCTCCAATACGGGTTGACGGGCCGCAGTTCGGGCATTTTGGTATAACGCAGCGTTATTCGGGAAGCATATCGGCAAATACGCGCCTGTACGGTATGTTCAACTTTGGGCGCCGCGGGGGGAAGCTGCAGGCCATCAGGCACGTGATCTCCCCTTCCGTCTCGCTCAGCGTGGCGCCGGAACTGGGAACATACGCCAATGGATGGAGGACGCTGGAATATGTAGACAAGAACGGTGTGCAGAAGTCCTATTCGTACAATATATACGAAGGCCAGATGAATGCGGCCCCGGGAAAGGGTAAGAGCGCCTCAATGAACATCAGCATAGGCAATAACATAGAGGCCAAGGTCCGTGATACTGCGGATACCACCGGTACGGGTACCAAGAAGGTGAAGATCATAGACCAGCTGACTTTCAATACGGGAATCAACCTGCTTGCGGATTCGCTCAAGATGAATATGATTAGCGCAAGCCTCACCACCACAATATTCCAGAAACTGACGCTCAACCTGAACGCGTCAATGGACCCTTATGCCGTGGATGAGAACGGAAGGCGCTGCAACACATTCAACATTGTTAAGGAAGGATTGCTCCATCCGGTCCGCGTGAACAGCGCCAACCTGTCGTTCTCATATTCATTCCAGGGCAAGGGTTCGTTCAATGGCAATGACGGAACGGAAGGCAACGATATGGGAAGCGGAAGTACGCTGGCATATCAGCAGGTGTTCTACCATCCCGTGACGGGAGAGTATATCCCGGGAGGATGGCTGTACTATATGAATCCGGACTCCCCCTGGAACCTCAATGCCAGTTTCTCATTTGGCTACAACAGGTCTTATGGTAGGGAGAACGACCAGCTGGTGACCAGGCATAATTTCTCCGGAACGGTTTCCCTTAGCGGAAATCTCCAGCTGACCCCGCGAATGTCTATGACCGCCAATTCGGGATTCGATTTCATAGCCCGCAGGATCACTACGTCAAGCCTAAATTTCACATACGACCTGCACTGCTTCAACATTGCGGTGTCCTGGGTGCCTACCGGACAGTGGCAGTCCTACAGTTTCAGGATATCGGCCAATGCATCCGCCCTTGCAGATATCCTCAGGTACAAAAAGAGCAGCAGTTTCTGGGATAATTAAAAGTATTTCCCTATCTTTGTGCCCGTCAAAACACTTGCGTGACATATTTACGTGTCTTGTGCAAGAATCCCAAACTATTTTATGCATACTTTATTCGAACTGGATAAAATGAGCCGTGAACAGCTCGAATCCATCGCTAAGGACCTTAATATCAAGGTTACTAAAAAAACTTCATCAGAAAATATAGCATTTGAGATTCTGGATGCCGAGGCCAGGGCCGAGGCCGCCACGCCGCTTCCAAAGCCAAAGAAGCGGGTGGGCAGGAAGCCCGCGGCCAAGGCGGCCGCGCAGGACAACGCTCCTGCAAAGGCCGATGCGGCCCCTGCTTCCGTCCCCGCGCCCGAAAAGGCCCAGGAACCCAAGAAACGCGGCCGTAAGGCGGCCGTGAAGGCTCAGCCTGCGCCGGAGTCCCCGGCGCCTCAGGAAGCGCCTGAAACGGCCCCCAAAGAGGCAGCTCCGGCGGAGCCCAAGAAGCGCGGGCGCAAGCCGGCCAAGGCCGGCAAGCCAGCCGCTCCGCAGGCTCAGGAGCAGCAGCCCGCCGAGGCCGCAAAACCTGCCCCGGAGCAGAAGCCTCAGGTTCAGCCCCAGCAGCAGAATCAGCCGCAACAACAGCAGCCAAGGCCCCAGCCTCAGCCTCAACCTCAGAGACCTTCTCCCGTAGAGTTCGAGGGCACCGTAGAGGCCACCGGAGTCCTTGAAATAATGCCTGACGGATACGGTTTCCTCCGCTCTTCGGACTATAATTACCTCAACTCCCCTGACGACATTTACGTCTCCCAGGGCCAGATCCGCAGCAATGCGCTCAAGTCCGGCGATACCGTAACCGGAGAAATACGCCCTCCAAAGGAAGGAGACAAATATTTCCCGCTGGTACGCATCAAATATATCAACGGACGCACCCCGGAATACATCCGCGACCGCGTTCCATTCGACTTCCTCACCCCTCTTTTCCCTGAGGAGAAGTTCAACCTCCTGGGCAGGGGCCACAATTCTGACATCTCCTGCCGCATAGTGGATCTCTTCGCGCCCATAGGCAAGGGGCAGCGAATGATGCTCCTCTCCCCTCCTAAGAGTGGAAAAACTATGCTCCTGAAGTCCCTGGCAAACGCCATCGCAGACAACCATCCGGAGGTTTACGAGATAGTCCTCCTAATTGACGAGCGCCCTGAAGAGGTTACCGATATGGAGCGCAGCGTAAAGGCCGAGGTCATCGCCTCCACCTTCGACGAGCCTGCAGAAAGGCACGTCAAGGTTGCCAATATGGTGCTCGAGAAAGCCCGCAGGCTGGTAGAGTGCGGCCACGACGTAGTCATCTTCCTTGATTCCATCACCAGGCTCGCACGTGCATACAACACCGTACAGCCCGCATCGGGTAAGGTGCTCACCGGTGGAGTCGACGCCAACGCTCTCCAGAAGCCAAAGCGTTTCTTCGGCGCAGCGCGCAACATAGAAGGCGGCGGTTCACTCACCATCATCGCCACCGCTCTTATCGAGACAGGCTCCAAGATGGAAGAAGTCATCCTTGAGGAATTCCGCGGCACCGGCAACAGCGAAGTCCAGATGGACAGGGCCCTGAGCAACAGGCGCATCTTCCCTGCCGTCAACATTCTCCTTTCCGGAACCCGCAGGGACGACCTACTCTACCCCAAGGGAACCGCAAACAGGATCTGGATCCTGCGCAAGATACTTGCCGATATGAACCCTATAGAGGCTATGAACTTTATGCTCAACCTTATGGACGAGTACAAGACCAACGAAGACCTCCTGGACAATATGAGCAAGGTATCCCCAAGGGATGCAAAGTCCTATGATTATTAATACCTTCAACGAAACCATATGCGCCCCGGCTACCTCTTCAGGCACCGGGGCCGTTTCTATTGTCAGGGTCTCCGGCCCCGACGCCCTTGCCATTGCAGACAAGGTCATACGCCTCAAGAAAGGAACCATAACAGACGCTCCCGGCTATTCCGTTCATTATGGTTACATCTATGACGGCCCGGAGGAACTGGACCAGGTGCTTGCCACCGTGTTCCGCTCTCCCCTTTCCTATACCGGAGAAGACTCTGTGGAGATATCCTGTCACGCTTCAAGTTACATAGTGCAACGCATTATGTTTCTGCTTATTGAAGCTGGCGCAAGAGCAGCAGAACCCGGAGAGTTCACAAAGCGAGCTTTCGTCAACGGCAAGATGGACCTTGCCCAGAGCGAAGCCGTCGCAGACCTGATTGCCTCCGGTAGCCAGGCCGCTCACAGGATAGCCGTAAACCAACTCAGGGGCGGATATTCAGAAGAACTTCAGAAGATGCGCTCTAAGTTATTGGAAATCACCTCACTTATGGAGCTTGAACTGGACTTCTCAGAGGAAGATGTCCAATTTGCGGACCGTACAGAGCTCAAGCGCCTCACAGACGATGCCTGCGCTTTGATCAAATCCCTTGCCGGAACCTTCCGCCTGGGCAACGCCATAAAGAACGGAGTTCCCGTTGCCATTGTGGGAGCCGTCAATTCCGGCAAGAGCACTTTGCTCAACGCGCTGCTCGGAGAAGACCGCGCCATTGTCTCCGACATTGCCGGCACAACCCGCGACACCGTGGAAGAGACAATGACCATTGGCTCCACCCTTTTCCGCTTCATAGACACCGCGGGAATCCGCGACGCTGAGGAGACCATAGAGAAGCTGGGAATCGAGCGCACTTTCAAGAAGATTTCCCAGGCCGACATTGTCCTTGCAGTACTCGATCTGAGCCTTCCAATAGACCGCATCAAGGCTGATGCAGACGTCATCAAATCATCAGTCGACCTGACCACCCAAAAGTTGATTTTTGTGGGCAACAAAGCCGATATTATGGGGGTTAACAAAAATGTTAACAATATATGCAATATTGTTTCATCAATTGAAAACCAACAAGTTACCTCTCCATTTATCCAAATCAGCGCTTTGACGGGAAAAGGCATCCCAGAACTCAAAAAAATGCTTGAAATAACCCAGTCAGACAGGGTTGACGCCTCCTCTTCCGTCCTTGTTTCCAACGCCCGCCACTACTCCGAACTGACAGCCGCACTCCAAGATCTCACGGCAGTCCGCAAGGCCCTTGACACCACCCTCTCAACCGAACTCATCGCCCAGGACCTCCGCTCCGCCCTCTCCCACCTTGGCGCCATCACCGGCGAATTCACCACCGACGAAGTCCTCTCCCAAATCTTCTCCCACTTCTGCATCGGCAAGTAAATCAATTAGTTACGACTTTCTGACTAAAGTTCAACTTTAACTAATTTCAGTTGAAACTAGCTGAAATTCATAATCCGAAAAGGGTTCATTGCTAGTTCGACTTGAGGTCGGTTAAGTTTGAGCTAGTTTGAGCTAGAGGGCGCTTTGGCACACAGCGTGGCACACGTGTGCCAGCGTGTGCCAAGAAAAAGGCCGTTTGGCACAAAAACTTACCGATATGGGGGCGCAGATAGAATGTTCCGTCTTCGATAAACACTG
>CACWLD010000018.1:24432-76529 GCA_902761655.1 uncultured Bacteroidia bacterium | reverse complement strand
TCCCTTTGTAATAAGGCCCTCAATGGCGTGTGTCATAGCATCCATACCGGTAGCCGCGGTAAGAGACTTTGGCAGAGAGTACATCAATTCTGCATCGACAATGGCAACTGCCGGGATGTCGTTAGGATCTACGCAAACCATCTTGGCCTGACGTGTCTCGTCAATGATAACATAGTTGATAGTAGTTTCAGCTGCAGTACCTGCTGTAGTAGGAAGCGCTATGATAGGAAGAGTCTTCTTCTTTGTGTCTGCAACTCCCTCAAGTGAAACTATGTCTGAGAATTCAGGATTATTTACAACAATGCCTATTCCCTTTGCGGTATCCATACTGGATCCTCCTCCAAGAGCAACTATAAAATCAGCTCCTGCTTTCTTGCAGGCTGCAATGCCGTCCTTTACGTTGGTTACCGTAGGATTGGGTTTTACATCGTCAAAAACCTCATATTTGATACCTGCCTCGTCCATTACATCCAGGACCATCTTGGCAACGCCACATTTCATAAGGCCCTTGTCCGTTACTACCAATGCTTTCTTGAAACCGAAACGAGCCACAACACCCGGGAGTTCCTTGCGGGCTCCTGGACCGAAGTATGATACTTCGTTAAGAATAAATCTGTTTACCATAGTATTAATTATTAGTTAGTTAAGTGTTAAACTTTCAAAGAATAAGTATCCGGTTTCTGGGGATCGAGCGCTTCATTGGTCCACATCAATACAACCAAAGGCTCCGTTACCGATAGATTCTCGATGCTGTGGGTATACCCGGGCAACATATGAACAGCTTTCATCTCAGAGCCAGACACCTCAAATTGAAGAACCTGATTTGAATCAATCTTCCTCTCCTTGATCAGCGCCCTTCCGCTCACCACAACAAAAAGTTCCCACTTGCTGTTATGCCACTGGTGCCCTTTTGTCATTCCGGGGTTGATCACCTCAACACTGAACTGGCCACTCCCTACTGTCTTCAGAACGTCCGTACAGGATCCCTTCCCGTCAAAGTTCATCTTCAGCGGGAACGCCACCTTTGACGCAGGCAGATAACTCAAAAAAGTGCTGTACAGTTTCTTGGCAAAACTGCCCGATGGGATCTCCGGCATCACCAGAGTCTTCCGCTGATCATCGAACTTATGCAGCAGCGATACAATCTCTCCCAGAGAAACCCGATGGCTCACAGGTACATAACAATACTTTCCATCTCGAACAGGATACGCGCCGATGCCATCGTAATCACACCTGTGCTCCTTCCCCTGGAGCGCCGCCATCATCTCTTCCACCAGATCATCTACATACACCAAGTCCAACTGCACGGTAGGATCATTGACCTTATATGGAAGATCATTGGCAATTGCATTGCAGAATGTTCCTACAACTCCGTTAACGACTGGCTTAGCCCATTTGCCAAACAAACCGGGAAGTCTGTAAACCAACACCTTAGCGCCAGTCTCATCTGCATACTTGAAGAAGATGTCCTCACCTGCTTTCTTGCTTTTGCCATACTCTGTGTTTGCGAAGCGCCCGGCCAGCGAGGCTTTCTGGGAGCTGGCCAGCATCACGGGACATTTGTTCCCGTGATGCTTGAGCGCGTCCAGGAGCCTGGCCGAAAAGTCCACAATTCCCGCTTTAAGAGCCTTGGGCTCATCAGGAAGATCTATCCCTGTCAGATTAAACACGAAGTCCGCCTGCGCACACCACTCCTCCAGCATCACATCCGGTGTATCCACATCGTATGCAAAGACTTCCTCCTTATTATTCCTCAACTGCGCACAAAGGTTTTTCCCTACGAACCCCTTTGCCCCGGTAACCAGTATCTTCATAATTATAAACTTAACTTCTCAAATTTAACAATTAATTCGAGAAGTTACCTCCACCCATATCAAACAGCTCTCCACTCCAATTGTGAACTTCTCATAATTAGGGAAGGCTACAAGGGGGAATAATCACTTTCAGCAAACTGCTTTAACTAGTAGGCAGACCGGCATCAAGGTCAAATCCATTACTAAGTACAAGCAAATTACTAAAATACAGGGGATTCTAACTTAAGTTCATCACTCCCTTAATAAAGACTCGATTATCACCATGCCACTCTCTAGAACCACTATCCTTTGCAAGAACCCAAAGGGAATTCATTCTCGAAGATAACATAATTATTTATCGTTCATCTTTCGCAACAGCTTGATACTTCTGATCTGTTAATGACGAGTATAAATACTCATCATTTAGGAGATCCAGGAATGCTTTTGCACTCTCTATATTATTGATTTCTATGAAAGCCTCTTCGTCTTTAATTTTGATTCTTAACTTGGTCTTCAGCTCTTCATCATTTTCTATGAACTTCAGAACCCTGTTTTTGGGAATACTATCCTTTATAACCTTTGATGACCTCATAACACCCACTAACTTCCTGCTAAAAGAAGCTTTCTGTGCGTAATGTTGAAGCTTAGTGATATCATTCAAAAGATTCGTATTTTGAATAATACCAATATCTCTTGCTGCTTGATTACTTAGAATCTGTTTTAAATCAAACTTTGATTCAACAATTGATGATTCTAAAAAAACATATGTTCCTTCATTGTCAGACTCGGTGAAAATTATTTGGAACTTGGGGCCGATTTTTATAATTGGCTGTTGCTCTTCATCAAGAATACTGTTCCCAATTCCAATTCTCGCTAAAAGGGTTTTTGAACTTTTAACAACCTTTTCTACAGAAGACAATACTTTATAAACAGTAAAAGCTTTTCCATCACCATCTGATATCAAAAAGATTAGAGCGTCTAATGTAGTTATTGTTTGTGGATTAAGATTAAACTCCTCTACGCTATGATTCCCTATGACTGTAGACATACAGTACATTCTCTCAGGCTTGTCATCTAAATCATACTCATAATACCGATTCTTCCTTTCATCGGCAGTTGAAAAGCTTATTATTTCGTAATTGTTATCTATAATCAAGGTTTTAATGCCTTCGGCAATAACTCCTAATAGTTTTGCCTCTAAAGTTGTTGAAATGCTAATCCGATAGGGATTGTCATCATTAGATACAAAGCCAAATAATTGGAGTTCTTTATGCCCATCTCCTAAGACAAAGTTTACTCTGTTGATGAGTTCTTCTTTATTCATAATCCTTCTTTATTAAAGTTGCATAATATACTGTATCCGTTAGCCTTAAACACTGTACTCGGTTGTCTGGGCGAAGTTTAGTTTGAGTAATTATTATTATCTGGCGACTTTTTTTTGAATCTCCTTGGCGTTGATTGCCGAGCGTAACTTTATATAACCTGTAGCCAAAAAGAGCCAGTGTAGGATTTGTGTAAAAGCCATCAAAATGGCAGAATATATAACCTAGTAGGATAATGATTAAGAGAGTCACGAACCAATGACTCAATTGATCATACTGGAAACTTATTAATGGTAAAAATAATGACGTGACAAATGTAATTAGCTCATAATTCTTATCTTCTATAGATTCTATGGCTTCAGCTTGCTCTTTTGCTTCTTGATTACAAACTATTCTTAAAAGCAAAAAAACACATATTTCTAATAGTATGGATATGAGGATGATAACACATCCCATCCTCGTATTAATCCACAATTGACGCCATCCTATAAACTCCGCCTCCTTATCAAGAATAATTGGAATATCCATTGCCATCAAGCCAAGAATAATAAAGAATGGTGCCATAGATAGAATAAAAAGTAGCACCTTGGGAAACTTGTTCTTTTTCATATTTATTATTGTCTATTTAACCATACAAAACTAAGCGATAGCTTATCTGGTGAATAATATTCTATAGAGCAACACCTCAATAGTCCAAGTTAATTAATTGTTTCCATTATTCCAACGATGTCCTGTAATCCAGTGACTTACGGAACCATTGGCTCGGATTCCATTCTATCTCGGCAAGCATCTAGTCTTTCGGCCCGCTGAAGTTTGTACCTTTCGGGATGTACGGCGTATCAGCCCGTTTGTGTTCTCGTTCTAGTTCACGCCCAGCACCCAAGAGAGGTAAGAGCGAGTGATTTCTATCCATTGTCAACTGTTATCGTGGGTAACTCAAATTCTTCAGAACGGTTCTTCTCTTCCACAACTGACAGCATTAGCGATATGTCGACACTGTTCTGTATTGCCACCTTGAATCTGTATAGGCTGTCACGTATTCGTTTCCATCGACTGCAATTCCTGAGGCTAAGCACCAACTCGCAGTTGACACGACGCTTATCCTATCTCCCCAAGGCTTATCGGATTAGAATCCAGCAAACTGCCTTCCCTTTTATTTAGTATATTTTCAACTGCTTAGCTATATCCTGTTGCAATTTTGTAAGAGGCCGGCGATGAATGTCTTGTGATAATGGATAGAAACCATATAAGAAGCGATTGACGTCGGCCTTTTTCCTGGGAAATAATATATTGAAACTCTTTATCATTTGATCCTTGTAAACATCGTTTCGCGTCTTGCTTTTCCATATTAATTCTTCTGCCACATCACGAAAAGAAGAGTAATACTCTTCCAAATGGAACAACTGATTATGATTTCTCAGCAGCGAGAAATGATTGCTATCTAACAGAATCTTTAAAACAGAGGCATTCTGAAACAGCATATACTTAATAATTGAAGCTTTTTCTAGTTTAAATTCAAATAGCTCCAACTGAGAGGGATCCTCAGTATACAATTCAAATTCTGCTTCTCTATCCAACTTCCATCCATTACAATTTGAACAAACTGGATATAGATTGAAAAATGAAGTACACAAAAAAGGGTATTTGGATTTTGGCTTATTATGATCAAGCTCATAACCACCTAATACCTTGCCTTTTTTAATATGAACAGTAGGGGTATATTGAGTATTACAATAAACACATGTATGGATTCCTAGCTTCTCAATATATGGAATAATCTCTTTCTGTCTAACATCTTCATACCGCATCAATTCAACAACAGTATCAGCAAAAGATTTTCTACTATTTTTATTTTTAATCCATTTTTTGTCTTTAAGAAGTCTTTCATCGACATCGAAATACAGCTTCTGATAACGATCAAACTCTTTAGGCCTCAAATCCAAAAGTTCATCATAATGGTCAAAAATACTCTGAAGATAATATGCGTAATCTACCCAGTTATTGTACCCTACCTCTTTTTTATCCTTTATGTCCTCTAATAACTTCTTAATCCTATCTTTCGGTTTTGTGAAACTACTATTTCTTCCATTGAAAAGATTTGTTCGATAATCTTTCGCAAGAGCTTCAACATTACTAGTAATTAAAATCTTTCTCATAACTCCAGCCTTTATCTGTTAATAACTCTCTTAATAAGTTCTTGATTATGGGCTCTCCTACAACATTCTCTATGAAGTATTTTGCTGATTCCGGGCTCCATTCATCTATATTAATTTCTGTCTTAAGATAGTTTACCAGAGAATTAATCTTGTTCTGTGCGAATTCTCCAACAAAACCATTCTCTAAGAAGAAACTCTGCTGTAACACATCATTGATATTTGCGCCAAAAGGATTTACTGTCATTCTAGAGCTTACATCATGCCCATCTTCCAAATAAAGGATGTTGTCTTGAGGCACATCTGATAGTATAAACGGAGAATGAGTAGCTATGGTAATTTGAACCGAGCAATTCGTGATGAGACGCGTTTTTTTTAATACTGATAGCAAGCTATTGACAAACTTTCGCTGATATTCGGGATGGAAACATATTTCAACTTCATCGAAAACCAGATGAATAGCCCGATACCTTACTCGCCTGGAATCTTGTATTGATAAAAGATTCCTCATATGGTAAATTATAGTACTGAAATTGTATAAGAATTGACGTTCCCCCGAGCTCATTTTGGTTATTGGAACAGCCTGTTTTAAAGCCTCTCCTTTCTCAATTTTATCAAATAATATTGTAGGAACAAAAAAGGAAGGTGGTATTTGTTCCATAATAGTAGTTAAACCTCCCGCGTTAACTGAATCACCAAGGGCTTTTTGATATTCATAAAATGAAAACGAACCGAGTAAATCAACATTGCCACATTTATCGGGATTATACCGCTGTAAGAAACGGCGTGTTTGTCTTATTTTCAGAGTGATATGGGATCTGTCTTTAATGATGTTATCAACCATTTCTAATAATCTATTCTTATCCTGAGGAGAAACTTGTTCGTCGAATAGTAACGGCCCTTTTGATATTTCAAAAGAACTATACGTGGGGTAGTTCCTGGCCACAGATAGTACTTTATATACCAAATACGCAGCAGCTCTCTCTATAAGGTTATTAGAATAATTCAATCCCTGTAACCCAAACCTTTTTATTATCTCAAATGCGTATGTCCCTTGCCTTTTAACTACTTTAGAAAATCCCCACACACGAAGCTTTATTGAGTCTTCTAAATCCTCGTTAACACTTCCCACATACTTATCAACTACACTATTAATATCACATTCATATCTAATATCTTGAAGTTTATACCCTTCTATAAACTCTATCTTATGCTCTTTGAAGAAGATTAATATGGATAATAATCGGTTTGTTGTGAGCCTTCTCTCAACTTCCGCATTCATATTTCCTTTATTATCCCGATATGGATTGAGTACTATAGGAACAAGATAACCATCGTTCTTATTAAAGAGACTCGACATCCATTGATTGCCTTCTTTTAATTGAGCCTTCCCTTTCCCTCCTATCTTAAAGCACTCTTCATTCTCGAAATCTGTACTAATGAAAGATTGTACAGAATAATTTGTGACTATGGTATAAAAAAGCTTATCCCAATGCTCAGCTATGTCTGATTGTGACCATGTTCTCGCTGCTCCATGAAGATAAAACGGAAAAACTTTTTCACCATCTATATCTAAAGAAACATCATGTCCTTGACAGGAAATACAAGCCAATTGCGTCTTAACTCCATTATCAATTACATAATATAACGATGCCCATAAACCATCTATGAAGAATAAAGGATAAGCGGCTCCCCGTCTGGTATCTCTAACTAATAGAGAACTGAAATTATTAATTATACGGTAAATCATTTCTAATATAGAAGACTTACCACTCCCATTCATTCCGACTATTGTGTTAATGCAAATCTTTGATCCATAAACATTATATTCACTTTTGTAGTCTGTATTTAATACAATTCTTTTATCCGCTGTAATACAACAACGTTTATTGAACATATAGATTTCATCTTTTAAGACTTTACGCAATTCTGTTTTGCATTGTGGATCAATCCTTAATGCAGAAATAACGAATTCTTGAATTTTCTTTTGCATAATTTAGCTATTATAATCAATCCACCAAAAGAATAATAAAAACTCTCTGGCCAATCTAATTCACCTCACTTGATAAACGGCCAGACAATTGCTCCCGCTATCGCGTATCCTAGTTGAATATACCATTTTTGTGGCCAGTTCAGGTCCGTATCGGCTGTTTTGTTGCGGAGAAAACCAATAGCATGGAAAGCATTGTGCGTAGCCCACTCCCGCAGAAGTGATCTGACGGACCTATTCCAAACCAGACAGTCAGGATACTGCTCACGGATGGCAACCAAGATCCGTTCAAAGTCTCCTTTGCTTACCTCATAGGACGACTTGAGGTGTATATTACTCTCTGAAACCTCGTACTGCATGCTAATAAAACAGCTTTCCGCAGCGATGCCTTAGCCTAGGCCGACAATGAATCAAATTCCACCTTGCAAGAGTTCTGCATACTCTCCAGGTCTTCCTGATAGTATTGGGCGATATTGCTCTTCTTGCTATCTTTCTGGAAGACAAAGAGAGGGACGATCTGCTTGTAGGACCCATTCTGATAGAGGGTGATTACCACTTTGCCATCGGCGATGAAAACAGATTGGGTGGGAGCATATTCCATCAGTTTTATTACAAGTCGACCCTTTTTCTCACTTTTGGAATAAACAGCCTTCAGTTCGTCAACAGTCTGAAGAATCTTAAACTTGATATCATATGACGGCAAGCACTTATTGCTTAGGTAATCCCCTCCTACTCCATCGGGATCCACAAGATAAAACTCAGTAGTAGTACCTGGAGTATCAAAACGTTTTCTCAACTCAAAATCATTATGAACGAGCCATGTGTACCCGTCATTCATCACTGCTACAAATCTTGTCGCACCTTCAACAAGCGGCTTGAAGTCATATTCCCTGGAATCGACCATAAGTTCTTCAAGACCAGAACGTGTTATTGAAGAAGACAGATTGAACATTTCACTCATTTTCTTATCCGAATCTTTCCTAACGAAAATCTCCTGGAACAGGTTGAAAATGCCGCATATCAACAACGCACTGGCCGCATTTCCAGTAATGGAATTCCACATCATATTATCCTTGCAGAAAGCCGCTTGGAGATACAACATAACAGCGCCTAAGAACAATAAAGCAAGAGCAATTATCCAGTAATTCTTTTTCATTGGTTATTGGGGAAACTTATCATCTAAGAATAAATCTATTAGGGCGCCGTAAGAGCCGATTCCGTGCCCAAACTCCTAACAGCGGCGGAAACCACATCTCCAGGCACAAATATAAGGAATTCCCATAAAAAACAACTTCCCGGGCACTGGGGGAGTGTCCGGGAAGTGTGTTGTGAAAACTGGTTGGGATTACTGCCCACTTATAGAGTACTCGTCAACACCCTGGGAGGTGATGTCGACTGTGAATCCTGCCTGCACGGCTTCCGGACCAAGCGCTCCGGATGCATTGATACGTGTCTTCCTGCCTTTTCTGAAAGTAATGAAGTCATCGCCACTCTTAAGAGGAATGGCAAGTTCCTTATCATCAACACTAAAGTATGCGGTAAGGTTGGTCATATCATTAGGAACGGCAATAACAGTAAAGGTTATTGTACCATTCTTCTCAATATGTACAGTGTTTCCAAAGGTTACGCTAATCGCTTTGGCTGAAGAGCTAAAATTGGAAAAGGTAGGATCTGAGCCAACGTTGATAGTAGCATTGAATCTACCTGCGAGTGTACTGGTGGTAGACTCCAGACGGAATCCTTTTACGTCAACAGGTGTGCTTGGGCCAGGGCCAACGGTGAATTCTATGGTGCTAAAGATAGGCTTGAAAACAAGGCTGACTGCATTATTGGTCTTTGCTGAGGTGGTTGCTGCTACCATATATCCGTAATCTGAAAGCAGAGGAGCGTAAACTCCGTTTGTACCTGTCAGATTCTGGGTAGTGGGAATGTTACCGGAAAAGGTGTTGCCATCCAGATGTCCTGCAGGATAAGCGGCATAGAAGGTGTGATTACCATCGCCTCCCCACATCAGCTGCTTGTTTTGATCGTCTGGTGATACAGAATTGCCTGAGCTTGATGTGGTAACTTTGTAGTCGGCATTCTTGTCATTACTGTCAACAAGGAATGCTTCATTGCAATAAACAGTGAATTTATCGCCGTTTTCCCAGTTGATTGGCTGTGTGCTGCCAGATATTGCTCCATAGGAGGTCTTGGTGTTCACCGCGGTAGAGGACATTGAGAACTCAATGGCGTCTCCCTTGGGAACAGGCTGTGTGGATTCCTGCTGTTTCTCGCAAGAAACTAACAGTGCTGCTGCAAAGAGCAGAGGTACTAGATACTTTTTCATAAGCGTTTATGTTATTTTATTTAATATGATAATCTAAAGTGTAATCGTCTACGTCCTGGTCTTCTATGGTTACTTTGAACCGGGAGGCGCCTTCGTCATATGCGGGGCTGAGGAAATCGGTTGCGGTGATGGTGGTCTTGCGGCAGGCGGGTACTACGATGGGGTTTCCGTCTTCGTCTACCAGAGGGAGGGCCTGCTCTTCGCCGTCAACTGTAAAGTAGGCTGTGAGGTTGGTGAGATCCTTGGGCAGTGCCACCACGGTAACTTTGATAGTCTGGCCGGCATCCAGGATCACTGGGTCGATATCAACGGTGATTTGGGAGGTGGTGGAGGGGCCGATGGTGAGGGCGGGGTCAGATTGCGCTGCCAGGGCGGCTTTGAAGCCGCCGGCAAGCGCGCCTCCCCCCGCACTTTCAAGGCGGAAGGCGCTGACCTCAATGTCGCTGTAATCACCGGGGCCCACCACGAATTCCAGCGTTGTGTACAACGGCTGGAACTGCAGGGCAACGGCGTCCTGACTGCGGATTGCTTCCGCAGCGGCCACCATAACACCCTTTGTGCCAGCGTTTTGCGTGCTGGGGATATTTGCGGAAACTACGTTACCGCTGATTTCCCCAGCCGGGTACACGGCATAGAAACTGTGAATGCCGTCGCCCCAGTGGAGCTGCGTTCCTTTTGGCGTAAGGGTGCTTCCCTGTATGGTGTAGTCCGCTTCGCTTCCGGATCCGAAAGCCTGCGGACAGAATATCCTTATAACGTCGTCCGATGTCCAGTTTATGGCAGTTTGCGAAGCCGTGAAGCTTATCGGTTTCCCTCTGGACGTGTAGGTCCATTTCTCGCAGGAAACCAGCAGAAGGGCTGCCATTAATAATAAACCTGGTATTTTTTTCATAAAAATATCGATATCGTTAATTCTATCTTACAACAAAAAGAGTTACCTGGTCTCGCAGACTACAACTCGGTTGGCTCCCGGGATGTCTGATATCTGCTGGGAGTCTCCATAGTACTTGGTGGTGATGCGGGTGGCGTCTATGCCGGCGTCTATCAGGGCCTTCTTGACTGCATCTGCACGGAGAACTGACAGGGTCAGGTTGTTGGCTGCCGGCTCGGTATCCTTGTCGGCGTAGCCGCTGACGGTAACTTTGGTCTCAGGATACAGGTTAAGCACGTTCAGGATGCGGAGCAGCTTGGAATTCTCGCTGTCCGGGAGATCCGAACGGCCGGGGCCGAAGATGATGCGCTCTTCCACGGCGCGTGGGTTTTCGCCACGGGCGAGGGCCTCCCTTTCCGCCGCGAGGCGCTCGGAACGGGCGCGGTCAGCGGCGCGCGCGGCCGCGATGCGGTCCGCGGTAGCCTGCGCGGCTGCGGCCTGCGCAGCCTTGGCCGCGGCTATGCGTTCTTCCCTGGCGGCGGCCTCTTCGCGACGCTTCTGGCCGCCCAGGCCGAACTGGAGGCCGGCCAATGCGGCAAAGCAATCGTCCAGGCCGGCGCCAAAGACTCCGTTATCGTCCAGGGTGTTGAACTGGTTGCCCAGAGTGTTGGACTGGAGTTCAAGGACCAGTTTGACGGCTTCGCCAAGGCGAAGGTTTACGCCAAGGCCGGCTCGGAATGCCGGGCCGAAGGCGCTTTCTTCCATACCGGTCTTGAAACGGCTTGCCGCAGCACCTCCAAGGAATACATACGGGCTCATAAGGCGGGATTTATACTCCCCAATGTTCAGAAGGTCGAACACTGCATCCGCACCAATCATTGCGTAGTTGAACGAACCGGAGAACTGATGCTCCTGGTAAGGATTCGTCGGGTATTTGCCCATAATGCCGCTGCCGGTCACACGTGCTCCAAGCCACGGCAGGAAATAGTACTCCACTCCAACCTGGAAATTGGGGGAGATACCTTTCTCAAAGCCTATGGTCCATCCGTCGGAAGAGACGTAGTTGGCTCCGCCTAGGGCGGATATCTTCCATTCCGGATGGAATGAGTCACTGGGCTGCGCGGACGCTCCAATTGAAAGCGCCAGTGCAGCGGTCAGTATTATGATTAACTTCTTCATTTTCTATCTATATGCCTCGTTAAAGGTAAAAGTCAGGGAATGATTTGGCAACACAAAGGGTGTCGTCTATGGTAATTGGGCCGGCGGCGCCCAGCTGGGCCACTTTGAGCGCCATCACCATCCTGTGGTCGTGGCGTGAAGTGTACTCCCCCGGCGACAGCAGGTTGCCGTTGAGCAGGCGGCTGCTCAGGGAGTGGCCGGTTATGAACATATCGTCCTTTTCTATGTAGGCGTCCACGCCAAGCTGCCGGAGCATCTCCAGGATGGCCTCCGCGCGGTTGCTTTCCTTTGTGGCCAGGCGGCCGACACCTCCCAGGCGGGTCTGTCCGGGGCAGAATGCCGCAAGGACGGAAACTACCGGGAAGAGGTCCGGCGCATTTGCCAGGTCCATCTCGAAGGGGTTAAGCGGCGCCTTCTGGACGCATACGGTCTTGGTGTCCTCCACCTGCGACACGCACGCTCCGGCTTCCGCCAATATATCGATTATCGATAAATCTGCCTGTAATGACGATGTGTCCAGCCCCTCTACCTGCGCACTGCCGAATATTGCACCGGCCACCAGGAACGGCGCAGCGCTGCTCCAGTCCGCCTCCAGACGGAAGTCGGCGGCCTGATAGCGCTGCTCTCCCTTTATCCTGAAGGTCATTCCGGTGCAGAGGCTCCAGTCCTGGGATTCAAGGAAATCGTCGCCTCCTTCCATTTCGTTAGCAGTCTTTATGCCGAACTTCTGAAGCACATCGGCCGTCATAAACATATACGGGATGCTCTTGGGCTCGTGGACATACAGCGTGGAGTTCTTCTCCGCCAGCGGCAGGGCCATCAGCAGACCGGAAATGATCTGCGAGCCGCCCTTTCCGGAGATGTCCGCCCGGCCGGGAAGGAGCTTGCCGTTCACGCGGAGCGGAACGCGCACTTCCTTGCCGGCGGCCTCCAGGTTCTCCAGCATCACGCCAAAGGAGGCCATTATCTGCGCGGCGCCGGCCAGAGGGCGCGTCGGCAGGGTTCCCCTGCCCCGCACTTCAAATGCCTTACCGCCGTTCTTCATTGCCAGCACCGGTATCAGCATCCTTGTCAGCAGACCGGATTCGCCAACGTCAATGCTGTCCAGCTCCAGGGTCTTTCCGCCAATTCCGCGGATCACAAGGGTGGGTCCTTCCTGGATCTCAGCCCCTATTGCCCTGGCTGCGGCTATGGCCGATGCGGAGTCTTCGCACGGAGTGTAACCGCTCAGGTGCGAAGTCCCTTCCGCCAGCGCCGCCGCCACTATGGCCCTCTGGGCCATACTCTTGGATGCCGGCACCTCGATTCCCGCGCGGTTGTACGGCTTGAAAGCGCCGTACAGCTCGCGGTTCATCTCCGCCAGCTGCAGCTGCCCTTCGGCTGTCTTGTCGCCCAGTGCAGCAAAGCTGAACGGGGCTCCCAGCCTCAGGCAGTCCACCCGGCTTTGCACACCCGCAGCGCCCATACAGAACGCCAGCAGGCTGCCTTCCGGGTAGTCCGCGTACAGGCTCTCAACCGCGGAAACATCTTCCGCGGAGTTCGCCTTCACCGCTATCTTTACCACTTCGGCCCCGAAGCGCCTGCACTGCCCCACTATGGCGTGCAGCTCTTCTGCCGAAGGCGTATACTCATAGTTATGGTACGATCTGATGAAGATGCTGCCAGTCTCGGCGGCTTTGCGCCTGAGGCGCTTTCCCACGGGTGCAGGTGCCTCCAGCTCCAGGTCGCAGTACTTCGCCCCGGCCTCCATCGCCAGGCTCAGCCGCCGCTCCGCCTCGCTTGCGCTCCAAGCCCCGGCTCCACCGTCATGCCCGGCCTGACCGGGCATCCCTCCCATACGGCAAGTAGCCACCAAGGGCTTGTCGCACAGGGAAAAGAGTTCGGTAATATCCTGGTCCGACAGTGGACACAAATCCAGCCGGATTTCCGCCATCTCCACATCCTCTCTCTCCATCACGGCGAAAATCTCCTCCAAATTCCTCTTCTGTATCGATACGCAAATCATATAACCTATAAAGGTACTGATTATTTTTATTCCCGCAACCCCTTAACCCCCACCAACATACTCTTATCGCTTGACTGATAGGGGAAACATAGCATCTACCTCCTTACTGAAAAGGCCGCACACACTAGATAATTGAGCATAAGGAACCTGATATTGTAGCTCAGCGCAAAGATTTAGTCCTTGAGGACGGAGCCGCCGGGGATGAGGGTGGGCTTGAGGACTATGGAGCGGCCGGCGGATTTGTTCTCGATCATATCGTGGAGGATGTCCACGGCGTTTTCGCCAAATTCCTTCTGGGGCTGGAGGATATGGGCCACGGAAGTGGAGAACAAACGGTATATCTGGCTTTTGTCAAATCCTATCACGGCAAGGTCCTGGGGCACCTGCAGGCCCTTTTTCTTGATGAACATAAGGGCGGCGGCGGAAAGGGAATAGGTTGGGAGGAATATTGCCTCAACTCCTCTGGAGACCATATCCTGGATTATGATTTCTATGTCGTGGTCAACGGTCTCGTAGGTGGTGTGGTGTACTTTGCGGAAGGCGGAAAGCCCGTGCGCTTCCATTGTCTGGGAGTAACCTACTTCCCTTTCTTTCAACGAAGAGATGGCCAGGGTATACGAGATCATCTCTATCTTCTTGAAACCGTGGCGGATGAATTCCTCGGTGGCCATACGGCCGGCTTCCTGGTCATCTAGGATGACCTTGCCCACGCCGTCCAGGCCCTCGATGTCCCTGTCCAGCAGGACTACCGGGACGCCCAGGTCAGTGGCCTTGCGGATGGCTTTCTCTCCGCCCGCTACCGGGGCTACGATTATGCCATCCACGTTATACGCCAGCACGGCGTCCATCACGTCCCCCAATTTGGCGGCGTTCTCGTCCGAGCTGCCAAAGAGTACGGTATATCCGTACAGGTTGGACCTGTCCTCGATATACCGGGCAAGCCCGGCGAAGAACTTGTTGGAGATGTCCGTAGGGATTACCGCTATGGTGTTGGTACGGCCGCTGCGGAGCGAAGCGGCTGCAGGGTTGCGCTTGTAGCCCAACCGCTTTGCCACTTCAAGCACCTTTTCCGCCGTCTCCGCGCTCACCGGGCAGTCAAGCCGCCCGTCTTCGCGCACCTTTGCATTCATTACAAATGACACCAGCGTTACTGATACGCCGGCCTCTTTTGCTACGTCTTTTATGGTAACCCTTTTCATCTCTCTAACAAAAATAATCAAAAAAAAGGGGGCGTCAAATATTGAAGCCCCCTTAATTTATAGCTGTAAGATATCTTATTCAGCCTTTGCCTCTTCTGCAGGTGCTGCAGCAGGCTCAGCCTTTGCTGCCGCCTTCTTGGCTCCGCCGCGGCGGGTGCTCTTCTTAGCCTCCTTGGGAGCGGCTGCGAGAGCGGCCTCGTTGAAGTCTACCAGCTCGATGAGGGATGTGTCAGCAGCGTCGCCCTGGCGGAAACCAAGGTGAAGGACGCGGGTGTATCCTCCCGGACGGTTTGCGATCTTAGGGGCAACGGTACGGAAAAGCTCGGATACTGCGGCCTTGTCTTTCAGGTAGCTGAATACGACGCGGCGTGAGTGTGTGGTATCCTCTTTGGACTTGGTGATGAGAGGTTCAACATACATCTTCAAAGCCTTTGCCTTTGCAGTTGTGGTGACAATTCTCTTATTGAGGATAAGGGAAGAGGCCATATTTGCAAGAAGCGCCTTGCGGTGTCCGCTCTGACGTCCAAGATGGTTGATTGCTTTGTTATGTCTCATTATACAACGGTCTTTTTCTTAGGTTCAATATTATACTTGGTAACATCCATACCAAAGGAGAGCTTCAGCTTCTCTACCAGCACGTCAATCTCGTTGAGGGACTTCCTTCCAAAGTTGCGGAACTTCATAAGCTCGCTCCTTGAGTAGGAAACCAGGTCTGCGAAGGTGTCGATGTCGGCAGCCTTGAGGCAGTTGAATGCCCTTACGGAGAGACCCATATCGGAAAGCTTGGTGAGGAGGAGGTGCCTCATACGGAGGGCCTCTTCGTCAAGCTCCTTGGACTCAACCTCGGTGGCGTTCTCCAGCGAGAGTTTCTTGTCGTCTGTGAAGAGTTTGAAGTGGTAGATAAGGATGTTTGCCGCATCCTGAAGAGCAGAGCTAGGAGATACGGAACCGTCGGTTTCGATCTCTATGTTCAGCTTCTCATAGTCGGTCTTCTGTTCAACTCGCCAGTTCTCCACTGTCCAGTTCACTTTGCGGATAGGGGTGTAGATTGCGTCAACGGCAATTGTGCCGATGGCTGCATTCTCGTCCCTGAGTTCCTCTGCGGGAACAAATCCGCGGCCCTTGGTGATCTCCAGAGTGATCTCAAGACGTACTGAAGGCTCAAGGGTGCAGATGTGCTGCTGTGGATTCAACACCTTAAAAGAAGACAATCCCTTGGAAATATCCTCTGCGGTAAACTCCTGCTTGCCGCTAATTACAATGTTTGCTGTCTCGCCTTCGGCTGTTTCAACCATCCTCTTGAGCCTTACTTTCTTAAGGTTAAGGATGATGTCCTGCATACCCTCAATGACTCCCGGGATTGTTGCGAACTCCTGGTCCACGCCGGAAATCTTGATCTGACTGATAGCAAAGCCCTCCAGAGAAGCCAATAATATCCTGCGCAGCGCGTTGCCTATTGTCTGTCCGTAGCCAGGCTCAAGGGGCCTGAACTCGAAACGGCCGTAGGTATCGGTTGCTTCAAGCATTATCACCTTATCCGGTTTCTGAAATGCTAAGATTGCCATATTACTTTTGTTTTGGTGTTAACTGTTACTTGGAATAGAGGTCGACGATAAGCTGCTCGTTGATGTTCTCAGGTATCTCTTCGCGGGTAGGTACATTGAGGAACTTTCCGCAGAGGGCCTTTGCGTCGAACTCGAGCCAAGCATACTTGGTAGCGTTGGCGACGCTGTTAAGGATAACCTCCATGCTCTTGTCCTTCTCCCTTACTGCTACATAGTCGCCAGGTTTAACCTGTGCAGACGGAATGCTGCATACGTTACCGTTGAGAGTGATGTGGTGATGGGAAACAAGCTGACGTGCAGCAGCCCTTGAAGGAGCGATTCCAAGACGGTAAACCACGTTGTCAAGCCTTGACTCGAGGAGGAAGATGAGGTTCTCACCCTTCTGTCCGGCCATACGGGTAGCCTTGTTGTATGTGTTGCGGAACTGACGCTCCAGAACACCGTACATATATTTAACTTTCTGCTTCTCTTTGAGCTGGATTCCGTAATCCTTCTGTTTCTTGCGCTTTCCGGACAGTCCGTGCTGTCCCGGAGGATAATTTCTCTTCTCGAAATCCTTGTCGGCTCCAAAAATGGGCTCACCGAACTTACGCGCGATCTTAGTGCTAGGACCAGTATATCTTGCCATAGTAATCTCTTCTTTTTAAGGTTAAACTTTACGACGGCCTTTTGGTCTGCATCCGTTATGAGGCATAGGGGTAACGTCGATGATCTCGGTTACGATGATACCTGCATTGTTGATGGTTCTGATAGCGGACTCGCGGCCTGCTCCCGGACCCTTTACATAAGCCTTTACTTTACGGAGACCAGCATCGTATGCGGTCTTTGAAGCATCCTCTGCTGCCATCTGTGCTGCGTACGGAGTGTTCTTCTTTGAACCCCTGAAGCCGCACTTACCAGCTGAAGACCAACTGATAACCTGTCCCTGAGAGTTTGTGAGGGACACGATAACGTTGTTGAAGGTTGATGAAATATGGGCCTCACCATAAGCGTCAACCTTGACAACTCTTTTACTTGTTGTAGATTTCTTTGCCATAATTCATCAATTTTTACTTGGTTGCCTTCTTCTTGTTGGCAACAGTCTTCTTCCTACCCTTACGTGTACGGGCGTTGTTCTTGGTGCTCTGGCCACGAACTGGGAGACCGATCCTGTGACGGATTCCCCTGTAGCAACCAATGTCCATAAGACGTTTGATGTTCATCTGAACGGTGGAACGGAGCTCACCCTCGATGAGGTAGTTGTTTCCTACCTCTGCACGGATGGCTGCGATCTGGGTATCATCCCAATCGCCAACTTTGATGGCGCGGTCGATACCGCATGCGTCCAGGATCCTCTGAGCAGAACTGCGACCGATTCCGAAGATATAGGTAAGACCTATTTCTCCTCTTTTGTTGTTCGGTAAATCAACACCGGCTATTCTTGCCATAATTTATACTTAACTTAATTTGTTATACAACTGAATATTATCCCTGACGCATCTTAAACTTGGGGTTCTTCTTGCAGATGACATAAAGGCGGCCCTTACGTCTAACAATCTTGCAATCTTCGCTGCGCTTTTTGATGGATGTCTTGACTTTCATATTGCTGAATTTTTTATTTGTATCTGAAAGATATTCTGCCTTTGGTTAAATCGTACGGTGAAATTTCAACTTTAACTCTGTCTCCAAGGAGGATATGGATAAAGTTCATTCTCATCTTACCTGAAATGTTGCAGAGCAGTACGTGTCCGTTTTCCAGCTCCACTTTGAACATTGCGTTAGGAAGAGTCTCGATGACTTTTCCATCCTGTTCTATTGCTACTTGTTTTGACATTAACTATTAATTAAAATTTACACTTAAAATTTAATCTTACCATCTTTCTCGATATAATCGAAGGTGGACAGTTGTTCGGCGTGGCCTTTCCGGACAACAACCGTAAGTTCGTAGTGAGCTGAGTTCCTGCGGTCCGAAGTGTGTACTGCCCAGCCATTCCTGTCCAGATAGACACTCTTGTTTCCCGCGTTTACCATAGGCTCAATACATATTGTCATTCCATTGATCAGTTTTGCACCCTTGCCCCTCTTTCCAAAGTTTGGAACTCCGGGGTTCTCGTGCATCCCCTTTCCAATTCCGTGGCCCTCCAATTCGCGAACCACGGAGAACCCGAACGACTCAACGTACGTTTGCACCGCGTGTCCTATATCTCCAACCCTATTCCCTTCTACAGCGGCCTCTATTCCTTTATAGAGCGAGGCTTTTGTCACATCAAGGAGCTTGCGGGTGTTAGCGTCTATCTCCCCAACCGGGAAAGTGTAGGCGGAGTCCCCGTTGTAGCCCTTGTATAACGTTCCTATATCTGCGGTCACGATGTCGCCCTCCTTGAGGACATAGTCTGACGGGAATCCGTGGACCACCACATCGTTCACCGAGGTACAGATCGCTGCAGGGAAGCCTTCGAAACCGAGGAAGCTGGGTACGGCGCCATTGTCGCGGATAAAAGTCTCAGCCACCCTATTCAACTCTTTAGTTGTCACACCAGGGGCAACTGCCTTACCGACTTCCGCCAAGGTCTTTGAGACCAGTATGGCATTCTCACGCAAAAGCGCTATCTCTTCCTCTGTTTTAGGCTCAACCATCTTACCTTGTCATTATGTCAATTACATTCCTGAGCGTCCGGTAAGGCGGCCGGTCTTCATAAGGCCGTCATAGTGACGCATCAGCAAATAACCTTCTATCTGCTGGAGGGTATCCAGAACCACACCCACAAGGATCAGCAGTGAAGTACCGCCAAAGAAGCTTGCGAACTGGTTGTTGACTCCGAGCAACATTGCGAAAGCCGGGAGGATAGAAATGAGTGCCAGGAAGATAGATCCCGGAAGGGTAACCTTTGACATAATTGAGTCAAGGTACTCTACGGTCTTCTTTCCAGGTTTAACTCCCGGGATAAAGCCGCCGTTCTTCTTCATTTCCTCTGCCATCATTGTAGGATTTACGGTAACGGCAGTGTAGAAATATGTGAAGATGATGACCATAAGGGCGAATACGAAGTTATACCAGAATCCGGTATAATTGCTGAGAGCAGCCGCAATGCCCCTGGTTGCATCGAAACGGGAGAACAGCATAGGGAAGAGCATCAGAGCCTGGGCGAAGATGATTGGCATAACGCCGGCTGCGTTGATCTTCAGAGGGATGTACTGGCGGACGCCGCCGTACTGCCTGTTGCCTACTATTCTCTTGGCGTACTGTACAGGAACCCTTCTCACGCCCTGAACCAGCATAATAGCTGCCACGAGCACGAAGAACCATACTATGAATTCTACGATGAGGAGAAGGAAACCTCCGTTTGTGGTTGCGAGCTTCTCACTTACCTCAGCGGCAACTGCGTAAGGGAAGCGGGCGATGATACCGATCATAATGATCAGGGAGATACCATTGCCGATACCGCGGTCTGTAATGCGCTCTCCAAGCCACATCACGAACATTGAGCCAGCCATAAGGATGATGGTGGAAACAATGTTGAACATGAAGTTGCTCCAGCCGAGCTGGGTGGTGGCAATGAAAGCCCCCTGGATGCAGAGAATCAGGATAGTCAGGTACCTGGTAAGCTGATTCATCTTCTTGATTCCGCTCTGTCCTTCCATCTGAAGTTTACGGAAGTACGGAACGAATACTCCAAGGAGCTGGATTACGATGGATGCCGAGATGTAAGGCATCACACCCAGCGCAAAGATAGAGGCGTTGCCGAACGCACCTCCGGAGAACATATTCAGGAGGCCGATAAGGCCGCTCTGAGTGTTGCTCTGAAGGTTTGCGAGCATAGTGGCGTCGATTCCAGGAAGGACGATGAAGCATCCCAGACGGTACACCAGTATCAGGAGAACGGTGTAGACGATCCTCTTGCGCAACTCCTCAATCTTGAAGATATTCTTGATTGTCTCAATTAATTTCTTCATGCTGCTTTATTCTATTACAGTTGCGGTGCCTCCTGCAGCCTGAATCTTCTCAGTAGCTGACTTTGAGAATGCGTTTGCAACTACGTTAACTGCTTTTGTAATCTCTCCCTTTCCAAGGACCTTTACAATCTCGTTCTTGGAAATGAGTCCTGCGGTGAACAGATCGTCGATTGTTACCTCGTTGAGGTCTGCGTCAACTGCCAGGGCG
Source organism: uncultured Bacteroidia bacterium (assembly GCA_902761655.1). Taxonomy (GTDB): domain Bacteria; phylum Bacteroidota; class Bacteroidia; order Bacteroidales; family UBA932; genus Cryptobacteroides. The sequence goes on along the minus strand of CACWLD010000018.1, from coordinate 55,982 downwards.
TTGATAACGGAAAGATTAACCGGCTTGTACTCTACCCTTGTAGGGTTCTTGAAGCCGAATTTAGGAAGACGGCGCTGGATAGGCATCTGGCCTCCCTCGAAACCGATCTTGTGTGCATAGCCTGAACGGGACTTGGCTCCGTTCATACCACGGGTAGCTGTTCCACCGTGTCCGGATCCTTCTCCGCGGCCTACTCGCTTGGATGCCTTTGTCGCACCCTTTGCTGGTTTAAGATTTTCAAGTTTCATCTGTCAGTCCTCCTAGTTAATTTCTTCTACTTTGACAAGATGGGCGATCTTGGCTACCTGTCCCATTGTGATAGGAGTCTTCTCAACCTCAACTGTCTGGTTCATCTTACGGATTCCAAGGGTGCGAAGATTTGCAATCTGGCGCTTGGTCTCTCCGTTGGTGCTTATAATCTGGGTAATTCTAAGTTTGCTCATTTCAAGTCCTCCTATCCGTTAAATACTTTATTCATAGGAACTCCACGCAGACCAGCAACTGTATAGGCGTCACGCATCTCGGTAAGAGCGGTGATGGTAGCCTTTACAAGGTTGTGAGGGTTGGATGAGCCCTTGGACTTAGCAAGTACGTTCTGGATTCCGGCAGACTCGAACACTGCGCGCATGGCACCACCGGCCTTTACACCGGTACCAGGGGCTGCAGGTTTCATAAATACCTTGGAACCACCGAATTTTGACTCCTGCTCGTGAGGGATAGTTGTGTTGATGATAGGAATCTTAACCAGATTCTTCTTTGCATCCTCAACTCCCTTGGCGATAGCGGCGGTAACCTCATTAGCCTTACCAAGACCATAACCTACAACGCCGTTCTCGTCTCCTACCACTACGATAGCTGCGAAGCGGAAGTGACGGCCTCCCTTGGTAACCTTGGTTACTCTCTGGATGGCAACCAGTCTGTCTTTCAATTCAAGATCAGAGGTCTTTACTCTTTTAACATTTGTATTTGCCATAGTCTCTATTATTAGAATTCGAGGCCGCCTTCACGGGCAGCATCTGCCAAACTTTTAACCCTGCCGTGGAAAAGGTAACCTCCGCGGTCGAATGCAACTGCGTTGATTCCCTTAGCCTGAGCGCGCTCTGCGATTGCCTTTCCGACAATTGCTGAGGTCTCGATACCGGTCTTGCCCTTGCACTGTGCTGCAAGTTCCTTGTCGATGGACGAAGCCGATGCGAGGGTCTTGCCCTGCAGGTCGTCGATAACCTGGACGTAGATCTGCTTGTTGCTTCTGAAGACTACCATCCTAGGCCTTTCTGCTGTTCCGCTAACGTGCTTGCGTATACGGTAATGAATTCTTTTTCTTCTTTCAATTCTACTCAATGCCATAACTCAATCTCCTATTATTTAGCGGCTGCAGTCTTACCGGCCTTGCGCCTGAGCTGCTCACCAGCGAATTTAATACCCTTGCCCTTATAAGGTTCAGGCTTGCGGAACGAACGAATCTTAGCTGCTATCTGCCCTACGAGCTGCTTGTCACAGCTGCGGAGGATAAGCTTGGGAGCCTCTCCCTTCTTAACCTGGGGAACCTCTGCGGTAACCTCGGCAGGAAGCATAAGCTGAATAGTGTGAGAATATCCAAGGTTGAAGGTCAGGAGCTGTCCCTGAGCCTCAACGCGGTAACCAACGCCCACCAGTTCCTGAGTAATTTCGAAACCGTTAGACACTCCGGTCACCATATTGTTAACCAGTGCGCGGTAAAGTCCGTGCATTGAGCGATGGCGCGGAAGGTCGGTAGGGCGGGTGAACTTTATCTCGCCTCCCTCAATATCCACCTTGATGTCCGGATCTACCTTCTGCATCAAGGTGCCTTTCGGGCCTTTAACCTTCAGAACGTTGCCGTCGAGCATCTCTACGGATACGCCGGCCGGAAGGTTTACAGGTAATTTACCAATTCTTGACATTATAAATACTTTTAAATATTAATATACATAGCAAATCACTTCACCGCCAACGTTGAGGTCTTTTGCCTCTTTGTCAGTGATGACGCCCTTTGATGTAGAAAGGATGGCGATTCCGAGTCCGTTGAGAACTCTAGGCATATCCTTGACATCTGTATACTGCCTCAAACCCGGGGTGGATACTCTCTCTATCTTCTTGATAGCAGGCATCTTGGTCTGTGGGTGATACTTCAGAGCGATTTTGAGGGAATTCTGGGGGGCAGCCTCTACCACCTTGTAGCTGAGGATGTAACCCTTTTCGCACAGGATCTTGGTGAGAGACTCTTTCATCTTGGAAGACGGCATCTCCACAACCTTGTTACCTGCGAGGTAAGCATTGCGAATCCTGGTCAAATAGTCTGCAATAGGATCAGTCATATTATTATTACTTTTAATTTTTTACCAACTTGCCTTTTTTACGCCCGGGATGAGACCATTGCTGGCCATCTCGCGGAACTGGATACGGCTGAGCCCGAAGGCGCGCATGTAACCCTTTGGACGTCCGGTGAGGGAGCAACGGTTATGAAGGCGAACCGGAGAAGAGTTCTTAGGGAGCTTGTCAAGAGCAACCCAGTCTCCAGCCTCTTTGAGCGCCTTTCTTTTCTCGGCATACTTAGCAACTAATTTCGCGCGTTTTACCTCGCGTGCTTTCATTGATTCTTTAGCCATATCTCTTACTTATTGTTATGTTTCTTGAAAGGCAGACCGAATGCAGCAAGAAGCGCGTGAGCTTCCTCGTCGGTTTTGGCCGTAGTTACGAATGTCACCTCAAGTCCGTGGATACGGGGGTTCTTGTCGATGTCAATCTCAGGGAAGATGATCTGCTCCTTGAGACCAAGGGTGTAGTTGCCCTGTCCGTCCATCTTCTCGGCTATACCGTTGAAGTCACGGATACGTGGAAGGGTGACCCTGATGAGCCTCTCAAGGAACTCGTACATCCTGACGTCACGAAGGGTGACCTTTGTTCCGATAGGCATTCCCTTACGGAGCTTGAAGTTGGAAATATCCTTGCGTGAAGAGGTGAGGACTGCCTTCTGTCCGGCGATGAGGGAAAGCTCTGCGGCTGCCTCCTCGGCGATCTTCTTGTCCTGGGTACCTGCTCCTACGCCCTCGTTGATGGAAATCTTGACGAGCCTTGGAACTTCCATTACGGAAGAATAAGAGAATTTCTCCATGAGGGACTTTACTATCTCCTCATTATAGACCTTCTTAAGAGAAGGAACATATGTTGCTGTCTTATTCATATTACTTTATCTCCTCTCCTGATTTCTTGGCATAGCGGATCTTCTTTCCGTCCACAACTTTGTGGCCTACCCTTGTGGGCTTGCCGCTCTGCGGGTCAATGAGCTGAAGGTTAGAAACGTGGATACCTGCCTCCTGCTTGATGATTCCACCCTGAGGGTTTGCAGCGTTGGGCTTGGTGTGCTTGCTAACCATATTGATTCCCTCAACGATAGCGCGATCTTTTGAAGGGTTTACTGAAAGGACCTTTCCGGTCTTTCCTTTATCGTTACCGGCATTTACATACACGGTGTCGCCTTTTTTGATATGCATTTTCTTCATAACTCTCAAATATTAAAGGACCTCCGGTGCCAGTGAAACGATTTTCATATAATTCTCACGAAGCTCTCTGGCAACCGGGCCAAAGATACGTGTGCCCCTGAGCTCCTCTGCGTTGTTCAGAAGAACACAGGCGTTATCATCGAAGCGGATGTAAGAACCATCCGGCCTGCGGATCTCTTTCTTAGTGCGTACCACTACAGCCTTTGATACGGTACCCTTCTTGGCGTCGCCGCCGGAGATGGCACTCTTTACGGATACGACGATCTTATCGCCTACTGTAGCGTAACGATGGTGTGTACCGCCAAGTACGCGGATGCAGAGGACTTCCTTTGCACCGCTGTTGTCGGCAACCTGTAAACGTGTTTCCTGCTGTATCATACTACTTAGCTTTTTCTACGATTTCTACTAATCTCCAGTTCTTGGTCTTGCTCAGGGGGCGGGTCTCCATAATGCGGACGGTATCACCTTCTCCGCACTCGTTCTTCTCGTCCTGGGCGATGAACTTTGTGGTCTTCTTGACGAACTTGCCGTACAAAGGATGTTTCTCTTTAATCTCAACGGCAACAACGATGGTCTTGTCCATCTTGCTGCTGACCACTACTCCTATTCTTTCCTTACGAAGATTTCTTTCCATAGGATTTGCTTGATTTAGTTTTGTTTTTCTTTCTCAGCAAGGATAGTGATCATACGAGCGATATCCTGTCTGGTCTTCTTAAACTTAGACGTATCCTCTAATGGAGAGATTGCGTGATTGATCTTCATTGAATCGAGATTTGCCTTTTCAATCTCAATACGGTCGCGCAGATCGGCTACCGACATTTCGCGTACTTCTGAAACTTTCATTTTACTTCTCCATTAAATTATTCTACATAATCCCTGCGTACCACGAACTTGGTGTCTACAGGAAGCTTGTTGGCTGCAAGGCGCATTGCCTCTTTTGCAGTCTCGAGGGTCACGCCCTCAGCCTCGAAAAGAATACGACCCGGAGTAATAGGGGCTACATATCCGTAAGGATCGCCCTTACCCTTTCCCATACGGGTATCAAGAGGTTTCTTGGTAACAGGCTTTACAGGGAAGACTCTGATCCAGATCTGGCCCTCACGGTTCATACGGCGTGAGATAGCCTGACGGGCAGCTTCAATCTGCTGTGCGGTAAGCCAGCAATTCTCAAGAGTCTTGAGTCCGAAGGATCCGAATGCGAGCTGGTTGCCTCTCTGGGCATTGCCCTTCATACGTCCTTTCTGTTCCCTTCTGAACTTTGTTTTTTTAGGCTGTAACATTGTTTATAACTATTAAAAAATAAAAATTCTATCCAATGTGCTGATAATCAGCGTTTTACGCTATTCAGGGCACTTTTTTGGGACTGCAAAGTTAGAAAAAAATATTGAAATGCAAATCTTTTTTGCAAAAAAATCGCATATTTTGGACACGGAATTTTAACAGTTAACTCCCAAGTTTTTCAGGCACTTACGAGTTTTGTTGAAAAATTTTTCCGCGCATTTTCGACAAGCGATTTTCCGCTTGTTTGTATGGCAAAAAATTTGCGTAAATTTGCGGCGTATGAAAAGGCTTGCCTTACTAGTTTTTCTTGCCGCCCTTCTGCCGGCCGGCTTGCTCAGGGCCCAGGGGCACGATGACGTCCCGGAGCCCAAGGGAGAGTTCCTCCGTTACCAGATAGTTAACGGGGACACCCTGTTCGTGGACCAGCTGCCGGCGGCCCACGTGTGGCCGCGCAGGCAGGATATGACCACGAAGGAGTGGCGCAAGTACTACAAGCTGGTCTACAACTTCAACAAAGTATACCCCTACGCAAAGCTTGGAAGCGAACTGATCACCACCGTGGACGCGGAACTGGAATTCAAGAATATGAACCGCATCCAGAAGGAGAAATACCTTGCAAGCGTGCAAAAGCAGCTTCTGAAGGATTTTGAGAAGTCCATCAGGGGAATGTCCATCTCCCAGGGACAGTTGCTTGTAAGGCTCATAGACAGGGAAATAGGCAAGACTTCCTATTCAATCATCAAGGACTACCGCAGCGGCATTGCGGCGGGTTTCTGGCAGGGAGTGGCAAAGCTGTTCAAGCAGGACCTCAAGAACAGGTACGATCCTTCCGGGGAAGACAAGAACACGGAGCAGCTTGTGCAGATATGGGAAGAGGGGCAGTTTGACAACCTGTACTACTCCATATTCCTGGAGTGGCCGGAGCACAAGGACTTGCCGTCAAAATACAGGTAAGGGGAATCTGACTTCCAATCCTTGAGCACTGTAAACCGGGCCCCGCCCGGTGTTTTCATATCCACATCGCTGTGATAATGGCCAAACACAAAGTAATCCACCTTGTGGGTCTTTTCGTATTCGACGGCAAACTTATACAGGGATTCTTCCTCACCCCTCCAGTTGTAAGGGGTAACGTGCTTCTTTTGCCTCCTGGCGGACCAGCCGCGGCCTATGCGGTATGCGAACCAGGGATGCAGGGTGCTGAAAAGGCACTGCGCCACGCGGTTGTAGAACAGGGAGCGCATTATGTTGTACTTGCGCATTCCTGGGCCCAGACCGTCGCCGTGGCCAATGCAGAACAAGGCATCGCCAATCTTCACTTCCTGGATCTGGTTCAGGACCTCTATGCCAAGGCTCTGGAGGTAGCCGTAGGTCCAGATATCGTGGTTGCCCCTTATGAAGCGGACCTTGACGCCTGCGTCAACCAGGTCCATAAGGGCTGCGAACACGCGGGCGTAGCCTTTTGGCACTACGTCCCTGTATTCGTACCAGAAATCCCAGATGTCTCCAAGCAGGTACAGCGCCTGGGTGCGCTGCGGGGGAATAGAACGCAGGAACCGGACGAAGCGGGATTCCTTCTCGGCCGCGGTGGCCGGGTTGGATCCCAGGTGGACGTCCGCCACAAAGTATGTCAGGTTCCTTTCTTCCATCCTATACCAGAGAGCAGATTATCACTATGAGTCCCACGATTGCGCAGTAGAGGGCGAACCACTTGAGGCCGGCTTTCTTCACAAGGGCTATCATCGCCTTGCAGGCGAAAAGCCCGCTGAAGAACGCGGCCACAAAGCCCAGCAGGAGCGGCGCAATAGAGATTGAGGAGGCTGCTAGGTCTCCGCCAACCAGGTCAAGGAAGGCTTCGCCCAGGATGGGCACCAGCACCATCAGGAAGGAGAATTCCGCAACCTTGTTGCGGGATGCTCCGCTGAGGAGTCCTGCCGAAATGGTGGTGCCAGAGCGGGAGAGTCCCGGAATTACGGCAACCGCCTGGCCAAGGCCCATCACCAGGGCCTGCCCAAAGGTGATTTCCTTACCTTCTTTCCTGGCCTTTACCCTGTCCGAAAGGAACAGCAGCAACGCCGTAACCATAAGGGCGCAGCCCACTACCAGCAGCGAGCTGAAGAGTTCCTCCACCTTGTCCTTGAAGAAAAATCCCACAATGGCAACCGGGATCATTGATACCACCAGCTTTGCTATGAAGTCTGTCTGCTGGTTATACTTGAACTTGAACAGTCCCTGGAGAAGGTCCAGGATCTGCTTGCGGAAAACTACAATTGTTGCCAGGGCCGTTGCCACGTGCACCGTTATCTCAAATACCAGGTCACTAGGTGCCTCGGCGCCAAGGAGTTCGCGGAATATTACAAGATGTCCGCTGCTGCTTACCGGCAGAAACTCAGTGAGTCCCTGCACCAAGCCCAGAATCAAAGCCTGCCACCAGTTCATTATTTCTTCTTGTTAAAACGGGGAAGTCCCATTATTGCAATCACCTCCACCACTATTCCGGCAATGATTACCAGGGGGGCGGCCACCAGGCGGCGGAAGTCGAACATTGCGTAATTGAATACCTGAGGATCCTTGCTGCCGCCTCCTGAAAGGAGGATGAGACCGGCAATTATCACAAGGGCACCGGCTATGAGAAGCTTGAGCCCCTTGGGGGTCATAGCCATTTTTCCGTTATCGGCCATAATTCTAATAATAAAGTTCTCCCCTCTTGAGGGATACAAGCTTGTTCACTACAAAATAGGTGCTCACCACGCATATCACAACGCCGGAAACTATCACTATTCCAATTACCAGCAGCAACAGCTTGAGCTGGAAGATGCTGAACAGCTGGGCGAAGCTCCTGCGCACGAAGAACAGCGCCAGCAGCAACAGAAGGATGGCCAGGAACGCCGCGAAAAGGCCCTGGAACACCGCCTGCACCATAAAAGGAGAGCGGATGAAGGAGCGGGTTGCTCCCACCATCTTCATTGTGTGGATAGTGAAACGGCGTGCGAACACGTTAAGGCGCACCGTGTTGTTTATGAGCACGAAGGAGATGAACAGCAGCAGGACTATGAACACTCCCAGAAGCAGGGATATCTTGCCTATGTTCTCGTTGAGGGATTCCACAAGGGACTGCTGGTAATCAACCTCGTCCACCAGGGGCGACTCCAGGAGCCGGGCCTTGACCTTGTCAAGGCTGTCCGCCTCTACGTACTGCGCCTCCAGGGTCAGTTCCAGCGAAGAGGGCACCGGCGAAGTCTCGAACACGCTCAGGAAGTCCTCTCCAAGCATTTCCTTCATCTCTTCCGTTCCTTCTTCGCGGGAGACGAAGCGGGTGCTGTGGATGAACTCCAGGGAATCCAGCTCCGCCTGGAAGGCGAGGGCCTCGTCGTCCTCAACCTCCTGCTTGAGCAGGACGGATATCTGCATATGTTCCTTGAAGTAGTCCGAGACGCTTTTTGCGTTGACCAGCAACATACTGGCAACGCCCACCAACAGAAGCACCAGGCTGATACTGATGACCGCGGAAAGATAGGCATTGGCAAGCCTGCGGCGCATTATTTTGTTCTCCCCTCCTGTCATAATGTGCAAAATTATGAATTTTTTCTTATCTTTGTACGAATCAGTACATTAATTAACGTAATATGGAAGAAACCGCAAAAAAAGTGCTGTTCGTCAATTCGGAGATATTTCCATATCTCCCTGAGACGGATATTGCCAGGATAGGCCGTTATCTTCCCCAGGGAATCCAGGAGCGGAAAAAGGAAATCCGTTCCTTTATGCCGCGTTACGGATGCATCAACGAGAGGAAGAACCAGCTCCACGAGGTCATCCGCCTTTCCGGTATGAACATCATCATTGGGGACGTGGACAGGCCGCTGGTGATCAAGGTGGCTTCCATTTCCGCCGCCCGCATCCAGGTATACTTCATTGACAACGATGACTACTTCAAACGCAAGCAAACCTACTGCGACCCGGACGGCAAATTCTTCGAAGACAATGACGAGCGCGCCATATTCTTCGCGCGCGGCGTCCTGGAGACCGTGAAGAAACTCCGCTGGGCTCCGGACATAGTGCATTGTCAGGGCTGGATCTCACATCTCGTCCCCCTGTACCTCAAGAAGGCCTACAGGGACGACCCCATATTCTCCAACAGTAAAATAGTCCTCTCCCTTTACGACGACACCCCCGCCGCAGACTTCAGCGCCAGCTTCGCTGACAAGGTCCTCTACGGCGGCGTCAAGAAAGAGGACATCGCAATCCTGGAGCAGCCAAATGGCATTAATCTTGCAAAATTGGCTGCCTTGTACTCCGATGCCGTAATCTATGGAAGCGACGCCGTAGACCCCGCCCTGGTGCAGTACTGCAAGGAACTTTCCCTGCCTGCCCTGGAGTTCGATCCACAGGCCCTCGCAAACGGAACATACGTGGACGGGTACAACAACTTTTATAATCAATTATAGACTAATGAATCTTCATCTTATATGCAAAGCACGCCCGATTGCCACGCTGGCAGCCGCTATGCTCTGCATTTATTCTTGCGTTGAGATTGACAATTCCATAGGCACCAACTTCCTTCCATCGGATCAGCTTTATAAGACATACGCCATAGAAGTCCCCATCACGGACATCAGGATGGCAATGCCGGACAGCCTTTCAGGCGTGTCTTCCACCAGGATCACCGTTGGCGCCGTCCGCGACGACGAATTCGGCCTGTCCACAAGGGCTTCCGCCTTCTCCCTGGTTCCTTTCTATGACACACTGGACTTTGGAGACCCCGGCACCCAGACCCTCAAGCGTTTCCGCCTCAGGGCAACGCTGGACACTACTTCCATCAGCGAGCCAAACCAGGAGTATATCCTCCAGAACCTCAACGTATATGAATTGACAAAGCCCGTGAACAAGCAGGCAGACATCAATTCCAAGGTGGAATTCAATTCATCCAAGAGGATTTCCAGGGGCATCCCCGTGCTCAACGGCGTTTCTGACCTGGTCTTTGACTTCAGCCAGGAGTTCGCCCAGAAGTTTATGGACATCAAGCAGGAGGACCTCAAGGATATGGACACCTACCTTGCCAAGTATCCCGGCATCTACCTGGAGACAGAAGCCCCGGAGGGCGACGGCGGAAGGATCAATATGTATGACCTCCAGCTGGATTACGAGGACAACTACCTCAGTTCCTGCTTCGCGGAACTCAGTTTCAAGGCCAAGTACAAGGGCGTTGAAAAGGATACGGCCTTCCTCTTCTACTTTGGAGCGGCTGATTTCTTTGACATAGATTCCCTCCTCACCTCCGCATCGGTAGGATACCTGCCACAGACCTGTCTGAACGTATCGGGGCAGTCAGAGGTAAGCAAGAGCAAGGTTGGTTCCGTGGGTGAATACTATACCATCGAGGGCGGCGGCGGACTCAAGCCAATGATTCCCGCTGAGGAACTCAGGCAGATGATGATTGACGCCATCTCCCCTTACGGAAACCCCAAGGAGGCCGTCATAAACAAGGCAACGGTGGTCCTTCCGTTCGAGGATCCGGGAGATTACTCCCAAATTGACCAGTACCCCTCAATCCTCAGTCCCGGAGCCAAGATCCGCTATACGGCGGACTCCCTGCAGTTCTTCATCCTGACGGACTACAGCGACAAGAGCCAGGACCAGGGAGACCGCAATATGTCCCTGTTCCAGTACGCGCCTGACTTCACATATCACGCGCAGTCGCTGCTCAAGCTCAAGGACCTGGAAAAGATTTCTAACTACGACCTCTGGTTCCTTATCCAGTACAACGAGACCATCGTTGCCCAGACGCAGAAAATGGACAGCGAGACCCGTGACCTGTATAACCAGATGCTGTATTCCAGCTATTATAACGATATGTACAACGGATACGGCTACGGAGGTTATGGCGGATACGGTGGATACGGATATGGTGGCTACGGCGGATACGGCGGTTATGGCTATGGCGGCTACAACAACTATTATTACTACTATATGATGTCCCAGATGCTCAACCAGGACACCGGCACATCATACACCAGCGCCGTAATGGTTGACACGCACCGCTACTACAAGGGCAGGCTCCTTGGCCCAACCAACACTACGGGCCGCGTCCCAACCCTCAAACTGGTATTCTCAGTTCCACAACAATAAAGAAAACGGCAGGTTTCACACCTGCCGTTCTTAATTCTATGGAAAGGTATTAAGCGTCAAGCTTTTCCTTTACCTTGTCTATTGCATCCTTTACTGTTGCAATTGTGCTGGTTTCCTCATCAGGGATCTTGATTCCGAATACTTTCTCAAACTCCATAAGAAGCTCAACGGTGTCAAGAGAATCAGCACCCAGGTCGTTTGTGAAATTGGCGGACTCTGTTACCTCAGACTCTTCAACGCCCAATTTGTCAACGATGATGGCTTTAACTTTTTTTACGATATCCTCGTACTCCATAATGATTATAATTTAAGTTATTAATACACAATTCTACTTGTAGGTTACAAAGTAAAGAAATAAAAATCACTTTTCCAACTCCTTGTTCTTACTGAGTCCTAACCATATACGAAGGCCGTTCAGGGAGTTGACCAGATAGAAGGCGTACTTGATGATGTATATGATGGCGTATGAATCTGACGCTCCCTTTAGGGTCTGCACCCACATTATCACGGAAAAAATGTTCACGCCTATCCAGAAATACCACTGCTCCATATAGGCCGTGGACATAAGATACTGCCCGAAAATGTTACACACCATTGCCAGCGCATCCATCAGCACGGCCGTCTTTATGAACCCCTGGGCGGCCTCCTTGTCAAAGTACGCAAGGATGAAGTAAGAGGCTACGGAAACCGCCAGGAATGCGGCGCCGGTAATCAGCCACTGGCGCGGATTCAGGCGCCTTGCCTTCACTTTCTTGTCCGATGAGTGAGCCCCCCTTTCGCTCCACTGCCAGAAGCCTATGAACTGCATTGGCACAAAGTACAGCGCGTGCTGCGCCGCATTGCCGTACTTGCCGCTTATGAAGCAGACAACGGCATAAATGGCCACGTCAATGAGCCCGAACAGGAAGGTGAGGATGATGCCGTTGGCAGAGCACACGGTGCTCAAAATGCCCATAAGCGAGCCGAAGGCGGACACCAGGAGCAACACCTTGCCGGTTTCCGCGGCGCCCAGTTTCAATGCGGTTGTAATGATTACAGCCACCGTCATTCCTATGAGGATGAAGGTGTTGAACCATTTGTTGAATTTATCTTCGTTGAATGCCATATCTACTGACTTAATACTTCTTTAATCCTGGCCGCAAGAGCGGGGCCCACGAGCGCAGCGATGTCCTGCTCGCTTGCGGCGGCTATGCGCGCCACGCTCCCGAAATGCATCAGCAGGCGCTTTTCCGTCTGCTCTCCCACGCCCTTGATCTCAGTGAGCGCGGAATGGATCTGCTGCTTGCTGCGCAGGCTGCGATGGAAGGTGATGCCAAAGCGGTGGGCTTCATCGCGGATGCGCTGCAGCACCTTGAGTGCCTGCGAGTTGCGGTCTATGAACAGCGGATAGGGGTCTCCCACGCGTATCACCTCTTCCAGTCGCTTTGCCAGGCCAATTACGGTGAGCTTGTCCGTAAGGCCAAGCTCCGCCAGGGCCTGGTAAGCGAAGTCCAGCTGGCCCTTTCCTCCGTCTATCACCACCAGCTGAGGCAGGTCTTCAGGGTTTTCAGCCAGCATACGGGAATAGCGTCGGTTGACCACTTCCTTCATTGAAGCGTAGTCGTTGGCGCCCACCACGGTCTTTATCTTGAACTTGCGGTAATCTTTCTTGGAAGGCTCCCCATCCCTGAAAACCACGCAGGAGGCAACCGGGTTGGTTCCCTGGATATTGGAGTTGTCAAAGCACTCCATATGCACGGGCAACTCCTTCATTCCCAGCGCCTTGCGCAGTTCTTCCAGGACAGTCTGGCGGAATTCGTCCGGATTGGTGCGCTCCCGCTGCTTCATACTGTTGAACTGGTATTCCTTGGCGTTCTTGGAACTCAGTTCCAGCAGGGACAGCTTGTCCCCGCGTGCGGGAATCTTGAAGCTCACTCCTTCAATTTGCACATCGGGCAGGAAAGGCACTATCACTTCTGCCGAAAGCTCCCCGAACTTTGCCTCTATCTCCGCTATGAATGCGCTGAGCACGGACGCCCTGTCCTCCTCTATGTTCATCTTGAACCCCAGGTTCAGGGACTGGATTATTGCACCGCCGCGTACGCGGAAGAAGTTTCCGAAAGCCTCGAAGCCCTCGAACACCAGGGAGAAAACGTCCAGGTTCATATCCCTTGCCGCACTTATTATGGACTTGGAATAGTGGTTCTGGAGTGCATCCAGCATCATTTTGCACTGCTGCGCACGCTCAAACTCAAGGGCGTCGGAAGCCCGTTCCATCTCCTGCCTGTACTTTTGGATGATGTCATTTGCCCCTCCTTTCAGGAGGTTCACAATCTCCTCTATGCCCGCCAGATAGTCCTGCTGCGATATGGCCCCTATGCAAGGGCCGCTGCAGCGCCCTATCTGGTAGTCCAGGCACGGGCGGTACTTGCGCATAAGTATGCTCTGGGAATCAATCTTGTACTTGCAGGTGCGGAGGCGGTACGTATGGTGGAAGAAGTCCACCAGGTTGCGCGCCGCCAGCGCCGAACTGTACGGCCCAAAGTACCTGCCCGCGCCCTTCTCCACCCTGCGGGTAATGTATACCCGCGGGTAGGTATCGGACGATACGCATATCCAAGGATAAGTCTTGGAGTCCTTCAGGAGGATGTTGTATTTGGGCTTGTACTGCTTTATGAGGTTGTTCTCAAGCAGCAGGGCGTCCGCCTCCGAGTCAACCACCGAATACTGCGCGTCCGCTATCTTTGATACCAGGACGCGCGTCTTGGTGTTGAGCCTCTCCGGCGGCACAAAATACTGGGCCACCCTCTTGTGAAGGTCCTTTGCCTTGCCCACGTATATGACGTTCCCCGCGGCGTCATAATACCTGTACACCCCGGGGGAATGAGGAAACAACTGTATCTTTTCCTTTACCGTCATAATAAAAAACCGGTTTCAGATTTCGCTGAAACCGGTATAAATATACGAATTTCCCTTAAAGCAGGAAAATTACCTCTGAGAATTGTTCTCGCGACGGGGACCACGGTTGCCGCCACGGCGAGGGCCGCGGTCTGAACGAGGTGCACGGCCACCACCCTGGGGGCCCTGTGCGCTGGCAGCCATTCCGGCGTTAGGAGTGAGATCCTGCTTGCCGTAACGCTCTCCGTTGCAAATCCACACCTTTATTCCGAGGCATCCAACCTTTGTGTTGGCTACTGCAAGTGCGTAGTCGATATCTGCGCGGAATGTGTGCAGAGGGGTACGTCCCTCTTTGAACATCTCGCTGCGAGCCATCTCGGCGCCGCCTACACGGCCGCTGATCTGAACCTTGATACCTTCTGCGCCTACTCTCATAGTGTTGGCAACTGCCATCTTGATGGCGCGTCTGTAAGAAACACGGCCCTCAATCTGACGGGCGATGTTGTCTGCTACGATGTGAGCGTCAACCTCAGGTCTCTTGATCTCGAAAATATTGATCTGAACGTCTTTCTTGGTTACCTTCTTGAGCTCTTCCTTGAGTTTGTCTACCTCTGCTCCACCCTTTCCGATGATGACACCCGGACGGGCTGCGTGAATGGTCACGGTTATGAGCTTGAGGGTTCTCTCAATGATGATCCTGGAAAGGCTGGCCTTTGCAAGACGGTTGTAGAGATACTTGCGGATTTCGTAATCTTCTGCGATCTTCTCTGCGTAGTTACCACCACACCAGTTAGAGTCCCAACCACGGGTGATACCGATTCTGTTGCTGATAGGATTAGTTTTCTGTCCCATATTTACTCTGCTGTTGCTGGTTTAACGTCAAGGATTACAGTAATGTGGTTTGAACGCTTGCGGATGCGTCCGGCACGGCCCTGGGGGCAGGGACGGATTCTCTTGAGGGTGCGTCCACCGTCAACCATAATGGTCTTTACTATTACATTACCGTTATCAAGTTCTTTGTTCTTGTCAGGATTCTTGGCTTCCCAGTTTGCAATTGCACTGCGAAGAACTTTCTCAAGATCCTTTGAAGCGCTTCTCTTAGAGAATTTCAGAAGATCAAGTGCGTGGTTCACTTCCTGTCCCCTGACAGTGTCTGCTACCAGACGCATTTTGCGGGGAGAGGTAGGAACGTCATTCAGCTTAGCAATAGCTGTAACCTTCTTGGCCTCCTTGAGGCCTTCGGCCATAAGTCTTTTACGCTTTCCCATAGTGATTACTTCTTATTGTTACCTGAATGTCCTCTGAATGTACGTGTAGGAGCGAACTCTCCCAGTTTGTGACCTACCATCTGCTCGGTTACATAAACAGGAATAAACTTATTTCCGTTATGAACTGCGATTGTATGGCCGATGAAGTCAGGTGATATCATACTGGAACGAGACCAGGTCTTTACCACCTCTTTTTTCTTGCTACCATCATTCATAGCAAGAACTCTCTTCTCCAGGGCTTCCTGGATATATGGACCTTTTCTTAATGAACGACTCATAATCTCTAAAGTTTAATACCTGTTATTTCTTTCTCCTTTCAATGATGAACTTGTTGGAAGATGCCTTAGGATTACGTGTCTTGTATCCCTTAGCAGGCAAACCCTTGCGTGAACGAGGGTGTCCTCCGGAAGCACGTCCTTCACCTCCTCCCATAGGATGGTCGTGAGGGTTCATTACAACACCACGGTTGTGAGGACGGCGGCCAAGCCAGCGGCTGCGGCCAGCCTTTCCGTAAGACTCCAGGTTGTGATCCGGGTTGGATACGGTTCCAACGGTAGCGCGGCAGGAAACGAGCACCATACGGGTCTCGCCTGAAGGCAGGCGGAGAACTGCGTGGTTGCCTTCCCTTGCTGCAAGCTGAGCGAAGGTTCCGGCGGAACGTGCCATAGCGGCACCCTGTCCGGGACGAAGCTCGATGTTGTGTACCAGGGTACCAACAGGAATTTCACTAAGAGGAAGAGCGTTTCCAACCTCAGGGGCTACGCCTTTACCTGAAGCGACAACCTGTCCCACCTTAAGTCCGTTAGGAGCGATGATATATCTCTTCTCACCGTCCTGATATTCAACGAGAGCGATGCGGGCGCTGCGGTTAGGGTCGTACTCAATTGTGAGGACCTTTGCGCTGCACTCATCCTTGTCGCGGAGGAAGTCAATGATACGGTACATCCTCTTGTGGCCGCCACCAATGTAGCGGACAGTCATCTGACCGGTGTTGTTCCTACCGCCTGTTCTCTTAAGGGGCTCCAACAATGCCTTGTGAGGCTTGTTCGTAGTGATCTCTTCGAATGTGCTGATCACCTTGTTTCTCTGACCGGGGGTAATCGGTTTGTATTTTCTTACTGCCATTGCTGAATCCCTCCTTAAATGTTGCTATAGAAATCAATCTTATCATCACCTGAAAGGGTAATGTAAGCTTTCTTGAAATGATTCATACGTCCCCTGAGAATACCTGCTTTGGTATAACGGGATTTCTTCTTTCCGTGATAGTTAACAGTGTTTACTTCTGCAACAGACACGTTATACATCTGCTCCACAGCGGCCTTGATCTGAATCTTGTTGGCCTTGCGGTCTACGATGAATCCATAACGGTTCAACTTCTCGCCTTGATCCGTCAACTTTTCTGTTACGATTGGCTTAATTATAATTCCCATCTTATTATTCTTTTTTGGGGCCTACTTAACTCTCTCGGAGAGGATATCCTGTACACCGTCAACGAATACCAGTGAGTTGGCGTTCATTATAGCGTAGGTGTTGATCTCGTCAACAGTGATAACCTTAACCTCCGGCAGGTTTCTAGACGAAAGGAAAATATTGGTTGAATTCTGAGGGAGCACGAAAAGGACCTTGCGACCGTCTGCCTTGATGTTGGCGAGGATCTTCATAAGTTCCTTTGTCTTGGGAGCTTCCATAGTGAAAGGCTCAACGAAAGTGATTGCGTTCTCCTGTGCCTTGTATGAAAGAGCTGAGTAACGTGCAAGAGCCTTTACCTTCTTGTTCAACTTGGTTCTGTAAATACGCGGCTTGGGACCGTGGATATTGCCTCCGCCTACAAAGATACCGGCCTTGAGGCTGCCGTGACGTGCACCGCCGCCGCCTTTCTGGCGTCCGAGCTTCTTGGTGCTGTAGGCTACCTCGCTGCGGTCCTTGGTCTTTGCGGTACCCTGGCGCTGATTAGCGAGATACTGGACAACGTCCAGATATATTGCGTGGTCGTTCGGTGTTACACCGAAAACGTTGGCATCGAGTTCGATCTTCTTTCCGGAATCTGATCCGTCAATCTTGTATACTGACAACTGCATAACTAAGCCTCCAATAATACGTAAGAACCTTTGGCTCCGGGAACAGAACCTTTAACTACAAGAAGATTGTTCTCAGGGATGACCTTTACAACCTGCAGGTTGAATACCTTAACCCTCTGGCTTCCCATATGGCCTGCCATACGCATACCGGGGAATACCCTTGAAGGCCAGGATGATGCGCCCATAGAACCCGGGTGACGAAGACGGTTGTGCTGACCGTGGGTCTGACCGCCTACTCCGGCGAAACCGTGACGTTTAACAACGCCCTGGAATCCTTTACCTTTAGAAGTACCGACAACATCCACAAAAGCCACGTCCTCTGTGAAGACGTCAGCAACGGTGAGGGTGTCGCCTAATTTAAGCTCTCCGGCGAAGTCTGCGGGGAATTCCGCAAGCTTGCGCTTAGGAGTGGTTCCTGCCTTTTTGAAATGCCCCTGAAGAGGCGCGCTGGTGTGTTTTTCTGTAGTTTCGTCATAGGCAAGCTGTACAGCGGCATAACCATCTTTCTCTACTGTACGTACCTGCGTAACAACACACGGCCCAGCTTCGACAACGGTGCATGGAATATTCTTTCCATCAGCACCGAAAACGGAAGTCATTCCGATTTTCTTTCCAATTAATCCAGGCATTGGTTTGATAATTAATTGATTATAAATACTTTAAGCCCAAAATGGTCCTTTTGGGGGTTGCAAATATACGGATATTTTTTTGATTTTCAACAATTTATTAACATTTAAATATGTATCTTTGTCAGCTATGATTTTAGGGATTTTCGGATTTTTGAATATGTCCTTCGTGGACTTCCTGGACATAATCCTTGTGGCGTTCCTCATTTTCTTCCTCTTCAGGTGGATCAGGGGATCGTCCGCAATGACCATCCTCATAACCGTAGTCCTTATGCTCATAGTCCGCGTGATAGTGGAGGCGCTGAATATGAAACTGATGTCGGCGCTGATGGGCGCGGTGGTGGATATAGGTATCCTGGCGCTCATCGTGCTGTTCCAGCCGGAAATCAGGCACTCGCTGTTCAAGCTGGGCGGCAAGGGTGGAATAGCGCGCAACGCGCTCCGTCTGTTCGACCGTCTCTTCGGCCTTCAGGAAGACAGGCTGGCGGACGCTTCCGTGAGGGAGATCGCAGAGGCCTGCTGGGAGATGTCGGACCAGAAGGAGGGAGCGCTCATCGTGCTCACCAAGCAGAATTCCCTGGAGTACATCATAGAGACGGGAGACCGCGTTGACGCTCGCATCAGCAAGCGCCTCATCCTGAACATATTCTTCAAGAACTCACCGCTCCACGACGGAGCAATGGTGATTGGTTCCGACAGGATAGTGGCGGCGCGCTGCACCCTGCCCATCACGGGCAGGACGGACATCCCCGCCCACTACGGAATGCGCCACAAGGCCGCGATAGGCCTGACGGAGGAGTGCGACGCACACGTGATTGTGGTTTCTGAAGAGACCGGAAGGGTCTCATACGCCAGGAACGGAGAGATAACCACCGTAAATACTATCAATGAACTGTTCGCCCTGCTGGGCTCTTCGTTCCAGCAGACGGGCGTATCCCAGGAAAAGAAATCGTGAGCAATAACGGAACCATAGACGCCAGGCTGGAAAGCAAGCTCGGATTCGACCGGGTGAGGACGGCTATTTCCGACCACTGCTCTACTGATTACGCTGTGCAGCGCACGGCGTCGGAGGCTTTCAGCTGTGACAAGGCTGAAATCTCCCGCCGCCTCGCCCTCACGGACGAGATGCGCCTCATTGTGATGTTCGAGGAGTCTTTCCCCACAAGCGGATACATAGACTGCCTTCCGTTCCTCAACCCGCTGAGCAACGAAGGCTACAACATAGACCTCCTGTCGCTGGGCAAGCTCCGCACAATGATGGAGACCATCCGCAAGATCACGGGCTTCTTCCACGGAATCAAGGACGGTATATACCCCAACCTCAAGAAGATATCTTCCTCCATCCTGTTCTTCCCTGAAGTGCAGCGCCGCATTGACACCATCCTGGACAAATACGGCGAAATCAAGGACACCGCTTCCGAAGAGCTCTACAAGATTCGCAAGAGCATAAAGGAAAAGGAGGGCAGCATCTCCCGCAGGGCCGGAGCAATCCTCAAGAAGGCCCAGGAAGACGGAATAGTGGACTCTGACCTTGGAATCACCATACGCGACGGCAAATACCTCATCCCGGTGAACAGTATGCGCAAGCGCAGCCTGGCCGGCTTCATATACGACGAATCCGCCTCCGGCAAGACCACCTTCGTGGAGCCCGCGGAGATAGTGGAGCTGGAGAACGAGCTCAGCGAGCTCCGCTTTGCCCAGAACAGGGAAATCGCGCGCATCCTGGCGGACTTCAGCGACTTCCTGAGGCCGTACGTCCCCGACCTGATGACAGGGGGCGCTTTCATTGGGGAGATGGACTTCCTTCTGGCCAAGGCGCAGACCGCCCTTGACTACATTGCTGGCGTACCGGTTATTTCCGAGGACGGCGAGTTGCACCTGCGCAAGGCGCGCCACCCGCTGCTTGAGAAGGCTCTCAAGAAAGAAGGAAAGGAGATGGTTCCGCAGACCGTGAACCTGACTCCTCAAAAACATATACTACTCATCTCCGGCCCCAACGCCGGAGGAAAATCAGTGTGCCTCAAGACCGTGGGCCTGCTGCAGTATATGTTCCAGTGGGGTATGCTAATCCCCACCTCAGAAGCCTCTGAACTGCCTGTGTTCCAGAATATTATTCTAAGCATTGGCGATGACCAGTCCATTGACAACGACCTGAGCACCTACAGTTCCTTCCTTGCCGATATGAAGGAAATGCTGCGCAGCGCCTCGCCGCAGACGCTGGTGCTCATAGACGAGTTCGGCTCAGGCACGGAACCCGCCGCAGGCGGTGCCATTGCCGAATCCATCCTGGTGGAACTGGACAAGAGGGGCGTGTACGGAGTTATCACCACGCACTATACAAACCTTAAGCTCTACGCCGCAGGGCAGGACACGGGCGTGCTGAACGGTGCGATGATGTTCGACGCAAAGAACATAGTCCCGCTGTTCAAGCTGGAAACCGGCCTCCCCGGCAATTCCTTCGCCTTTGAGCTGGCCCGCAAGATGGGCCTCCCGGAGAGCATCGTAAAGGACGCGGAGCAAAGGGCAGGCGAGGAATACGTGGGCATAGAGCGCAACCTGCGCAAGATTGTCCGCAACCGCAAGGCCCTGGACGAGAAGCTCCAGAAGATCAAGCAGACGGACAAGATGCTGGAAGGCATCACGGAGAAATACCAGAAGGAACTGGAAGACATCCAGTCCCAGAAGAAAGAGATACTTACCGTGGCCCGCAAGGAGGCTATGGACATTGTAAAGGACGCCGGAAAGCAGGTTGAGAAGACCATACGCGACATCCGCGAGTCCAAGGCGGAGAAGGAGCAGACAAAGGAGGCCCGCAAGGAACTGCAGGACTTTGTCCTGGCGCTGGAGAAGCGCAAGTCCAAGGAAATGGAGGCCAGGGACAAGTACCTGGAAGACAAGATGCAGAAGTTGAACAGGCGCCGCAAGCCGTCCAAGGAATCGTCCCAGACCCGCATAGAGGACTTCCGCAAGACCCCTCCAAAGATTGGAGAGAAGGTGCGCGTCAAAGACAACGGAATGGTGGGCGAAGTGGCCCGCGTTTCCAACAAGGCGGTGACACTTATCATTGGCAACATAACCAGCAAGATGCCTCTGGACCGCGTGGAAAGGATTTCTTCCAACGAGTTCAAGGCGGCGGCCAAGGAGAGCTTCAAGCCCGTCTACCGCCAGCTGGACAGCAGCATACAGGAGCGCAAGCTCAAGTTCAAGCCGGAACTGGACGTGAGGGGGCAGAGGCTCCAGGACGCCCTGGACATTGTGACACATTATATTGACGATGCCATAATGCTGGGAATGTCCTCCGTGAGGATCATACACGGAAAGGGCACGGGCGTGCTCCGCGATGAGATACAGAAATATCTCAGGACGGTTCCGGGCGTGGCTTCAGTAAAAGACGAAGCAATTCAATTTGGAGGAACGGGAGTAACTATCGTTACTTTTGATTAAATTTACCTCCAACTATGAAAACTTCAAGGCGGAAGCTGGGGGATCTTGGAGAAGATCTCGCTTGCGAGTATTTGAAAAATGCGGGACAGGAGATCCTTCACCGCAACTGGACCGTGGGACATTTGGAAATAGATATCATTTCCAGAGACTCCAGGGGCCTGCATTTTGTAGAGGTAAAGAGCCGTGTGGCCCCGCTTACGGCACAGCCTCTTGACAACGCCACAAAGGCAAAGATGGCCAAGGTGGCCAAGGCGGCCTTGAGATATGCGGCGGGGCACTCCGGCAGCTCGGAGTTGTTTTTTGACATTGTTACAGTAGTGTTCCAAGGAGGCAGGACAGATATAACATACTATCCGCAGGCTTACCTGCCCATTTATTATTGAGAAAAAAATGAGTGAACACAATTATTGCGTGATTATGGCCGGTGGAGGCGGTTTCCGCTTCTGGCCCATAGGTAGAACCTCAAACCCAAAGCAGTTCCTGGACATTACCGGGGACGGGGACTCCTTCTTGCAGCTTTGCTACCGCAAGGCCTCCCAGATAGTTCCCCACCAGAACATCCTGGTAGTTACCCTTGCAAACTACGCTTCACAGGTGCAGGAGCAGCTTCCGGACCTCCCGGGAGAGAACCTGCTGCTGGAGCCGTATGGAAGGCAGACCGCCCCGTGTATCGCATACGCGGCGTACAAACTGCTCAAGAAGGATCCTGAGGCCGTATTTGCCGCAATGCCTGCCGACATCCTCATTGGGGAAGAGCCAGAATTCAACGAGACAATGCAGAAAGCCCTTGCCTATGCCGCGGAGAACAAGGCCCTCATCACCCTTGGAATAGTTCCCAACAAACCGGACACCAACCTGGGATACATCCAGGTCAAAGGCGGCCAGAATTCCTATAAGAAAAACGTCCCTTCAAAGGTAAAGACCTTTACGGAGAAGCCTGACAAGGCCCTGGCTGAGATTTTCTTCAACAGCGGGGAATTCCTCTGGAACTCCGGTATATTTGTGTGGAAAGCCCGGGTTATCAAGGAGGAGATGGAAAAGCACATCCCCCAGATAATGAACCTGTTCAAAGGCCTTGACAAGGTGATAGGAACGGTTTCCGAGGCTCCTTTCCTGGAAAAGATATACGGAGATATGGACAAGATTTCCATAGACTACGGTGTAATGGAAAAGACAGAGCTGGCCTGGGTTTACCCCACCCGCTTCAGCTGGACGGACCTGGCAAACTGGGATTCACTGTATGAATTCTCCCATAAGGATGCCGCAGGGAACGTGCTGGAAGGGGACAAGATAATAAGCACTGATAACAAGAACAGCATTATAGCCACCACGGGCAAGAACAAGCTCCTGGCCGTGAGGGGCCTTAAGAACTATATAGTTATAGATACTCCGGACGTACTTATGATATGCCCTAAGGACGATGCCAAGCTTAACGCCATCTTTACCCAGATAGGGCTGCCGGAGTACGAAGACTTCAGATAGATGCAGGTATTGAAATTCGGCGGCACTTCAATTGCCACCGCTACAAATATCTCCAGGGTCCTGGACATTGTGGGCGCCGCAGCCCGCAAGGACCGCGTGATCCTGGTATGCTCCGCCATAAGCGGCTGCACGGATTCGCTGCTGCTTGTGGGCGCCGGCGCCGTCCATTACACGGACCGGATATCTGAACTGGAAGACCGACACAGGGAAATCATAACCAGGCTTTTCACAGGGGCCCAGAGGGATGAGGCGCTCAAGGAGTGCGAGGACATCTTCAAGCAGATAAAGCAGCGTCCCCCGTGCACGGAGGCCTTCGGAGAGATTCTTTCCACCAAGATAATAGCGCGCAAGCTTGCCTGCGACGGCATTGAAGTGCAGTGGCTGGATTCCCGCAAGCTGGTGATCAAGGACGATGTCAAGGCTACGTACGCAAACATCGCCTCCGCCGTGGAGCAGAGGCGGGCGGTGCGCGTCTTCGTGGCCCCGGGCTTCATTGCCCGGGACAAAGAAGGAAGCGTCACCACCCTGGGGCGCGGAGGCTCGGACTACAGCGCGGCGCTTTACGCCGCGGCGGTGGGAGCCTCAAGCCTCCAGCTGTGGACGGACGTGCCCGGCATAATGACCACCAACCCCAAGGACCTGCCCCAGGCCCGCACCATCCCCAGGCTGTCTTACGACGCCGCCTGGCGCCTTGCGGAGCACGGAGCCAAGGTTCTCTACCCTCCTACCGTAAAACCCGCCCAGGAGGCCGGAATTGCCATTGAAATCAAGAATACCTTTGACCCTTCCAACCCCGGCACCGTGGTTGGAGACTTCAAGGACGCCAAAGGCTGGATAGGCCTGGCCAGGAAAGACGATTTCATTTACCTGGTAACCGCCGGTGACATTGACACCGCCAGCGCCCGCACCCGCATAAACGGGGTGCTTGACCGCCGATGCATCACCTGGGACGACATCTCCTTCCAGGACGGCCTCATAGGCATTAAAGTTCCTTTCGACCAGCAGAAAGAGGCCCTCAAGGGCCTCCACAGGGAGTTCTTTGAACTAGAGCCTAACCGCACCCGCCGCATTTTCATCGCCGGCTACGGTGCCGTTGGCAAAGCCCTGGTAAAGATGATAGGGGACACCTCTATGACGGTTACGCACAACAGCGGCAAGACGCTGCGCATTGCGGGCGTGTCCAACAGCACGCACTACGCCATCCGCCCGGGAGGGCTTATGCCGTGGGAAGTTGACGACGCCCTTGCCAGCGGTCAGGACGCCTCCGGCGACGCCTTCTGCAAGGCAATCATCGGCCTTGAGCCGCATCAGGCGGTATTCGTGGACTGCACGGACAGCGAGGCCATCTACAAGCAGTACGAAGCCCTGCTGGAGGCAGGCATCAGCGTAGTATCCTCCAACAGGCGCTCGCTTGCCGTGCCCTACGCGGACTACGCGCGAATGAAGACAGCCGCCCTTCAGTCCGGCTGCTTCCTCCGCTACGAGACCACCGTGGGCGCCGCGCTCCCTTTCCTGGAGAGCATCGCTATGAGCGCCAACTCCAGCGACGAGATAATAAGCATTGAGGCTGTGGTATCCTGCACCCTCAACTACATATTCAGTTCCAAGGACAGTTTCATTGACACCCTTCGCAAGGCCCAGAAAGAGGGCCTTACGGAAAAGGACCCCCGCACGGACCTGGGCGGAAGGGATGCTATGCGCAAGCTGATCATCCTTGCCAGGGAGGCGGGCGTGCACCTTGAGGAGAAAGACGTGGAAATAGAGCCCGTCCTTGACAGCAGCTTCTTTGAGGGAAGCGTAGAGGACTTCTACGCAAAGCTGGAGAAGGCAGAACCCCGCTTCGGCCGCAACCAGCGCTTTGTGGCTTCCCTCGTGAAAGACCCTTCCAGCCCTCTGGGCTACAAGGCGTCCATCCGTGTGCAGACAGTTGACGAGAGCCATCCGGCATACTGGCTGCACGGCACGGACAACGCCATCATAGTGCGCAGCACTTTCCACCCTTCGCCCCTGGTCATCCAGGGAGCCGGCGAGGGCGCAAGGGTTGCCGCTTCCAGCATTTTGAACGACATTTTAAAGTAGTGTATTATGAAAGTATTGATCAGCGGTTACGGCCGAATGGGCCATATGATTGAAAAAGTCCTTTCCCGCCAGGGAATAGAACTTGCCGCAGCAACGGAAGACGTATGCGCAACCCCGCCTGAACTGGCCAGGGAGTGCGTGTGCATCGACTTCACCTTCCCCCAGTCCTTCCGCGCCAACTACAAGTTCCTTGCGGACAACTTCAAGGCGGTTGTAGTGGGTACCACCGGATGGGAAGACATCAGGGAAGAGGTCATAGGGTACTTCCACCAGAAAGGCACCACAATGATCTACGCCTCCAATTTCTCAATTGGAGTCAACGCCCTGTTCGCTGCAGTAAGCAGGGCCTCCAGCATCCTCAAGGGACACGGTTACGAGCCCCATATTGAGGAGACCCACCACATCCACAAGCTGGACGCCCCCAGCGGCACCGCCAAGAGCCTTGCAGCGCTGGTAAAGGACTCCCTGGACGACGAGGTCCAGATCACTTCCAAGCGCGAAGGCGAAGTTGCCGGAATCCACACGTTGACCCTCACTTCTGCGGTTGACAAGCTCACATTCACCCACGAGGCCTTCTCAAGGGAAGGATTCGCCGTGGGAGCCGTCTATGCGGCAATGCTCACAGAGGAAATACGCGGCGTCCACGAATTCAAGGAACTCATATTATGACACCCAAGCCGCTGTTCTATGGTTGCGGAACCGCGTTAGTGACGCCTTTCCGCGGCGGCAAAGTGGACTATGATGCCTATGCCGCCCTGGTGGACCGCCAGGTAGCAGCCGGGGTGAACTTCCTTGTGGCCCTGGCCACTACGGGAGAAACCCCCACCCTGAGCGCCGATGAAAAGATCCGCCTCCTGCAGATTACCCGCGAACACGCCGCCGGGCTGCCCGTCCTTGTGGGATGCGGCACCAACAGCGTTCCGGGAACAATTGCAAATATGGAACTTCTTGCCCCTTACGGGGCCGATGCGTGGCTTGTAGTGGTGCCCTACTACAACAAGCCCACGCAGGAAGGGATGTACCGCTACTTCAAGGCAATTGCCGAAGCCGCGGACAAACCCATAGTACTATATAACGTACCCGGGCGCACGGGCGCGAATATGCAGGCGGAAACCTGCCTGCGCATCGCGCGTGAAGTGCCCGGCGTCATTGCCACAAAAGAGGCCTCGGGAAAAGTGGACCAGGTGGCAGCCATCCTCAAGGACGCCCCTGAGGGATTCTCCGTGATAAGCGGAGACGATGACATCACCCTGGAAATAATGGAAAAGGGCGCCGTTGGCGTCATTTCCGTTGCTTCCAACGTAGATCCTGCAAGGGTCAGCAAGATGACCTCCCTTGCCCTTGACGGCAAATGGGAACAGGCGCGCGAGGTTGACAAAGCCCTCAAACCGCTCTACAAGGCCTGCTTCGTGGAATCAAGCCCCATCCCCGCAAAGGCCGCGCTGAACCTTATGGGCCTGTGCTCAAATGAAATGAGGCTCCCGTTGGTGGAAGCCTCACAAAGCACTGTTGACCTTATGGCGGAGATTATACAAGGCGTTTGATAAGTTCCTCGGGTTCTCCCTCCAACAAGTCTATTACCGGGATTTCTATCATAGTATAGCATCCCGGTTTTTGTTTAACCGCGGCGCGGGCGCAGGAAACAAGCACCTGTCCAGTGAGAGCCGGGTTGTTTATCTTCATACTGAACTTGAAAAGCTGGTTATGGGTCTTTCCGGAAACGCCTTTGCGGGCCATTGCAACGCCGTGTCCTACATCGTTGATGTCATCTATGCTGCCCACCCTTATCACGTGGGTCTCGTCTGAGCTGAAGTACGGGTCGGCAAGGATATCGGCCGTAACCTGGTCGAAATCAGCGCCTTCCTCAAGCTGCACATATACCATACGGCGGTGCAGTCCGGTTCCCTTTGGGATGGTGAGGCTGAGGGCGTCAACCACGCCTTCCTTGCTCTTTGCAACTACGGAGTGTCCCATTGACCTTCCGGGGCCGAAGTTGGTATAGGAGATTCCCTTTGGCGCAAGCGCCTCCATAAGGGCGCGGACAACTGAATCGCTGCCCGGATCCCATCCGGCTGATATGATGCTCACGGCATTGCCTTCCTTGGCAATGGGGTCAAGATCCTTGCGGAGGTCCCATATCTGGCTGTGGATGTCAAAACTGTCAACTGTGCTGATACCCATCTTGAGGTATTTTTCAGCATTTTCCTTAACGCTCCTTGAAGGGGTGGCAAGGATGGCCACGTCAACCTTTCCAAGGTCCCTGATGTCGGAAACCACTTTGAAATCCTGCAGTTCCCTGTATTCTCCGGCATTTCCGCTGCGGCGGACAACACCTACACATTCCATATCGGATGCCGCCAGGACTGCGTCCAGGGAGTATTTTCCGATATTACCGTAACCAACGATGGCAACTTTGATCTTTTCCATAACACACTACTATTTGGTTTATTCTCTGACAATATTTGCTCCGAGCGCGTTGAGGCGCTCCTCTATGTTCTCGTAACCGCGGTCTATCTGCTCGATGTTCTCAATCTGGGAGACGCCCTTGGCGCTCATCGCGGCAAGGAGCATTGCGATACCCGCGCGGATATCCGGGGATGTCATCCTGTTCGCCCTCAGCTTGATGGCGTGGTCGTGGCCTATGACCACGGCGCGGTGAGGGTCGCAGAGGATAATCTGGGCGCCCATATCTATAAGCTTGTCCACGAAGAACAGCCTTGATTCGAACATCTTCTGGTGTATGAGGACGCTTCCCTTGCATTGGGTGGCCACAACCAGCATTACACTGAGGAGGTCAGGGGTGAGACCCGGCCACGGCGCATCGGAAATGGTCATTATGGAACCGTCCACAAAGGATTCAATCTCATAACTGTCCTGCTTGGGAACCACTATGTCGTTCCCTTTCTGCTCCACCTTGACGCCCATACGGCGGAAGCTCTCCGGGATTATTCCCAGGTCCTTCATTGAAACGTCCTTGATGGTGAGGGTGGAACTGGTGATGGCGGCAAGGCCAATGAAACTGCCCACCTCGATCATATCCGGAAGGATGGTGTGGCTTGCGCCGCCCAGCTCCTTTACTCCTGTTATGGTGAGCAGGTTGGAGCCTATGCCCTGGATCTTGGCACCCATTGCAGTGAGCAGGCGGCAAAGCTGCTGGACGTAAGGCTCGCAGGCGGCGTTGTAGATTGTGGTCTCGCCTTCCGCCAGGACGCTGGCCATTACAATGTTGGCGGTACCGGTGACGGAGGCTTCGTCCAGAAGCATATAGCAGCCCTTGAGGCCCTGGGGCGCTTCAAGGAGGAAGGCGCGTTTCTCGTGCTCGTAAGTAAGGGCGGCTCCCAGCTTGCAGAAGCCGTCAATGTGGGTATCCACGCGGCGGCGGCCAATCTTGTCGCCGCCCGGCTTGGCGAAATACGCGCTGCCAAAGCGGGCAAGGAGCGGACCTACCACCATCACGGAACCCCTGAGGCGGGCGCAGGCGCTTACGAAGTCAGCGCTGCGGATGTACGAAGGGTCGATGTCTTTGGCGCAGAAGGAATACTCCCCGCGGGAGAGCCTCTCCACCTTTACGCCCATACCCTGGAGCAGGGCTATGAGGTTCTTTACGTCAAGGATTTCCGGGACGTTGGATATGCGCACCTCGCTCTTGGTAAGCAGCACGGCGCTGATAACTTCCAATGCCTCGTTCTTGGCTCCCTGCGGACGTATCTCCCCGCTTAGGCTGTGACCGCCTTCTACTATGAACTTGCTCATATATGCTCTACTTCCGGGATTAATTCTACCCCAAATTTATCATAAACTTCTGACACTATTAGCCCTTCAAGCTCCAAAATTTCGTCCGGAGTGGCATTTCCGGTATAATTTACCAGCACAAGGGGCTGCGCGTGGTGCACTGCGGCGTTGCCGCGGCGCATTCCCTTGAAGCCGCACTGGTCTATCATCCAGGCCGCGGGAACCTTCACGCGTGCGGCGTCAAGGTCATAATGCGGCACCTGGTAATCGTCCCCGTTTCGGAGTTTTGCAATGCGCTCAATATCCTGGAATTTCTCCCTGCTCACTATAGGATTGCGGAAGAAACTGCCGGCGCTTCCCATAACCTTGGGGTCCGGAAGCTTCTCCATACGGATCTTGATAACCGCATCCCTGACTTCCTGCGGAGTCTTGGGTTCCTTGCCTCCCAGAGCCTCCTTGATGCCCTTGTACTCCAGTTTTGGGGAATATGTGCGGGTGAGGCGGAAAAGGACGCTGGTGACAATGTAGCGGCCCTTGTCCGGGGCTTCCTTGAAGCGGGAGGTGCGGTAGTCGTAATTGCAATCGCCCACCTTGAAAGTACATTTGGTACGGGTCTGGGTATCGTAGCAGACAACGCCGGATATGATGTCCTTGACCTCTACGCCGTAGGCTCCTATGTTCTGCACGGCGGCGGCGCCGGTCTCTCCCGGGATAAGGGAGAGGTTCTCCGCACCCCAGAGGCCGTGGCCGCAGGTCTGTGCGACGAAGTCGTCGAACAGGACACCTGCTCCCACGGCCACCAGCACCTCGCTCAGGCCCATATCGATGTACTTGATGTACTTGATGGCGGAGTGAAGCACGGTGCCCTTGAAATCCCCGGTGAAAAGCAGGTTGCTGGCGGAGCCAATGTGAAGCACCGGCTGAGGCAGGGCCTGGAAGTCCAGGTCGTTCAGGTCCTCGGCCTTGTCATATTGTATAAAGCAAGCGCAGGACACCTTCATTCCAAAAGTGTTCTGCGTGCTTAAATCGTAAATATCAGTCTTTGTAATCAATTTACTCTTTACGGATATCTATCTGCAGTTCGTCAAGCTGGGTCTGGTCAATCTCAGAAGGAGAATCTATCATAACGTCACGTCCCTGGTTGTTCTTGGGGAATGCGATGAAGTCCCTGATGGTCTCCTGCCCGCCGAACAAGGCGCACACGCGGTCGAATCCGAACGCGAGGCCGCCGTGAGGCGGAGCCCCGAACTTGAAGGCGTTGATGATGAACCCGAACTTGAGCTCCGCATCTTCCTTTGAGATGCCAAGCACCTGGAACATACGGCTCTGCATTTCTGCGTCGTGGATACGGATGGATCCTCCTCCAAGCTCGGTTCCATTGAGGACAAAGTCATACGCGTTGGCGCAAACCCTCTCAAGGTCCTCTTTCCTGTCAGAGTAGAACCACTGTTCGTGCTCCGGCTTTGGCGCGGTGAACGGATGGTGCATAGCGTAGAAGCGCTGGGTCTCGTCGTCCCACTCAAGGAGAGGGAAGTCTACCACCCACAGCGGAGCGAATACGCCCGGATCCCTCTTGCCCAGCCTGGCGCCCATCTCAAGACGCAGGACGCCAAGCTGCGTCTGCGTCTTTCTCCTGGGGCCGCAAAGGGCAAGGACAATGTCTCCCTGCTGTGCTCCGCACCTCTCTGCCACCTTTGCCAACTGCTCCGGTGAATAGAATTTGTCAACGGAAGACTTGATGCTGCCGTCCGCGTTGAGCCTGATATATACAAGACCCTTGGCACCAACCTGAGGCCTTTTTACCCATTCTGTGAGTTCGTCAATCTGCTTGCGGGTGTACTCTGCACCTCCTGGAACGGAAATGGCGCCAATGTACTCGCTGCCGTCGAACACGCCAAATCCAAAGCCTTTAACAAGGTCTGATATCTCGTGGATGGTCATCCCGAAGCGGATGTCCGGCTTGTCAGAGCCGTAGTTGTCCATAGCGTCGTACCAGATCATCCGCGGAAGCGGATTGGGGATATCCACGTTCAGGACGTTCTTGAACAGGGTGCGCATCATACCCTCGAAGGTATTCAGCACATCCTCCTGCTCAACGAAAGACATCTCGCAGTCTATCTGGGTGAATTCCGGCTGGCGGTCTGCGCGGAGGTCCTCGTCACGGAAGCAGCGGACTATCTGGAAGTAGCGGTCATAGCCGGCAACCATAAGCAGCTGCTTGAAGGTCTGAGGAGACTGGGGCAGGGCATAGAACTGACCCTTGTTCATCCTTGAAGGAACCACAAAGTCACGCGCTCCTTCCGGGGTGGACTTTATGAGATACGGGGTCTCTATCTCCATAAATCCCTGTGCGTCAAGATACTTGCGCACTTCCTGGCCTATGCGGTGCCTGAGTGCGAGAGCTCTCTGGAGGGGCGGACGCCTCAGGTCCAGATACCTGTATCTGGCCCTCAGGTCCTCGCCTCCGTCGCTCTCCTCCTCAATTGTGAAAGGAGGAACGGAAGCCTTGTTGAGGATCTTAAGGGTCTCTACCTTGATCTCGATGTCTCCGGTGGGGATCTTAGGGTTCTTGCTCTGGCGCTCCACAACCTGTCCGGTAACCTGGATCACGTACTCGCGTCCAAGGTCTCCGGGGCTGTCAAGCAACAGCTGGGTGATGCCGTAGCGGTCCCTTAAATCGGCGAAAGTCATCCCGCCGAGGCTGCGTACTTTCTGTACCCATCCTGCCAGGGTGACTTTCTGCCCAACATTGCAAATGCGGAGTTCTCCGCACGTATGCGTTCTGTACATAGACTAGTCCTCGTCCTGCTCTTCTGCTGCGTAAGCCTCAAGAAGCTTGGCCTGAACGTCGCCAGGTACAGGCTGGTAGTCTGCAAACTCCATTGAGAAGGTTGCGGAACCTGCGGTAATAGAACTCAGGGTTGTTGAATAACGGTAAAGCTCTGCCAGAGGAACCCTTGCCTTGAGGATTGCGAATCCCTTGTCTGCGCCCATATCGCCAAGCATTCCGCGGCGGTTCTGAAGGTCGCTCATAACGGC
>CACWLD010000018.1:0-24388 GCA_902761655.1 uncultured Bacteroidia bacterium | reverse complement strand
ATCTTAGGACCAGCGTTGCGGAAGGCCTCCTTGAAGGCGTTGCGTCCTGCAATGATGAAGGCGATTTCCTTGGAGTCTACCGGGTGCATCTTACCGTCATATACGAATACGCGGATGTCGCGGGCGTATGATCCGGTGAGAGGGCCTTCGGTCATCTTCTCCTTGATACCCTTGAGGATGGCAGGCATAAAGCCAAGGTCGATGGCTCCACCGACTACGCAGTTGTAGAACTCCAGCTTTCCGCCCCACTCCATCTCAGAGATGTCCTGGGTCTTGATGTTGAGCTGAGTCTCCTTTCCGTCAATCTTGAACTTGGTATTGAGTTCTCCCTCTGCAGGGCAAACGAGCAGGTGAACCTCTCCGAACTGGCCGGCGCCGCCGGACTGCTTCTTATGGCGGTACTGTGCGGTAGCCACCTTGGTGATGGTCTCACGGTAAGGAACCTTTGGAGCGAAGAGCTCTACGTCCAGCTTGTACTCATTGTTGATGAGCCACTTTACAATATTGATGTGCTGCTCTCCGTTTCCGCTGAGGATGGTCTGGCGGAGTTCCTTTGAATATTCAACTATGCAGGTAGGATCCTCTGCGCTGATCTTCTTGAGGGCCTCGCCAAGTTTCTGCTCGTCCTGCTGAACCTTAGCCTTGATGGCGCAGCGGTACTTGGGTGCGGGGAACTCGATCTTGTCGTAAACGATTCCTGAGTTGGGAACTGAAAGGGTGGTGTTGCACTTTCCGTTCTTAAGCTTAACGGCGCAGCCGAAGTCTCCGGCGTGAAGCACGGTAACTGCCTCTTTCTTGAGTCCGGCAACTGCATAGATTGCAGAAAGGCGCTCCTTGTTGCCGCTTGCAGGATCCTCAAGGTCAATACCGGCGGTGATGTTGCCGCTCATTACCTTGAAGAAGGAAACCTCTCCCAGGTGCTGCTCTACGTTGTTCTTGTAGATGAACAGGGAAGCGGGACCGTCCTCCTTTACCTTAGGTGCAGGCATTACGTTCAGGATGAACTCCATAAGCCTTCTTACACCCATATCCTTCTTTCCGCAGATGCAGAATACAGGATAAACCTCTCCGTTGTCGATTCCGATGTTGAGACCCTGGTTGATCTCATCCTCGGTGAGCTCTCCTGCGTCGAAGAACTTCTCCATAAGGGCCTCGTCGAACTCTGCAGCCTTCTCTACCAGGGCCTCGCGGTACTCGTCAGCCTTGTCCTGGAACTCTGCAGGGATGTCAAGAAGTTCAAAGTTTCCGTTGGCGTCCTTGAAGTGGATGTACTTCATAAGCTGGACGTCGATGACGCCGTCAAATGAAGGGCCTGCGTTCACAGGGAACTGGAGGTTGATAAACTTTGCTCCAAGAGCCTCCTTCATTGAGTTCTGGATGTTGTCCCAGTCAGCCTTCTCAGTGTCAAGCTGGTTCACGGCGATTACCATAGGGAGCTTTGCGGCCTCTGCGCGGCGTACGAAAGCCTCGGTTCCAACCTCCACACCCTGCTGGGCGTTGATCAGAAGGACACCGCTCTCGCAAACCTTGAATCCGGAGTAAGCGCCTCCGATGAAGTCGTCAGAACCCGGGGCGTCAATGAAGTTGAGTTTCTTTCCGTCCAGCTGGGCGTAAAGAGGGGTGCCGTAGATTGACCTCTGGTTGAGTTTCTCAAGTTCCTCATAGTCTGACAAAGTGTTTTTGTCCTCGATTGTTCCCCTTCTGTCAATTACTTTACCCTCGTAAAGCATAGCCTCCGCAAACGTGGTCTTGCCGGATTTGGTGCTTCCAAGCAATACCACGTTGCGGATGTCTTTGGTTGAATATTCTTTCATTTTGTTAATATATTTTGATTATGATTAATCTGGTTATTTCCTATTTTGACATAGGGGGACAAATTTAGGCATTATTCCTATAATTATCAAGGGCTCTGAACCTTGAAAGAATATCCTGGCCGGAAAATCCGGTCTCTTCAAGCAGCAAGGCGTCAAGACGGGAGGCGTCAGCGCCCATATAATCGCATACGGTTTGGAAATCCAGATTGCAGTCCTTATAGATTTCCAACTTGTCCAACAATTCCCAGAAGACGGCGTAGGAAGACAACAGGGTAATCATATCCTAAATATTTTTAGCAAAACTGTAGCATTTGTGTTGAATTGCCAAGCATTTCTTTACTAAACTGAGAGGTCTAAACTTGGATTAACCTTTTTTTTAAATTATTATCAGTAAAAACACCCGTTTTCTTATCATTTTTATTGTATATTTGTTAAACAAAACTTTAACTATGGATGAAAAAACTGTAAAACAACGTATCAAGGCCTATCGAAAGCAGAGCAAACTTTCCCAGAAAGAGATTGCTGACCAGATAGGTATTTCCCGAAATGCCTACATTGGCATAGAAAACGGAGATACGAGAATCTTCAACGAAAAACTTCAAAAAATTGCCGAACTGACCGACACGACTATCGAAAAACTTGTCCTGGGGTACGAACCCGTTGAAAACGCAGAATACAAGCTTGGTGAAGCCAAGATGGATTTCGACGAGAAGTACCGTCGCCTGCAAGAAGACTACGAAGCCCGAATCAGGGAGAAAGACGACACAATAGCCCTTTTGAAGAAGCTGGTTGATTCTCTTCAGGAATCCCTCAAATCCAAGGATTCCATTATAGCGTTACTGCAAAAATAATTGCTTAACTTTGCGTAGCAATGCCGCGCAAAGTACAGTTATTGAGCTGCAAGACTCCGGGTGTCCTGGAGGCAGGCTGCGACGAGGCCGGAAGGGGCCCCATCGCGGGGCCTGTCTTTGCCGCGGCCGTCATACTGCCGCCGGACTTCTTCCATCCCCTTCTGGACGATTCCAAGAAGATGACTCCCGCCCATAGGGAGCAGCTCAGGGAAGTGATCCAAAAGGAGGCGGTCAGCTGGGCGGTGGAAATGGTGAGCGTTGAGGAGATTGACAGCATAAACATCCTCAACGCATCCATAGCGGGTATGCAGAGGGCCGTGGCCAAACTTGCCGTAAAGCCGGAATTCCTGCTCATTGACGGCAACCGGTTCAAGCCCTTCGGCGGATATCCGTACCAGACGGTTGTGCACGGCGACGGCACCTATGCCAGCATTGCGGCAGCGTCCGTGCTGGCCAAGACCTACAGAGACGACTATATGAAAAACCTCGCACAGGATTATCCCCAGTACGGATGGGACCGGAATATGGGATATCCTACGGCGGAGCACATCCGTGCCGTGAAGGAACACGGGTACACGGAGCACCACCGGAAGAGTTTCCATCCTAAAGAATTAGAATTAACGCTTTTTTAAAATGAAAAGATTTACCGCTTTTGCAGCGGCGTTGCTGCTGCTCTGCACCTCCGCCTTCGCGGACGAAGGTATGTGGATGCTTCCTCTCCTGAGGCAGATGAACGCGCAGGCCCTCCAGGACCTTGGCTGCCTGCTCTCTCCGGAACAGATTTACAGCACCAACGCACCTTCCATCAAGGACGCAATAGTACAGTTTGGAGGAGGCTGTACCGCAGAGATCATCTCTGACGAGGGCCTCCTGGTTACCAACCACCACTGCGGCTACTCCAGCATCCAGGGTCTCTCTTCCCCGGAGCACAACTACCTGGAGGACGGTTACTGGGCTATGACCCGCAACCAGGAGCTTCCTGTTCCGGGCCTTACAGTGCGTTTCCTTCAGAGTATGACTGACGTCACCGCCCAAATCCAGAAACTGGAAAAGAAGAAGCCGGAGCAGCAGGAAGCCGGCATCAAGGCGCTGGTGGACCAGGCCAAGGCGGACAATCCCAACTGCACCGCGGTAATCACCAGTTTTTACGATGACAACGTTTATTACCTGATCATATACAAGACTTACCGCGACGTGCGCTTTGTGGGCGCTCCGCCGGCATCTTCCGGAAAGTTCGGCGGCGACACTGACAACTGGATGTGGCCAAGGCATACCTGCGACTTCTCAATGTTCAGGGTTTACGCAGGTCCGGACAACGAGCCGGCCGAGTATTCCCCTGCAAACAAGCCTCTCACCCCCAAGGCATCGCTCAAGATTTCCCTCAAGGGTGTCAAGGACGGAGACTTTGCAATGATTATGGGTTATCCGGGAAGCACACAGAGGTTTATGACCGCAACCCAGCTGCAGGATATGCTCAAGACCAATGACGTTCGCATTGACGCCCGCACCGTAAGGCAGGACGTAATGTGGGAAGCACGTATGGCAGATCCCGTGGTCAACCTCCAGTACGCCAGCAAATATGCAAGCTCTTCCAACGGCTGGAAGAAATGGCAGGGAGAGAGGGAGGCGTTCGCCAACCTGGGCGTCATTGAGCGCGAGCTTCAGAAAGAGGCGGACTTTATGGAATGGGTCAACGCCAAGAGAAGCCGTGTAAAGAAGTACGGAGACGCCATCAAGACCATTGACCAGTGCGTCCTGAACGCCCAGGAGGCCAAACTGGCCTATACCCTGCTCACGGAATCCATATACAGGATTGAGGCTGTCACCAATTCCGTCTCTCAGAATCCGGACTTCAAGAACTACAATGTTGAACTGGACCGCAAGGAGGCCAGCGCCCTTGTGGACTTCTACAAGAAGAACGTAAAGCCCGGCGACGAGATTGCCATAGACCTTACCGAGCAGTACCTTGACTATCTTTTCAACAACAGCGTATTTGTATCCGAAGAGAAATACAAACAGGCCGTGGCGGAAGGCCGCGACCTGCGCGGCGACCCCGCAAGGCTCCTCTACGCCGCCATACGCGACGTGGCTCTCCAAAAAATGGAGATAATGGAAGCCGATGACGAGAAGCTTGCGGAGGCTACCAAGGCCTACACCGCCGGCCAGATGGAATGGACCAAAGGCCAGCCCCTGTACCCTGACGCCAACAGCACCTGCCGCCTCTCCTACGGCACAGTCAAGTCATATTCACCAAAGGACGGAGTGCTTTACAAGCATTACACAACCCTTAAGGGCGTGATGGAGAAGGAAGACCCGGACAACTATGAGTTCAGGGTTCCTGCAAAGCTCAAGGAAATATACCAGAACAAGGATTACGGCCAGTACGCCAACGAAGACGGAGAACTGGTAACCTGCTTCCTTACCAATAACGACATTACCGGAGGAAACTCCGGAAGCCCGGTGCTTAACGCCAACGGAGAACTCATAGGCCTTGCATTTGACGGCAACTGGGAGGCGATGAGCGGAGACGTTATATTCGAGCCCAACCTGCAGAGGTGCATCAACGTGGACATCCGCTACGTGCTCCTTATGCTGGACAAATTTGGCGGCGCCGGATACCTGCTTGACGAAATGAAACTTGTAAAATAACTATGACAGAACAGGAAATACTCAATATCCTCAATGAAGTCCGCCATCCAGGCAAGGGAGACCGCAGCGTAGTGGACCTTGGTATGGTTGACAGCATTGAAACCGGAACCGGAATGGTTTCCGTAACCCTTGCATTCACCGGCCGTAAGGACCCTCTTGCGGACTATCTTGGCGGAGCCGTACGCGCAGCGCTCATCCGCAATCTCCCCAAGGACACCCAGATAAACGTGAAGACCGTGGTCAAGGAAGAGGCTCCGCACAAGAAGCCCCTTGAACTTGACGACCAGGGCCTGGCGGGCGTACGCCACATCATTGGAGTAGCCTCCGGAAAGGGAGGCGTGGGCAAGTCCACCGTGGCCGTGAACCTGGCCGTGGCGCTTGCGCGGATGGGCTTCAAGGTGGGCCTTGCGGACGCCGACGTCTACGGCCCATCCATCCCCGTTATGACTGGAACCCAGGGGGCAAGCCCGGAAGTGGTGGAGACCAGGGGACAGGACGGCGAGGAGGCAAGGCAGTGGTTCGTGCCAATTGAGAAATACGGCGTAAAATGGATGTCCATTGGCTATTTTGCCAAGCCTGAACAGGCCCTGATTTGGAGGGGCCCTATGGCCAGCGGCGCCCTCAAGCAGATGATACTGCAGGTAAAATGGGACAATCTTGACTACCTGCTGGTAGATATGCCTCCGGGAACCGGCGACATCCACATAAGCCTTGTAAGGGATATTCCTCTGGAGGGGGCCATAATAGTAACCACTCCCCAGCAGGTTGCCCTGTCCGACGTGCTCAAGGGTGTGAATATGTTCCAGACCCAGGGCGTGGAGAAACCGGTGTT
The DNA here is from genome assembly GCA_902761655.1 of uncultured Bacteroidia bacterium. Classification (GTDB taxonomy): domain Bacteria; phylum Bacteroidota; class Bacteroidia; order Bacteroidales; family UBA932; genus Cryptobacteroides. The sequence continues at coordinate 18,242 of CACWLD010000018.1, read as the reverse complement.
CGGCCTTGTGGAGAATATGGCCTGGTTCACCCCTGAGGAACTCCCGGACAACAAGTACTACATCTTTGGCAAGGACGGAGGCGTCAAGATGGCCAAGGAACTTGGACTTGAACTGCTGGGACAGATTCCGCTGGTACAGGGAATCCGCGAAAGCGGAGATGCCGGAGAGCCCGCTGCCCTGGGATCATCCCCTGACGGAGTGGCCTTCATAACCCTTGCCGGCAGGATTGCAGAGATACTACCGTAAACTAATCCCACTGCATATGAAAAGAGTTTTTTACATCCCATTCCTAGCCATTGTCCTGGGCCTTTTCACCCAGTGCTCCAACGTGAAGCAGGTGGGCGTGGATCCGCTGATTGCCACAGCCGTGATGGAAGTGATCAACCAGAAATCGTTCACCATTGAAATCACTCGCGCTGTTGCAACCGGAGGGTCCGTGGTAAACGCCACGGGAGCCCGTATGGTAGTCGTCAACAGCGTAGTTTCCGCCAGGCTGCCTTATTACGGCTCCGGCAGCAGCGCCTCAGCCTATGGCACCGAAGGCGATTCCGGAATTGTCTTTGACAAGGTTCCGGTAGAAATTGAGACGGACAAGTCAAGGGTAGCCGGAGAAGGCCTGTACGTAATGAAATTCACGGCCAAGAGCGGAAACAGCCCCTGCGAGGTGATTCTCTCCGTATGGACGGACAGGACCGCAACACTTATTTGCAGCCCTCTCAACAGGTCTCAGATGACTTATTACGGATATATTACCAGCGACACAACGGAATCACCCAATTGACAGCATCCCGGTAAGGCGGACGAAGTCTTCAACTCCCAGCCTCTCCGCACGCAGGTCAAATATGGGATCGCTCGTATCAAGCCCTTCAGCAATGAGGGGCTTGAGCGCGTTCCGGAGGGTCTTGCGGCGCTGGTTGAAGGCGGTTTTGACCACCTGTCGGAACAGCCTTTCGTCACAGCCTAGTTCCGTGCGGGAGTTGCGGGTGAGACGGATGACTGCGGACTGCACCTTTGGCGGGGGCAGGAAAGCGCCGGGACCCACGGTCATCACGTACTCAATGTCGTACCAGGCCTGGAGAAGCACGGAGAGGATGCCGTAAACCTTGGTTCCGGGGCCTATTGCAATGCGGTCCGCCACTTCTTTCTGGACCATACACACCACTTCCGGAATCCTGTCCTTGTTATCCAGGATCTTGAAGAATATCTGGGATGAAATGTTGTAAGGGAAGTTGCCTATGACACGGAAATCGCCGGAGAAAAGATTGTCCGGAGATATGCGCAGGAAGTCCGCCAGGAACAGTTTTCCCTGCATTCCCGGCAGGTGTGTAAGCAGATATTCCACTGATTCCGCATCTATTTCCACCATCTTGAGGTCTATGTCCGGCCTCTCTATGAGATAGCGTGTCAGCACGCCCGTTCCGGGGCCTATTTCCAGTACGTTTCGCACGGGGGAGTCCGCGCTCAGGGCGGCCACTATGCCCCTTGCCGCGCCCTGGTCCGTGAGGAAATGCTGACCCAATGATTTTTTAGCCCTTACATCCATACTTGTGCAAATTTAGTTAAATTTGCGTTATATGGGAAAGCGAGCCGAGGACACTCCACTTCTTAAACAATACTTTGGCATTAAGGCCCAGTATCCTGACACTATACTGCTGTACAGAGTCGGGGATTTTTATGAATGCTACAGCGACGACGCCATCACAATAAGCAAGGTCCTTGGCATTGTCCTGACCAAAAGGAGCAATGGCGACAGCGACACTCCAATGGCCGGTTTCCCCCACCACGCGCTCAACGTTTACCTTCCCAAGCTGGTCAGGGCCGGCTACAAGGCCGCCGTCTGCGACCAGCTGGAAGACCCGTCCAAAGCCAAGAAACTTGTCAAGAGGGGAGTGACGGAAATAATCACCCCTGGAATTGCCTTTGACGACGGCCTCCTTGAGCAAAAGCAGAACAACTACCTTGCAGGACTCACCTTTGAGGGGAACGACTGCGGAATAGCCTTCCTGGATGTATCCACGGGATCCTTCCAGGTGGCGCAGGGAAGCCTTGACTACGCATCCACCCTGCTCGCCAGCCTAAACCCCAAGGAAGTCATAGTGCAGCACGGATACGAGAAAGGCTTCAAGGAGCGCTTCGGGGATTTCTACACCACCTCACTTGACGAATGGGCCTTCGTATATGAAGCGTCGGAGCAGAAGCTCTGCAAGCAGTTTGGGGTAAGGAGCCTCAAGGGCTTTGGCGTAGCCAACGCCCCGCTGGGCGTATGCAGCGCCGGCGCCCTGCTGGTCTACCTGGAGCAGACGCACCACAGCGGCCTGCGCAACATATGCTCCATCTCCCGCATAGACCGCAATTCCTATGTGTGGATGGACAAGTTCACGCTGCGCAACCTGGAGGTGTTCAACGCCGCCGCAGGAGGCGAGGGAACCGCCCTGGTTGACGTGATGGACAGGTGCTGCTCCCCTATGGGATCGCGCCTGCTGCGTACCTGGCTGGCAATGCCCCTGCTGGACCTCAAGGAACTTGAAAGCCGATACGACATCATAGAATATTTCCTCCAGAGGCCGGAGGAGCTGGCACGGCTCCAGGGCTATATGAACAACGTGGGAGACCTTGAAAGGATACTTTCAAGGGCGGCCGCGGGGAGAATAAGCCCCCGCGAGACCGTGCAGCTTGCTCGCAGCCTGGCGCAGGGCGCCCCAATCGCGGAAATGTGCCGCGACAAGGGCTGCGCCGCGCTTGACAGGCTTGTCGGCGGGCTGGACCCCGCCGCAGGGCTACTCGCGGAGATCCGTCGCATAGTCAAGGAAAATCCCGCCGTTGCAATAGGCAAGGGAGAAGTCATCGCCGCGGGCGTGGACCCCGAACTGGACGACCTCCGCGCCATCTTCTTCAACAGCCGCGAATACCTGCAGGAAATGCAACAGAGGGAAAGTCAGCGCACCGGCATCCCTTCACTGAAGATAGACTACAACAACGTCTTCGGCTATTACCTTGAAGTGCGCAACACCTTCAAGGACAAGGTGCCGCCGGAGTGGGTACGCAAACAGACCCTTGTAAGCGCTGAACGCTACATCACGGAGGAACTTAAGGAATACGAGGCAAAGATTTTCGGGGCTGAAGAGAAAATTTACGCCCTGGAAGCCAAGATATATGCGGACCTGATATCCCTTATCCAGAAGCACATCCCTCAGATCCAGGCCAACTGCCGCATCCTGTCCAAACTGGACGTCCTTTCCGGATTTGCTGAACTTGCCGCGGAGCAGGACTACTGCCGTCCCGTCCTGGACAAGAGCCTGACCCTGGACATAAAACAAGGCCGCCATCCGGTTATAGAGACCCTTATGCCAGCCGGGGAGGAATACGTCCCCAACGACATAATGCTGGACAGCAAGACCCGCCAGATAATAATCCTGACAGGTCCCAATATGGCCGGAAAATCGGCCCTCCTGCGCCAGACGGCCCTTACGGTACTGATGGCCCAGGCAGGCAGCTTCGTGCCCGCCAAAAGCGCTAAAATTGGCTATATCGACAAGATTTTCACGCGAGTTGGCGCTTCGGACAACATTTCCCGCGGAGAATCCACCTTTATGGTGGAAATGCTGGAGACATCAATGATTATGCACAATCTCTCCCAGCGTTCCCTTGTGCTCCTGGACGAGATTGGCCGCGGCACATCCACCTACGACGGAATGTCCATAGCCCGTGCCCTCGTGGAATACCTCCACGAGAGGGGCAACGGCGCAAAATGCCTCTTTGCAACCCACTACCACGAGCTCAACGACCTTGAAAACCAATACAAGAGGGTCAAGAATTTCCACATTGCCGTCAAGGAATCCGGCAAGGACATAATCTTCCTGCGCAAACTGCGCGAAGGCGGCGTGGCCCACAGCTTTGGTATCCACGTGGCCAGGATGGCCGGAATGCCGGCGGAGATAGTGGAGAGCGCGCAGCGCACCCTGGACGCCCTTGAAAAGGGCGAAGTCCCGCAGGTGCTGCGCTCCCCCCAGAAAACAAAAGCCGGCACCGTAGAAGACGGCGCCGTACAGCTTTCTTTCTTCCAACTTGACGATCCCACCCTGTCAGCGATACGCGACTACCTTAAAGACGCGGACCTCAACAATATGACCCCTATGCAGGCCTTTGACCTGCTCCGTAAGATGAAAGGGGAACTTGGCCTCTAGCCCAGAAGGTTTGTGATGAATATGGCCAGGATTGCCACCGGGGCTATATACCTGATAAAGAAGTAGACGACTCCGAATAACTTGGAGCTGAATTTCAGTTCTCCGCCGTTTGTGATTTCCTCGCGCACGGCGGACTTCTTCATCTTCCAGCCTACGAATATCACGAACAGCATACTGCCGAAGCTCATCAGGAAGTTGGAGGTGAGCTTGTCGCAGAAATTGAAAATGGTATCTCCGAACAGCTTGACGCCCGCCAGAGGGCCGAAAGACAGCGAGCACAGCGCTCCCAGCAGCCAGGTTCCGCAGAAAATGAGCGCTACGGCCTTGCGGCGGCTCATCCCGCGCTCCTCCACCAGATACGCCGCTCCCACCTCGAACATTGAAATTGAAGAAGTGAGCGCCGCCACCACTATGGTCAGGAAGAACAGGATGGAAACGATGCGTCCCAGCGCCGCCCAGGAAGACACCATCGTCCCGAAAATATACGGCAGGGTTTCGAAAATGAGCCCGGGGCCGGCTCCCGGCTCAATGCCTGCGGCGAACACCGCGGGCATTATGGCAAAGCCGGCTATGAGGGCGAACAGCAGGTCGAACGCCGCCGTCCCGAAGCCGGAGGCCAGGATATCGGCATCCTTCTTCATATAGGAGGAATACGTCAGGATTGTACCCACGCCCAGCGACAGCGAGAAGAAACTCTGCCCCATTGCGGAGGCTATGGCCGATGGCGTCAGCTTGCTGAAATCAGGCTTCACCAGGTACTCCACCCCCTCGCGCGCACCAGGGAGGGTAAGTGAATAGACCATTATGATTATGATGAGCACGAACAGCAGCGGCATTGAGATGTTGTTGAACTTCTCAATTCCGGACTTCACTCCCGCCATAACGATCGCAGCCGTAAGGCCCAGGAAAAGGGTGTGGCAAGCCAGCGGCCCCCACGGCTTTGAGATGAAGCCTCCGAACAGGGCCGGTGAACTCTCTCCAAACCCCTGGCTTATGCTCCTCCAAAGGAAATCGATGGACCAGCCTCCCACCACGCTGTAATAAGACAGGATTATGAGCGGCGAAACTATTGTCAGCAGGCCCACCCACTTCCATCTTGTCCCCGGGGCCAGTTTCTCCATCGCCCCAAAGGTATTGGAAGCCGTACTGCGGCCGATTATAGTCTCAGAAAGTAGGATTGGTAGCGACAGGAATATGGCCAGCAGCAGATATACTATGATGTACGCAGCGCCTCCGTTGCTCCCCACCATATACGGGAAGCGCCAGATGTTGCCCAGCCCTATGGCGGATCCCGCCATTGCCAGGACCGCCGCCGTGCTGCTGCCAAAACTCTCCCTTCCCGAAGCCATCTCCTAGAATATGAAGTTTGTTATGAATATCACCACTATGGCCACCGGGGTCACCCACTTGATCAGGAAATAGACAAACCCGAAAAGCTTGTCGTTTACCTTCTTTGTGCCTCCGTTGGTAAGCTCGTCCCAGACATCTTCCTTCTTGAGCACGAATCCCGTGAAAATAACTGTAAGCAGTGCCATCAAAAGGAGAAGTATGTTGGACGACAGCCAGTCAAAGATGTCAAAGAGGTTCATTCCCCACAGCGTGATGTCCTTGAGCGGACCGAAGGACAGCGAGCACAGCACGCCCGCCGCACCGCACAGGAGGAAAAGGATAATGCATCCCTTGACCCTTCCTACGCCGTACCTGTCCTTGAGGAAGGACACGCCCACTTCCAGCAGCGATATGCAGGAAGTCATAGCGGCAACCACAATGGTCAGGAAGAAGATAATGGAAACCGCGGCGCCTATTGCCGGATGGCTTGCGCTCATCGATGAGAACACGAAAGGAACGCTCTGGAAGATGAGTCCCGGACCGGCGCCCGGTTCAATTCCTGCGGCGAACACCGCAGGCATTATTGCCAGTCCCGCCAGAATTGCGAACATCAGGTCAGAAACTGCCGTACCGCCCGCTGCCGCCATAAGGTTCTCATCCTTATGCACATACGAACCGTAGGTAATTATTGCGCCCATTCCAAGCGACAGGGAATAGAAGCTCTGCCCCACCGCATACGCGAAGGAGCGGGCGTTGATCTCGCTGAAGTCTGGCTTCAGCAGATACCTCACGCCCTCTGAAGCCCCCGGCAGGGTCACGGAGTACACTATCATAAGCACTATGAGCACAAAGAGCACGGGAATGGTGAACTTGCTGAATTTCTCTATTCCGGCCTTTATGCCGTTGGCCACGATGAATGCGCAGGCACCCAGGAAAACAAGGTGCATTATGATTGGAGACCAAGTAGATGTAATGAACGTCCCGAATATGGAACTGACATTCTCCGGACTTGTCCTCACAAATTCCAGGGAAATGGATTTTAGGAGGAAATCCAGGGACCAGCCGCCAATGACGCTATAGTAGGAATCAATGATCAGCGGAATGGCAATGGAAAGCACTCCTGCAAACTTCCACAGGCTCTTGCCCGGCGCAAGGCTTGACATTGCCCCGTAGGAACTGGTGCGCGCACGCCTTCCCACGGTGACTTCAGCGAGGAACACCGGCAGGGAAATGAGCAGTGTGGCCATAATATAGATGAGTACGAAAGCCGCGCCGCCGTGCTCGCCCACAATGAACGGAAACCGCCAGATATTGCCAAGACCTATGGCCGATCCGGCCATAGCGAATATCACTGTGATCCGGCTTCCAAAGAATTCTCGTTTCTCCATCTTCTCTTATACACTACAAACTTGAATTGATACCCGGTGCCAGGGTCCACCTGGGTCTCTGAAATGCTGGCTTCCTCCCATATTCCCATATCTATCACCGGGAAGAAGGCGTCAGCGTCCTCTATTGTTGTATGGACGTGCGTGATATACAGCGTGTCCATATCGTTGATAGCGGCCTTGTACACGGAAGCGCCTCCCATTATGAAGCACTTCTCCGCTCCTTCCGCAGCGGCGTACGCCTCATCGAAGGAATTGGCGCAGATGACTTCCGGGATAGGGTCCCCGCCAAGGTTGAGCACAATGTTCTTCCTTCCTTTCAGCGGCCTGAAAGGAAGTGAGAAATACGTTGTGCGTCCCATTATGACGGGATATCCGTGGGTCACTTTCTTGAAGTACTTGAGGTCTTCAGGAATGTGCCACGGGAGGTCTCCGCGGACACCTATGGCCCGGTTGTCGGCAATTGCCACTATCAGACACTTCTCCATAACTAAACGGCCACGGGGGCCTTGATTGCGGGCCAGGGATCGTATCCTTCAAGGGTGAAGTCTTCATACTTGAAGCTGAAGATGTCCTTGACCTCAGGGTTTATGATCATCCGCGGCAGCGGCCTGGGCTCTCGCGAGAGCTGCAGGGCCGCCTGCTCCAGATGGTTCAGGTACAGGTGCGTGTCACCTGTGGTGTGTATGAATTCGCCCGGCTCCAGGCCACAGACCTGTGCAATCATCATTGTAAGCAGGGCGTACGAAGCAATGTTGAAAGGAACTCCCAGGAAGGTGTCCGCGCTTCGCTGGTACAGTTGGCAGGACAGCTTGCCGTTTGCCACGTAGAACTGGAAGAGGCAGTGGCACGGCGGCAGGGCCATACTGTCCACCTCCGCCACGTTCCAGGCGCTCACAAGCATCCTGCGGGAGTTGGGATTATGCTTTATGGTATCTATGAGCTTGCTTATCTGGTCTATGCATCCGCCGTCCGGGGTTGGCCAGCTGCGCCACTGGTGTCCGTAAACCGGGCCCAGGTCACCGTTCTCGTCCGCCCATTCGTCCCAAATGGAAACGCCGTGCTCCTTGAGGTAGCCAATGTTGGTGCTTCCTGAAAGGAACCAGAGGAGTTCGTAAATTATGGATTTAAGGTGGACTTTCTTGGTGGTGAGCAGGGGGAATCCCTCCGAGAGGTCATACCGGCTCTGCCAGCCGAATATGCTCTTGGTGCCCACCCCCGTACGGTCAGTCTTGACTACTCCGTCCGTGTAGATATGCCTCAACAGGTCCAGATACTGCTTCATAGACTACTTCTTCACTGAGAATTGGAAAATGATGGCCTCCTGATATGTCTCGCCCGGCTTGAGCACGGTGCTTGGATACTCGGGCTCATTAGGTGAATCAGGGAAGTGCTGGCACTCAAGGGCTATTCCGTTGTAATCCTCATAGATATGGCCGTTCTTGCCCTTTGCTCCTCCGAGCCAGTTTCCGGTGTAGACCTGGAGACCAGGCTGTGTGGTAACAACTTCCAGGGCAATTCCGCTCTTCTCAGAGCAGAGTTCGGCGGCTGTCTGGAGCTGTCCCGGCATATATCCGTCAATCACAAAGCAGTGGTCATATCCCTTGGCAACTGCAAGTGCGGGGCAGTCTGCGTGCAGGTCGCGGCCAACCTTCTTTGCGGTAACAAAGTCAAGAGGGGTTCCGGCCACGGTTGCAGGCTCTCCAAGAGGGATGAGGCCGGCGTCAGTAGGCAGGTACTCTGAGCAGTTCAGCTTGAGGATATGGTCCTCTATTGAGCCGCTGCCTTCGCCGTCAAGGTTGAAGTATGCGTGGTTGGTCAGGTTTACCACGGTGTCCTGGTCAGTCTGTGCGGTGAGGGTGAGCTTGAGGGCATTGTCATCTCCCCACTCGTAATGCGCCACGGCCTTGAGGGTTCCGGGATAGCCTTCCTCTCCGTCCTCGGATATATACATAAATTCTACGGCGCCGTCAATGATGCGGCTGTCCCAAACCTGGTATGAGAAACCGGTAGGGCCTCCGTGAAGATGGTTGGGTCCGTTGTTGATTGCCAGGTTGTACTCCTTGCCGTTAAGCTCAAAGTGGCCTTTCGCAATCCTGTTGGCATACCTTCCGGGAACCCTTCCCAGATAAGCGCCGTCGTTGTAATAGTCTTCCGGCGTGTCAAAGCCCAGGGATACGTCCCTGAGTTTTCCGTCCTTGTCCGGAACCAGAACCGAAACGATGCTGGCGCCCAGGGAGGTGAGCACTACCTGCGCTCCGCTGCCGTTGGTAACGTAATACTTGTAAATCTTCTTGCCGTCTTTTGCGGTACCCCAGAATTCAGTCTTGATTTCCATATGTCTCTGTGTTATTAATATTCGTTATACTCAGGCAGGAGGGCCTGGGAAATGTTTATGATAAAGTCTCCCATCTTCTCGAACTCGCTCACGATATCCATATAGAACACGCCGGTCTGGTACTCGTAATTGGCCTTTTCCAGATTGGCAATGTGCTCCTCACGGAGGTTGTTGCGGTATTCGTTTATGCTGTACTCCGCGTCAAGGGAGTTGTTGATATCCTTGAGTTCCCTCTCCGGAACCTGCAGGTTGTGCATCATTGCGTCATAAGCAGCCTGGAGCAGGTCCATCATATGGTTGAGCTTGCGCAGGAGCACGGGCGAGAACTTCTTGCCGTGGGCCTGGGCGCGTTCAAGCATTCGGCCAATGGTTTCGCCGGAGTCTCCAAGGCTTTCCATCTCGCCAATTATCTTGTACATACTCTTGATCCTCCTGGTTGTGTAGGCGCTGATCTCGCCCTTGGCAACTTCTCCCAGATAGGATGCAATCTCGTATTCAAGCTTGTCGGTGATGCCTTCGTACTTCTTGAGCTTGTCGTATCGGGCGGTAATGTTGTCAGGGTCAGGGTCGTTGATGGCCTCACGCACGTGGCCGAAGCCCTTGCAGCACACCTCTCCAAAGTGGATGATCTCGTGCCTGGCCTCATTGAGGGAGAGCTCGGCAATTCCCAAAGGACCACCCTTGATGTACTGGAGCTTGAATTCCTCCTCCTCTCCTTCCTGGTTAGGTACAAGGAACTTGACTATCTTCTCTATCTGAGGTACGAACCAGATGAGGATGAGGGTGTTGGTGATGTTGAACATTGAGTGCAGCGTAGCGACGCTGTACGGGAGCGAAGCGACCAGGGCATTGCGAGTTGCCTCGTCCGCCATCATAAAGTCAGTGGTGGCTGGATTGGGGAAGCCGAAGGCTGATACAACTCCACCTATGAGCCTCAGGAAGGGGCGGAACAGGATCGTTGCCCAGATGACTCCAAAGAGGTTGAACACCATATGCGCCCTCGCTGTCCTCTTTGCCGATATGTTTGCCACTGACGCGGCGATATTGGAGGTGATGGTTGTTCCTATGTTCTCTCCAAGCACCATTGCCGCTGCCATTGAGAACGGAATGAAACCATTGGCCACGAGCACCATTGTGATGGCCATTGTGGCGGCGGAGGACTGGAGCATCAAGGTCATCACGGCACCTGTCACCATAAAGATGAGGATGGAGCCGAAACCGAAGCCCGTCAGCCGTGAAAGGAAGATCCTTACGGGTTCGTTGTCAAGCAGGACGGTTGAAGTTTCCCTAAGTGTAGCCAGGCCCAGGAACAGAAGGGCGAAACCCATAAGGAACTCTCCTCCATTGTTCAGGTTCTTCTTCTTCATTGAAAGAAGGACGAAGGCAAAGAACATCAGCGGGACCGCGATGGTACCGAAACTGAAGCCGCCGCCACCGAACGACAGGGCAAAGATCCAGGCCGTAACCGTTGTTCCTATATTGGCTCCCATAATGACTCCGATAGCGTTTGCAAGCGACAGCAATCCTGCGTTTACAAAGCTCACGATCATAAGGGTGGTAGCCGTTGAAGACTGTACCAGCGCGGTAACGACCAAACCGGTCATCACCCTCCTGAACGCAGTGGAGGTCATTGAAGCCATAAAGGAGCGGAGCTTGTCGCCCGCCATTTTCTGCAGGCCTCCGCTCATCAGGGACATTCCATAGAGGAACATTCCCAGAGAACCCAGAAGGGTTAGAATTTGTAGAACTAAGGACATTAACCTAAAGAGTGATATTCTCACAAATTTAGTAAAAAAATGTTAGTTTTGTATTATGGATGTCCGCAAGCTGATATGCGCTGCCGCACTGCTTTTTCTAAGCATTACCGCCCACGGCCAGTTCTTCACTTATGGAGACGACCCGGGAGGGGTACGCTGGTCTGAACTACAGTCGGATTCTTACCGGATTGTATATCCGCGGACAATGGATTCCCTGGCTTTGAAGTACGCCCTTGCGCTTGAAAAATATGCCCCTGCGGTGGGCCGCAGCATAGGTTTCACGCCCAACCAGGCTTACACTAAACCTATGCCGGTTATCCTGCACGCCTTCACCTCCGAGGCCAACGGAATGTCCGTTTGGACGCCCCGCCGCCTGGAGCTGCGTACCGTGCCGGACGCCTACGGCCCCTCTCCGTTCCCCTGGATCACGGACCTTGCCATCCACGAATCCCGCCACTCCGCCCAGATGCAATACTCCAACTCCGGGCGCCTGCGCATCTTTGGCTTCCTGCTGGGGGAGATGGCTTCCGGGGCAATGGCGTCCCTTTACGGCAACCAGGCCTTCTTTGAAGGCGATGCCGTAGTTGCGGAAACCGCCCTCACCCAATCCGGACGCGCCCGCACGGCAGATTTCCTGGAATACTACCGCTTCGCCCTGGAACAGGGAGATTACAGGGACTATTACAAGTGGTACTACGGTTCAATAAAGAACTACACTCCAACGTACTATACCTCCGGTTATATGTTCGTTGCCGGAATGCGCACCCTGTACGACGACCCTCTTTTCACGCAGCGCTTCTACTCCAACGTATCCCGCCTCAAATGGTGGCCTTTCCCTATGTTCAATATGCAGTACACTGTAAAGCAGGCTTCGGGAAAGACTTTCAGGGAGACTTTCAGGGAGATCGAAGACTATTTCCTGGATACCTGGAGGCAGGAAGCCGCCGCAAGGGCGCCCTTTATGCCCGGGGAGCAGGTGACGCCTGACGCCCGGCGCCACCGCGTGTTCTGGGGAACCGCGCTGGCGGGGGACAGGCTCTACGGCATCAGGTCCGGGCAGGACGTTACCACGCGGCTGGTGGACCTGCAGACGGGCAAGGTCCTCAAGCCTTTCGCAATAGGCACGGGAAGCCTGATGTGGTCCGATGCGCTTGGCCGCCTGCTTTGGAGCGAGACCGTCCCGGACGTCAGGTGGTCGCTGGCCTCAACCTCACGCATCCGTTACTATGACCCGCAAACCGGCAGGACGGGAGACCTGACAAAGAAGGGAAGGTATTTCAACCCGGCCCCATCGCCGTCGGATTCCCGCATTGCGGTAACCTCCTACCCTTACGGAGGAGGTTCGCAAAGCGTAATCCTTGACGGCGGTACCGGCACCGTCTCCCTTGCAGTCTCCGCCCCTGACTCCCTTCAGATAGTGGAAAGCGCCTGGATTGGGAACGACGTGATAATAAGCGGAATCTCCGACGCCGGATTCGGCCTTTACAATGCCTCAAGGGGCTTTTCTACCATACTTGAGCCCCTCCCCGTAAAGATAAAGCAACTGCGCTCCAGCGGCACTGAACTGCTGTTCGTTTGCGATATGAACGGGGTCAACGAACTCTACAGCCTTGACACGGCAACGGGCGGACTGAGCCGCCTGACCTCTACCCGTTACGGCGCTTCGGAATTTGTGTTCAAGGGTGATTCCCTGTATTACTCCGCGTTCTCCGCAAAGGGAAAATCCGTGTTCCGCACCGCCATAAGCGACCTTCCCCGCACCAAAGTGGATCCCGCGCAATATCACCGCTACCCTATAGAAGACAAACTGTCCGCGCAGGAACGTGCCCTGGCCGATTTCCAGCCCGCCTCCGCCACAATCCAGCCTGCAAAGGATTACAGCAAGACCCTTCACCTGCTCAAGATCCACTCCTGGGCTCCGGTTTACATAGACTATAATTCCGTCAGCTCCATCTCAATGGACTTTTTCAACCACATTGCCAAGCCCGGTGCAATGGTCTTCTTCCAGAACGACCTTGGCACCGCCTCCGGCTATGCGGCCTACTCATACTCTAAAGACGCCCACAAGGACCCCCGGCACGCCTTCCACCTCAATTTCAAGTATTCCGGGCTCTATCCCGTGATTGAGGCGACAATCCATTACAACAATTCCTTCAGCGCTCACTACAACCTCCTTTCAAGGGTCAGCGGAAACCACAACATAAAGAGTTTCAAGCCCACGGAAACCAGGGATCCGCAGTTCTCCGGAAACGTTACGGTCTATGTCCCCCTTAATTTCTCCAAGGGAGGATGGAGCGCAGGCATAGTGCCCCAGGTCAGGTACATATTCTCAAACACAATGTATGACCTGGGCGTGGCCACTTTCAAGTATTCTACCGGCTTCGGCCCGGAGAGTATGGGAAGGATGGTCTTCCAGAACAAGGAGACAGGGCAGATAATCCCCGCCCAGAGGGTAATAGCGTCCATAAGGGCGTATAGAATGATGAGCAGGGCTCACAGCGGCGTCTACCCTTACCTTGGAGGCGGTCTGGAACTGGGAGTGGGCTCACGCGTAGGCCTGGGCAGGGTGTTCAGTCCCAACGTATACGCGTCAGCCTACGGTTACCTGCCAGGCCTGCTGCCAGAGCACGGAATCAGGCTTTCCGCCCTGGTCCAGAAACATCTTGACAGCGGTTTCCTTTTCAACGAGAACACCATTTCCTGCGTGCCCAGGGGATATTCGGTAATGGCTTCCACGGCCGGTCCCATAGCCGCCTACGGCACGCAGATAAAACTCACGGCAGATTATTCGATGGCCATTCTCCCCGTAGACTGGTCCTTCCTGAGTCCCGTGGCATACATACGCAATTTCATCCTGACCCCTCACGCAGATTACGCAATGTACTTCAAGGACGATGCTTCCCTGCATCTTTGCAGCGTGGGCGCGGACCTGAGCGTATCGCTGGGCAACCTGCTGTGGCTGCCTTTCAACTCGGAGATAGGCGTGAGCTATTCCTATAACTGCGGTTCGGGATTCAGTCTTGTCAATTCCGGCAATTACCCGGGACGGCATTACGTTGGTATGATTTTCAACATAGACATTCAATAATGGACAACCAGGCCAATTGCACCTGCTCCGCCTGCGGAGCCTCTTACCAGATGGAGATACATCCATCCATAAACGTTTCCAAGGAACCTTCCCTCAAGGCGGCAGTCCTGGACGGGTCCCTGTTTATGTGGGAATGCCCGCACTGCGGGCAGAAGAACCTTGCCAGATACACCACCCTGTACCACGATCCCTCCCAGAAACTTCTCATCCTGCTGTCCGACGGAAACGCCAAGGCGGAAGAGGCCCTTGCCAAGGCCTTCGCCCAGTCTCAGGAGATGGAAGGCTACACCGCCCGCTTTGTGGACGATGTGGGCACCCTGATGGAAAAGGTAAAGATCTTTGACGCCGGCCTGGATGACAGGGCTATGGAAATGTGCAAGTACGTGACCTGTATGGAGATGGGCAAGTCCCTCAATTTCAAGTTCTTCCGCCTGGACGGAGCGGACGGGGACATCACGCTCACCTACCCGGGGAACGGACAGATGGAGATGGTGAACATTGGCTTCAACGTCTACTCCGACTGCGAGCGCATCCTTGCCCGCAACCCTTCCATAACGGAAGGATCCACCGGATTTGTCAGGATTGACAACCGGTGGATCTCTCAGTTCCTGGGTTAAGGGCTACAGCTTGCGGGCGCCGTCGGAACTTACAATGTCGTAGATCTTTGGCGCGCGGCCGAACTTCTTTGCGTAGAGGTCTATCGCGGTCCTTATGAACTGGTCGTAGAGTTCTTCCTTCACAAGGTTGATGGTGCATCCGCCAAAGCCTCCTCCCATAACGCGGGAGCCGGTCACGTCGCACTTGCGGGCAACCTTGTTCAGGAAGTCCAGCTCCTCGCAGCTTACTTCGTACAGCCTGCTCAGGGAGAAGTGCGTCTGGTACATCAGCTCTCCCACGGTCTCGAAGTCCTTCCTCTCAAGGGCGTCGCACAGGTCCAGCACCCTCTGTACCTCGCCAATCACGTGCTCCGCACGCAGATAGTCTTCGGACGGGATCTCCGCCTTGACCTCCTCCAGCCAGATGCGCTTTGCATCGCTGAGCGTCTCCGTATCCGGATGACGCTTGCGGATGGCCGCCAGCGCGTTCTCGCAGGACTCGCGCCGCTTGTTATAAGCGGACGAGGCCAGCTCGTGCTTCACGCAGGTGTCCACCAGAACCATCTTGTAGCCTTCGTAATTGAAGGGGAAGTACTGGTACTCCAAGGTCTTGCAGTTGAGGCGGATGAGATATCCTGCCTTGCCGAAGCAGGATGCGAACTGATCCATTATTCCGCACTTGACGCCGCAGTAGTTGTGCTCCGTGCTCTGGCCTATGCGTGCCAGCTCGAACAGGTCGAACCCGTTGCCGAAGATGTCGTTGAGGGCGAAGGCAAAGGTGCTCTCAAGCGCGGCTGATGAGGAAAGGCCCGCGCCAAGCGGGACGTCTCCGCAGAAGACCGCGTTGAAACCCTTGACCGTGCCGCCTCTCTTTATGGTCTCGCGGCAGACGCCAAAGATGTACCTGGCCCACTGCTGCTCAGGCTTGTCCTCCTCTTCCAGCCCAAACTGGGCGTACTCGTTGTAGTCAATGGAGAAAACCTTGACCAGATCCGTCCCGTTAGGGGCTATTCCGGCCATTATTCCCTTGTCTATGGCTCCGGGAAGCACGTATCCTCCATTATAGTCCGTATGCTCTCCTATGAGATTTATACGGCCGGCAGACGCATACACATCGCACGGAACGCCAAAAAGGACTTTGAATTTTTCTTGAATCTTTTCTTTCATCGGTATGTGGTATAGTTTGTTACTGGACTGAGCAGGAATACGAACGTGTACGGTGCAAACGGTATCATATATTCCTGTCGCGGGACGGCGCCCCAGCTCTGCACGCCGCCCACTCCCATATGCAGTTTGTCTATGCAAACGCTCACGGTAGAAACGGGGTCTATCTCCGTGGTATGGGCGTTGGTCTTGGCTGGGCCTTCGTCAAGGGATTCTATGGTATAGTTCAGGGCGGATACGCAGAATGGCTCCTGCGCCGTGATGCGCAGGCCCTTGCCGTATTCGTCAAGCATATTCCACCAGCGGATGTCGGTCCTGAGGCCGTTTTCCTGCGGGCGGATATAGGAATAGGACTGCTCGCGGACACTCTGGGCGTATATGCCTATGTCCGTGTAATGGTTGCGGTCAGGATAATTCTCAATGGGGCCGCGGCCGTAATAGGCAACCTCCGAGAATTCCTCCGGCATTGTCATCCTGAGGCCGAAGCGGAACATATCGGAAGCCTTTTTCCTGTCTATGGGGGTCATTGTCTGGGTGACCTTTATCCTTCCCTGGGCGTCAATCTGGTAGCTGAGGCGCAGGGTGGCGAAGTCCGCCAGGTCATAGTTACAGTCCACCTTAGCGACGCCGGCGTCAAGGGTGCGGACCATCTCACCCGGCCTCAGGAGGATGAGCGGGTTGCGCCAGGCGCTGTATTTTGTCTGGAGGCCGGCGCCGTAGTCGTTGTCCGTAGGGGGCCTCCAGAAATTGGGAGTCAGCGCCGTTCCGGGCTCTATGAACTCCATACCGTTAACGGTGTAGGACTGGATATATCCATTCAGATAGCTGAACACCACCTGGAAATTGTCCCCGGCAACGGCAAAGTGCTCCGTGTCCACTTCCTTGAATTCAGGAGCGGAAGCCGCAAGGGCGGGATCGTACTCCAGATTGATGTCCTGGAAATAGTAATCGCTCAGGACAAACTGCTGCTTGGCGGCCACGTGGCCCGCTGGAAGCAGCCCCTGGCTGTGCCTGAGCTCATATCTCACATTAAGGAGAAGTTCGCCCGGAACGGCCGGGAAATCCATCTGCACGGGTACGGAAACCTTTTGCTGAGGGCCGGCCTGCAGGTATTCCACGGTGCCTGTTCCTATTGGAGTGCCGTCATCCAGCAACTCCCAGCAAAGGCGGTAATTGGACAGGTCTGTGAAAAAGTTTTCGTTGTAAACGCCCAGGTTGCCGTTTGGAAGGTCTGAGATATCGGTCCAGATATTCTGGTAATAGAGCCCCACCTCGTACATATGCGGATTGGGGACCCTGTCGGGGCTCACCAGTCCGTTGTCGCAGAAATTCTGGTCAGAAGGGTCTGTGTCGTTAAAATCCCCTCCGTAAGCGTAAATCATCTTTCCGTCCTTTCCTTTCCAGCGCAGGGACTGGTCCACGAAATCCCATATAAAGCCTCCCTGGAGCTTTGGATACGCGCGGATAAGGTCCCAGTATTCCTTGAACGCTCCAACGGAATTGCCCATTGCGTGGGCGTACTCGCACATAATGTAAGGTTGGAGTTTTGTAGGATCCTTGGCGTATCTCTCCACGGCCTCATAGCCCGGATACATTGGGCAGTAGATGTCCGTGAATGATGTTCCAAGCGCCCTTTCGTATTGTACTGGACGGCTGGGGTCCTCCGACTTCACCCAACGGTAGGCATTCTCGAAATTCACCCCGTGGCCGGCCTCGTTGCCAAGGGACCATATCACCACGCAGGGATGGTTGAAATTGCTCTGGACGTTGCGCTGGTTGCGCTGCAGATGGGCAAGGGCGTAGTCCTGGCGGTACGCCAGGGACCTGTCCCCGTAGCCCATCCCGTGGGACTCCACATTGGCCTCTGCAACCACGTACAGGCCGTATTTGTCGCAGAGGTCATAGAGGTAGTTGTCGTCAGGATAATGGCTTGTGCGTATGGCGTTAATGTTGAACTCCTTCATTATGCGGATGTCCTGTAGCATACGCTCACGGGATACCACATATCCGCCGTCAGGGTCAAGTTCGTGGCGGTCCACTCCCTTGAACAGCACCGGCCGGCCGTTTATCAGAACCTGGGAATTTACTATCTCCACCTTCCTGAATCCCACCTTGATGGGAATGACTTCCCCTCCGTAGCTCACCCTGAGGGTGTACAGGTACGGATTTTCCGCATTCCATTTCTGGACGTTGAAGACGTTCAGGGCGGTCTTGATTGAAGGGCCTCTTTCCGTGAGTGTCCTGGTATAGATGCTCTCTCCTTCTGCGTCAAGGAGTTCCAGTATCACCGGATAATTGCCGCGGGTGGACATCTGGATGTTCAATGTCCCGTGGGTGTACTCCGCATCAAGGTCGGTTGTCACGCGGATATCGTTGATCCTGTTGCGGTTGCGGGCATAC
>CACWLD010000017.1 GCA_902761655.1 uncultured Bacteroidia bacterium | reverse complement strand
GATAGGGTACAGATACATCTTAGGCTCGAATACCCTTGTCTGGGCAACCTTGCGGCTGATGGTTCCGTCCTGGGCAACGTCAATTCCGTAGATAGGACGTCCTAGTGCCTCTTCTGCAACATTCCAACGCTTTACGTCCCAGAACCTCTGCTCCTCGAAGCAGAACTCAACGGTGCGCTCCTTGCGGATGAAGTTACGCATAGCTTCCTTGGTCTTGAGGTCCGCCCTGTCGGCCACGTTTCCGGTGATGCCGGCGCGGTGGCGTACCTGGTCAAGAAGGTCGCATACCTCTGCGGTAGGGCCCTCGATCTCGTTCAGGATCTCGGCCTTGTTGAGGAGGACCTCGGCGTAGCGCATAATGGCGAAGATGCGCCTTACGCTTCCTACGTGGTTGTTGTTGATGATAGGCTCAGGGATGTACTTGCGGAGGTAGTATCCGGTAGGAGTGGCATCCGCGTTACCTGCAGGATTGTCCTTCATTCCTGGCCTTACGTCGATAGGACCTACGTTGTTGCCCCACTGAACACCCTGGTAAAGGACTGCTGCGGCAAAGCGTGGATCGCGGTTCTTCCACATATTCTGCTCGGAGTAACCGCTGGCTGCGTTGATCGTAGGGTTGCCTTTGCCATCATATACGGGAGCTCCGGTCTCGTCATATCCTACGAACGGAGAAGAACCGTCAATCATATCGAACATATCTACAAGGTTCTGGCTCGGGCACATTCCGCCTGATCCACCGTCTCCTACGGGAACGTCATTGGAGATAGATCCCCAGGAACTTGTTCCTCCGTTCCTATAGATGATGGTCTCGGTGTTGGAGTTCTCATACGGGGTGAACAGCCACACGTTCATTAACTTGTCCATATTGGTGACACCTCTGCTGAACAGACCGTAGTTGCTTCCGTATTTGGAAATAAAGTCGTTGGTAGCGGCAAGGGCCTGCTCCCAGGTAACACCTGATTCTGCGCTGTAGCGTGGGCTTGCCATATAGAGCATTATGCGGCTCTTGAGGGCGCTTGCCATAGGCTTTGTGATACGGCTGGTGAATGTAGACTGCCTGCGCTCATAGTTGGCGTTGAACGGCATCAGGTTGGCCTCAGCCTCGTCAAGTTCCTTTACAATATAGTCAACAACGAATTCTTTTGTGGACGGACGGGTTGTGTGTCCGCTGATGAGCTCTCCCTCAGGATCCAGAGGATCGTTGATGATGGGGACAGGTCCATAACGAAGGAACATCTGCCAGTAGAAGAATGCGCGGAAATAATGGGCTTCCGCCTTGTACCAACCTTTGTACATCTCGTAGTTGGCGTCTGTCAAGTCTGCAGCCTTAGGCACTGAGTCGATTCTCTTGAGGGTGGTGTTGCACTTGCGGATTGCTTCGTAGCAATCATCCCATATATCGGTAAGTTCGGAAGCTCCGGCAGTTGCGTAGTAGTTCCCAAGGTTGAAACTCTGACGTGTGCCACCAGTAGCAGAACTGTTCTCGCCAAGGTCCGTTGCAGAATCAAGCCATGAATTGCGGATACGGCCGAATCCGTTGGGGATAAGGCTGTACGTATTGAAATGGTAGTATTCCATAAGGGCCCAGTTGCTGAACACCTGTTCAGCTGGTTACTTGGCTCCTTGTCAAGGAAGTTACCGAACATCTTCTCACATGAAGAAAGGGTAAATGTCATACCCAGGGCCACGAGGGCGTATATTAATATCTTCTTCATATCGTTCTAGAAATTAATGTTAACACCGGCGTTGAATGTGCTCATAAGAGGATAACGGTTTGATCCGTTGCTCTCAGGATCCACGAAGTGTCCGCCGAGCTTATCCCAGGTAATGAGGTTGCTTCCGTTCACGTATACGCGGCAGCTGCTCAGACCCATCTTCTTTGAAATTGCAGAAGGGATGGTGTAGCTTACCTCAACGTTCTTCAGACGGAGGAATGAACCGTCCTTGAGGAAGAAGGAGTTGAGTCTCTGGTTGTGGTTGCCGTACTGGTCGTAGTGGAGCAGAGGGTACTTGGCGTTGGCCAGGTTCTCAGCCTCGCTCTTGGAAGGGTTCCACCTGTCAAGGTGGTGCTGCTTAACCTTACCTCCGTCTACGAATGCGAACATAGCCTCTGCATCGTAATAACGGCTTACGTGGTTCACGGCCTGGAACATTGCGCTGAAGCTCCAGTTCTTCCAGGATCCGCCAAGGGTGAGTGCGTAGGTGTTCTCAGGAACTGAGCTGTAACCGATTGCGGTTACGTCGTTCTCGTCGATGAATCCGTCACTGTTCATATCCTTGTACTTGAGGTCTCCCACCTTGACCTGATCAGTGAAACGTGATACAGGCAGGTTGCCGCCGTCAAGGTCCTTCTGGGTGATGAAGCCTTCGCTCACAAGTCCGAAGTACTGGCCGATCTGGTGGCCCTCCTCCTTGCGGTAAGGAGTCATCCACTGAGGCTCGTCCTTGAAGATTACTTCATTGCGGGCGTGTGAGAAGGTGAAACGGCCATAGTAGTAGAAGTCCTGTCCGATGCGGTTGTTGTACATAAGCTCGAACTCGTATCCTGCGTTCTTGGTCTTTCCAAGGTTGCCGGCTGCGATTGTTACACCTACCCAATTAGGCTTTGTAAGGTACTCGGTAAGGATGTTGTTACGGCTCTCGTAGAAGTAGTCGGCGCTACCGGTGAGCTTGCCCTGGAACAGGGAGAACTCAACTCCGGCGTTGAACTTGTTGGCGCGCTCCCAGGTTACCTCTGAGTTAGGGAACATCTGCTCGTAGATGCCGTTCTTGCTGGAAGTACCAAACTGGTATGTGCCTGAAGTCTGGGTCCAGATTGCCTGATACAGGAACCTCTGGCCGTAACGGTCGTTACCTACCTGTCCGAAGGATGCGCGGAGCTTGAGGTTGCTCAGCCAGTTGGACGTGCCCTTCATAAACTCCTCTGCGGTGGGTCTCCAACCAATTGAGAATGAAGGGAAGAAACCGAAGCGCATACCCTTCTGGAAGTTCTCGGATCCGTTGTATCCGGCGTTGAACTCTGCAAGGTAGCGGTTGTCATAGTCGTAAGTTACACGTCCTACGAGTCCCTGGTAGCGGCGGCGCAGCTGTGACATCACCTTCTGGTCGTTCTGGTTGTACAGCATCATTCCGGTGACGTTGTGCTTGCCGAACTGGCGGGCGTAGTTCACCTGGGCCTCGATGTACACCTTCATATTCTGGTTGTGGCTGGAGCCCATAGAATATACGCCGTCAAGGTTGAACTGGTTGTAGGCGCTCTGGTACTTGTAGTTGGCGCGGTCGTTCAGCTCGTATGTAGCGTAAGTCTTGGTATATCTCTTCTGATACATATCGGTGTAGTCGAATGACAAGGTAGCCTTGGCACTCAAACCTTTAGTAATCCAGTCGAGATTAATTAAAATCCTTTGTAATTATTTGTATTGCAATACTTGTGTAATGTAATTTAAAACAATACACTCAAAAAGACGCACAAGAATTGTGTAAATAAAAAAAGGATTAATCCAGATAGTTATTGATTACATTGTCCTGTGTCTCGCTGTCAATGTCATAATACCGGCTGAATGCCTTGGATGTCTTGGAATGCCCGCTCATTGACGCAATAACCTCGTTCTTGATGTTCTGTTTGTGTAGGATTCCAACAAAGGTCCTCCTGGCCATATGTGAAGTGGCCAAACTGTACAGTGGGACCTGCTCTTCCTCCTGTGTCAGTGGATTCAGACGGGTGACCATCCTGTCCAGGCCTGCGGCCTGGAACACCTCTTTAATGTGGACGTTGTATAACTGATTGGAAATGAAAGGCAGAATGGCTCCACCAGGAAGACTGTACCGAGAAAGGATCTCTCGGGCTTTTTCGCTGAGCGGAACCCTGACCACTTCCGGCCTCTGGCTGCGCGTTTTGACGGGCACGTATTCAATGGCCCCGTCAATTATATTGTCCTTTGTCAGATGGATAAGGTCTCCTATGCGGCAACCCGTAAGGCACTGGAATACAAAGATATCCCTGGTGCGTTCAAGACTTTTGGATGGCATTGGCGCGTACATCAGGTGATCACGTTCCTCCTTGGTTATGTAAACGGGCCTTCCATATTGCTCGGATGGAATGGAGAAGGAACTGAACGGATTGGTCTTCACAAGGGCGCCGTTCTGGGGGAGGGAGGCCCAGTTGATGAAAGCCTTGAATCCGCGCATTATGCTGATAGCGGTGTTGCGGCATTTCTTTCGGGGGCGGAGCGTGGCTTTCAGGCTCTTGTATTCGTCATTCAGGTAATCGTCGCCAAGCAGATATTTCCAGAAAGATTCCACCCAGGAGGGGGTAATCTCATCGAAGAACATCTGCCTGCGTCCCTGGTTGTGGATGAAGCGTCCCGTATGGTTCATTGCTGTGACGATGAGCTTGCGTCGTCCGGGGGAGACCGCGGCCTCATCGGCGTAGCGCTTGTAAACGCTCAATACGTCGGAGTCTTTTCGCTTGCCGGAAGTGAGTTTCTCGTGGAGGGTTGCGCGAAGTACGTCGCGCAAATAATCCACGCTCACTTCATCGTACAGAATAGCGGATTCAATGAAAATTTTGGTGATGAGGGATTTGAGCAGGAGCAGGCGCTTGTTTATCTCAGAGGCAGTTTCTCCTTTCTTGTTGCGCGCGCCGCGCTTTACCTGCTGGATATGGAAGACTTCCCCCGTCTTGGGGTCTGTCTCTTTGACATCCATCCATTTGTCTGCATCTATGCGGTATCCGGTGTAGTACCGCAAGCGCTTGCCGCTGAAGGTAAAGTCCATATTAATGGGCAGGTTCTTCACGATGGGCTGTCCGTCCTTGTCCAGCCGGCGGTCAAGGGTGAAACTGGTGCTGCATTTGGTTCTCATAGGGGCTCAGGCCGTTTTATCGGTTATTCGCTTACAAAATTACGCACAAGTTTCTCAATAGTATAATATTTCAGGTTAAAAATATAAATGCGATTTTTAATTACACTTATTAAGCGAATAAATGATAATATCTTTAAAAGTATTACTCTCTTGTAATCTGTTCCGTTACGGTAACATTGTCAGTGCCAAGTCTTACTTTAAGCCACCTTTCTATTCTGGAAACAATGTCCCGTTCCAGGGTCCTGCGGCTGTGAATAATGGCTACGATCTCTTCTTTGGACTCCCCGTTACCGGAGTTAATGCTGGCGCCCCGGGTAAGGGTAAGATTTGTGATGTCAGGGTACTGGGCAAAGAGTTCGGCTGAGAGATTCTCAATTGGCAGTTCCTTTTCACGATAGGCGTCCAGCGCGGAACTCAGGGATGCAATGGAATCAGTAAGAGCCGTAATCTGGCGGTCGCTGCGCTCGTAGATGGTGTTGATGAGTTCGGATTCGGACATTATCTCGTTACGCAGGGAGGCGTCTTCGTGAAACTGGATCTGGCTGCGGGTTATGCCGTAGGCTTCGGCATCCTTGTAAATCTTTTCCTTGGCCTGGTCGCTGAGGGCTTCGCCTGCCATATAGAGGTTGAGGATGGCGGGCTTGCTCTTGAGATCGGTGTTGTAATCGTAGATGAAGCCCCTGCCTATGGCTTTGTTCTCGGAGACAATCTTTTCTGCGTGTATGTTGAAGTTGTTCTCCTTGACCATCACAACGGCGGACCATATGCTGGGCACGGTTATTATGAGCAGGATGGCTGCAACCGCCCTGGAAGGCATTACCTTGTTGCTGCTAGGCCCCTCCACGGCCGAAGGGAAGCGCAGGTACTTGACTGCTGCGAAAGTGGCCAGAGCAATGAAAATGCTGTTTATGAGGAACAGGTAAAGCGCTCCAAGGATGTAGGATAGGTTGAGTATTGAAATGCCGTAGCCTACCGTGCAAAGCGGAGGCATAAGCGCCGTGGCTATGGCTACGCCCGATATGACCGTGCCCTTGTCCTTGCGGCAGGTCTCCAGGATTCCTGCAAGGCCGCCGAACAGGGCTATGAGCACATCGTAAATTGAAGGCCGTGTACGCGCAAGCAGCTCCGTGGGGTTCTCAAGGTTGAGAGGGGAGAGGACAAAGAACAGCGAAGATGCCAGGATGCTGATGACCACCATCACCAGATAGTTCTTGAGCGATTCTTTTACCAGGCCGATGTCGTTGGTGCCCAGTCCGAAGGCGAAGCCCAGGATGGGACCCATCACCGGGGAGATGAGCATTGCGCCTATGATCACCGGGATGGAATTGACGTTCAATCCCACTGATGCTATGATGATGGCGCACGCAAGGATGAATACGTTTGGCCCGCGAAAAGCTATATTGTTCCTGATGGTTGCGCTGGCTCCTTGATAGTCAGTGTGATAGGACATATCGGTCAGCAACCTCAGATAATTACCCAATCTGCTCATAAAAATAAATTTTATGGTAACATAGTATAAGCAAATATATACAATTTTGAAGAAATCTTGCTAACTTAGTAAGGATTACCACATTCCCCTTTGAGATTATAATACAATAACCTTTTTTTTCAGTACTATGCCACCTGTAAAAGCACCAATTAGAAAGAAGCCAGAAAAACCTGTTAAGGTAAAGCGCTCGCCATGGGAGAAATTACACCAGAATCTGAATAATCATCTTGCCGCCATGACGGGCAAGAAGATTAATGGACATTCATATGTCGAGATGGGAGACGGTCTCAAGTGGGCATTCTGCAACGTGGGGGCCGTCAGCTCCGTAGAATCCGGAGATTTTTTTGCTTGGGGAATGACCGAGCCGTACTATAGCAGCCTCGATCCCCTTACCTGGAAAGACTGGGTTGCAGAGGACGGCTATTCCTATCTTTCCAACAAGTATTTCAAGCAGATTGACGGTGATTATCAAGCCCAGAAATACAACGGCACGGATGGCAAGACCGTCCTTGAGCCGGAAGATGACGCTGCAACTGTCAATTGGGGCGGAACATGGCGTACCCCTACTGAAGAAGAGTGGCTTAAACTTAGGAATGAAGAGAACTTCACCTGGACCTGGGAGACTAAGGACGGTGTGAAAGGATTTACCGTAACAAGCAAGGTCAAGGGATATGAAGGTAATCAGATATTCCTTCCCGCTGCCGGACACTATGTGGCAAAGACCACCATTTTCAAAAACTTCAGATGCGAGTATTGGTCTTCCTGCTTGGCGGCCGCCAACAATAGCGTCAACCATACACATGCCAAACTGTTCAGATACGGAGAGGCTGGTGGGGAGGTGACTGTTGAAGGCCGGTATCTGGGAGCGCCAGTCCGTGCGGTGTCTGAATAATGTTTTTTAGAGCGTTAACTATAACTCAACCAATATGAGTCCAGTAATAGATAAAAAACCTATTTTGCCTGGTAAATATACGTTTACCTCGGTCTCTAAAACGATCAACACCTCTTCCAAGACCCTTTTGGAGAAGTTTCAGTTGATCGAGAAAGGCTGCGCCTCCGGTTCTTTCAGCATCGGCGAGGCCTTGAAGCTCGTTGTCATCGCCTTTAAATCTGAAAAGAGTGGCGATGTCCGTTTTACCAAGATATTGGCAGCCCTTGCTGCTGTTATCAAGGCATTGGCCAATAAGAATACTGCGCCGGTTTTATCCAGCACGGGAGAATACGTTGAGATGGGCGACGGCCTCAAGTGGGCTACCCGCAACCTTGGCAGTTCCAAGCCTGAGGAATCCGGAGACTATTTTGCCTGGGGAGAGACCGAGCCGTATTACAGCAGCCTGTCACCCTTGACTTGGAAAAACGGCAAGGAGAAGGGTTTCTGTCAGGAGTCATATAAGCATTGCCAAAAGACTGAGAACAATAGTTTCGCTTTCATCAAGTACAACGAGACAGACGGCAAGAGCTCTCTGGATCCTGCCGATGATGTGGCCAAGGTTAAGTTGAAAGGTAATTGGCGCATACCCTCCGCAGCGGACTGGGAGAGACTTATGAACAAGGACAATTTCACATGGACGCTGTATGACAAGGGAACTGTCAGGGGTTATATCGTTACCAGCAAGGTCAAAGGCTATGAAGGCAACAAGATTTTCATCCCTGCAGCAAGTGATATCATGTATAAAGTTCAGAGGTACAAGGGGAGGCCGGTACTGAGAGGCAGTTATTGGACCTCGGAAATGAGTGCTGACCAAAAGTATTACAGCGGCGCCAAGTACTTATGTTTCACAGATTCATTTATTACAGTCTGCGGTATTCCCCGTTATATGGGGCTGCCGGTCCGTCCTGTTTCTAATTAATAATTCTGAATTATGGCTCCAATAAGAAAACCAACTATACCAATTGCGCCAAAGGCTCCCAGTAACGCATCAGTACTGAAGAACTTCGATGTGTTAGAGAAATATCTCAAGGCAAAGAACGTGACAATTAAGGATTTCCTTACCAAGATGGCTTCAATCTTTGAGTCATTCACGGACGGTAAGAAACCACTTTTCCCCTATATTACCAAGTTATTCAAAACAGCAAACAAGAAAGTGGCCATAGCAGCTTCCAGCACGTCTACTTCCAGCAATACTAATACAGCTAATTCCAACCATGAGTTTGTAGAGATGGGCGATGGCCTCAAGTGGGCTACCTGCAATATAGGCGCCTCAAAGCCTGAAGAGGTTGGAGATTACATCGCCTGGGGTGAGACGGAACCTTTTTATTCAAGTTACGAACCCCTTGTTTGGAAAGAAGGCTGCGGATACTATGGTTATGAGTATAACAGGCTTTTTGTTTATGACATAAAAACAAACAATTCTTTCCGGGCTATAAAGTACGATGCTGTTGACGGCAAGAAGGTCCTTGAACCCGTCGATGACGCGGCCAGCGTAAACTGGGGTGGTGACTGGAGGATTCCAACCGAAGAAGAATGGTGCGTGCTGCTTGATGAGAACAAGTTTACCTGGGCTGCAGGGGAGAAGAACGGTGTAAAAGGCTATACCGTCACAAGCAAGGTAAAAGGGTTTGTGGGAAACAGCATATTCCTTCCGGCGGGGGCATATTGTGTAGGAGAGGCCACATTGGGTAAGGTGTGGAAGACCAAAGGTTATTACTGGTCATCCACAAAACTGGATTATTCAGCGGATAGGTTGTTTGCGATAGCATTGTATTTCAGTACTGATTCTCCCTCGCAGGGGATTCAGCACTTTGGCTGTTTCAATGGACTTCCTGTCCGTCCCGTATGTAAATAGAATAAATCTTAATAGCATTAACTTATTACCATGAGTCCGTCAAATACCCTGAAAGATTCTCTGTCTAAAAGGACTGTGACAGAAATTGCCGCAAAGATTAAATCAGGCTCCATGTCCATGGAGGCAATGATTGATATGATCGAAAAGGCTTTAGCAGCCAAGATGATCAGCTCAAAACAGGCTTTACATTTATTGGGTTTAGCCTTCAAATCACTCTCCAAGGACGGCAAGGCGCGTTATCCCAAGCTGTCGGCCCTCCTTTCAATGCTTTCGCGAGGCCACTCAAGCCAGACATCGGCATCATCCTCTACGACAGTTCCGGTAACAGGTGTGAAACTGGATGCCACATCCATTGGCATGCATTCTGAGCAGTCAGCCTGGCTTAAAGCTACTGTTTTGCCGGAAAATGCTTCCAATACTGCAGTAACCTGGTCTTCGGCAAATCCTTCCATTGCCAAAGTAGACGCTAATGGAAAGGTTACCGGAGTAAGCGCAGGTGTAACTACGGTTACTGTAAAGGCGGACGGAGGTTATACCGCATCTTGTAAAATTGTGGTGACCCAGTTCATTCACGTGACAGGTATCTCATTAGTCAACCCTGCGATTACCATCGGTGTAGGTCATCACGTGATAATGGACCCAATCATTACCCCGTCCAATGCTACGGACAAAACCGTCATTTGGGAATCTTCCTATAAAGGCATAGCTACCATTGACAGTGATGGATTGATTACCGGAGTATCCCAGGGTAAGGTACACATTACCGGAACCACGGTTGACGGTGGCAAGAAGGTAGATATGCTTCTTACAGTGAAATAGATCAGCTGTACAGTTTAAATGAATGTTTAGAAGATTCCTTCTGTTTGCTGTATCGGCGGCTACCTGTGTGTGCTCATACGCTCAGGTAGCCGTTGATTTTTGTGCTGAGGATGAAGGGATCTGGAGATATTTGGAGGAAGTCGATTATTCCAGCGATGCGGATTATACCGTTTCGTATGTGAAGGACTATAAGAAAAGAGGGACAGTCTCCCGGGCTGGCGTGGTGCATATCATTGAAGGGGCCGCTCCCAATATGCGGGACCTGGGAGGCTGGAAGGTAGAAGGGGGACATATCGCCTATGGAAAGCTTTACAGGGGAGCAAAGCTCGATCGGATTGACGCAGAAGGTAAGGATGTGTTCCTGAATGAACTTGGTATTTCCGTGGATCTGGATTTGCGGGGCTCGGTACCCGGAGAGTCTAAAGCCGGACCAGTCATAGAGGGGGCAGATTATTTTCAGCTGCCAGTGGAGAGATATCTTGGAAGGGGTACAGGTAAAACGGAAGAAATGTATCAACTGGCCATAAGGTGCATCATTGGATGGCTGGGAGAGGGCAGGTCTGTGTATTTCCACTGTACCGCCGGGGCAGACCGCACCGGTACCCTGGCCTTCCTCATTGAGGCCCTGCTGGGTGTCTCGGAGAGCGACCTTTCAAAGGTTTATGAATTGACCACTTTCTTTGGACGGCATACCCGTCAGAGGAATTCCCGGGCGGGACTGTTCCAAAGTTGTGTCCTGTTTGAAATGGTCTCTTACCTGAGACGTTATGGGTATCCGCAGGTCCGGAGTATCAATCAGTTGGTGTGGAACTGGGCCACCACCAGGCATTCTGATAAAGTTGCCCCGTTGACACCGGAGGAAATAGCACTGTTGAGGCTGTACCTGTTGGATCTGGATTGAGATGGCCTGTTATTCCGCGTAGAAGGGGATTTCCTGGTTGTCGTCGTTCTTGAGCACAAGTCTGTTGCTGTCAAGTGAGATTAGCCCGCCTGATGGCGGCCTCTTCTCGTGTTCTCCGCGGCCGCATCAGCGGCGTGCCGGGAGGGAGGAGCGATGCGACGACCGGGAGGCACCGGCTGGAAGCGTAGCTGAAAGCCGTATGCCCCTGGGGGCAGCTGCGAAGCAGCGGGGGATATACGGTTCGCTCGCGAAGCAAAAAAGCCGACGCAAAGCGCCGGCTTTTTTGCGGAGAGAGCGAGATTCGAACTCGCGATACCCTTTTGGGGTACACACGCTTTCCAGGCGTGCCTCTTCAGCCACTCGAGCATCTCTCCAATTCGGATGCAAATATATAACTTTTTCTTAAATTTGTAAGATTTTAATTGCTTTATATGGCAAAGTCAGGGGTAAATATAGGGGCCCAGGTGGCGGCAATCCTTTCGGACGCAAAGGCCGGAAGGTTCAAGCCTGTGTATCTGCTTATGGGAGATGAACCTTATTACCCGGACCGCGCTTGCGACGCCATAATGCAATATGCCGTGGAGGAGGATGCTCGGGACTTTGACCAGTTTGTCTTCTATGGTTCCGATGCCAATTCCGATGATATCATAACCGCCGCCCGCGGCTTCTCAATGTTTGGAGGAAGGGTGCTGGTAGTGGTAAAGGAAGCCCAGTTGCTCAAGGACCTGGAGAAGCTGGCGGTGTACTTGGAGAAGCCGCTGGATTCCACCGTGCTGGTGATCCTTCTGCACGCGGCCACGGTGGACAAGCGCAAAGCGCTGTACAAGGCCGTGCAGAAGATTGGCGAGGTGGTGGACTCCCCGGCGCTGCGCGACTACGAAGTGGCGCGCTGGATAGGGGACTACTACGCGTCGCGCTCGCTGAGCATTGATCCTGCAGCGGCGGAGCTTCTGGCGGAATACGCCGGCACAAGCATAGACACCATCGTCCTGGAAACGGAAAAGATGCTCAAGAACCTCCCTGAGGGCAGCAGCCGAATTGTGGTGGAGGACATTGAGAAGAACGTGGGCATCAGCCGCCAGTTCAGCATCTTTGAACTCACAAAGGAGCTCTCCGCGCGCAACGCGCCAAAGGCGCTGTACCTTGCAGCGCAGATCGCATCGTCAGTGAAGTTCCAGATGCCGGCCGCGGTGAGCGCGCTGTACACCCACTTCTACCGCATTCTCAAGTATCAGGCGCTTCGCCTCAAGGACCCCAATCCTTCGCCCCAGGCAAAGGCGGAGGTCCTTGGCGTGAACCCGTATTTCTTCCGGGAATACGACCTGGCGGTGCGCAATTATCCTCTTGAGAAGTGTATGGGAGTGATTTCGCTCCTGAACGATTACGACTATAAAGGCAAGGGAGGGGACGTAGGCCCTTACACCAAACCGGAAAGCATTTTCATTGAATTGATTACCAAAATCCTAAATATATAGAATGGGACTAATAGATATCAGGGGAGTGAGCAAGACGTTCGGACCAAAAGTAGCGCTGGACAATGTCTCGCTTGAAATCCCGGAAGGAAAGATTTTTGGTCTGCTTGGCCCCAACGGAGCCGGCAAGACAACGTTGATCAGAATCATAAACCGCATTACCATCCCAACCAGCGGAGAGGTCTATTTCAAGGACAGGCCAATCACCCAGCAGGATGTAGAAAAGATTGGCTATATGCCTGAGGAACGCGGCCTTTACCGCAAGATGAAAGTTGGCGACCAGGCAATGTATCTGGCCCGTCTCAAGGGAATGAGCGAATCCCAGGCAAAGGAAGCCCTCAAGGAATGGTTCATCCGCTTTGGCATCCAGGACTGGTGGAACAAGAAGGTAGAGGAACTGTCCAAGGGAATGGCCCAGAAGCTCCAGTTCATCACCACCGTGGTGCACAAGCCCGCCCTCCTTATCCTGGACGAACCCTTCTCCGGCTTCGATCCCGTAAACGCGGACATAGTACGCAAGGAGATTCTTCGCCTGAAGGACGAAGGCGCTACCATAATCCTCTCCACCCACAATATGGAATCCGTGGAGGAACTCTGCGACAACATTGCCCTCATCAACAAGTCAAAGCTTGTGATTACGGGCGAACTTGATGAGATCCGCCGCAAATACGGCAACAACAACGTGGAACTTATCTATACCGATGAGGATGGCCGCCACACGGAGGTCCTGGAGGTTGAGAAGGACAACAACACCACGCTGCGCAAGATCCTGGACAGGGGAGTGACCGTGAACTCATATCACGAGCTTATGCCCCGTATGAACGATATCTTCATTAAGCTTGTAACGGAACAGGAGGCCGAATAATTATGAATCTGAGCAAGATAGGAGTAGTAATAAAGCGCGAGTACCTTAACCGCGTAAAGAAAAAGAGCTTCCTGATAACCACTTTCGTGGTTCCAATCCTTATGGCCGCCCTTACAATTATACCAATCCTTGTATTGACGCATACCAAGGACAAGGTGAAGACCATTGCCGTAGTGGACCGTTCCGGAATAGCGTTGCCTTACCTGAAGGATTCCTCCACCCTCAATTTTGAGGACTTCAGCACTATGGAAGCGGACGAAGTCAAGGGCATGATGGCAGACCTTGGGTTAGACGGAGTCCTGAGCATTTCAGCCCTGGATACCCTCCAGAAGACCTTCTCCGCAGACCTGGCATCCCCAAAACCGTTCGGAATAGAGGTACCGTCCACCATAAACTCCCTTCTGGACGATGCCCTGGAGGCCTACAGGATTGATTCCTACGGAATTGAAGGCCTTGCGGACATCCTCAAGGAAGTCAAGCCGGACGTGAAACTGAACACATACACAATAAAGGAAGACGGCAAGGAAGAGCTGTCTGAGGCAAAAGTTTTCTCTTTCCTCTCAATGGGACTTGGACTTATCATATTCCTGTTCATCACATTGTTTGGAGGAATGGTGATGTCCGCCGTCATTGAGGAAAAGGCCAGCAGGGTTGTGGAAGTGCTTGTAAGTTCTGTAAAAGCCACAGAGCTGATGTTCGGAAAGATCATTGGAATTGCCCTGGTTGCATTCACTCAGTTCATCCTGTGGATAGTGCTTACAATGGCCCTTGTGGGAATAGCAGGCAAGTTCATCGGCCAGGATATGCTTTCCAACCTTGGCGACAATCCTACCGAGATGGTCCAGGGAATGAACGTGGGCATCCATCCTGATCAGCTTGCAGACGCCGCCGGTGAGGGAGACCTGGCATTGATAGTCAGCACTCTCCGTAACCTTCCCTGGGGAAAGATCATCCTGGTATTCTTCCTGTTCTTCTTCTTTGGCTATATGCTCTACGCATCGCTGTATGCGGCCATAGGCTCTGCGGTGGAAAACGAAGGGGATACGCAGCAGTTGCAGATACCGGTAACAATCCCTCTGATGCTGGCGTATTTCATTGCAATCTTCGCATTCAACGCCCCGGAATCGCCGGTGGCTTTCTGGGGATCGATGATTCCGTTCACATCTCCTATAGTGATGCTTGCAAGGCTGCCTTTCGGGGTTGAGAACTGGGAAATAATACTGTCCCTTGGCCTGCTCATAGTAACATTTGTGATATGTGCCTACATATCGGCCAAGATATACAAGGTAGGAATTCTGATGTTCGGCAAGAAATCTACCTGGAAGGATCTTTGGAAGTGGTTGAAGCAGAAATAGTTGCATAATATGAAAAAGATAATTTGCACAGTAGCCGCATTACTCTGCGCCTTAGGGCTGAGCGCCCAGGAGTTCAAGATGGACTGGCAGAGGGTGCATATGGAGGGCAGCCGCACCGGCGTTACCGCTCCGGATGCGGAGAATGTAAAGGAAGCCCTTGGAGAGGTCCGGGACGGAGTCTACTATGCCCCAAACGGCAAGGTGTTCAAGAAAGGAAGCGTTGTAAAGGCCGCTGAACTCCTGATAGCCGCCCAGCCGGAGATGGCATATGTCAAGGAGGTCATCTGCTATTCCCCAAAGGAGGTTCTCCGCTCCACCCGTCCCCAGAATGAGCTGTCCAACCTGATCGTTGACAGGATGATGATAAAGACCGCGGAGGAAACCGGGAAGAAGGTAGACGTGGGAATCATCAATTTTGGAGGAATCAGGGTGGACCTGCCGCAGGGCAACGTGCTTCTGGACGATATCCTTTCAATGCTGCCATTCGAGAACTACATCTGCTATGTGCAACTGAAGGGATCGGACCTCCGCAACCTTTACAAGCAGTTCGCCCAGACGGGAATGCAGGTTGTGGGAGGCGTTGAACTGACCATAAAGGACAAGGAACTGGTAGATGTCAAGGTAGGGGGCAAGCCGCTTGACGATAAAGCCCTGTACGGCCTTGCCACAATAGATTTCCTCCTTGACGGAGGAGACGATGTGTTCTGCGGCCGCAACGCCGTGGACCTGGTATTGACCAAGACGCTTCTCAGGGATGCCTTGCTTCCGTATCTGAGAGAACTTGGCGCCCAGGGAATTCCGGTAGAGTATCACGTTGACAACAGGGTAGTTGAGCTATGAGAAAGACATTGATTCTTGCGCTTTGCGCAATTGCTTTATGCTCCTGCGGATCCAAGCAGCTGACAATCCTGCACATTAACGATACGCACAGCCACAACGACGCCCTTCGCAGCGGCGAGGCCGGCGTAATTGAGCGCGCAGCATACATTGACAGCGTCCGCCGCGCGGACGGCGCCGGCAATGTGCTGCTCCTGCACGCCGGCGACTTCAGCCAGGGAACCTCCTACTTCACCCTGATGAAAGGGGACCTTGAGACCGAACTGATCAACGCCCTGGGGTATGACTGCATAACCCTTGGAAACCACGAGTTTGACAACGGCCTTGAGGAACTTGGCCGCCGCCTTTCCAACACAAAGTGCCCCGTGGTGGTTGCAAACTACGATTTCTCACCGTTCGAGGCCGGGAAATACATCACCCCGTACGCTATCGTTAAGAAGGCCGGAATGAAAATTGGTATTGTGGGAATCCTTTGCGACCTCTCCTCCGTGGTGTCCAGGACCATTTCCGACCGTATCCCCCGCCTGGGGAATGACATAGATATCCTTAACAAATGGGCCGCTTACCTGAAGGACGAGCAGAAATGTGATATGGTCATAGCCCTTACCCACGTGGGTTACAAGGGTGAGCCTGGCCTGAACGACGTAGACCTGGCAAAAGGCTCGCGCAACGTGGACCTCATCGTGGGCGGTCACTCCCATACCTTCCTGGAGAAGATGGAAGGGGAGTACAATCCTGACGGCAAATTCGTCCCCATAGTGCAAGATGGCTGCTGGGGTTACTACGTAGGAAACCTTAAAGTGAATAAGAAATAGACGGCCTACAGGATATTCATAGACTGTTCGCGGATTTTTTCCAGCTCGTCTTTCATAAGGACCACGCATTTTTGCATAGATGCGTGGTTTGCTTTTGATCCGGTGGTGTTGATCTCGCGACCCATTTCCTGGATAATGAATCCCAGTTTCTTGCCCGGGTAGGGCTCGTTGTTGATGGTGTCAATGAAATACTTGCAGTGCTGGCGCAGGCGCACGCGCTCCTCGCTTATGTCCAGTTTCTCAAGGTAGAATACCAGGTCCTGCTCAAAGCGCTCCCTTTCAGGGGTGTTCTGGCCCAGGTCCTCGAAACCTTTGAGAATCCTGGCCTTGACGGCCTCAATGCGCTCTGACTCGTATTTTTCCACTTCGTGGGAAAGTTCTATTATCTTTTCCACCCTTGAGGTGACATCGTTATAGAGCACCTTCCCTTCCGTATCACGATAGTTGTTGACTCCCTGGAGGCATTGGTCAAAGGCCTTGTCAATGATCGGCCAGTTCTCCTCCGTAATCACGTCGGACTTCTGCGCCTCTATCACATCAGGCATCTTCATAAGAACGGTAAGCATTACGGATGCGCTCTCAGGGGTGAAATGAAGGGTGTCGAAGCCCATCTCGTCCCTTGCGAAGTCCTTGAGCTGGGCAAGGTACTGGTGCGCAATATCCTTGTTGAACTGCTTTGCGCTGTCGCTTGCCTTGGGTTCCCAGGTGAGGAACACGTCAATGGTGCCCCTCTTGAGGGCCTCCGCAATCTTCTGCCTTACCATAAGGTCCTTGTCTTTTGGCAGAAGGAACGTCTTTATGCATATGTCGCAGCTCTTGCTGTTCAGCGTACGTATTTCAATAGTGAGCTTTCCGTTTTCCAGCTGTGCCTCGGCTTTGCCGTAGCCGGTCATTGATTTTACCATCTGTTGTTCTTTTAGCAATACAAAAATAAAAATAATCCGCACGAATTACTATATTTGCTAGTTCTAAATAACAGCATATAGTATGGAAGAGCAGAAAAAGCTTAATTTCCTGGAGGAAATAATTGAGGACGACCTCAAATCCGGCAAAGTCACCAGCATAATGACTCGCTTCCCTCCGGAGCCAAACGGTTACCTTCATCTTGGACACGCCAAAAGCCTTTGCATAAACTTTGGCCTTGCCCAGAAATATGGCGGTAAGACCAATCTGCGATATGACGACACCAATCCCACCAAGGAAGACACGGAATATGTAGACGCCATCAAGGAAGACATCCGCTGGATGGGCTTCCAGTGGGAGAACGAGCTCTACGCATCGGACTATTTCGACCAACTTTACGAGTGGGCCGAGCAGCTCATCAAGCGCGGCCTGGCCTATGTCGATGACGAGACCCAGGAAGAAATCTCCGCCCACCGCGGCACCGTGGAGACTCCCGGAACCGAGAGCCCGTACCGCAACCGCAGCGTGGAGGAAAACCTCAAGCTCTTCCGTGAGATGAAAGAGGGTAAATATGCCGATGGCGAGAAAGTCCTCCGCGCCAAGATAGATATGGCCCACCCCAATATGATGTTCCGCGACCCTCTCCTGTACCGCATCAAGCACGCGAGCCATCACCGTACCGGAGACAAGTGGTGCATCTATCCTATGTATGACTACACCCACGGCCAGTGCGACTCCATAGAGCACATCACCCACTCAATATGCACCCTTGAGTTTGACGTCCACCGTCCTCTGTACGACTGGTTCATCCAGACCCTGGGCATATTCCCCAGCCATCAGTACGAGTTCGCCCGCCTGAACCTCACCTACACCCTGATGAGCAAGCGCAAGCTTCTTGAACTTGTTCAGAAAGGCCTCGTAGCCGGATGGGACGATCCGCGAATGCCAACGCTTTGCGGCGTCCGCCGCCGCGGCTACACCGCGGAATCCCTCAAGATGTTCTGCGAGAAGATAGGCGTGAGCAAGCGTGACCAACTTATGGACATACAGTTGCTGGAGTGGTGCGTCCGCCAGGACCTTAACGCTAGGTCCAACCGCTATATGGTAGTTTCTGACGATCCAATAAAGATCACCCTTACCAACTGGCCGGAAGGACAGGTGGAGTGGTATGACTGCCCGCTCAATCCTGCGGAGCCGGAAGGCGCAACCCGCAAGGTTCCATTCACCGGAGAACTTCTCATTGACAGGGCTGACTTTATGGAGGACGCTCCAAAGAAGTTCTTCCGCCTGAAACCGGACGGGGAAGTCCGCCTCAAATATACCTACATCATCAAATGCAATGAAGTTATCAAGGACGCTGACGGCAAGGTAGTGGAGCTCAAGTGTACATATGACCCTGCCACCAGGCCGGGCGGCGGAGAGTGGCGCTCCGTAAAGGGCACCATCCACTGGGTAAGCACCGCTTATATGAAAGAGATAGAACTCCGCAACTATGACCGCCTGTTCACCCTTGCAGATATGAGCCAGGTTCCAGAGGACAAGGACTACAAGGATTTCCTGAATCCGGACTCCCTGGTAATAGCAAAGGGATTCGCAGAGCCTGCCCTCCTGGAGGACCAGTCCGGCCTTGCAGTCCAGTTTGAGCGTGTAGGATACTACATAAAAGACAAGGACAGTACACCAGAAAAGCCCGTCTTCAATAAGACAGTGGCGTTGAAAGACTCTTATAAGCCGGAATAAGTAACTTTGAATCAAATATTTGCGTGCCGATTAAAAAATTTTTTTAATCGGCATTGTTTTTTTATCAAAATCTTTATAAATTTGAACGTTAAACTAATTATCAAACTATTTAATACACTAGAAGACTTTCACTTATGCCTAAATCTTTCTTAGACGAACCTTCAAGCAAATCAGCGTTGCTTAAAAGACAGATCTTAAGCCTCTATTTGCAAAACGACAGCTATTCCATAGCTGAGATTTCAAATGAAATAGGGACATCCATCCCTACCTCGACTAAACTAGTGCAGGAACTTATCGCGGAAGGATTCCTCCAGGACCTTGGCAAGCAAGGCACCTCCGGTGGAAGGCGTCCCAGTATATTCGGCCTCAATCCCAATGCCGGGTATTTCGTGGGCGTTGATGTAGCACGCAGGCACTTCCACGTAGCCATCACGGATTTTAAGGGCAACCTTGAATGTTTTGTCCAGGACATAGAATTTGTCCTTCAGTCCAATGCGGACTCCTTCAAAGAGATTTGCAGCATAGTCAAGAACATTGTAGCGGAGCAGGGCATCTCCTGGGACAAGGTCCACGGAGTGGGCGTAAGCCTTTCCGGAAGGGTCAACCCGGAGGAAGGCTACAGCCTCAGCTACTTTGTCCGTGACGACCTTCCCCTCAAGGCCATCTTCCAGAACGAGCTCAAGGTGCCCGTGAACATCGAGAATGACTCCAGGGCAATGACTTTTGGAGAGTAC
This sequence comes from uncultured Bacteroidia bacterium, assembly GCA_902761655.1. GTDB lineage: Bacteria > Bacteroidota > Bacteroidia > Bacteroidales > UBA932 > Cryptobacteroides. The sequence continues at coordinate 14,529 of CACWLD010000017.1, read as the reverse complement.
CTCTCCGACGAGCAGACCAGAATGGAGAACAATATGTTGTTCATCAACCTCAGCTGGGGTCTTGGAATGGGTATGATCCTGGATGGCAAGCTGTATTACGGCAAGTCCGGTTTCTCCGGCGAGATTGGACATTTCCCCCTTCTGGACAACGACAAGATATGCCGTTGCGGAAAGATAGGCTGCCTTGAGACGGGTGCTTCGGGATCCGCCCTGCATCATATCATTATGGACGAACTGGCCGCCGGCCGGGCCTCCAGCCTTGCCGCAAAGTACCGCGCGGGAGATCAGATTGACCTTGAAGACATCCTTGGCGCCATAAAGGACGAGGATGTCCTGAGCATAGACGCCATCGGTAAGGTGGGCGAAGCCCTTGGAAGGGGCATCGCAGGCCTTATCAATATATTCAACCCCGGCCTTGTAGTTATTGGAGGACGCCTTATCGTGGGCGGAGACTACCTTATGTTCCCTATCAAGACTGCCGTCAAGAAGCAGTCCCTGAACAAGGTAAGCTCGGATACCGTGATACGCTTCTCAACATTGGGCCGCAAGGCTGCAGGCATAGGAGACTGCCTTATAGCGCGCAGCAAGTTCCTGGGTTTAATGTAGTGTAAACAATGAGCAAGAAGAAAGCTTTTTCCCTTAAGACAAAATTGGTGCTGAGCCTCAGCGCAATTGCCATAATGCTGCTGGCATCCGGCCTCATTTCATTTTTGGAATATCAGAGGATGAACAGCAGGGTGTCCGTTCAGGTAAGCGAGAGCATAAACCAGCTCAACCTCACCGAGAGCCTCTATTCAATGTGCGTGGTATATAATATGGACGTCCTCAAGGTAGTGGGCGACGAGGAGATTACCGTGCTGCCAAAGTTCGACACCCCGGTATTCTTAGAGAAGGCTATGAAACTCCCCAACGCTGAAAAGATATCGTTCGCCCTAAACAACTATATCACCACTGCCAACGACCTGGAAGACGTGCTCCTTTCTGACTTCGTAGATTCTAGGGCTTGGTATTTTGATGAGCTCCAGCCTGATTATGAGGCTCTTGTGGCAGCCATCGGGGAAGCGGGCAATATGACCTACAAGGATCTGGCGGAATATTCCCAGACATACGACACTGGCCTTAATAGAAGCGTCATCCCTATGATAGTGGCCGTGGGAGGAGGCCTCCTGCTGGTTCTGATGCTGCTGTTCTTCCTGCTCTCGTTCTATGTGAATCCGCTGTACAAGATGCTTGACGGCCTCAAGAACTACAGGTCATATAACAAGAAATACTCATACGATTTTGACGGTGACGACCAGTTGCGGGACCTGAACTCCGGCATATCGGACCTCATTGCAGAGAATCAGCAGATGCGCAAACGCCTTTCATCCATAAAGAATCAAGAAATCCAGCCGGAGGATGAACTATAAAGCGATAAGCAGGAATGTGGGTTTTGCGCTCCTTGTTTGCGCATTGTTCATGTTCCTGTCCATATTGGTCTCGCTGATATACAATGACGGAGCCTTGACGCCAATGGTGATCAGTTTTATAATCACGTTCACCCTTGGCGCCTTCCCCTTTATTTTTGTCCGGCGTTCTTCCTCCATATCACTCAGGGACGGTTTTGTAATCATCTTCCTTTCCTGGCTGATGTCTTTTGTGTTTGGAATGCTGCCCTATGCTCTTTGGGGCGGCCCATTTGACCTGTCTAACGCCTGGTTTGAAAGCGTATCCGGTTTTACAACTACGGGAGCCACTATCTTGGAAGACATAGAAGCGCTTCCCAAGAGCCTTCTTTTCTGGCGCAGTTCCACCCATTTCATTGGTGGTTTGGGAGTAGTGGTGTTCCTGCTGCTGATACTGCCCAATACCAGCCCAATGAAACTTCGTCTTACCAGTCTGGAGGTTTCTAACCTGTCCAAGAACGGCTACAGGGCTAGGTCCAACCAGACTTCAAGCATATTCGCTTATGTTTACCTGGGTCTGATGGCTATGGCTTTCATTGCCTTCCTGATTGTGGGGATGTCTCCTTTCGATGCTGTATGCCACGCCTTCAGCGTTTGTGCCACTGGTGGTTTCAGCACAAAGAACCTTTCCTTGGGAGCATATGATTCCCTTGGAGTGGAGATAGTCACCATAGTTTTCCTTTTCCTGGCTTCCATCCATTTTGGAAGTATATACCTGGCTGTAGTCAAACGCTCCCTGAAACCTTTCAAGAATCCGGTCTTCTTTTTCTACCTGGGTTCCCTGATAGTAACAAGTACACTTCTGGCTGTTTCACTCAAATTCCAGGATCCTACGCTGAGTGTTGAGAGGGCAATCCGGGAGGGCGTTTTCCAGACAATAAGTACGGCCTCTACATCCGGATTTGCCATAACGGACAACCTGAACTGGGGCTTCGTGCCCAATTACCTGCTGATATTCGTAGCCTTGATGTGCGGTTGTGCCGGGTCCACCAGCTGCGGTATCAAAGTTGACCGCATAATGTTGCTCTTCAAAAGAATAGGCCTGCACGTAGGAAGGATCCTGAATCCGTCTGCCGTGAACGAGGTCCGTTTGGGAAGGGTCATACTGAAGGATGAGGATATCAATCCACATACAATGTACATTAACATCTACTTTTTGGTGATGCTGGTGTCCATACTGTTGGTTTCCCTTACTGGCCTGAGCGGAGAGTATTCCTTTGCTGGTTCACTGGCTATGCTGAGCAACGTGGGACCTTCCATTGGCAGGATGGGAACTATGGGCAATTACAACTGGGTCCCGGATACGGCCAAGTTCCTTTTTACCCTGGATATGTTCCTTGGACGCGTGGAAATCTATCCTATCCTTGCCGTTATGGGAATGCTGCTTGGACTGGACAATAGAAAGTAAGAAGAGGTGGACAGGGGCGGTTTTCTGTATAAGGACTTCATTTCCCATCTGGGCGTTGAGGCTACATCCTGCCAGGATTCACTGCTGCGGGACATAGCCGCATTCCTTACGGGTGATGACGCTGACATAATGGTGGTGAACGGATATGCCGGCACGGGCAAGACCACGGCCATTGCCGCCGTAGTAAACTCCCTGGTTTCCCTGAACATAAAATGCAAGCTGATGGCCCCTACGGGGCGTGCGGCAAAGGTGCTTTCCCAATACACAGGGAAGCCCGCCTGCACCATCCACAAGGGCATTTACAGGCAGAAGTCAGTGGGAGCGGACGGAATGGGACGCTTTACTCTGGACTACAATAAAAGCAAGGATACCCTGTTTGTAGTGGATGAGGTCTCCCTCATTGGAGCGGAAGGACAGGATAGGCCGGAGGGCGTGGTTTTCGGCTCCGGAAACCTTCTGGAGGACCTTGTGAATTACGTGAGGGCGGGAGCGGACTGCAGGCTTATCCTGATAGGGGATGCAGCGCAGCTGCCCCCGGTGGGCCTGGACTGCAGTCCGGCGCTGTCTGAAGCGTATATGGATGGCTTCGGGGGCGTAAGGTACGCCACCCTCACCACGGTGACGCGCCAGCAAAGGGAGTCAGGCATATTGCACAACGCCACCATTCTGAGGAAGATGATATCGGCGCAGGGCGCCGACACAAAGATAAAGCTGGACCTGAAGGGGTTCGACGACATACAGCGGGTGTCCGGAGGGGAGTTGATAGAGACACTTACGGACGCGTACTCCCGCTATGGGGACGATGACTGCATTGTGCTGTGCCGCTCCAACAAGATGGCCATACGCTACAACCTTGGGATACGCTCAATGGTGGAGTTCAAGGAGGACAGGCTGGTGCGCGGGGAGAAACTGATGATAGTAAAGAATTGCTACCAGTTTCTTGAGGACGTGGAAGAAATGGATTATATTGCAAACGGAGACATAGCGCGGCTGATGAGCATAAAAGGCTTCGAGGAGCGGTATGGGCTGCATTTTGCCAAGGCAAGGCTCCAGTTTCCAGATTACGGGGACGTTGAGGTGAGTGCAAAGGTGTGCCTGGATACGTTGGAATCGGAATCCGCGTCACTGACATTTGAGCAGCAGAATGCGTTGTATCAGGGGGTTAACGAGGATTATTCCCATATCACTTCCCGCAAGAAACGGTACGATGCCGTGAGGGAAGACCCTTATTTCAATGCGCTCCAGCTGAAATACGCCGCCGCGGTTACCTGCCATAAGTCGCAGGGAGGCCAGTGGAGCTGCGTTTTCATAGACTGCCCTTTCTGGCAGGAAGAGCAGAGCCTGGATGACCTCAAATGGCTTTATACCGCCCTCACGCGCGCCGTGGAAAAAGTTTACCTTGTTAATTTTAACGACAGATTCTTCATATGAGAAAGTTAATGATCCTTCTGGCGGCCGCAGCCGCCTGTCTGTCACTGCGTGGACAGGAATTCCAGAACATTCCTTCAAGGTGGAAGTGGATTAGCGACAAGGAAGTGGTCTTCTCCACTTCTCCTACGTACGCGGACAGCGCCACGTTCAGCGTTACCGTCCCTTCCTACAGGATAACCAAGGGTGTACACGCGCCGGACAAGTATTCACAGTTCCCAATCCGCCCGCAGGGCGCGGTGAACCTGACCTACTCTCCGGATTCTACAAAACTGGCATTTACCCGTGACAACGACCTGTACGTTGCGGACTGCGCCACAGGTGCAGAGACAAGGCTTACCTATGACGGGTCCGATGTGATTCTGAACGGTTATGCCTCCTGGGTATATTATGAGGAAATCCTTGGCCGCCCTTCAATGTACAAGGCGTTCTGGTGGTCACCGGATTCAAAGAAGATAGGGTTCTACCGCTTTGACAATTCAAAGGTTCCAATGTTCCCCATCTATTCCCCAAGGGGGCAGGACGGAACCCTGAAGCAGACACGCTATCCAAAGGCTGGTGAGACCAACCCTGAGGTGAAGATTGGAATGATTGACCTGGACAGGCCTTCCAATATAGTGTGGGCTGACTTCGATCCCAAGGAGGACCAGTACTTTGGAATTCCTTTCTGGGGACCGGACAGCAAGGACTTTTACATTGCCCGCGAGCCGCGCGTGCAGAATACCATAGACCTGTATGCGGTGAGTGTTGTGGATGGCTCCAAGAAGAGCATATACCACGAGGAGTATCCCACCTGGCTCAACTGGTTCGAGGGTATAATCTTCACTGACAGAGGACTTTATATGAGCCGTGAGTTTGAGACCGGCTGGCAGCAGATATACTTCCTTTCCTATGACGGAAGTGAGTTCCGCCGCCTTACCAGCGGTGAGAACTGGGACGTTTCCCTGGTAAGGGTGGACGAGAAGAAAGGCGATGTATACTACCTTGCCCGCCGCGACGCCACCACGCGTTTCACGCTCTACAAGGCGGACAAGAAGGGTAACATCACCGCCCTTACGGATCCGGACCTGAACGTGTCTTCCGTGACGTTCTCTCCTGATGGAAAGTACTTCGTATGCGGAGTATCTTCCTTCACGGTGCCAAACCAGCTGTGGATCTATGAGACGGCACGCGCGGAGCAGGCGTGGAAGGGGAGGAAGATAGCGCAGGCCCCCGGCCGCGCGTACGACTCCCGCGCCGCGCGAAGCGCTTTCAAAGTGGCGGACAACGCCGGTCCTGACTACGATCCTTCCAAGTACGCCCTTGCCCAGACAATAAGCATCCCGGCGGTTGACGGCCTTATGATGAAGGCTTATATAGTTTATCCGCTGGGATTCGACCCTTCAAAGAAGTATCCCGTTCACGCCGAGATCTACGGCGGACCGGACACCAAGTACGTAAGGGAGAGTTGGAGGGCTCCTTCTGAGAAGAACCAGTGGTGGAGCCGTAACGGCATAATTCACATAACCTTTGACGTGAGGGCTTCAGGCCATAACGGACGCGCGGGCGTCGACCAGATTTTCCGCAATCTGGTGGCGACTCCGGTTCAGGATGCGGTTACCTGGGCCAATTATCTCAAGAGCCTGCCGTACGTACAGGGAGACAAGATTGGAATTGAGGGCTTCTCCTTTGGAGGCACAATGACAACAATGCTGCTGCTGGAGCACAGCGATTCATTCTGCTGCGGCATTGCAGGAGGTGGCGTCTATGACTGGATGCTGTACGACACGCATTACACTGAGCGCTTTATGGACACCCCGGCCAACAACCCGGACGGATACAAGGTGGCCAGTGCTGTAAATCACGCTGCATCAATGACTTCCGGCGTTCTCAAGCTCACGCACGGAACTGGCGATGACAACGTCCATTTCCAGAATACGCTCCAGATGATCACGGCGCTGCAGAGCAACGGGAAGCAGTTTGAACTGATGATTTATCCTGACGGGATGCACGGCTATTCCGGAGCCCAGGGAACCCATTCATGGGAGGCGGACAAACTGTTCTGGCTCAGGAATTTGAAATGATGAGGAACCGGCCTGCGGGCGCATCGCTCCAGGCAATTTCGACCCCGAATATATGGGCTTCGCCACCGTCGGCGGAGCCCATCTTTTTCCTGAGGGCCTCGCTGCTCATAGGGATGTTGCGCGCGGTGACGCCGCATTTGGGAAAGTCCTTTCCCGTGCGGCGCATCTCCGCGCCGTTCAGCGGACGTATTTCGCTAACAGGCCAGTATTTTCCGAAGGCTTCGGCAGCAGTATCCCTGCGGTCGCAGAAATATAGATGGGTGGAGGGGGCCAGCTTGAGCATATCCCAGCGTGCGGCCATCAGCTTGAAAGCGCCTGCCTTCATTGCCGCACTTCCCGGCACGAACAGCCATCCGTACGCCTTGCCGTTTTCCGGGAAACGGCAATCGCAGGCGCGCTCCTCGGAAGCCTTGAATTCCAGTTGGGCGCCGCCGTTTTCAACGATGAACAGGGGCTCTCCGCCGAAGCCTTTCTCAAGGATGCAGAGCAGCTCCTTGCACTCGCCTCCGGATTCCACTATGTGAACCTCCCGCACACAGCCAAGGCGTTCGCATACCATTGTGGCATCGGCCATAGGGGAGAGTTTGAGCATTATGTGGGGGCACAGGTCAAGCAGTTCGTCCTTGAGGGCGGTGATGTCAGGGGTGCAGTCTTCCAGCAGGAAAACCTTCTTTCCGGTGTTGCTCCGGCGGGCGGGGTCAAGGTATATGAGATCGGGTTTGAAGTCCCCAAGGATGGAGGCTGCGTTTCCGGGGAGGAGCTCCTGGTTCCTGAACACAGCGTTATCAACGCCCAAGAGTGCGAAATTGTGCTGCACGGCGTTGAACAGCGCAGTGTCCCGCTCGTTGTAAAGGACCTCTCCCACGGCACCTGCAAAGGCCCAGCTGTCAACGCCAAGGCCTCCGGTGAGATCCGCGACGCGCCCCTGCGGACCGGCAATCCGCGCGGCGGTTTCCGCCTTGCGCAGTGCCGTGTCCGCGGAGCTGCACTGCTCCGCAGACAGCCTTGAAGGCCAACTTATTCCAGGGACTGCCGCCCACTGGGGAACCTTGCCTTCCATCTTTGAAGCGCCTTGGGCTTCAATGTCCTTAAGTATGTCCGCGAAACTGTTTTTCATTCTTTGATACAAAGATAAAAATGCTTATATTGTAACAATGTATTCATACTCTGAAAAATGAAAGATTTTGTCTATTACGCTCCTACCGAGGTAGTATTTGGGGAGCAGTCAGAAGATAAGGTCGCCGGCCTTGTAAAGAAATACGGCGGCCATAAGGTCCTGGTCCATTTTGGCGGCGGAAGCGTCAAGAAATCAGGCCTTCTTGACAAAGTGTGCAATTTGCTCAAGGAAGGAGGCGTAGAGGCCGTCCTGCTGGGCGGTGTGGTCCCCAATCCCCGTCTCTCCCTGGTTCACCAGGGCATAGAACTCTGCCGCAAGGAAGGCGTTGATTTCATCCTTGCCGTTGGAGGCGGAAGCGTGATAGACTCTTCAAAGGTAATTGCCTACGGAGTGCCCTATGAGGGTGATGTATGGGATGTATACCTGCGTAAATACTCTCCTGAAAAAGCCCTTCCAATTGGATGCGTGCTTACCATCCCCGCCGCCGGAAGCGAAATGAGCGACTCCAGCGTAATCACTAACGAAGAAGGCTGGGTCAAGTTGGGCTATTCCAACAACATATGCCGCGCAAAGTTCGCCATAATGAATCCGTGCCGCACTTTCACCTTGCCTCCGTACCAGACGGCGGCCGGAGTCACGGACATTATGATGCACACAATGGAAAGGTACTTCACCCAGGACGATGATATGGACATTACCACGGAACTGGCTGAGGCACTCCTTCGCACAATGAAGGAAAGCGTCTTTGCCGTACTCAAGGATCCGTGCAACTACCGCCACCGCGCCCAGATAATGTGGGCCGGAAGCCTCGCCCACAATGACCTTACCGGCTGCGGCGTTACCGGAGACTGGGCAACCCACCAGCTGGGGCACGAACTCAGCGGACTGTTTGACGCAACCCACGGGGCTAGCCTCGCCGCTATGTGGCCAAGCTGGGCCAGGTACGTCTACAAGGCCAACGTAAGCCGCTTTGTGCGCTTTGCGGTAAATGTTATGGATGTCCCCAATGACTTTACCGACCCGGAAGGCACCGCCCTCAAAGGAATAGAGGCAATGGAACGTTTCTACAACCGCATTGGGATGCCAATCAACATAAAGGGACTCATTGGCAGGGAAGTGACGGAAGAGGAGATAAAGGAGATGACCCGCAAGTGCAGCCGCAACTATACCACGGCCCAGGGAATGTTCAAGAAACTTGAGGCAAGTGACATAGAGGCAATCTACAGGATGGCAAAAGGATAAACCGAATAACCTAAAAGAAACAATAATCACTATGGCAAATTATCTGGACGTAGCAAACAGTTGGCTGACAGGAGATTTTGACCCGCAGACCAAGACACAGATCATAGAACTCAGGAACAATGACCCCGCAGGGTTCGAGGACGCCTTTTACAGGAACCTTGAATTTGGAACCGGAGGCCTCCGCGGAATTATGGGCGTAGGCACTAACCGTATGAACAAATACACGGTGGGAATGGCCACCCAGGGTCTTGCAAACTATATCCTGGACCACGTCAAGTCTGACAAGATAAGCGTCTGCATCTCCTATGACAGCCGCAACCACTCCAAGGAATTCGCAAAGATCACCGCGGACGTGATGTCGGCTAACGGAATTGACGTGTTCATCTTTGACAACATTCGCCCTACGCCGGAACTCAGCTATGCCATACGCCTGAAAGGCGCAACGGCAGGAGTGATGGTGACGGCATCGCACAACCCCAAGGAATACAACGGCTACAAGGTGTTCTGGAGTGACGGCGGCCAGATCACGGCGCCTGTGGACGCAGACATCGTGGCAGAGGTTGCAAAGATCACGGACCCTTCAATGGTGCGCTTCAGCAGCGGACTCCGCTGCGGGGAGATAAACATTATGGGAAAGGATGTGGATGACCAGTATCTGCGTGATATACTGTCACTTACCCTCAGTCCTGAGGCCTGCGCAAGGCACAAGGACATCAAGTTTGTGTACACCCCGCTCCACGGATGCGGCGTACGCCTTGTGCCGGAGTGCCTCCATCGCCTTGGCTTTGAGAACGTGTTCCACGTTCCGGAGCAGGATGTGAGCGACGGAGATTTCCCAACCGTGGCTTCGCCCAACCCTGAGGAGCACGCCGCCCTTTCAATGGCAATCCAGGTTGCAGAAAGAGAGAACGCGGACATAGTTATGGCCACGGACCCGGATGCTGACCGTATGGGCATCGCCGTCAGGGATAACGACGGCAATATGACCCTTTTCAACGGCAACCAGACCGGAGCTATGCTCACATACTACATCCTCAGCCGCTGGAAGGAGCTGGGCAAGCTCCAGGGCCACAAATATGTGGTTAAGACAATAGTCACCACAGAACTCATAAAGGACATCTGCGACTCTTTTGGCGTCCCGGTTTACAATGTGCTCACCGGTTTCAAATACATAGCCGAAGTAGTTAAGCGCAACGAGGCCAGCGGAGAATTCATCTGCGGAGGCGAGGAAAGCTACGGCTTCAACGTGGGCCAGTTCGTGCGCGACAAGGACGCCCAGATAGCCTGCAGTATGGTGGCTGAGTGCGCCGCCTGGGCCGCCGACCAGGGAATGACGCTTTATCAGCTGATGCAAAAGATATACGCCCAGTACGGCTACCGCAAGGAAGCCCTCACCTCGCTTGTGCGCAAGGGCAAGACAGGAGCGGAGGAAATCCAGAAGATTATGGCCGATATGCGCACTAACCCTCCCGCAGAGATGTGCGGAAGCAAGGTGACAAAGGTCATCGATTATCTAGAGCCGGAGAAGACCGGGCAGCCAAAGAGCAACGTGCTGCAGTTCTTTGACGAGGCAGGAGACGTGGTGAGCGTGCGTCCGTCAGGAACGGAACCAAAGATCAAGTTCTACTTTGGCGCCAAGGGCGACGATGCTGACAAGAAGATTGCAGCGCTGGAGCACCAGTTCGTGAGCGGACAGTCATAGCACTTTGGATTCCGTGCGGTGCACACGTAGCGGCCGTGGAGGATAAGCCAGTGATGAGACCTTGCCCGGAGTTCCTCCGGGATGTGTCTCTCCAGGTCTTTCTCCACGGCCGCCGGCGTTTTGCCATTGCTGAGGCCAATCCTGTGCGCCACCCTGAACACGTGGGTGTCCACGGCAATCACGGGCTTGTCGTAAATGATTGAGGCAATGACGTTTGCAGTCTTGCGGCCTACTCCTGGAAGAGACATCAGGTCATCTATGTCAGAAGGGACTTCTCCGCCGAAATCCCTGACAAGTTTCTCAGCCATTCCAATGAGGTGGCTGGTCTTGCTGTTGGGATAGGAGACGGACTTTATGAGCTGGTAGACGTCCTCGGGCGAAGCCTGGGCCAGGGACTGCGGGTCCGGATAACGCTGGAAAAGGGGAGGGACGGTGGCGTTCACCCTGCGGTCCGTGCACTGTGCGGAAAGGATCACTGCAACCAGCAGCTGATAGGGGTTCTGGTAGTGGAGTTCAGTCTCCGCCAGGGGCATATTCTCCTGGAAGTACTTGATTATGTGGAAGTACCTGTCTTTGCGGTTCATTGGTCTTTCTTCTCGTGGCAGTGCTCGTTCTTGCAGACGAATATCCTGCCCGGATATTTCTCGTAGATGCCCCGGTTGTGGGTTACCATCACAATGGCGGTGCCGTTTTTCTTGTTGATTCCGGTAAGGAGCTGCATTATGCCGTCGGCGGTCTCGTTGTCAAGGTTGCCGGTGGGCTCGTCCGCAATGATGACCTTTGGGGAATTGAGCAGGGAGCGGGCTATTGCAATTCGCTGCTGTTCTCCTCCGGAAAGCTGGTGGGGCATCTTGTGTGATTTTGTGAGCATTCCTACGGCCTGCAGGACTTCCTCAATTCTCTTGTCTATATCCGCATCGTTCTTCCACCCCGTGGCCTTGAGGACGAATTCCAGGTTCTCATACACGGACCTGTCCATCAGGAGCTGGAAATCCTGGAATACGACGCCCATCTTGCGGCGCAGCATTGGGATGTCTTTCTCCTTGATTCCCACCAGGTTGAAGCCGCAGACCTCCGCAGTTCCGGTATTGAGCGGATTTTCTGCGATTATGGTACGGATTATGGAGGTTTTACCTGTGCCTACCTTGCCCACGATGTACACGAAATCAGATTCGTAAACGTCCATATCAAGGTCAAAGATGACCACTTCTTCGCCATTTATGATATTGGCATTGTGAATGGAAATCAGAGGGGTGTCGTTCATTGTTTTTTGTTGCGTAATAATCGTTCGGAATTATACAAATATAGCAGAAAAATAAGTAAATTTGTTTTCTATATACAAGAAATGTTATGAGATTAAAATTCATTGCTGTAGCCTTTGCCGCCCTCCTTCTGGGAGGATGGCAGATGAATGCCGCGCCGGCAGATCCGCACAAGGACTTCAAGACTGCTGTAACCCTTTATGAAAGAGGGCTTTACAATGAAGCAAGAAGCATTTTTGAAGACCTTTCCAAGCAGGAACCTGACGTTCTTACAGACGGTTATATAGTGCTCTGCGCCCTCAAGACCAGGGCCGCCGGATACGAGAGCATCCTTTCAGACTACGAAAGCAGGTACATCAAATCCACCCTTTCCCCGGAGATCAACCTCCTTTACGGAAATATGCTGTTCGACGACGGCAAATACGCCGCCGCCGCTGAGCGTTTCGCCTCCGTCCCTACAATCTCCATAGACCGCAGGGACCACACGGAACTGCTGTTCAAGCAGGCTTACTGCGATTACGGGGTGGGAGACTTCCCCCAGGCTGTGGCAAAGTTCAAGCAGCTTGAGGCAATGCCGTACTCAGACTACACTTCTCCAAGCCGCTACTCGCTTGGCTACATAGAGTACAACAACAATAACTTCCAGGAGGCATACAACTGGTTCTCCAAGTGCCTTAACGACGAGAGGTTCGCCCTCAACGCCCGTTACTATATGCTTGAGTGCCGTTTTATGCAAAAGGACTACAGGTACGTGGTAGACAACGGCGAGGCCGTCTACGCTGAGAGCCCCCAGGAGCGCAAGGGACATCTTTCCAGGATCCTTTCCGAGTCCTACCTTGTCCTTGGCAACGCCGGAAAGGCAAAGGAGTACTATGACGCCAACGCCATCTCCAACGCCACAATGAACAGGTCCGACTATTTCTACGCCGGATCCCTCCAGTACGCCCTTGGAGACTATCAGGGAGCCATTGACAACTACTCCCTTATGACAATGCGCACGGACTCCCTGGGCCAGATAGCCAACTACCAGATGGGCTACTCCTACATCCAGACAAAGGACAAGGTGAAGGCCCTTGCAGCATTCGAGCAGGCCGCCGCCCAGACCTACGACAGACAGATCCAGGAAGACGCTTATTTCAACTACGCCAAACTGGCCTTTGACATAAATCACGACACCTCCGCATTCAAGGAGTACCTGAGCAAGTTCCCTGATTCCGGCAAGCAGGACCTCTTCTACAACTACATTGCCCTGGGGTCCCTTGCAAACCAGGACTATGCGGCTGCCGTAGAAGCCTATGACAACATAGAGCACCTTGACGGCGAAATGCGCAGCAACTATATGAAAGCCAATTACCTGCGCGCCCGCCAGCTCATACAGAACGGTGCCTGGAAGGATGCCATTTCCTGCCTGCGCGCCGCCACTTTCTTCACTGACCGCCAGGACAACTTCAACAAGCTGGCGCGCTACTGGCTTGCCCAGTCCTACTACTACACGGACAATTACAACGAGGCAATAGACATATTCAACGACCTGTACAACCTCTCCGCCCTTGAGAACGAGGATGAGGGCAAGATGATCCCATACGACCTTGCCTACTCATATTTCAAGAAAGCGGATTACACCAACGCCTCCAAGTGGTTCGACAGGTTCATCAATTCCCGCAACGCAACAAACCGCCAGGACGCGCTGGTCCGCCGCGCGGACTGCGACTTCCTGCGCAAGGATTACAAGAACGCCGTTACAGCTTACCAGAAGGCCATTTCTGAGTATCCGGATGCCAATTACGTCTATCCTTACTATCAGATGGGCCTTGCATACGGCCTTAACGGAGACAACAACGCCAAGATAAACGCCCTGAGCAAGGTGACCGACGCATCACCGTCCGCCCCGTTCTATTCCGAGGCGCTCTACGAGCTTGGCCGCTCATACGTTACCGCGCGCAACGACAGCCGCGCAATGGAGTGCTTCTCCCTTTTGCAGGACACCTCCCGCGACAGCACATTCATCGCATCGGCCCTCATTGAAATGGGAATGATCTACCGCAACAGGGCGGATTACGACAGGGCCCTGGAGCTTTACAAGCAGGTGGTTGAGAAGATGCCGGGCAGCGGTTCGGCAAATGAGGCCCTGCTTGCAATAGAGTCCATCTACCAGACAAAGGGAGAGCCGGACAAGTACATACTCTACGTTGCCGGACTTGGCAATCCTTCGCTCAACAAGACGGAGGAGGAGACCCAGGCCCTATACTTCAATTCCGCGGAGCAGATATTCCTCTCCGGAAACTACGAGAAGGCTATCACATCCCTTGACAAATACCTCGCGGAGTATCCGCAGGGCACACAGAGGGCCCAGGCGGAATTCTACCTTGCAGAGTGCTATAAGAACCTAGGCCGCAAGGAGAAGGCCCTGGATTATTACAAGAGAGTGGCCAATTCCTCAGGATCCGATTCCTTCAAGGAGGCCGCCATACTCAATTTCTCCAACATCTCCTACGAGCTTGAGAAATACAACGATGCGTTTGAGGCGTACAGCTCACTGCTTAGCGTGGCGCAGCTGGAGAACAACGTCAAGACTGCCCGCGTTGGTATGATGCGTTCCGCCTACAAGGCAAAGAACTACAGCGGCGCCATCCGCTGCGCCGATGCCATTGCATCGTCCTTCCCCGAGCCCGACCTTGCCAGGGAAGCGCAGTACATCAAGGCAAAGTCCTACCTGGAGTCATCCCAGAGGGACAGCGCATACGATATCTTCCGCCAACTGGCCCAGCAGCCTTCCACCGCTGAGGGCGCGGAGGCCGCATACCTGATCATAGAAGACCTGTACAACAGGGGCAGCTTCAGCGAAGTTCCGGACAAGGTATA
>CACWLD010000016.1:28572-64727 GCA_902761655.1 uncultured Bacteroidia bacterium | reverse complement strand
AAGCGTGTTGCTATACATCTTCACCTTTAGAGGATAAAGATTCTTTGGAACATTTGCCGGAATGGTAAATGTGAGTTTGTATACCTGATGGGCAACTCCACCAGTAGTCCAAGTGGTTCCGCTAACTTTCTCAAGAACAGGATCCACTTCATAATTGAACGCAGTGATGGAATAAACATCTACATATCTTGTCAATCCAGAAGGAGATACTATCTGCAAGGAGTTGAATTTGAGGTCAGAGGTAATTTCATTGAGACTGAAAGAGATTGTTCCCTGGCCGGTTGTCCCATTGTAAGTAACTGTAGGATTGGTGGTTACAGGAGAGACATCCTGTCTGTGATCATCATCAGCCTTTGGCTCCCAAGATACATTGAAGTTGGTCTGGGAAACCGCGCCACCTTGGTTATTTCTATAGGTGAAGTTCACAGTTCCCGTTGTTCCACTGTTAAACATTACCATCACATTTTCTACTGCCAGGGTAAACTCACCATCACTTATTTCGTTAACCTCGCGGTCCACCTGTGCGTAGGGGTTATTGGAGTAGTTGGTAGTTGCTACCGCCTCCTCAAAAGTAGCTGAGCCTATGGCTGTAACAGTATCATCGGGGAGATTGCTGAGTGTCAGCGTGAACGTCTGATTTCTCATGACACGATACTGAATTCCATGCTCGTCCTGAAGAAGGATAGTATGATAACGCTTGGTTCCATTATTGAAAGTAGCCTCCACTATAACCTTTACTGGAACAGTGGAATTGGCATTCTCAAAAAGGAACTGAGGCTCATTCTCGCCAGCCCAGATGTTGGTTGACTCCATATAGTCAGAATCATCCTCATCATAGATTTCGGAACTTCTGTATTCTGTCAAAATAGTAGCGTTTTCATAGTTGTTGTCAAAAGGATTGTTATTGTCAGTACTGCTGGCAGCTGCAACGAATCCCCTCTTGAGACCATAACTGATGGTCCATCTTATGGAAGCTATATCAGGATCATTGTTTACAACTACTACTTTTGCACGGTCCCTGAGAAGCTTTATCTTGTTGGGATTCGGTGTCGCATTCAGGAATGCCATCATATCGGAAGAAGAACTTTCCTTATGATATCCCCAGAAACGAACCTGGTCGTGAACTCCCGAGGAGAGAAGAGAATTCTTCATCACTACCCTTTCCAGCGCACCTACATTCAGGGACATAAGGTCAAGATTGCCGAAATTGGCAACGAAATGAATGCGAGCCGTATTGGCTGGAACACTACCTCTGATGGTGCCTGCGGTAGCACTCGAAGGTGTTAACGTAGCATCGCGGCTTGAAATGTAAGCGCCTCCGGCGTCGAAACAAAGCATCTTGATTGTGGTGATGGCATCTTCAGTACCATTTACGTAACTGCGGGTACCCAGATCCATAGGTCCTTCAACTCCAAGGTTGACTGCCATTTCTCCGTCAGGAACCAACGGGTTGTCCGCCACGTCCAGTCTGTCTGAACATCCTGCAATCATAAGCAGGGATGCTAATATTATGTAGAAATATCTTTTCATTGTCGTGTGCGGTTAAAGGTTAAAACTGATTGAGTCTGGCAAGTTCCTCTTCTGTGACGTCGCGGACGCAACGGACGAAGTTTCCATTACCTCCCGTTTGGTGAGTGTTTCGTACTAAAGATCCATCCAAAGCCCAGTAGTGGGATCCCGTCAAAACTTGAATCATAGCCTGCTGGCCATCACGTTGCTGGTTTTCAATCATATAATTGATTTCCTGCTTGGTTGGAAGCCTCCAACCTGTATATGGATGGCCTTCCTGATCTACCTCTTTATAAAGGGCGCAATGGCTCGCTGCATTGTCTGCTCTTGCAAATTGATTCGTCAAGATCGTAATCTGAGAGGCAAGCATAAATGCCGGAGAAATAACATCATCTTGAGATGTATAATATGTAACAGCTGGTACTACGTTAGTTGGAGTTACCCAATTTCTATAATACATAGCATTCTTGGTGCTCGGAATGAGTCTCGGGCGCCCAACTGAGTACTTATCCCCAGCAGAAGTAATCTGGAGAACATACATCTGATTGTTGATTGTAGAAGTTGAAACCTCTTCACCACGTGTTCCATCAAGCTTAATATAATGGTTATGCTTAGTTACAGGGTTAAATACTCTAGCGGAAAATGCATCGTCAACGTTCGAGCCAAAAATAGCTTGGATTATTCTACGAATAAGATTCCACAAAGCATCAAAACCTCCTTCAGAATAGATTCTTTGAATGAAGAACAGGCTGTTATCATGCTCACCAGAGGCCATATATGTTCCACTCTTTCCAAGTCCTGCCCAATCATCCCTGTCATACGAACACCAAGAACTAGCTATACCCTGTACATAGTCTTCTGGGTAATGACGGATCTCAACAACCTCAGAAGAACCACCTCCTTCAACCGTGAATTTGATTGTACGGAATGTTCCATATGTAGGAACTTTTGACTTAACCAAAATCTGTCCATTAGAGGCAGCACCTACTTCCCATCTTGAGGCATCAGGATCGGTCTGTGTCTGGCCAGCGTAATTCTTATATGTAGCCGAAACGTTTGTTATCCGAACAGGTCCGCTGCAATAATAACGGAAAATATTGTCCAGCCACTGGTCCTCGTCTCCTCCGTTGAAGACATACTTGGCAGGAGTAACGAACAGGTACTCGCTTGCATTAGCCTCAACTTCAGCAGCGCCTCCGACATCCCAGTCCATAACTTTGTATGTCAGTTCCATCTGCTCGCTGGAGACGGTCTCGAAACTACCATAGGAGCTGATAATAGCTTTAACCTTGTACAGCTTATTGCGCTGAGTGCTTGTTACAGTGCTTTCGCAAACCGGGATGTAGTAGTAATGATAGTGAGGGACACCATTCTCATCTGTAACAGTGTAGCTAATAACTATTGCCGGTGCTGCATCATTGGCTGTGGCAGTAGTCCAGGTTTGAGGATATGCATAGGTGGTTACAATATAGTGACCTGGGTTAGTTGCAATATCTGCCGCTGGAACGGCATCAAGGTAGGAGCCACTCAAAGAACCTACGTTGGAGACCGAAGAACCTTCAGGTATCTCAGGAGTTGCTGTATTGAAATTGACGTATTTCCATCTGGCCTCGCCATACTGGGAGTGGTCTGCAGCAAGACGCGCCTTCAAGGTTGGACTCAACTCAACTTCCATAACGATTTTCACTGCGGCACGCTCAAGCATCACAGGAGACTCTACGCCAGCATTGTTCTCACAGATAAGCTGAGTAGCAGAACTCTGAATGGTCCAGGAAGCTACAGTAGCATTCATCAGGAAAGTCTTGTTAGGAGAATATGTCCTGTCCCTGACATCAACCCCTTCCTTATAACGCTTATAGATGTTGGCATCTGTTGTGGAAAGGGCCTGGAGCGCTTCCTCTGTAGTTATTGAGCCCGCCGTGGTAATGGCAGTGTTTGTGCTGTTAGCCACTACATAAACCTTATAAGGAACGTTCTTCTCCAGCCTGTCCTTTACCCAGTCACGGGAAAGAAGGTATCCTTCCTTTCCTCCGCTTATGACAATGCTTTCAGGAGTAAGATTACCTATGTGGTAATCCTTTACGAAAGTACCGTCAGCGGCCTTGAAGATGAATACGTCCAGCCTGCTTATCTTGTTCTCATTGAATTGGTCGTCCTTAAGATCGTCAGCGGAGATGGCTTTGGTCCTGGCAGACTGGATGTCCAGCAACTCGGGAGAGAGCATCAACTCCTGACTTTCTTTAACCTCAATAGTGAATGGTTCCTGATTACAAGAGCAAAGGAACCCTGCGGCCATAACGGCCAGTATGATAAATAATCTGTGCAGTTTCATTTTCATTACTCTTTAAATTGAAGGAACAACTGTTCTAATACCAGTTGGTGAATCCGGTGCATTATAGGTCTCAGGCGATACTACCTGGAACAACTCTTTTGTATGATCCGTAGAACCCGGCAGGTCCTGGTGGGTGTATGCCACAGGAGTATTCTTGTCGGTTCTGACCAAGTAAATGCCACCGGTTTGACCAACTACAGTTCCATTAACCGGAACTACATAGAAAACTGTTTCAACCGGTCTGCCCCAAGGATAAGCAGGCTCCTCAACAACGCTCTTAGGGATCACTATGCTTTCCAACAGATCAGAGTAAACACCTCTTTCGAACTTGACGAAGCGCAAATTAGGATTGTCACTCTTAAGTTCCAAAGATGTTGGAAGGCTTACGGTAGTGAGTGTGAACGGAGTACTGTTGATTGGCCTGTACATCTTAGGTCCTTCAGGGTCACTTTCAGATACTGGAAGTTCCTCGTAACCATCAGCAGTAGCTATAAAAGTGTTATGCCATAATTCTTCTCCATTCAAGTAAAGCTTGCACAAAGGGAAGAACAGAGAAGCATCCTCAATGGTCTCATACTCATTATAGCCACCTTCTCCCCAAGGATCAGTACCTACGGAAATAAGAAGTTCTCCGTTAGGGAGTGCAAGGCCGTAAATCTTGTGCTTCTGACCACCGGCAAATGGAACGAAACTTCCTGTAGAAAACTTCAACGGCAGTGTTCTGGTAACATCCTGGGTTGTGGTAAAGCTTACAGAGAGGTCATTCTGATTTGTAGGCAAAGCAAATACCGTGAATGTAAGGTATTGTTTCTGAGCAGTTTCACTCTCCGGAGTGGCAGGAGCAACCTGACCACGAAGGTCTACTTTTACATAATCGTAAACTTTAGTCGGGTCGTCTGAAACCACGAAACTCTTGGCGCCGCTAGCATCATATTTTACCGTGTACGCACCAGAAAGAGTATTTCCGGTACCGTCACCAGCACCTGAGAAGAGGCGGAATTCCTTGAGAGCGACTGCCTCACCCGCGCTGCGGATAGAAACCTCGAAAGCAGTGTAAGCTGGTTCAAAATCCAGATTTACAGTTCCGCCTTCGCCCTCCTGAGTGGTTGTCATTTTCTGGTAGGCAGTCATATATCCATACTGCGACATATCGCCCCTGACGGAGAAAGATTGCGACTCAGAGATGGTGAGATCTATTTCTCCATTGTGCGCTCCAGTAGCTGATGAAGAAGCGCTGCTAGGGTACAGGCCGTAGAACTGGTATGTACCCGGCTCGTTCCATACAAGACCGTTACCCGTTCCGTCGTCAGGAAAGTTTGCAATGTCTGCTTCGCTTATAGTAGCATCAGATTCGCTGGTTCTAGGGTTCTTGATCACATAATCCGCCCAATACTGATCCTCGTTAATACGATGCTTGGACTTGTCGCTGTAAATACGGATAACATCACCTGCAGCCCAGTCTATACGCTCCTTTCCATCAGTGACTACTCCACTGTAAGAAGCCTTGGTACCTGGAGTGCCAACGGTAAACCGAATAGCATCCTTACTGCCAAACCACTTTTCCTTCTGGCATCCAGAAAGGGCCAGCAAGGAAAGTACTCCTAAGAGTAGAAATCTGTATATTTTCTTTTTCATAATTCTATGGATTATTCCCAATCTTGCTGGAATGAAGTATCATTTTCTAGATTAATCTCATTAACAACCTGTCCGGTTGTCCTGATGGCTGCATCTGTTTGAACAACAGAGCCCTGCAATATTGGACTCCCTGCATAGACTTGCAGGGGGGTGATTGATAATTCTTCGTAATGCTTTTTCATAGCAAACAATCTAACTAACTAATTACCACTGAATAAGCGTTTTTGGTCAAAACCAAAAAGCGCAAATTTCAGGGCTACAAAATTATATATAATAATTTGAAAAACAAAATTGGCTAATATTTATAAGCGTGAGGGGCGGGCGCATTGAAGCGTCCGCCCCTCCAGGCTCACAATAAATAATACGTAAATTATTATGGATTAACCGTTCCCAATGTCAGTTCCTTAGCATAGAAATTACCGGCCAGATCCCTTATGTCAATCTTGGTAGAATTGTCCCCAGTCTTATTGGTATAGAAAGTCATCTTGAAGTCGTAATAATAATCGTACCTCTTGGTCCTTGGATTGAGTTTACAATAGTCAGAATATTTAATTGTATAAATATAGTAGAAACTATTGCGGGTAGAATCAAACAGAGAGACCCCGGACTTGACAGGAAGGTCAGGACTGATGGCGGACAAAGTATTGTTCTCCGCCTCTACACGAATCTGTATCGGGAAAACTGATGCGCCAAGGTCCTCAGGGAGATACAAGGTAATCTCTACAGGATTGTTCTTGCCATTTACAACAGGCTGGTTGGTGATTGCCGTCTCATAGGAATTATGCTTGAACTCCTGCTTATTCATAAGATTAATGGTAATCTCACGGTAGATTGCCTTAGCGTTGTTAGTCAGTGACTTACCGCTGACTCGAAGGATACTCTTCTTAACTTGATTTCCAGTATTGGCAAGCGTGACGGTAATGACTCCTGTCTCATTTGCTTCGAAAGCAGTGATTGCGTGCTCATGTCCGGGAACATCCACCTGCGTTACAGTAATCTCACAGATACCATCAGTTGAAACGTGATAGGCCTGGGGATTAGCCACATCAGGAATAAAGTAAAGCTGGGCTGGATTTGGATCGTCAGGATTATAAACTCCTGTTGTACTCAGAATCTCCTGGGTTCCTCCCGTGAGGAAAGTATAATCCATAAGATCAACGTGGATCAAGGATACGCCATCTGACAGTTCACTCAGTCCAGCCGTCTCCAACGAAGCGGAAATGTTACCGAAATAAGGGCCGTTATATGCTTCCAAGGCAGTCTCGGACCCCTCATCGTTAAGGGCTTCCAGTCTGATCCTGTATACAAAATCACGGAAGAACGGGAAGTATGCGCCATCGTTGTCCAGTACCTCAATCTTATACCAATAGGTTATAGAAGAAACCGGATCCTCAGGGAAAAGATTGTTATGCTCTACTGTCAGCGGATGCTCTGAGTCAAACTCAATCTCTACAAGGAATGCGGTTTGAATCTCTTCCGTGCTAGGAAGAGGACGCTCATACATATACTGAGCGCCTCCATTAGGAGCATATATGGGATCGCTGTCCGGGTCAGATGAAGGGTCTCCGGGGTACTGACCGTCGATATCAGTATCGAAAGGCATATAACCCAGATAATTGTCGGTATCTTTAAGCTGAGCGTAAAGGTCCGCCCCACCATTACTCTCATAAGCTGCTATGTTAGTATATCCGTCCGGGAAACGGTTACTTGCATCTCCCATATATGGAGCGACATAGCCTTTGACAGGAACATTGATGAGAGTCCAACGCTTTACCACAAAGTGAGGATCCACATAATCAGGATCCGAAGGGGCTGCGCCGCGGACAATGATCTTTGCAAAGTTGCGCACCAGATGGACTCCTCTGGTGAGTGCGGCTACACTTGTTGGATCCGGCTCAGCAGATCCTGCAGAGCGCCTCTTGATATGAGGAAGCCTGACTTCCTGCCAGTAAGCTCCATTATTATCTGTCGAAACCATCTCCTCCATAATGTTATCAATATAATCGATATTGGAAATTGACGGAGCATTGGCAAATAGGTGAACAATCCTTGGCTCATCGGTAACAGGAAGATATGCTTTATACGTACCTCCAGTAATGAAACCGCCCTCTGTAGTCGTACTTACTATCTGTGCGGGAATCCAGTTCTGAACATAACCGTCTCCTGCGCCATAAAGGCAGAGCATAAGGTCAAGCGACGTAGGGCCCTCACCCATAGCAGACTCAGCCTTGGTATTTATAATGATTGGCTCAGGGAAAAGGACGCTGAAAGTAACCTCAACCTTCTCCCCGCCAGCAGGAATCTCAAACTGCGTATTCTCTTTCTGACAAGCAATCAGGACCGCAGCCATTACAATTGCTGAAATATATCTAAAAACTTTCATCTCTCTAGCTGTTTAGTTCTGATTAGGTTTTACAAGATGCATATTAGGATGATAGACGCCTTTGTCAAGAGTCTCGTCCTCATCGCCCCAATACCACAGGTCATAGATGAAGCGCAGAGGATATGTGCTCTGTCCAGGCACTGTAAATGGTATGTCGCCTTGGGAACCGACATTGATCAACCTGCCTTCCGCAGTCCAATAGTACTGGTTAGGATTGAATAAAACCGGAAGGGAGCCGTCGTTCTGGCGGGCTATGATGAAAGCGATTTCCGCCTCTGTAGGGAGCCTCCAGCGTCCAGCAGGATAGCCTTCCTCCTGATAAACTGCAGCACGGCGCCTGGCACCCTCATATGTTGTGCCTCTGGAAACATTCAGGGTTGAAGAGAGCAGGAACCTAGGAGCGATAACGCTGCGGTCAGCTGAAGAAGTGGATCCTATTAAAATAGAACCAGCCTGCTGCCAGGAGCCCCTGACCTCTGTGTAACCTGTAACTTGCTCTGAGGTGTTGTACGTGTAGTCCTCTCTTATCAAATATCTATATGTCGAGCCCCCAACCCAGGTAGCAGTGTTATTGTAAAGATTGGCTTCACTTGCTTTCTGACGTGGATCTCCTATAACATAATGACGTGTCTGAAGAGTACTCGTAGAAGAGTTAAAAGACTGTTTAAAATAAATCTGATAGGTATCATTATCCTCATTGAATGCAGAAACGACTATTTCTGTCAAATAAGGCTTGGAAAGGTACCTCTGCCTGGGATTCATTCCTATGGCGCCCAATGCATTCGTCTTGAACAGATCGTCATGATCATTATAAGCATATGCCGTCTCAGCCATAGCCCGGGTAAAACCACGTGATGAGCCATAAACTGTTGTGCCGTAATAATCTACATATTCGTTGTGGCGGGCGAAAGGAATCTTTACTCCGTTATCATCAAGGTAACCCGGCTCTAGAACGTGACCAAAATAACCATCGATGAACATATTGTAAGAAAAATGCTTCATAAGCTCGATGGCTGGATGCTGTTCAATGACAACAGTCTCCGACTTGCCATCCAGATTCTTTATGACAAGTTCAATCCTGCGAACAGTAAAGATATTTGCTACGGAATGACTGAAGACGACATTCTTGCCTGCCAGTTCCAGCTTGTACTCATTAGGGTCTGACGCAGCTGCAGCCGATTCAGGGGCAAGAGTGATCTGGGTCACGTTATCCTCTTCAGTATAGTTATGAGTGTAAGTAACAGAATCGTTGGTACCATAGAAATCGTAAGAAATCTTGGTGAAATAAGCCTTTATAGTAGAGCTGGAAGAATATGGGATGTTCAAATCTTCCTGACTGTAAAGGTTGAAGCGCTTTACTGGAACATTGAAGAATCTTGCCACACCAATTCCTGCACCACCCTGGATGCCATCCATCCAAGGAGAAACTATTACGCCAAAATCAAGATTTACATATTCTTCTGCCGTATCTACTACAGAAAGGGTAACTGAAAGCTTGTACCAAGTATTCCTGTCAATTGTAAAAGTACCATCGGCAGGTTTGGGGGCGACAACTTTATAGTAAAAGTTAGAGCTGCCGTTCACACTATGCATCCAAGGCATGAATATCTTGAAATATGGCTCCCCGTTGTCTGTTGACGCCCAGGTTTGGGGATATGTGTATGCGGGGCTTACCTCATATGTAAAGGCAGTCTCTGTCTCACCGGTTTTAGTCAAAGGGTAATTTCCCGGATATGAAAAGTATCCATCTTCCGTTTCACGGTGCACCGGGACGGCACCAAGTGTGGTCCCAGCATTGAGAGCGTTTACATAATATGCCTGAAGGTTCTCATTCATAGGAGTCCAGGACGCTCCGGCATCCTTGGCAGCCACACTCTTGGGAATAGTGATTGTCATTGTGAACTTTGAGGCAATGCGACTGAGCTTTATAGTGACATCACGTTCCTCTTCGTAAGCCTTAGGAGTAAGTTCCGTGGTATATTTGCCTGTTCCTACGTCATAGGAGTCCATAACGAGAGATGAGCAGAATGTTGCTGCACCTGTATCCGGATCCACTCCAGTGACTATGTCAGACGAAAACGATGATTCAAGAAGCTGGGCAAGCGTCCAATCCCTAGTGTGGTCAAATGATTCAGGCCAATTGGCTACTATATAAACATAAGACGTCCTGCTGCGAAGTGTCTCGAATTCACTTCCTACAGCAGTGTTGAGAACCTTTGTCCTTCCTTCTACGTAGCCGTGAATACCAGGGATAGGGGTAGTTCCATCCTCGTCCTCAAAGAAAAAGAAGTCAAAATGGTCTATAGCCGTTTCAAAAGTTGGCGCTGTGGCATCGGCTTTGGTGGTCATAGAACCGCTGTCAAGAGTAATGGTCAGTACGCCAGAAGGGAGTTCTGCCATATCCCCCACGGAATTGCAGGAAATCAGGGCGAGAGCCGCAGACAGTGCCAATGCAAATATCTTTATATATCTTTTCATATACTTCAATCTTTAATGTTACTGCAGAGGATCGTCAATCCTGAACTTGTGGTATCCACGGGAATCGTAGAGCTGGGTCTCGGAATCAATGTTGTACTGAACCCCATCCGGATCCTTTACCAGAACTTTGAACCAGATTTCATCTCCGGCGGCAGCACCTGCGGCTGGAGTCACAGTGAAAGTAACCTTTGTTACAGAAGCATCTGTACGGCTGTTGATATTACCGCTAAGCGAACCCTGAACGGTAAATGAATCTGTAGCGCCTTGAGGGACAATCTCGTAAGTACCACCCACAGGGGAGAAAATCTTGAAGGAAACCGTAGCGGTATTTGCTCCCAGCACCCAGGTCTGACGGTACTGCCTGTTGGCATCGGTCGGGTGCAGTTCATAAACGGTGAAAACATTATCGCCAGTAACCTCAAACTGGGAAGCCTGTGGCATATTGTCAGACTCAACCTCAAACTCTTCCTCAGTCCACTCAATCGCTTCTCCGATAAGGGTAATTGTCTTGAAGTTCCAGCTGCCTTCCATCTGAAGACCGGTTATCTTGTGCTTCTTGCACCCCTCGAACGTAAGGTAATTCAATTCATCACCGTTCTTCTTGGCCAGTTTCAGGGTGTGAGTCTGAGTCTGGGTAGGGTCGTCAGACAGGATTGTGAAGCGGATTGAAAGCTTGGTCAGGTCCTGCGGCAGTGCAAAGAAGGTGAAACGCAGCTCCTGCGTTGTAGTGATAGTTGTGCCCTCTGGGAATGTTATGGAAGCTGTTTTGGCGGTTGCGGCGCTGCAGTCTATCGTCCTCGTGGTCCCGGCAAAAGAGACCGTGAACGGGCCTGCAAGGGCCTCAGCGTCTGAAATCAGCTCGAACTTGGTAACTGTGATGTCCCTGTCCTTGCTCTTGAGATCCACATCGAAGGACGAGAAGCAAGGATAGAAATCCAGACTGATAGCGGGGGCCTCAGAATCGTCCTCGCTAACCACCTGCGTTGCCACCGCCGCCATATATCCGTACTGCGGAATTTTGTTTGCCGACGCGCTCCACTGCCCCTGATTTGCGTCGATGGCACCCGCGAAGCTGAAGCCGCTCTCCCCTGCCGCGCCCGAAGCGCTTGCAGGATACACTCCGTAGAAATGATACGTCCCGGGGTTGCCCCAGACAAGGCCGTTGCCTTCTGCCGGAACTATATTGGCAGAGCTGTAACGGTCCGCTGGCGTGGAAACCGTGCTAATGGTATAATCCGCCCAGTTCTGCTCCAGGTAACGATGAGAGGCCTCGTTGGAGTAGATGCGCAGAACATCTCCGCTTTCCCAATCGATGCGTTCGTATTGCTTGCCTTCATCGGTGTATTCCCGGCCGCTATAAGCAGCTTTTGTCTGTGGTTTGGATATGCTGGCACGGAACGATATATCCTTCCCGGTGCCGTTCTCCCTGAATCCACCCTTCTGACATCCCGTCAAGAAGAAAGTTCCTGCAAGAAGCAGGATACAACTCAGAGTTGTAAATTTCCGGATTAGATTCATTTATGATCTATTGCTATGATTATCACCCAACTATGTTGTAAAAACAAAGTTTAAAGATATAAAATATCTTTAAGCATTACAATAATTATGCTTGTCTAATCTGGGGAAGACAAAAGGATCCCCGATCACATCGGGGACGTCGCGGTACATGACATGCCCGGATGGCTGCGTTATGCCCGACTGGTTGCGTCATGCCCGGCTGGACCGGGCATCTCACACCTGAGTCGCTTTCCCGCATTTTCGACTCAGGTGCGCACCAGCGCCGCACACCTGAGACACCTAATGTGCCTCAGCGTGCCCTGCAATAGGGTTTGACAGTCTCAGGTGTGTCCCCAAATCGCACACCTGCGCCCCAAACGGGACTTTTCGACCCAAGTGTGCGCTACCTCTCTTCCCGAACCTCACACCTGAGGCGGTTTTCCGCATTTTCGCACCAGGTGCGCAACAGGTCGTGTTCCCGAAATAGCTGTCATCCCCGGCCTGACCGGGGATCTTAGATAACCGATCACATCGGCTTTGACGGTACAGACAGGCTATACAGTACAGTACGGGTAAGACGAGAAGAGTGTGAGAAATAGAGTTACTTATACTGGCTGAGTTCCCGAACTATCAAAAAAAAGAGGCAGGCGCTAAATGGCGCCAGCCTCTCTTTTAAATTAGGGATATATCTTTAGTCCACGTAAACAACATTAAACCTTGAAGCAACAAAATCAGTATTATTGCCCGCTTGCGTAATTACCCTATACGCGGCATGCGATATTGTTAATGTACACTTATCATCGGCTGTCGCATTTTGTGCGGTATTTCTAAACATTCCTTGACGAGACAAAGAAGAGGTCATACCTTGTAAAGTTAAACTACCAAAATTGATAGATTTAAGCTTTCTACAATTTTGAAGCATTGACATACCAAAATAAATAGATTCGTTAGCACCTGCAAATGACGAAATATCAATACTCTCAAGATCTTTGCATCCTTGAACAAGCATCTCTATATCGCCAAGAGCTGTAGGCTCCCAACTGTTTAAATCAAGATTAACAATTGCTGTGTTTGCGAATACTAGCGCGCATGCTGCAACGTACTCTGCCTTGAATTTATTACCCCATGTAATGCTACTAAGATGTGTGGCATTACTGAACAATCCTTCCATATCGAACAATGCTTCCGTTGAGAAACTTGACAAATCAATTGATGTAAAATCATTTGATGTACAATATTTGAACATATATCCCATATCCTCAACTTTAGAAGTGTCGAAGTTATCCACAGGGAATTCATCCATATTTCTACAATAAGCAAACATTTTGCGCATATTAGTTGCGTTTTCGGTACTAATATCAGCCATGCCTTCAATATCTACCAGATTGACCAACCCTGAAAACATTTCTTCGCAACTAGACCCAGTATAAATAAGGTAATCCTTGGAAGAAACTGTTATAGTATTATTCTCATAATTCATAAATATAGGGCTCGAACCTGGGGCTTCAACTCTAGTCCCTGAAATAACGGGACTATTATAATCAAATACTATACGCTGCACTCCTGGAATAATGGAGTGTTGAGGATCATTATCACCAGGACCATCTAAGTCTTCCATAGTAAAACCAGCAAGATCTCTAATTGCCTTATTAAAGTCTGGGCCGGAAGCTAAAATGGCCTTTTTCTCTCCATGATATGACAAGGCATAAATGTTGGTTTCACCTGGTTTCCACTCTGTCCCCGCAAGAGGGGCAAAGATATCATATTGCCTGCCATCTTCTGTGATATTGATAATGATCTTTGCGTCAGAATTATTAGGGAAAACCCTAGGGATTACTATAAAAGCAGATGTTTCACCAAATATGATATCATCTGTAGCCTGAGCAGAAGGAGAAGCTACTACTTGCGTATAATCAACGGATCCGGCGTGATTTGTCCATTCATATGTGGTAGAAGCATTGCCGAAAGTAACAACACAGTGTGCCTGAGCGTCAATACCGCTGAGGGTAATTGAATTAACCTGAAGCTGAGCGTTAAGCGGAAGCCTTCCAACCTTGAAAACAAGGGAAGTAAGAGGGTGGTTAAACTTCAATGATGCCGAGCCGTCACTATTGATAGCTCCTTTGAAATAGCCGTAAAGTGGATCCTTTAGTGTAGAAGGATTATTTGGAAGGGCATAATCAAAATTAGCCGTACTAGGGGCTCCGCTGTACGAAATTCCGTTGAAGAAATCCGTATTGTCTACATTGCTGGCGGCAGCGACAATCTCTACCTGCTTATTAGGTTTCCATATATAAGGAGGAGTAACGCCAACTAAATCCCACTTGCCTGTAGTTGAATTATACACCGCTCTGCCGTGGAAAACAGGAGCTTCTGACGCTGCACCCTCATGGCCTTCAACCTCAAATTCATCATATATTTCAGTGAAAGTTGTAGAATGGTTGATCTGCACACTCTTGGTCATAGGCTCTGCCTCAAGGGTGAAACAGGTCTTGCCATCTTCAGACATCATATCGATGGCTGACTTTGTCACTGGGTTTTCATTCTCCAGGACCACATTGAAACTGAGACTCTTAGAAGCCTTCTCAATTGCTTCATTGGTACAAGCAAATGCCCCGAATGCCGCAATCCCTAAAAGTATATATTTATTAAGTTTCATATTCCTTTATCTATTAAAAACAACTACCAAGTATTCCAGTTACCAGTTGCTCCTGTGTTATGAGCCGGGTCAGTTAACCAATCCTTTGCTGCTATACGGCAATATATTTTGCGGCCTCCAGGACCGACTCTCAACATTCCTACTCCTGTCAGTTCTGGCAGAGGATCAACAAGGAAATTATTATTCAAGTGCAAGCTCGCAAGACTACTACAATAGTAAAACATAGCATCCATGTTAGTCACACTTTTAGTATAGAACTTTGCTCTGAGATCTATAGCTGTTAACGAACTACATCTAGCGAACATATATGACATATCTGTTACATTGGACGTATCAAAGTGAACACCAAGTGACAGTTTTGGTAGTTGGTTACAATTGTAGAACATATAGCTCATGTTTGTAACATTACTCGTGTCAAAGTCACTGCCTAAAAACAACTCTCGTAGATTAGTGCAGTTATTGAACAAATAACTCATGTTGGTAACGTTCTGAGTAAGAAGTACGTCTGTAAGGTTTAAACGCCTAATTTGAGTGCATCCATCAAACATATGGGATATATTCGTAGTTTCCTTTGTGCTGAAAAAGCCGCCAAAATCGATATCATCCAGTCCAATTAAATTTTGGAACATATAACTACAATCAGCATTTGCATATATAGTGTTTGCATGAGTAGTAATAGTAACTACAGCGGTATTGTCGTCGTAGGAAGCATATATCTCATTAATGCTGCGTGGATCAACGTTTCTATCGGCTTGAATCTGAACTCCGTGCTCATCTACGGAGCCAAAGCGGTCAAAAACAATTTCGGCAATATTGCCCGCACCTCCGGCCAAAGCCACAATCTTTTCATTAAAGTCTGAACCATTGGTAAGGTAAGCAATGATAGGAACAAGTTGTGGATCAGTAACCTCAATAATCGGAGCTGCATCCACCCAAGGGATAATCATAGCATCCGGTTCATTGAATATCTCAAGCACAATGCCCTTGTAATTTATAGTGATGTCAAGGATAGTGCCCGCCTTGAGTTCAACTTCTTTTAAACTAACAATGTATCTTAGATAATCGTCCGGAGTGGCAGGATCGTCGTCAGCATCGGGATTTACTATCTCAATGCTAAGAAAAGCATTGTCTGATAATACTTGGGGTATGACCATAATGGCACTCTCAGGACCTCCGATGTACGTTCCTTGCTCTACTGTTATAGCCGGCTCAAAAGGGAATCCACTTACGGCATCTGGCTCATCCTCAGAGCTAATTGCCCAAGTAACAGCCCCAGCACTTCCCATATTTGCTATATCAATTGTAGCAGTGCCATTATCGTACAAACCATTAATCGCAACAGACTTTAATGCAGCTCCATCAATGTCTCCTGCTTTGAAACGGACGGCAGCTAATGGATGATAGAAAGTAAGAGGGGCTATCCTTTTACCCGCTGTTGTACTCTCTACTCCGGGACCGGAATAGTATCCCACCATAATGTCGGGTTGGCTTATTCCCTTGTTTGTCTGAACCTGATAGGTAAATGACATTTTCTTTGTGGCAGGGTCTACATTTACTCCTGTTATGCCTCTATTATTGACTGGAGCTATAGCGTAAAAATCAAGATTCTCACCTGAATACCATTTTGCGGTCTGATCCAGGGTCCAATCGCCATTGGTAAATTTAGAGGTACCATCGAGCCTGAGGGTGGTACCCTTATATGCCTTTACATTGAAACCTGCAGCTCCATAGGTGGTCTGGAAAAGCGGCACATATGTGTCCGGTTCGTTGAGAGGATCTCCTATAGGAGCGGCTTTTGAACCTACATTGTATCCTTTATAGGACGCTACGTCTGCGGTGAAACCTATGTTGCCTTCGCCTCCAAGGCGTTCCTGGCAGGAACCAAGCAACATAGCAGCACCCAAAACGCTGGCTGTAAGAACTAATATATTATGTTTCATATTGTTCATTCTCGTTTCTGATTACTTCACATTAATTCCTTACTATAAATCGCATCAACGATCATTACCTTCTATTTCTACTTCGACGGTTTTATACTCAGGATCCCACGCCGTGATGGTATCAGGCACTGCACTGATTGTCCAGACACTTGCGCCAGGGATGAGAAGACCGGTTACATAGGACTTCTTGCCCCTTGGGAATGCCATGACACCCTGGGTGGTCTTGAGTTTTGCCTTGATGCTGTTTGTTGTGTTGGCGTCCGCACCGGTTGTTACGAACTCGATGGTCACGTTGTCTATGTCCGGATCAGTAGAATCTTTAAGTCCAAGCATAAATACCGTGAACTTGAGAGTCTGGTCATAGGCAACGCTTACCGGAGTGCTGAACGGGATCTCCAGATTTGTTGATGTGCTCTCAAATGAGGTCTGCCCTGAACCGGCGAGATAATTGGTGAACTTTCCTACGATAGGATCTGAATCCGCACTGAGCTTGATGCTCTTCAAATTCATTGTACCGCTCTCCGGATAGCCATTTTTTACCACGAACTCAACGGCAGTCACAACCGGTTCGAAATCAAGGTGAACAAGAGTGTTTGGTTCGCAAGCGTCCTGTGCCGCCATTATGAGGTTGTGTCCATCTGGCTCTGCAACTAATTCGCCATTAACTGTGCTTACGCTTGTCGGAGCCTGGGTTCCAGGAATGGTCGCACCATACCATGCTGAGCAGCTGGCATCCCACTGTCCCTGGTTCATTGCCATGCGGAAGAATACCGAGCGGTTTTGAAGAGGGCAAGGATAGACTGCGAAGAAATGCTGAGTTGCAACATCATCGTTCCACTGGAGTCCGTAAACAGTACCTTCAGTGCTGTAAAGATCTATTCCAGCCTCTGAATAGAATCCATTGGGAGTGACGTCGCGGATTACGTAATATGCCTCTTTCGAAGTTGGGCGCTCGGATTCAGGACTCCAAATCCATATCATATCGCCGTTTGTCCAGTCAACCCTCTCCTTGTTGGACTCTTTGTGTC
The DNA here is from genome assembly GCA_902761655.1 of uncultured Bacteroidia bacterium. Taxonomy (GTDB): domain Bacteria; phylum Bacteroidota; class Bacteroidia; order Bacteroidales; family UBA932; genus Cryptobacteroides. Next base: position 47,266 of record CACWLD010000016.1, on the reverse strand, counting down.
CAGAATAAGATACCTTGGTTCCAGGATTGCCTGTCTTTACTGAGAAGCGAACAGCTTTACTGTTCTCGAAACTGTCTGAGCAGGAAACGCAGGCTGCCAGCATAGTGAACAACGCTGCAATATTGAATAACTTTCTCATCTCTCTACTCCCAATCTAAGTTAAACTCACCGCCACCTTCTTCGGTGCCGTCGAACGTGTTGCCTATCTCGTGCCCGGTAGCACGGACTTCGGCCTCAATAGAGCCCGCCAATAGAGTCCCCTCGAATACAAACCCGAGAGGGGTCATACACATTTTTTCGTAATGTTTTTTCATTTGTATAATATATATTATTCTTTTGATAAACAACAAAATCCACCTTGATGGGTGGGCGGCAGAGGTTTTTAGCACACAAGGCACAAAAGTATGGAAAAGTCCTTATATATACAATAAATCTCCAAAATTTTTTTGAAAAAAATGAATATATACCGCATATCGCCCTCAATAAGTTAACAAGTGGGGAAAAGTTGGGGAAAATCAACGAATAATCATTCACTTTACATTATAAATATTCAAGGCCTATGACCATAATCTTTATTATAAAAACTCCCGTTTCATATGCAAAAACCGCAGCGAAACCACTCAACTGCTTAACAAAAGTTTATATCCGCCTGAGAGACGGCAGGACAATAGACCAGACAGCTACAACAAACATCATTGTCAGCCCCAAAGCCTGGGACTGCAAGTTGGAACTCCTCAACCCTCTCAAGTGCCCGGAAGAGCTCGAATGGGAAAAGATCAATGACGCCATTGTGGCTATGCGCAAGCATATTACAAAGAAGTACATCAGCGACAACATTTCGCTGAAGGTAGGGCCCCGATGGCTCAGGGAATCCCTGGAAGATTATCTCGGCACAGGAACGCGCTATCAGTTCGGAAACGCCTTTGACGAATTCCTGCTGGCGCACGATCTTTCCGAAAGCCGCCTGCTCCAATACGAAGTCCTCCGCAGGCTGGTCCTCAGGTTCTGTATGTACAACAACAAAACTCACGATGTGAAAGATGCAGTCCGGACGGACATCCGCACTTTCACATCGCACACGCTGTCTAGCCTCTGGACCTTCACGGAGCGTGAGCACATCATCTTCAAGGAGCATCCGGAATTCTTCGAAGCCTTCCCTGACAAGCGCGAACCGCGCCAGCGAGGCAAGAACACCATCAACGACCTGTTCAAGAAACTGCGCACATTCTTCCACTGGTGCAAGGATTCCGGCATAATCCCCAAGAACCCCTTTGACACCTTCAAGGTTGGAGCGGACCTGTACGGAACGCCCGTTTACATCACTCTTGACGAAGTGCGCACCATTTTCTGATTTGAACCCTGGCCGGTGGACGAACAGGTAATTTGTGTAAACCAAAGGTTTACTTTTAGAACAAAATGCGGTAACCGCCGGAGATTATGCCATGCATTCCTATGCCAAGCTCAATGAAGCCGCGATTTTTCACGCTGCCGAACTCACAGCCTAAAAGACCCAGCTGCACGCTTGGTGCCAGGCTGGTTTCCTCGCCAATGGCTGTAAACACTCCGGCAGAGAGGCGTGTGTACATTGCCATTTTCTCCCTTCGGAGCCAGTTTGCCTTTGCCGTAGCGAACGCGTTAAGGGTGTTGATGTTGGATCTGGTTGTGTTTCCCGTGGGCTTTCCGTCAGAATCCCTGCTTTCCATAACCAACGTGTCAATCTCGCCGGAAACTCCTCCGCCCAGCCAAAGCCAGTTGTTTGTCTTATGAAGATACTCCAGCTGGAGGGAGCCGGTGCTGAGGATATCCGTTGGAGCCGCGTGGCCAAGGGTGAACGCGGCGCCCAACACTCCGCCCATCACCGCTGCGAACTGCGACACGGTAAAGTAGCCGTACGATATGTTGAAATCATTTTTTGGCCCGTCGTTGTACTGCTGCGCCCTCATCTGGGGTGCGCCCAGCAGTACCAATCCAATCAATACTGCAATAATCTTTTTCATGGTATTATAATTATGCTTGTTTCTTCTTGCTGAGCAGCTCTATTGCCACTATGAGGGCGATGCCGATGTGGCACCAGAGGATGGCGGAGGGGAGGCCGGGGAGATGCCCGGTCAAGCCGGGCATGACGGCGGGCGAGCCGGGCGAAGGGACGTTGGCCCAGGGCCAGACTTTCACCAGGGAGCCCAGGACGAAGCCTGTGAGGACCAGCATTGTCTGGCGCTCCCAGCGGGCGAGCAGCCAGTGCAGGAGCTTTGCGAATGCAAGGATGCCTGCGAGGCAGCCCAGGGCAAAGACTGCGAGCACGCCCCAGTCCAGGTTGCTCACGGCGGCCATCATATAGTCATACTTTCCCATCACCACCAGGATGAAGCTTCCGGAAATGCCCGGCAGTATCATTGTACAAATGGCTATTGCACCGCACAGGAATATGAAGAACATATTGTCCGGCGTCTGCGATGGCGTGAGAGTGCACACCACCAATCCCAGGGCTACGCCGATGAGCAGGAACAGCACATCAGCGCCCTTCCAGCCTTTCAGCGCCTTGAGCATAAAGAAAGCCGAAGCCAGAATAAGCCCGAAGAAGAAGGCCCAGGTTGCAATTGGATGCGCCGAAAGGCAGTACTCCAGAAGTTTTGCAAGCGTGAATACGCTTAGCAGGACGCCGATGGCCAGCGCCAGGAGGAACCAGCCATCAATCTTCTTCCAGAATTCCTTGAGATGTCCGCGGAAGAGTTCCTTCCAGGTGTCTACGCTCAGGACGGCGTTCAGCGCCTCTATGATCCTGGAGTAGATGCCGGTTATGAGGGCTATGGTGCCTCCGGACACGCCCGGAACCACGTTGGCAGCTCCCATAAAGAAGCCTTTTACCGCGTTAAGTATGTGGTTTACAAAACTTTCCATTTCATTTTGTCAAGATACTCGATCATTGCGCAGAAACTTTCCATTGGGGAAAGCGGCTCTTCTTCTGTGTCCTTGAGGAGCATATCGTATGCTACGGGATCGAACTCCTTGCGGCCAATCTTGAAGCGGGCGCCGGAAACGCGCACTATGTACTCCATAAGGAAACTGGTTTCCTGCACCAGGTTGATGAGGATGTCCGGTTTCTGGGACGTAATGAGAGGAATCTTGTCCGTGAGGGGTTTACCAAAGCGGGACATATCCGCCATTGTGATGGTCTGGTCAGGAGGGGTTGTGAGTATGGTTTTCTTGTCAACCTTTGCGGGATAGATGTACACTATCTGGCCGCTGATGCTCCTGCGGATAAACAGCTCCATTGCCTTGTTGCGGATATCCTTCCAGGTGAGGTCTGTTACATCTACCAGCACCAGCACGTTCTTTACATCTTTGCTGAGCACAGGCTGCGGGGCTTCCTCCCCTTCCGGTACGGGAACCGGCAGAAGCGCTTCCCGGAGATTCTTGGCCTGCAGATATTTTGTTATGAAACTTGGCATATCAGTTCTCGAATTTCTTCTTTAGCTTTTTTCCAGCGGGGGATGTCAATCTTGCTGCCGATAACCTCCACCACCTTGGCGGCAATTATGCTGCCAACCTTGCCGCATACCTCCAGCGGCATTCCAAGGGAATGCGCGTAGAGGAAGCCTGCGGCATAGGTGTCTCCGGCGCCGGTGGCGTCTATGGCCTCTCCGGGCCAGGAGCCTATGAAGAAGGCCTGGTCTCCGCTCTTTACCCAGCTGCCGGCCTTGCCTACCTTGACCACTGCTATGTCGCAGTAGCGGGCAATTTCGTCAAGGGCCTTGCGCGGGTCCTTCTGGTGGGTGAAGGCGCGGGATTCGGATTCGTTGGCGAAGACTATGTCCACGTATTTCTCCACAATGTCGTGCAGGAAGGCCTCGTTGGATTCCACCACGTTGTATGATGCAAGGTCAAGGGAGATAATGCAGCCGGCCTCGCGCGCCATCTTTACCGCGGTGCGCACCACGTCCTGGTTCTGGACAAGGTATCCTTCTATGTGGAAGTAGTCCTTCCCCTGGAAATACTCCGGCTTCAGGTCCTCAGGAACCAGCTCCAGGGCTGCGCCTAGGCACACTGCAAAGGTCCTTTCAGCATTTGCTCCGGAAACGAACACTATGGACTTTCCGGTGGAGTTCTTGCCGCGGAGGAGGGTGCACTTTACGCCGTATTGCTCCTCGTCGCTCTGGTAGAGGTGGCCAATCTCGTCATCGCCAATCTTGCCTATCAAGTAGGAAGGCATCCCAAAGATGGATGTGCAGGTGATGGTGTTGGCGGCGGACCCGCCGGCAACGTAATGGACGTCCATATCCTTGATTCTAGCCCAGATCTTGTCGCCGGTTTCCATATCAATGTGCTGCATACTGCCCTTGGGAAGGTGGAATTCCCGGAGGAGGCTGTCGTCCGGCAGGATTGCAAGGATATCGGTGAGGGCGTTTCCAATCCCCAGTATAGATTTCATAGGGGTCAAAGTTAGCAAATAATCGGTATATTTGCAGAGATATATGGACACCAAAGTAAAAAAGATATTGAAGTATGTGCTGTCCTTCGCCCTTGCGGGGGGCCTTATAGCATACTCTTGCAGCAAGGTGGATTGGAGCAGTTTTGCAAAGGCTATGGAGTCCTGCAACTGGGCCTACATCCTGCTGGCATTGCTTGCCGGTTTTGTGGCAATGTACTTCCGCGCACTGCGCTGGAGGCTGACAATCAAGCCTATAGCCCCGTCAATAAAGCGGATGACCGCTTTCCACGGAGTAAACATAGGAAACCTTTCAAATATGGCCGTGCCGTATTCCGGAGAACTGGTGCGCTGCGGCGTGATAACCTCCGGGACGGGGGCGCCGTATGACCAGGTACTGGGCACGGTGGCTCTGGACCGGGTGTGGGACCTGGTTTCAATGTTCGCCACGTTCCTTCTGATCCTGCTTCTGGGAGGAGGACGCTTCGGGGAGTTCATCGCAGGATGGGTCCGCGACAGTTTCAACGCATCGTTCCTGCTGATAATTGCGGTATTGCTGGTGGCGGGAGGCGCATTCGTGGCCGCCGTGGCGCTGCTTCGCAAGCGCGACAACGGCATCGGCCGCCTCTGCGCCCGCATTTACAAGCTGCTGCTGGGTATGTGGCAGGGCTTCGGGAGCTGCATCAGGATGAAGGGCAAGTGGCTGTTCGTGTTCTACACCATCGTCATATGGGGTATGTACTGGCTTCAGAGCGTTTGCACCATCAATGCGCTTGGTGGAGTGTTCGGCGGCCTGGGGCTGACTGACGCGCTGTGCCTCACGCTCATTGGAAGCCTGGCTTCAGTGCTGCCGGCGCCGGGCGGATTCGGCACCTTCCACGCAATCATACAGTTTGCGCTGTCGTCAGTATATTTCCAGGGAATTATGGCGCTGGACAAGGTGGCGGCGGATTCGTACGGAATGACTTACGCCATAATGGCGCACGAGACGCAGGCATTGGGTTTCATAATCCTGGGAGTATTCTCCCTGATTTTGTTATCGGTAAATAAAAAGAAAAAGATATGAGAGCTCTTTATCTGACAAACACGCTTTCCAGGCGCAAGGAACTGTTCACACCCCTTCACGAGGGGCGCGTGGGAATGTATGTGTGCGGACCCACCGTTTACGGGGACGCACATCTGGGCCACGCGCGCCCGGGAGTCACCTACGACGTGTTGCAGAAGCTGCTGCGCCACCTTGGATACAAGGTGCGCTACGTGCGCAACATCACGGACGTGGGACATCTTGAGCACGATGCGGACGAAGGCGAGGACAAGATCGCAAAGAAAGCCCGCCTGGAGCAGCTGGAGCCAATGGAGGTGGTGCAGAGCTATACGCTCAGGTACCACGACGCAATGCGCGCCCTCAATGTGGCTCCGCCATCAATTGAGCCGCGCGCGTCGGGGCACATCGTGGAGCAGATAGAGGCCGTGAAGAAGATCCTGGAAGCGGGATACGCGTACGAGAGCAACGGAAGCATATACTTCGATGTGGAGAAGTACAACAACGACCACCACTACGGCGTGCTGTCCGGGCGCTCGCTTGACGCAACGCTGGAGGGCACGCGCAGCCTGGACGGCCAGAGCGACAAGCGCGCCCCGTACGACTTCGCCCTTTGGAAGAAAGCCGAGCCGCAGCACATAATGAAATGGCCTTCCCCTTGGGGAGAGGGCTTCCCGGGATGGCATCTAGAGTGCTCCGTGATGGGAGAGAAGTATCTGGGATACGAGTTCGACATACACGGAGGCGGAATGGACCTGATGTTCCCGCACCACGAGTGCGAGATAGCCCAGAACGTGGCATCCCGCGGAACGCAGGGCGTCCGCTACTGGGTCCACAACAATATGATTACAATAAACGGCCAGAAAATGGGCAAGTCCCTTGGCAACTTCATAACCCTGCCGGAACTCTTCAGCGGAAACCATCCAAAACTGGACCGCGCATACGGCCCTATGACGGTGCGTTTCTTTATTTTGCAGGCACATTACCGCGGAACCCTGGACTTCTCCAACGAAGCGCTCCAGGCCGCGGAAAAGGGCTATAAACGCGTAATGCAGGCCGCTCGCGACCTGTACGCGCTGGCCGGGCGCAAGGCGCCTGAGTATTCCTACGAGGAATACGAATTTGGCGTTGCGCCGGACACCTGCCCTGCGGACAACCCGGAGGTGAAGACCGTCTTCGAGGGCATCTACGAAGCCCTCTGCGACGATATGAACACCCCCGTGGCCCTCGCCCATATCTCCGCCGCCGTAAAACTGATCAACTCCGCAAAGGACAAGCAGTTAAAACTGTCCCAGGGCGACATAGCCACCCTGGTGCAGATATTTGACGACATAGTTTTTGGCGTGCTTGGCCTGAGGGACGAAGAGGCCGCCGGCGGAAAGGCGGACAGCGTCATTGCAGGCCTTATGGATATGGTCCTGGAGAGCCGCGCCGCCGCCAAGGCCGCCAAGGACTGGACCACCTCCGACCATATCCGTGACAGCCTCAAGAAACTTGGAATAGTAGTAAAGGACACCAAGGACGGTGCCGAATGGACCCTGGAATAATATGAAATTCATCAGCTGGAACGTGAACGGCCTCCGCGCCGTAGCCGGAAAGGGCTTCGCGGACATCTTCGAGTCCTTTGACGCGGACTTCGTATGCCTGCAGGAGACCAAACTCCAGGCCGGGCAGCTGGACCTGGAATTCCTGGGCTATGAGTCCTACTGGAACTATGCACAGAAAAAAGGCTACTCCGGAACGGCAATCTACACCCGCCAGCACCCTCTTAGCGTCACATACGGCATCGGGATCGAAGAGCACGATACGGAAGGCCGCGTCATTACGCTGGAATTTCCTGAATTCTACCTGGTGAACGTCTACACTCCCAACTCCCAGGACGGCCTGCGCCGCCTGCCGTACCGTATGGAGTGGGAGGACGCCTTCAGACAATACCTTTGCGCCCTCGCGGCCCGCAAAGGCGTCATAGTCTGCGGCGATATGAACGTTGCCCACGAGGAGATCGACCTCAAGAACCCCGCCACCAACCACCTCAACGCCGGCTTCTCCGACGAGGAACGCGCCAAGATGACTCAGCTGCTTGACGCAGGCTTCGTAGACACCTGGCGCTCCCTCCACCCCGGCGAAGCCAAATACTCCTGGTGGTCCTACCGTATGAACGCCCGCGAACGGAACGTAGGTTGGCGCATCGACTACTTCCTGGTATCCGAAAATCTCCGCGAAAAGGTCTGCGAAGCAGACATCCTCAACGACGTCTTTGGCTCCGACCACTGTCCCGTCTCCCTGGACCTCTCCCTCTAACTCCCTTCCTCCTGAGCGCTCCCCCTCGCTGTCCTCCTGAGCGTCTCACTCTGTCCTCCTGAGCGCGTTGTCATTCTGAGCGAAGCGAAGAATCTAGACCCTTCGTCTCCAGAACACCCACCTGACCCTATTCAAGGCTCTTTGGGTCGCGGTGCGATGTGTGGTCGCACACCTGGGGCGGTTTACTCCATTTTTGACGCAGGTGCGCCTGACGTCCCGATTTATGGGACGTGGGGAGCGAAAAAGGGGGTAAAACGCGCCCGTCGTCCCTCTTTCTGGGACGTGAGGCGCACTTCTCTCGCGCAGGTGCGCACCTGCGCCGTGCCGGGAGGGAGGAGCGAGGCGACGACACAGTAATGGTATTAGGGATTTGCCACCTTCGGTGCCTAGGCGCAGCAGCGCCGTGCCGGGAGGGAGGAGCGATGCGACGACCGGGAGGCACCGGCCGGAACGACAGTGAAGGCCGCTTTCCCCCTTGGGGGATGTCACGTCAGTGACAGGGGGGTTAACAGGGATCCCTACGGAATCGCGCAAAAAAAGACGCTGCAGTAGTTGCTGCAGCGTCTTTGCGTGATTCCGTAGGGATTCGAACCCTAGACCCACAGATTAGAAATCTGTTGCTCTATCCAGCTGAGCTACGGAACCGGCCTTTTGAGATTCCCGGTCAGGCCGGGAATGACGTAAATTGGAGCGCAAAGTTAATTCTTTATTACGGAATTCCAAAACTATTCGGCATCCGCTGGAGCGTCATTGGAAGGGGCATTGAGCAGGGCGAGCGCCGCATCATAGTCCGCTTCAAAGACCTTGAGTTCAATGGAATCCATCACGTTAAAGCTCGGATAGGAGGAAACCTCTCCGAAAACCACTGCCGGAATACCGTTTTCCAGCAGCATCCCCTCTGCTATGTGAGCAGAAACAGCGTCTGTATAACGGGCCACTGTCTTGTATTCTCCGTCTTTCATAATAGTTTGTGATTTAGAGACTCTACGCAAATATACTACTATTTTGCTTTTTGGCGTCAAATCATTTATATTTGTATGGTTATAGTTATTATGAAAGTAGTATTACTGCAAAGAGACATCGCCTGGGGCAGTCCCCAGGACAATCTGTCGCAACTGGACAGCGCACTTGACAGGAACCCAGGCGCAGACCTTTATGTTCTGCCGGAAATGTTCACCACCGGCTTCGCCACACTCCCTGACGCCACCGTAGAAGAAGAGCCATCAGCCGGCCTTGCCTGGATGAAGGCCGCCGCTGCGCGCACGAATGCCGCCATAGCCGGCAGCATTGCGCTCCGCACGTCGGAGGGATGCCGCAACCGCTTTTACTTTGTAAAGCCGGACGGCGGCGTTACGGTGTATGACAAGAGACATCTGTTCACATACGGAGGAGAGAAGGAAAGGTTTGGTGCGGGACGTGACAAGGCCATCGTGGAATGGCGCGGATGGAGGTTCCTCCTTACCGTCTGCTATGACCTGCGCTTCCCCGTATGGCTCCGCAACAGGGACGATTACGATGCAATAATATGCGTGGCCAACTGGCCGGACAAGCGCCGCTACCACTGGGACACCCTCCTGCGCGCCCGCGCAATCGAGAACCAGTGCTACGTCCTGGGCGTGAACCGCGTTGGAACGGATCCGGTCTGCAACTATAACGGCGGCACGGTCCTGCTGGACCCTTACGGAAATGCGGTAGCCGCCTGCCCGGACAACACCCAGTGCGAATGTTCGGGAGAATTTGACAAGAAATTGATTCAGGACTACAGGGCAAAGTTCCCTGTGCTTGAAGACGCAGATACATTTGAGATAATATGAAAAAACTATTGTTAGGGGACGAAGCCATAGCCCTTGGGGCTATCTACGCCGGCCTTTCTGGCGTGTACGCCTATCCCGGAACCCCTTCTACTGAAATCACTGAATTCATTCAGAAAGACCCCCTGGCGCGCGAGCGCGGCATACGCAGCCGCTGGTGCACCAACGAGAAAACCGCAATGGAGGCCGCTCTGGGTATGTCCTACGCGGGCAAGCGCGCCCTTGTATGTATGAAGCACGTGGGAATGAACGTATGCGCCGATGCCTTTGTGAACAGCGCCATCACCGGCGTTAACGGAGGCCTCGTGGTCCTTGCCGCGGACGACCCTTCAATGCACTCCTCCCAGAACGAGCAGGACAGCCGTTTCTACGGCAAGTTCGCAATGATCCCAATCTTTGAGCCTTCCACACAGCAGGAAGCCTTCAAGATGATGGGCGAAGCCTTCGACCTGTCGGAGAAACTGGGCGTTCCGGTGCTGTTCAGGGTGGTCACCCGCCTGGCGCACTCCCGCGCCGCAGTTGAGATTGGAGCCCCGCAGGAGCAGAACAAGTTCAATCCCGCCACAGGCAAGGGATGGGTTCTGCTTCCCGGCATCGCACGCAAGCAATATATTTCCCTTATAGAGAAGCAGCCGGCAATGGCGGCGGCCGCGGAGGAATCCGCGCACAACGCCCTTGACGGCGTCTCCGCTCCGCTGGGCATCATCGCCTGCGGAATCGCTTACAACTATGTATGCGAGGCAGGAGCGCAGAACGTGCTCAAGGTATCGCAATATCCGCTTCCTGAAAAGAAGATAAAGGAGCTGGCCGCCAGGAGCCAGAGCATCCTGGTTGTAGAGGACGGCCAGCCCGTAGTAGAACAGGACGTAAAGGCCATCCTTGGCGCCGGATACAAGGTTGAAGGAAGGCTCACGGGAAAACTCCCGCGCACCGGAGAACTCAATCCGGACAACGTGGCGGCAGCCCTTGGCAAAGCCACGGGCAAGGGCTTCCCGCAGGCGGCCAACCTGGCCGCGCGCCCGCCCCAGCTTTGTCCGGGCTGCGGCCACCGCGACGTCTACAACGCCCTCAACAAGGTGGCAGCGGAGTACCCCGGCGCAAGGGTATTCGGAGACATCGGCTGCTACACCCTTGGAGCGCTTCCTCCGTTCCAGACTCTGAGCAGCTGCGTGGATATGGGCGCCTCCATCACTATGGCCAAGGGAGCCGCTGACGCCGGCCTCTTCCCCGCCATAGCCATCATTGGAGACTCCACCTTCACCCACTCCGGAATGACCGGCCTGCTGGACGCCGTCAACGACCACTCCAACATTACCGTGATCATTTCCGACAACCTCACCACCGCAATGACCGGAGGACAGGACTCCGCCGGAACCAGCAAGTTCGAGGCCATCTGCCTTGGCCTTGGCGTGGAGCCGGAGCACCTTCACGTGGTGAACCCAATCGCCCCCAATATGGAGGCCATCACCCAGCTTATCCGCAAGGAAATTGATTATAACGGCGTTTCCGTGATAATCCCTCGCAGAGAATGTATGCAAACCCTCAGAAGACATTCCAAGAAATGAAGACAGATATAATACTTTGCGGAGTTGGCGGACAGGGCATCCTGTCAATTGCCACAGTGATAGGTGAGGCGGCAACCGCCGCTGGCCTTCAGCTCAAGCAGGCCGAGGTCCACGGAATGAGCCAGCGCGGCGGCGACGTGCAGAGCGACCTGCGCCTGAGCACGGAAGAAATCCACAGCGACCTCATCCCAAAGGGACACGCGGACCTGATTATCTCAATGGAACCTATGGAAGCCCTGCGCTACATCCCGTTCCTAAGCCCGGACGGCGCAATAGTAACCTCTTCCAAGCCATTCGTGAACATCCCCAACTACCCTGCGGAGGATGCCGTGATTGCGGAGCTTGAGGCCCTCCCGCACGTGCTCAAATACGATATTGAGTCTCTTGCGCGCGAGGCCGGCAATCCCAAGGGCGCCAATATGGTGCTGCTTGGAATGGCTGCCCGCTTCCTTGGAATCTTCAAGCCGGAGCAGCTGCGCGCTGCAATTGGAAGCATCTTTGCCGCCAAGGGCGATGCCATAGTAGAAGCTAACTGTAAATGTTTTGACCTGGGATATGAACTACAACAATAAATATTTCAATCCGGAAGAGGCGTTCACCCGCCAGGAAATTGAAAGCTACCAGCTGGACAGGCTCCAGAAAACCGTGGAGCACTGTATGAACTCCCCTTTCTACAGGGAGCGCTTCAAGAAAGAAGGCCTCAAGCCGTCCGATATCAAGACGCTTGACGACCTTCGCAAGATTCCTTTCACCACCAAGCAGGACCTCAGGGACACATATCCCTTTGGAATCGCATCCGTGCCTCTTGACCAGTGCGTCAGGCTGCATTCATCCAGCGGAACAACCGGCAACCCCACTGTGATCCTCCACACACAGAAGGACCTTCAGGAGTGGGCAAACGCCGTTGCACGATGCCTCTGGATGGTGGGCTGCCGCCCCAATGACGTGTTCCAGAACACTTCCGGATACGGAATGTTCACCGGAGGCCTCGGCTTCCAGTACGGCGCCGAACTACTGGGAATGCTCACCGTTCCCGCAGCCGCCGGAAACACCCTCAGGCAGCTCAAGTTCTTCACTGACTTCGGCACCACTGTAGTTCACGCAATCCCTTCCTACGCAGCACGCCTTTACGAGGTGATGCAGGAGAGAGGCATCGATCCGCGCAAGGACACCAAGCTGCGCACGCTTGTCATCGGGGCGGAGCCCCACAGCGAGGACACGCGCAGGCGCATTGAGGAAATGCTGGGCGTGAAAGCATACAACTCGTTTGGAATGAGCGAGATGTGCGGCCCTGGCGTGGCCTTCGAGTGCCCCGAGCAGAACGGAATGCACATCTGGGAAGACTATTATATTGTTGAAATCGTCGATCCCGATACGCTGGAGCCGGTTCCGGACGGAGAGGTTGGAGAGCTGGTGCTCACCACGCTCAAGCGAGAGGCTATGCCTCTGCTTCGCTATCGCACCCGCGACCTCACCCGCATCCTCCCCGGCGACTGCCCCTGCGGAAGGCAGCACAAGAGGCTGGACCGTATGAAAGGCCGCTCGGACGATATGATCATCCTCAAGGGTGTCAACATATTCCCTATCCAGATAGAGACCATCCTGATGCAGTTCAAGGAGCTTGCATCCGACTATCTCATCACCCTGGAAACCAAGGAAAACAACGACGCTATGACCGTAGAGGTGGAGGTTGCAGACAACCTGTCATTCGATGACTTTGGAAAACTGCAGAACCTGGAGAGGGAGATTACCCGCCAGCTCCGCGACGAGATCCTCATAACGCCAAAGGTCCGTCTGGTTCCAAAGGGTTCCCTGCCCAAGTCAGAGGGTAAGGCTGTCCGTGTTAAAGATTTAAGGATTAAGTATTAATTAAAAGCTCAATACAATGACTGTCAATCAATTATCTGTATTTATAGAGAACAAGTCAGGCACTCTGGTAAAGGTGCTCAAGCTTCTCAAGGCCCACAACATACAGCTGATAGCCTCAACCATTACGGACACCACGGACTACGGTATTTACCGTATCCTGTGCAGCGAGCCGGACAAGGCATACAAGATTCTCAAGGACGCCGGCGTAGCCATCTCCCTGAGCGAAGTCTTTGCAATTGAGCTGGACGATGTCCCCGGAAAGGCTGCGGACGCAATTGATTTCCTGGCCAAGGAAGACATAAGCATTTCCTACCTGTATTCTTTCCTGCTCAAGGGAAAGGGCGTGCTCATTTTCCGCACGGACAATACGGAGAAGGCCCAGGAGGCTATAGACCGCAACGGCCTCAAGGTGATTGAAGAAAAGGATATTTCTAAACTCCTCTGAGATGTATAAGATACTGGAGAAGAAGATGCTCACCTCCAACATCTGCAAGATGGTGCTGGAGGCCCCGCGGCTTGCCAAAGCCGCCCTGCCGGGGCAGTTCCTCATTGTGAGGGCTGATGAGAAAGGCGAGCGCATACCGCTGACTATCAGCGACTATGACGCCGCCGCAGGCACAGTGACCATAGTGACACAGAAGATAGGTGCATCTACCAAGGTAATTGTTGACGCCAACGAGGGCGACAGCTTCATAGACGTGGTGGGACCGCTGGGCAACGCCTCGGAATTCGTGACAATGAGTCCGGAGGAGCTGGCCGCGCAGAAGGTGGTGTTCATAGCCGGAGGCGTAGGAACGGCACCGGTTTACCCGCAGGCCAAGTGGCTGCACGAGAAGGGCGTCGCGGTGGATGTGATCATCGGTGCAAGGAACAAGGATTTGTTCATTTATACCGATGAGATGCGCTCAGTGTGCGACAACCTTTATCTGTGCACGGACGACGGGTCGTTCGGATTCCACGGAGTGGGTACTGCGCAGCTGGAGGCCCTTGTGGCCCAGGGCAAGCAGTATACCCGCGTAGTGGCTATCGGCCCTATGATAATGATGAAGTTCGCCACGCTCACGGCAAAGAAACTGGGTCTCCCAATAATTGTGAGCCTGAACACCCTTATGGTGGACGGCACCGGAATGTGCGGCGCGTGCCGCGTTTCAGTGGGAGGACAGACCAAGTTCGCCTGCGTGGACGGACCGGAGTTCGACGGATATCTGGTAGATTTTGACGAGGCTATGCGTCGTCAGGGACAATATAAAGAGGAGGAATCCAAATGGCTGCAAAAATAGACAGGCTTAAGGCCCGTGAGCAGGATCCAAAGGTCCGCGCCCACAATTTCGAGGAGGTTTGCTACGGCTACAACGCCCAGGAAGCGCTCCAGGAGTCAACCCGATGCCTCCACTGCAAGAATCCCCGCTGCGTACAGGCGTGCCCTGTGGGCATCAACATCCCTGAGTTTATTGCCAAGATAAAGGAAGGTGACTTTGCCGGAGCCGCAAGCGTGATTGCCGTAGATTCTTCGTTACCCGCCATCTGCGGACGCGTATGCCCGCAGGAGAGCCAGTGCGAGGGAAGCTGCGTACTTGGAATCAAGGGCGAAAGCGTCTCCATTGGAAAGCTGGAGCGCTTTGTGGGAGACTGGTCCCGCGAGAACCTGCCCGTGAAGGCGGCTTCCGCAGCGCCAAGCGGGCCCAAGGTCGCGGTCATAGGCAGCGGCCCTTCAGGCCTCGCCTGCGCCAACGACCTTGCCAAGCTCGGCTATGACGTGACCATCTTCGAGGCCCTCCACCGCCCCGGCGGAGTGCTGGAGTACGGCATCCCCGAGTTCCGTCTGCCAAAGGACACCGTGGTCAAGCACGAGATTGACAACATAGTTGCCCAGGGAGTAAAGATAGAGACCAACGTAATCATTGGCCGGACCGTTACCATTGACCAGCTCCTTGACCAGGAAGGCTTCAAGGCCGTGTTCGTAGGAACAGGCGCCGGCCTTCCCAAATTTATGGGAATCCCGGGCGAAAACCTCAACGGAGTGTTCTCCGCCAACGAATTCCTCACCCGCAACAACCTTATGAAGGCCTTCAGGGATGACTACCTCACTCCTATCAAGGCCGGAAAGAAGTGCATAGTTGTGGGCGGCGGAAACGTGGCTATGGATGCCGCGCGCACAGCCATAAGGCTTGGCGCGGACACCACCATAGTCTACCGCCGCACGGAGGTTGAACTTCCCGCCCGCAAGGAGGAAGTCCACCACGCCAAGGAAGAGGGAATCACCTTTGCAATGCTCACCAACCCTACAGAGATACTGGGCGATGACAAAGGCTGGGTACGCGCTGTCAAGTGCATCAAGATGGAACTGGGCGAGCCCGATGCCAGCGGCCGCCGCTCCCCTGTGGCCATCCCTGGCTCCGAATTCGAGATCGAGGCCGATACCGTGATAATGGCGCTGGGCACCAGCCCCAACCCGCTCATAGCAAGGACAACCGCCGGCCTTGACCAGAACCGCCGCGGCTGCCTGGTTGCCGACGAAGTTGGCGCCACCACCCGGCCGGGGATTTTCGCCGGCGGCGATGCCGTAACCGGCGCCGCCACCGTAATCCTGGCAATGGGTGCCGGCCGCCGCGCCGCCGCCGCCATCCACGCCTACCTCCAGTCTCAGTAACAACCGTCATCCCCGGCTCGACCGGGGATCTAACCCTCTACGTCATCCCCGACTTAATCGGGGATCTAACCTGATTGTCAAAGCCGGCTTGTTATATACGTCATAGCCGGTATGACCGGCTATCTTAGACCGGGGATCTCACCCTCTACGTCATCCCCGGCTTGACCGGGGATCTAACCTAATAAAACTATGGAAACCAAAGGCTACATCTATTTTATGACAAATTACTCCAATACAGTATTATACATTGGAGTGACAAACAGTTTAACTAGAAGAATCTCAGAACATTCCTCTGGATTGGGATCAGCATTCACCCACAAATACAATTGCAATAAGTTGGTCTACTATGAAAGGTTCCCTGATATAGAACAGGCTATCGCAAGAGAAAAACAATTAAAGCATTATAAACGTGAGTGGAAAGACTCATTAGTCAATTCTGTAAATCCAGACTGGAGAGACCTGGCTCCTGAACTCATCTCTGACCCGTCATAACCTATCATAGCCGCCAGTCTTCGTCATTGCCACTCAGTCTTCGTCATTGCCGGTAGTTTTCGTCATTGCCGGCCTGACCGGCAATCTTAGATCCCCGATCAAGTCGGGGATGACGGTCAAATCATCTTGAGCCACTTGCGGTAGCCCAGGACGGCGACTACCGTGTAGAGGCCGTAGATGGCCGCCTTGAAGGGAATACCTTTATAGACGTAAAGGATACAGCATACAAGGTCCACGACCAGCCAGAGGAGCCACTGCTCCGCGTATTTCTGAGCCAGAGCCCAGAGGGCTACGATACTGAGTGCGGTAGTGAAGGAATCGGCCACCGGCACAGTGGAGTTCGTAAACGTCACAAGAATCCACCATATCCCAACCCACAGCGCTGCAAATGCCAGCGCGGAGGGCAGGATATGGGATTTCTTGTATCTGGTAATGGGCCTTTCCTTGGGCTTTTCCTCTCCCTTGGGCTTGAAGTATTTCCAGGCCAGGAATCCATAGATGGCCGCCAGGCAGTAGTAGATAGCCATTCCAAAGTCCGCATACAGACCTGCATTGTAGTACAGGAACATATCCACTGCCGGCATTATTATGCTGGCCAGCCAGAGCCAGATGCTGGCCTTGTACTCCAGGATCAGGTATATGATTCCAACTACAAAGCCAAGTATGTCAAGAAAGCGCAAGGTATCCATATTCTAGAAGCGTAAAGTTATGTGACCGATTGCAGTAAGTGGGGCTACAGGCACGAATCCAATCTGGTAATAGCGGTTCTCGTCCGGATGACCGTAGCTGTCGCATATTGCGGAATATACCCAGCCGCTCTGGGCCACCCTTGCGGAGAATATATTGCTGAAATCAACTCCAAAGATAATTTCCTTTACAAACCTGCTTGGAAGAACCGTATAGTTCAAAGACAGATTGGAAAGGCTGTAGCAAGGCAGCGAGCGGTCCTTGTTCTGGGTGTTGTCCAGATACATCCTGCTGACATATGCAGTATGCCATACTGCCTGGAAGGCTCCGAAATGGAAGTTTGCAAAGCCGTTAAGGATAGCGTCCGGGGAGAAGGCCAGGGCGGTGCCTGAATAGTGGATGACGCGGACGCCGTTGTCCCAGTCTTCGGCATACTCGTCAAAGTCCAGGAGGCGGCTGCGGCTCAGGGCGGCGTTGCCCTCCAGCGTAAGCCAGGAGGCAACGTCCACACCAGCCGTAAGCTCCACGCCGGTGCGGTAGGAGTCCGGGATGTTGGTTGTCAGCGCTTCGCCAATGTCGCTCACCTCTCCGGTCTGCACCAGCTGGTCCTTGTAGCGCATATAATAGAGGTTGGCGCCGAAGCGGAAGGCGGAGCCATCGTACTGATAGCCTCCTTCAAAGTCAAGCAGGCGCTCAGCGCGCGGAGCGGGGTATTTGCCGTTGTCCGTGAAGTTGTTGCGCTCCGGCTCGCGATGGCTCATCGCAGCGGAGGCGAACAGCTTGTGGGCGCCGGAAGTGTAGGTGAGACCGGCCTTGGGGTTGAAGAAATTGTAGGTCTCATCCACGTTCAGTATATGCTTGGAGGCGGTGCCATCCTTGTTGTCAATGTATTTGTCGTTGTAGCCGTCCGTCTGGTAGTGGACGCGACGGTACTGGACATCGCCAAAGGCGCTGAGTTTGTCCGTCAGCGCGTAGGTAGCCTTCACAAAAGCGCTGCCGTCAAACTTGGCAGCATCGGAATCGTAATACTTGTAATTATTGCCGATGCGGCTGGCGAGTTCCTGGTTGGAGACATATGTCAGGTAGCCGAAGTGGTTGCCCAGGAACTGCTGTACGGAGAGTCCAGCCACGGCGTTCCAGCGCTCGCCGCTGTAACTGAGGTTGGAAATGAAGCCGAAAGTGTCCTGGCTCAGGCCTTTCTGGCGCACGAAATCGCTCTTGGTCACCTCCTTGCCGTCCTGGCCCACAAAAGTGGAAATGCCGTACTTGACCAGTTTGTTCTTGTATCGGAATTCGTCGTAGTAACCGTATCCGTGAGTGTAATGGGCAACTGCGGAAAGGTTCCAAGCCGGGTCAATCTCCCAGGCAAAACTCAGCAGATGGTGGTTCTGCCAGAAATTGTCCGTAGTGCGCGGCCAATAGGAACCGTCGTTCATACGGTAGCGCTCGGTGGAATAGTTGGTACCGTCAATGATCATCTGCTCATACAGGGAGTTGTAAAGGCCCAACCCCTTGTCGTACATATCCTTGTATGTCTTGATGCCGGTTTTCTCCCCGTAAGTGCCGTCCATAATGGACAGGTCACCGCTGCCGGCTGTCACTCCGTTCCAGGCCTGGCCGGTGTTCTCGTAATTGCCAATGAGTTTGTAACTGATGGTGTAGTTGGAACCAAGCCAGGACAGCGAACCCAGATAACTGCCTGAGGTTCCGTTAGTTCCGTGCACATATCCGTCAGTTGCGGTATGATGCCAGGCTGCCTCCAGTACCAGATGATTCCACAGCAAGCCTGTTGAGAGGTTGCCGCCGGCGTTCCAGGTGTTGAAGGAACCGTAGGAGCCGGTCAGCTCCAGC
>CACWLD010000016.1:0-28466 GCA_902761655.1 uncultured Bacteroidia bacterium | reverse complement strand
GACCGTCTGGTCCTCCGGCGAATTGAGGGGCACGCCGTCCAGCGTTACGTTTATGCGGGAGCCGCCGGCTCCGCGGATACGCATATAGCTGGTACCGGTGCCAACGCCGTTTTCACTCCAGGCCACTACGCCCGGCGTGCGGGCGAACAGGGCAGGGAGTTCCTTTCCTGTGGTGGAGAACTCCTTGAGAGACTTCCTGTCAATGTTAGATACTGAAAATGGAGCTTCCTTTGATGCGCGCACGGCGCTTACGACCACTTCCTGCAGCTGCTCAACCCTGACGGAATCAGGCTGCTCCTGGGCAAAAGCTACAACGCCGCATAAAAGTGCGGAAGCAATGACAAATGTGATTTTGTTCATCGAAAACCTTATTATAATACTATACAATAAGGGGATGGGAAGATAACGGTTTCCTACGCGGGCATTATCCCGATCAGGTCAGAGGGTATCATCTCAGCCTTTGCTTCCGGCCGGGGCCGGACTGCATCAGCACCCCTTAGCCTGCACTCTGCAAGCCGCCACAAATGTACGCATATCCGGCCTGATTTCCAAGCCGCCGCCCCATAAAAGAGATGCCCGGTCAAGCCGGGCATGACGGAGATCCTTCGCCAGCGCTCAGGATGACAAGTGGAGGAGACTAGGAGGCGGGGGCTACCTGGTGGGTCTTGACGGGGTCGTCGGAGAGGACAACTGTTTCCAGTTTCTTGGGATCCCAGCGGACTTTGTCCTTGGTGAATTCCGGCACGTTGTAGGACTTGAACAGCCTGTGGTTCTGGTCAGGGTCTTCCTGGGGAAGGAGGAATGGCTTGTGGGCGTTGCCCTGCTGGTCAAAGTATGCCAGATACAGGCGGGTGTATGTGCCGTCTTCCCTGCGGGAAGTGAATGCTATCCACCTGGAATTGGACGCCCAGCTCTTGAAACTCTCCGCCCTGTCGGTGTTCAGAGCATCCAGAGGCTTGGTCTCAAGGGTCTGGAGATCAGTAATATAGATATCGCCGGAATCGTGCCAGATATGGAATGAGCCGTATTCTCCCACGCCGCTGAGCAGGTACCTGCCGTCCGGTGATGGACGCGGGGTAACTGCGCTGAGGCTGTCGGCAGGGGCGTCAAATATCACGCGCGGCTCACCCCAGGACCTTGTGGCAGGGTTGAAGTCTATGGCGTAGATTCCGTATCGGATATCGCTTGTGATGGATGTGACGTCGGTTGCAGAGTTGGCCCCGAAGGTGGGAAGATATGCGCTGGAATAGTACAGAGTCTTTCCGTCAGCGGCCCAGTATGGGAAAGTCTCGAAACTCAAGGAGTCGTTGACAATGTAGCTTACGGCATCGGTATTTACATCGTAAAGGCACAGGTCGGAAGCCAGGTCGAAGACCTCAAGCCTCTGATGCTCCCTGGTGAAGAATATCTGCTGGGTGAGATTCAGGGAATAGGCTATGAGCGGCTCCGTTGGATGCCAGGAAGGATAGACTCCATTTGATATGAGGTCTCCGGTCTTGAAATCCAGTTTCTTTGCCTTGTCCCCGGTTACCACTATTGTGCCTCCGGAATAGTTGCGGGCGTGGAACTGGAAGTTCTCCGTACTGTAATTCTGGAAAGAATGGCAGTTGATGCACTGCTGCTGCACTGGCTGGGAAATGAGGCTGTTGTTGTACAGGTCAGCCTCCTTGAAATCCGTCAGATGCCTCTGGCGGAGCAGTATCTGTCCGTAATATGAATAGCCCGGCTCGATGAGACGGTAGGTGACATATTCGTCAATGGGCTCCGGAGCCACTGTGATGGAGAAATCTGCAAAGCAAAGCCACTTCCCTTCCCTCTTTACGTATACCTTGTACGTCAGCTCTCCCCCTTTGGAAGCCTCAAGCATAGCGTGCCATTTCTTGACCGGAACGGATACAACCGGACCCTTGACGGCAATTGTGCCGGAAGCGGAGGTGATTTCAACTACATACGCATCCGCCTGGTTGAGCACCTTGAAGTTCATAGGGGCTATGTTTACGGGCACGACCACTCCGGTGTAATCCGGATAGATTTCCAGGGCCTCCGATGTCTGGGAAGCATCCTTATAACCGGACGGTACGCAGCCTGCAAGGGTCAGGGCCAATGCCAATATGAACAGTAAGCGCTTCATTAATTAGTACGGATGTCGTTTATGAAATAGTAATAGAACCAGTAGGTGTTCCCATAGCGGTCCTTGAACCTCTTTATTGTCTCAGGGCTGTCAGGGTTGCTGGCCATATTCATTGCATTGGCAAACGGGGTGAACTGCTTGAGCACATCCTGTCTTGCAGACATTGCCTGCGCTACCCGGGCCATTATGTCATAGTCTCCGGAAGTGCCTCCCAGCAGGGCAAGGGCTTCAGCTACGCCCTTGCTTATGGGAGCTTCCGGATGCTTCTGGAAACGGTCGAAGAACAGCTGTATGAAGAACGACTCCTCCTTCCAGGAAAGCATTGTGGCGGCCTGCCACTCAAATGCGCTCTCGTTGACATACTCCAGGTTCTCGAAATGATGAAGCATACACATTTCCAGTGACGATGCCAACTCCGTATCAGGACTGCTGAACTCCATTATAGGGCGCAATACGGTAAACTCCGGCTCTGAATCCATCAACGCCGGATTATCGATAAAAGCCTGATAACGGCGCAGCCAGGACCCCTGGAACCAGCTCCTGCTCACAGCGTCAAGGTATTTCTGGGCAAGCTCGAAGTCCCCTTTCATCAGGGCCACCTTAGTCTGGTACTTGAAGAAATACACGCTCTTTGAGAACGCTGAAGAGAACTCCATTGAAGAGCGCTCGCAACTGTTTATCATTCCGCTGTAATACTCCACGGGGACGGAGCAGACCATTGAGATGGGCACGTCCGCAGTGGTCTTGAGCGGTGCGGCGCCATCAGGGAAAGTGAACATCCTTTCCGTCAGCTGGCCTTTCTGGTAAAGGGCTATGTTCCTGTAAAGAACCTGGGCCCTTGTAGGCTCCTGATGCTTTGCCGCAACCTGGAGCACCTTGTCCCAGTCCTGATCCCCTACCGCGCGCTCCATCTTGAGCACGGCGCCAAAGTTAGGGTCCCAGTTGGTGAGTCCCAGCATTATGAGCGCACTGGCCACGAATGCCGGCACCGGTAATCTCCTTCCAAAGGAATCTGCGAATACCAGCGCTATAAGCGCGATGAAGGCCAATATCAGAGGAACGAATCCCCAGAAACTGCCCACGAACTCAAAGTACGGGAATCCCGCGAAATAGGCAAAGTGCCTGTTCATCCTTCCGTATAAACCCGGAAGGTTGGCGCACAGGAACGGAACCGCTGCGCCCAGAACCAGCGTGGATGCCAGTGCGGGCAGCAAATTGTTCTTGACCCGAAGCGCCTCAACCACTACCAGCACCGCCGCTACAATAGCGTAGGAACCAATGAGCGGATATCCTGCAATAATCAGGGGTACTACGAACAGCCAGCCCAATTTCTTGCCGGCGAGACGGCGGCGGTACAGCATAAAGAGAGCTACGGCCGCGCAGAATCCCAGAGTCTGGGAGAACAGCAGGCCGTAGGTCTTCTGGTGATACAGGGTATAATCCATACGGGTTATGAAGAGCAACAGGAACAGGGACGGCGCCAGGGCCAGAAGGGCTTTCTTCCCTTCAAGGCCAAAGGCTTTCCTGACCAGGTATGCCAGCAGGCTGAGCGAGAGGGCTATTACAATGGCCCCGAGCACAGGGAAATGGCAGAACTGGGTCAGGAACGCACCAAGCAGGGCCAGCAGTCCTCCCGGCTGTTCAAAGAACTTTGCCAGGAAGTCCCCGCTGGAGCTGAAGTAGGAATACTGTTCCATATGGTACAGTAAATCCCCCTTGATCAGCCACAGGAACAGGATGCTGAACAGTGCAAAGATGGCCGTCTGTCTGTTGAACTTCATATTATCCACGGTCAATGTTCTCCTGGACAAACTTCAGAAGCCTTGGAAGGTCTTTCTCAAGCTCTGAACGCAGGTTTGCGTCGTCAAATGACTTCAGGTAATCTATGTAGAAATCCACTATGGAATCTGAGAACACGCCCTTTGAGGTGTAAATCTCGCGGTCTTTATCCAGCTCGGCGGAAGCCTCCACGCAGGATGCGGGCAGCTGTTCCAGGGACTCCTGTACAGCCTTGTTGGATGCATCGTGAATGTTTACTCCCAGGCCGACGTAGGTCTTGGAAGCCAGTTCCAGGGAATCCTTCATCTCAAAGCCGTGGCGCGCGGCGCAGCACAGCGCTGAAAGCAGCAGGTAGGTATCGGCGAAGCCGTCTGAAGCCCTCCACTCAAAGGTCTGCTTCTCGCTGAAGTCCTTGTCAGAAGGGGTCTCCAGGGGGTTGCAGTCGGCTGACATATCGCCTTTGCCTGTCCATCCCAACGGCACGCGCACAAGTGCGCTGCGGTTGGAGAATGACCAGCAAAGCGATGTGGGCGCCTCCTGGTGGGGAACCAGCCTCATATTCTTGCAAAGGTCTGTAAGCTCTCCATTCTCAACCATACAGGACTTGCCGTCCTTTGTGAACTTGCAATGGATATGCATTCCTGAGCCTGCCTTGCCGGGGGTGATCTTTGGAGCGAATGTAAGGTCAACTCCGTAATTGTATGCAAGCTGGCGCATAACCCACTTGGCAATTACCAGCTGGTCCGCAGCCTGCTCTATGTTTACGGGGAGGAACTCAATCTCGTTCTGCTCGTAGTCCTTGCCGTCGGCGGAGAAGTTGCCCACCTCTGAATGGCCGTACTTGATATTGCCTCCGCACTGGGCAATGCAGCGCATTGCGTCCGTGCGCAGGTCAGCGAACTTGCAGAACGGGGCGCTCTCGTGGTAACCGCGCTGGTCAGCTACGGTGTAGAGATCGTCGTGGGGAGCAATTACGTAATACTCCAGCTCTCCCATAGCCTCCATCTGGAGACCGGTGACCTTTGTAAACTCCCTGTGGGCCTTCTTGAGGATGTATTCAGGAGAACTCTCGAACGGGAGGCCGTCACGGTCGTA
This sequence comes from uncultured Bacteroidia bacterium, assembly GCA_902761655.1. Classification (GTDB taxonomy): domain Bacteria; phylum Bacteroidota; class Bacteroidia; order Bacteroidales; family UBA932; genus Cryptobacteroides. The sequence goes on along the minus strand of CACWLD010000016.1, from coordinate 23,461 downwards.
GAACGAACATAACAGGTCAACGGTGTTGGCCTCGCTGAACGGGTTGACAAATGCGGTCCTGTACTTTGGAATTACGTAAAGGTCGCTCTTACCGGCTTTCACGAACGGGAAAAGGCTTGAACCGTCAACCCTCTCGCCTGCCTGCAGGATGCTCTGGAGGTGATCCAGGCTCTGGATTACAAAGTTAAGGGTCTTGAGCTTGCCGTCCCATCCGCAATAATGAAGGTTAATACACTCTACTTCATTGTCAACACAATACTTGACAATGTCCGCCCTGGTAAACTCTACGGCCGGCTTCTGAAGGTAAGAAACCAGCGGGTTAGGGCTCATCAAAATGCTGTTGTCCATATGATAATTAGCTTATACGATTCCTGAAAAACCAAGGAAGGCCATTGCCATAATACCCACGGTAATGAGGGCAATAGGCAATCCCTTGAAAGCCTGGGGCACCTGGTTGCCGGCAAGGTGCTCGCGCAGTCCAGCAAACAATATCATTGCTATTCCGTATCCTACGGAGGTGGCAAGGGCGTAAACCGTGGCCTCGCCAAGGTTGAGCAGATGCGGTTCCGCTCCGCCGTAGGCGAACTCCTTTGTCACCACGGTGATTGCCACGCCAAGCACGGCGCAGTTGGTGGTGATAAGGGGAAGGAAGATTCCCAGGGCTTGATACAGGGACGGGCTTATCTTCTTGAGCACTATCTCAACAATCTGTACCAGCGCGGCAATGACCAGGATGAAGGCTATTGTCTGCAGGAACTCCAGTCCAAAGGGCAGGAGCAGGTATTTGTTGATCAGATAGGTTACTATTGTTGCAAGGGTAATTACAAAGCATACCGCGCCGGACATTCCGGTTGCGGTGGAGAGCTTGTTGGATACGCCCAGGAACGGGCATATTCCCAGGAACTGGGAAAGCAGGATATTGTTTACAAATATCGCGGAAATGATTATCAACAGGTACTCCATACTACTTCTTCAAATATTTGTTGAACAAAACCATAAGGTAGCCCAGGACCAGGAAAGCTCCCGGAGCCATCACAAACGCCAGGATTCCATCGCCGGGAATGAACTTGAAGCCAAAGGCCGAACCGCTGCCCAGGATCTCCCTCACAAGGCCTATCACCGTAAGCGACAGCGTGAATCCAAGGCCCACTCCAAGGCCGTCCAGCGCAGAATCTATCACCGTGTTCTTGTTGGCGAACGCCTCCGCCCTTCCAAGCACTATGCAGTTTACAACGATGAGCGGGATGAACAGACCCAGCGTTGCATATGCAGCAGGCATATAGGCCTGCATAAGCAGCTGGAGCACCGTCACGAAGGTGGCAATCACCACAATGTATACGGGGATGTGCACCTTGTCAGGCACCAGCGGCGCCAGCGCGGAAATTGCCATATTGGAAAGCACCAGCACGAACAGGGTGGCCAGGCCCATCTCCAGTCCGTTTATGGCGGAGGTGGTTGTGGCCAGCGTAGGGCACATACCCAGGACCAGGACAAAAGTAGGGTTGTCCTTGACGAATCCTTTAGTTACCAAAGACCATTTACTCATATCCTAGTTCTCCTTCTTTAAAGATTTTACAACCTCGACGGCATTGGAAACCGCAAGGGTATAAGCCCTGGAGGTGATTGTAGAAGCGGTGATGGCGTCTACGTCGCCTCCGTCGGCGCGCAGTTTGACAAGCTTGTCGGGGCCAAGGCCCTTGAACTGGTCAATGAACTTGGCGTCAGTCTGGCATTTGGCACCAAGACCCGGAGTCTCGCTGTGGGATAGCACCCTGGTGCTGTTCACAGTTCCGTCCGGAAGCACTCCCACCATAAGTTCAAGCGTTCCGCCAAAGCCTGTGGTGGAGGACTTTACGGCATAGGCCTTGACGGCGTCGCCGGAAAGCTGCTCGTAATAAGTGTAATTCCTTCCTCCAAAGCTGGCGGTTTTCTGGTCGGAGATGGTTCCGCCTTCAGGAAGGACGGCGCCTATGGAGGCCTTGAGGATATTGTCGTTGGCCTGCTGGATAGGCTTGTATGTCATTGCGTACGCTCCGCCAAGTATGGCTGCGCAAACCAGACATACCAGCGTGAGGCACAGAAGCATATTCTTGAGTGTAGACTGTGTTGCCATAATTAAGCCCTCCCGTAACCGTATTTCTTGCGGTGGAACGCCCTGTCAATCAGAGGCACCGTCATATTCATAATAAGTATGGCGAACGATACGCCCTCCGGGTATGACCCAAAGTAGCGTATCATCATTACAATGAATCCAAGGCCAACTCCAAATATAACTCCGCCCCAGTCGCTCATAGGAGAGGTAACATAGTCCGTGGCCATAAAGCAGGCTCCAAGGATGAGACCTCCGGCAACCAGGTTGAAGACCGGTCCGGTATAGACGGCCGGATTGCAGAGATGGAAAATGGAGGATACCAGGATTACCGTGAGGAAAATGCTGAGCGGGATCCAAGGCTTGACCACCTTGCGGCAGAGCAGATAGACGAATCCTATGAGCAGCGCCAGCCCGGAAAGCTCTCCCATAGACCCGCCCGGATTGAGGATGAAGGTCTTGAGAAGATCCACATTGGCAACGGTGGAGGCACCGTCCAGCTTAGCCTGCATAAGCAGGGTTGGGCCGGAAACGGCGTCAATGCTGCTGATGAATCCCCTTGGGATGTCCCAGGTTGTAAGCTGCTGCGGGAAGGATACCAGAAGGAACACGCGGCCGGTGATTGCCGGGTTGAACACGTTCTGGCCCATTCCGCCAAAGGACATCTTGGCAACGCCGATAGCAACTATGGAGCCTATGAGAACCGTCCACCACGGAGTGGTTGGCGGCATATTTAGTGCGAGCAGAAGACCCGTGAGGGCTGCGGCGGACGGGCAGAAAATGGAAGGCTGGCGCATCATCCATTTGGCGATGGCCCATTCAATGAGCACGCAGAATCCGGCGCTGAGCGCAAGGAGCATTATGGCTGACCAGCCATAGCAGAGCACGCAGAGCAGCATTGCCGGAGCCAGCGCAATTATCACGTCCCGCATCAGGGATGCGGTGGAATTCCTTGAGTGGAGATGCGGATTGGGGGATACTATCTTATTTTCCATTGTTGCGCCTGTTTTTGATTTCAGCCATTACCTGGCCCTTGGCCATACGGAGATTATCCACCAGAGGGATGTTTGCAGGGCAGGAATACTGGCAGCATCCGCACTCGATGCAATCCTGGGCGGATGCCTTCTCCATTCCTGCAAGGTCCCCGGCTTTGTAGAGACGGTTAATGAGGAAGGGCTCCAGGCCCATAGGGCAGGAGTCCGCGCATTTTGCACAGCGTATGCAGTGGCCTTCCTCCTTCCTCTTTGTAGCCTCCTTGGAAAGATAGAGCAGCGAAGCCGTTCCTTTCACTGCCGATGCGTCCAGGTTTGCCACGGCCTTGCCCATCATAGGGCCGCCGCTGACAATCTTGGCAGCGTACTCCGGAACGCCTCCGGCCTGCTCCGCGATAAAGCTGAGCGGCATTCCTATGCGGAACAGGTAATTGTGCTGCCCGCTTACGGGAAGAAGGTCTCCGGTAATTGTCATTGTGTTGGTAATCAGGGGCTTGTTCTTTTGGACGGCCTCATATACCGCAAGCGCGGTGGCAACGTTCTGCACCACTGCGCCAACGCTTATAGGAAGCGCGCCGCTGCGCACCTGGCGCTTGAGCACGGCGTCTATAAGCTGCTTCTCGCCGCCCTGCGGATATTTCTTCTTGAGGACGGCAATTTCCATATTCTTGTAACCGAGATCCGCCAGGGCGGCTTTCATTGACGCTATGGCTTCCGGCTTGTTGTCTTCTATTGCAATCACGCAGCGGCATCCGCCCAGCACCATCTGCATTATTGCAGCGCCTATGATTATCTCAGAGGGGCGCTCTATCATAATGCGGTTGTCGCTGGTGAGATACGGCTCGCATTCCGATCCGTTGATCAGAATGCAGTCCGCCTTGGAGCCCGGAGCGGGATTGAGTTTTACGTGTGCGGGGAAGGTTGCACCTCCAAGTCCAACCACTCCGGCCATCTTGATCTTGTCAAGGACGGCGTTGCGGTCCGTGGGGATTTCAGTTATTATGTCCGGGGTGCGGTCTATGGTCTCCTCCCATTCATCTCCTTCCACAGTAATTTCCACGTGCATCACGTTGTTGCCCAGGATATCCTTGCGCGGGGCAACAGTCTTTACCGTACCGGAAACCGGAGAATGCACATAGGCCGATATGAAGCCCGCGGGCTCCCCTATCACAGTGCCCACCTTCACCTTGTCGCCGGGTGCCACGCAGGGCACGGCCGGGGCTCCAAGGTGCTGGGCCATTGAGACATATACCACCGGAGGAAGCGGCAGCACTTCCGTGGCGCAGCCGCGGGAAAACTTGGCGTCCTGGGGATGAATACCTCCTATTGAAAATGTATGCTTACTCATTTGAGGCCTCCTTCTTTTCTTCCGTCTTGGGTTTGAGGACTGGGAAATTAACGGCGTGGATTGCGCCTATGGGGCACTCGGCCACGCATTTCTTGCAGAGCTTGCACTTGGTGTAGTCTATGTACGCCAGGTTGTTCTCCACGGTTATTGCGCCGTGAGGGCAGACCTTGGCGCATTTGCCGCAGCCAATGCATCCAGCCTTGCAGGCCTTCCTGGTGAACATACCCTTGTCCTTATTGGAGCAGCATACGTACACCCTCATTGAGCGCGGCCCCTTGTTGCGGAGCTCTATCAGCCCCTTGGGGCAGGCCTTTGTGCAGGCGCCGCAGGCGGTGCACTTGGACTCGTCCACCTCGGGGAGCCCGGTCTCCGGATTGAGGGATAGGGCGCCAAAGGCGCAGGCCGCGACGCAGTCTCCGCAGCCCAGGCAGCCGTAAGGACACAAAGTGTCCCCGGCGTAAAGGGCTGCCTTTACGCGGCAGGACTTGACCCCGTCATATTCGTTGATTCGCGGACGGTTCTCGCACGAACCATTGCACCTCAGTACGGCAACCTTTGGAGTCTGCTGCTTGACCTCATAGCCAAGGATTTCCGCCACCTTCTTCATAACGTCGTTTCCGCCCACGGGGCAGAAATTGTTGTCAAGGTTGGGAGCCTTGACAGCGGCGTCGGCAAAGGCGTGGCATCCGGCAAAGCCGCATCCGCCGCAGTTTGCGCCGGGAAGGGCCTTTTCAACAAGGTCTATCCGAGGGTCTTCCTCAACCTTGAATTTCTTCGCTATGAGGAACAGCACCAGGGCCAGGATAAAGCCCAGGCCGGCAAGGATGCCCACTGTCCATAGAAAAATTCCCGTCATTTTTCAAGCCTTTTTCTGATGATAAAATTGTATTCGGTCCTGAGTCTGTCCCTGAGAAGCCATATCACAAAGTAGTATATGGCCGTACCGCAGATACCAAGGCCTGCGGCAGCAAGTTCAGACGCGCCTGTCTTCAAGGCCGTGAACATCACGGTTATCAAGACTACTAACGGAATGCAGTATGCCAACCACACTGCCTTATGGCCCATAGAGGCCTTTAAAACAACGTCCACTTCCTCTCCGGTACCGTAATTGTCCTTCAGGGAAGCGGGAACGCTGATTATTTTCTGCTCTGATTCCGACAGTCCGCAAAGGGCGGACGCGTGGCAGGAGGAGCAGGCACTTTGGGCTTCGATACCTACAAGTATCTGCGTGGGGGTAATCTCGAGTATCTTCCCCGGGTGGATTATCTCTTCCTTTCCTGCCATCAGAAATTAGGATTGCTGAAATCATCCGAAGCGGATGCGTTGATTCCGGATGCCACAGTGGTGGCCGCCCTGACGTCAAGCGTCTCGTTGGGCTCCATAAACCTGATCTGCTCGCTTTTGAATATCATAGGAAGTTCACCCACGGATCCGTTACGGTGCTTGGCAATGATTATCTGGGTTTCCTCCATACTGGAAGGATTCTCGGAAAGGCCAAGGGCGTCCGGACGGTGGATGAAAATAACCATATCCGCGTCCTGCTCAATTGAACCGGACTCGCGCAGGTCCGACAGCTGCGGGCGGCCGCTGCCGCCTGAGCGCTGCACGGACTGGCGCGAAAGCTGGGAAAGCGCAATGATTGGCACTTCCAGCTCCTTAGCAGTCTGCTTGAGCGTGCGGGAGATTGCGGCAACTTCCTGCTCGCGCATTCCGCGCAGCTCGGAAGGGCCCTGCATCAGCTGCAGATAGTCTACGATCACCAGGCGCACCTGCTTGCTCTTTACCAGGTTCTTCACCTTGGTCCTGAACTCCATCACAGGGATGCTTGGGGTGTCGTCAATGTACAGCGGTGCGGCGGAGAGGTTCTTGAGCTTGTACTCAAGCTGCTCCCACTCATACGGCTCCAGCTTTGAGCCACCTTTGATCTTGCTTGCCGGAAGGCCGGATTCGCTGGTCATTAGACGCTTTGTAAGCTGTACCGCTGACATTTCCAGGGAGAACACTGCAACCGGCATATGATGGTCTACCGCGGCGTTGCGGGCCATATTCAGCGCAAATGCAGTCTTACCAATGGCCGGGCGTGCCGCCAGGATTATCAGGTCTGACTTCTGCCATCCCATTGTTATGGCATCCAGGGACACAAAACCGGAAGGCACGCCGCTCAGGCCAATGCTGTTCTGCATTTTCTGGATGTCGGACATTGCCACGTTGATCAGGTCCCCAATGCCCTGGACCTCCTTCTTGAGGTTGTTCTGGATGGCGTCGAAGATCTTGGTCTGGGCGTTGTCCACAAGGTCGTCAACCTTGACGGACTCGTCATAGGCCTGGTGAAGGATGTCGTAGGAAGCGGTGATGAGCTCCCTTTGGATGGATTTCTGCTTGAGTATCTTTATGTGATACTCTATATGCGCGGCGGAACCTACCTTTTGTGACAGGTTGGCAAGGGTTATGGCCCCACCAACCGCCTCAAGGTTCCCTTCCTGCTTGAGTTTGTTGGTTGCGGTGAGTATGTCCACCGAGATATGCTCCGTGACAAGATGGGATATGGCCTCGAAGATCATCCTGTGGCGCTGGTCGTAGAAGCAGCTGGGGGTTAGTTCCTCCATTGCCTGATCCACGGCCGAAGCCTCCAGCAGCATAGCTCCAAGGACAGCCTCTTCCACATCAAGAGCCTGAGGGGGCGTATTACCCATCTCAAGCCCTATCGTGTCCAAGTTGGTGTTCTTCTTGCCAGGCATACCCGACTCCTATTCGAACTTGGGATTTACTATGATCCTTCCGCAGTGCTCGCAGATGACAAGTTTCTTGTTTGACTCTATGTCGATGAGCCTCTGGGGAGTGATGGTGTTGAAGCAACCTCCGCAGCTGTCCTCATTGTAAACGGGAACCACTGCAAGGTGGTTGTGAACGCTCTTGCGGATGCGCTCGTAAGCACTCATTGTACGCTCGTCGATAACCTTTGCACAGGCGTCCCTGCGCTCCTGCAGCTTGGCCTCCTGCTCTGCGGTGGAGCCAATGATGGCCTCGAGCTCCTCGCGCTTGGCGGCAAGGTCCTCCTCGCGGATCTCCACCCTGCGGGCAAGGTCTTCAAGGTCTTCCTTCTTCTCCGCGATGGCCATTTTGGCTTCGCCGATGTGCTTTTCAGCGATCTGGCGCTCCAGGCCCTCGTTCTCCAACTCCTTGTTGATGGAGTCATACTCGCGGCTGTTGGCTATGTTCTCCAACTGGTGCTGGTACTTGGCAATCTTCTCGTCGTGCTCAATCAGGTTCTGCTTGTTGTTCTCGATGGATTTTCCAAATTCCTCGATGAGGTTCCTGATGCCTTCCTCCTTGGCGTGGAGGGCTGCCAGCTCGTCCTCAAGGGCCTGCACCTCTGCAGGGAGTTCTCCGCGGAGCTGGATAGACTTTCTTGATCTTTTTTGCTGTTGCCATATTTTTGCTAGTAATATTTTACAGGATTACTGTTGTTTAAGTTCGCGCTTGCGCGAATGACAAAGTTAGGAAAATTTTTCCTTAACAAAGAATATAAAACGTCCACTATCTCCACTTCGCTCTCAAAATGTCCCACGTCCATCAGGGCAAAGCCGTCGGGGGTGAAAAAGTGGTGGTATGAGATGTCTCCACACAGGTATAGCTGGGCCCCTGCCTCACGCGCCTTGGCTATTAGCGAAGAGCCTGATCCACCGCACATTGCAACGGTGTCTATGGGCCCTGCGGGCTTTGAGCAGCGGAGGGTTTTTATGCCGAAGGCATCTTTCACCCTGGCCGCCGCCTGCTCCCATTCCAGGGCCTGCGGCCACCTGCCTATCACGCCCAGGCCGTACTGCTCTCCGTCGAGGATGCGTATGTCCTGCAACCCCAGGCGCTCCGCCATCGCCCAGCTTACACCACCCGGGACCTTGTCCGCGGTGGTGTGCGCAGAGTACACGGCTACGCCGCCCTTTATGGCCTTGATGATGGCCAGACCCACGGGATCCTCAGGGCATATGCTGCGCAGGCGCCCGAAGATGAGGGGGTGGTGGGTGATTATCAAGTTGGCTCCCGCCTCTATGGCCTCGTCAACCAGCTCCGGGGTGCAGTCGAAGCCCAGCATTATGCCGGTCACTTCCGCCTGCGGAGACCCTACGCTGAGGCCGCTGTTGTCCCAGTCTTCCTGGATGCAGGAAGGGGCAAAGTCCTCAAGGACCTTGATTACGTCGCTGACTTTCATACTACAGAAGTTCCCTTACCTGGACAAGCTGGCTGCGGATTTCCTTGAGGGAAGTGATGGCCTTGACGGTCTTGTCCACATTGCTGTGGCCGGCGCGGAGCTCTTTTTCCACGCCCTCCAGCTTGAGGCCATTCACGTTTACCAGATGCTGGATCTGGCGGAGGGTCTGGATATCTTCCGCCTTGTACAGGCGGTTGCCCTTGGCGTTGCGGGTGGGCTTTACGAACTTGGAGAAGGAGTCGCTCCAATAGCGGATGCAGGAAGGGTTCTCGCCCAGTTCCTTTGCCACTTCGCTGATAGAATAGTATAGTTTTTCCATTTCGGATAGGGTTAATCCATTGATTGCCCGGTGCTTACGGACATATAAAGCATATTCATATACTCGTTTGGAGATACCGACGCGAACATAAAGTTTACCGGGTCAAGGTATTCTCCGTCCTTTAGCACTTCATAATGCAGGTGCGGGGCGAAACTGTTTCCGGATATGCCCACATATCCCACGCAGGCGCCCTTGCGCACCTGCACGCCCTTGCGTACCTGCACGTCCGCAAGGTGGGCGTAGCGGGTCACGTAGCCGCCCTTGTGGGTTATCTCAACCACGTTTCCCTGTCCCTTACGGGAGGAGATCACGTCGGAGACGTAGCCGTCCGCCGTAGCGTAGACGGGATCTCCCTGGGGGGCAATTATGTCCAGGCCGTTATGGGCAACGGGCACCTTGTAGAACGGGTTCACCTTGTCCCCTACGGTTGCTCCAACCTGCGCGTAAGACATTGTCTTGAGCGGTATGCTCAGCGGAGGCAGGGAGTCCTTGGAAGCCATAAAACGGTCCTGGAGGGCCTTCAGGCGCTCCTCAACCTGCGCGGCGGAGGAGATGAGGCTATCCAGTTTGCCGGCGGAGAACTCAATGAGTTCCGTATGAGGAAGGGTGTCGGAAGAGGCGGCGAAACTGATGTCGCTCTCAGGGTCCGTCCCGGGGGCGTCGGCATTGAAAATCTGGTGGTATATCTGGTTGTCCTTGTACTGCATTGAGGCCACGGCGTCTCCTATGAGCTGCTCGCGCTCCAGCATCTGGGCATATACTTTCTCGTACATATTGTTCTCGCGGGCAAGGCGCTTTTCAGTATCCGTGTTTATGAACAGGGAAAGGATGAAGTACGTGACGATGGCCACGCAGGCGGAAGTCAGCACCAGCCTGACCGCCGTGCGGACTATGTTCCAGACCGTGCGGTTCACCTTACGGAAAGAGAAACTGCTTCTGTCAAATTCGTAATTCTTCATCCGGGATTACTGGTTGTTTGCCTTTACGGAAAACTGGGGGCGGAGGATTGCCGGGGACTCGTCCTCCATCTTGTGGACCATTGTGGCGTACTCGTCAGAGGTTATGTCAAGGTCGAAGAAGTTGGCGGGATTGACTGCGGAGCCCCTGTAGAGGACTTCGTAATGAAGGTGCGCGCCTGTAACCTTTCCGGTCTTTCCCACGGCGCCTATGCACTCTCCCCTCTTTATCTTCATTCCCTCCACCACGCTTATGGTGCTCATATGGGCGTACCTGGTCTTGTATCCGAATCCGTGGTCTATCACCACCTGGTGTCCGTATCCGAAGAACTGGAAATCAACGCTCTCCACCACGCCGTCTCCGGTGGCGTAGATGGGGTTGCCCTCCTTGGTGGAAAGGTCAACTCCGGAATGGGTGCGGTAGCCTCCGTAAACGGGGTCCCACCTGGTTCCGAAGGGGCTGGAAAGGTGATATGTGCCCGGTTTGGGATCTATAGGAGGGATGGCCGGGATGCAGGAAGCCATCTCGCCGGCGCGGCGGGAAAGCTCTGCAACCTCGTCAAATGACTTGCTCTGGACATAGGAGCGTTTGGCAAGCACGTCAAGGCGCTCGTAGGTGTCCCTGAGGAGGCTGTTGGATACCATCTCGTCCAGTTCCGCATAGCGGTTCACGCCGCCGAAACCGGCGTTGAGCACCTCCGTCGGGATCTCGTTCATACCAAAGATGGAGCGGTAGATGTCGTCATTGCGGAGATTGAGGTCAGCGAGCTGCTCCTCATAGATGTCCAGCTGGCGGTTCATCAGTTCCAGCTTGGAATTCCAGGCGGCGTTCTCCCTCTTGAGCCGGGCGGTCTTGGGGGGATCCAGCTTCAGGACTCCAGCGTACAGCCAGTAATAGAGCACCGTCACTGCCACGCAGGTGACAATGTACGCGCCTATCTTGAGAAGACGCTTGCCCAGAGGCACTTTTGCAATTTCGTACATAAGTGTCTCGGGGTTCAGGCTATACTCTTTCCTTATCTTGGACATTCTTGCAAAGATACTAATTATTAACAAAAAATATGCTAATTTTGCATTCTATACATATCAGTACATTATGACTTCTAAAGAGATAAGACAGAAATTCCTGGATTTCTTCGCTTCAAAGGAGCACACAATAGTCGCTTCAGCTCCAATGGTCGTAAAGAACGACCCTACCCTTATGTTCACCAACGCCGGTATGAACCAGTTCAAGGACATCTTCCTGGGAAACACCAAGAGGCCATACCTGCGCGCGGCGGATTCGCAGAAATGCCTGCGCGTGTCCGGAAAGCACAATGACCTGGAAGAGGTGGGACACGACACCTACCATCACACAATGTTCGAGATGCTTGGCAACTGGAGCTTTGGTGACTACTTCAAGAAAGAGGCCATTGACTGGGCCTGGGAGCTGCTTACAGAAGTTTACGGAATTGACAAGAACATACTTTACGCAACCGTGTTCGAGGGATCCGCAGAAGACGGCACCCCTATGGACCAGGAGGCTATGGACGCCTGGAAGAAGCATCTTCCGGAGGACCATATCATCCTTGGAAACAAGCACGACAATTTCTGGGAAATGGGAGACGTGGGCCCCTGCGGACCTTCTTCAGAGATCCATATTGACATCCGCACCCCGGAAGAGGCCGCGGGCGTTCCGGGCAGGGACCTGGTAAACAAGTCGGACCCTCACGTCATTGAGATCTGGAACCTTGTGTTTATGCAGTTCGAGCGCAAGGCCGACGGGCACTTGGAAAGCCTCCCGGCAAAGAACATCGACACCGGAATGGGCTTCGAGCGCCTCTGTGCCGTGCTCCAGGGCAAGAACTCCAACTACGATTCCGACGTTTTCACCGGAATGATAGCCAAGATAGAGGAACTCTCCGGACATCCTTACCACCAGAGCAAGGAGACGGAGGTTGCAATGCGCGTGATAGCAGACCACATCCGCGCCATCAGCTTCTCAATCGCTGACGGCCAGCTGCCCAGCAACGTGAAGGCCGGCTACGTGATCCGCAGGATCCTCCGCCGCGCCGTACGTTACGGCTACACCTTCCTTGGCTTCAACGAACCTTTCCTCTGCCGCCTCGTACCTCAGCTCATCAGCGATATGGGCGAAGCCTATCCTGAGATCAAGGCCCAGCAGAAACTCATAGAGTCCGTAATCCGCGAGGAGGAAATGGCCTTCCTGCGCACCCTGGACAGGGGAATCAAGCTTATGGACGAATATATGGCCAAGTCCGCGGACACCAAGGTGATCCCCGGCGTGGACGCATTCGTGCTGTACGATACCTACGGATTCCCTATCGACCTTACAGAGCTCATTGCAACGGAGAACGGCTACAAGGTGGACCTGGAAGGCTTCCAGGTTGAACTTGGCAAGCAGAAGGAGCGCGCCCGCAACGCCACCGCCAACGAGTTCGGAGACTGGATCCAGTACCGCGAGGGAGAGGACGTAGTATTCCTGGGATATGACAGCACCACCGTCCAGGGAGCTCGCCTCCTGAAGAGCCGCAAGGTAAAGCAGAAGAACAAGGAGATGCTGCAACTGGTGTTCGACCGCACCCCGTTCTACGGAGAGATGGGAGGTGAGGTAGGAGATACCGGGTACGCCGTCGCCGCAGACGGAGAGAAGATTTCCATCATAAACACAATAAAGGAGAACAACCTTACCGTACACATCGCTGACAAGATTCCTGCAGACTGCCAGGGAGAGTTCACCCTTGTAGTGGACGCCGAGCGCAGGCAGGCAATAGCCAACAACCACACCTGCACCCACATCCTGGACCAGGCCCTCAGGGAGATCCTTGGAACACACATCGAGCAGAAAGGCTCCTATGTGTGCGACAAGTACTTCCGCTTTGACTTCTCACACTTCGAGAAACTCTCTGACGAGCAGATCGCCAAGGTGGAGGCACGCGTAAACGAGCTCATCCGCCAGAACAACCCGCGCGAGGAGAAGCGTGACGCCACAATGGAAGAGGCACGCGAAATGGGCGCCATCGCCCTCTTTGGCGAGAAGTACGGCGACGTGGTGCGCGTGGTCAAGTTCGGCAAGAGCGTAGAGCTCTGCGGCGGATGCCACACCAGCGCTTCGGGCAATATCGGTCTGTTCAAGATATTGTCAGAGAGCGCGATAGCTGCCGGAGTCCGCAGGATCGAGGCAGTAAGCGGAGCCGCGGCAGAGGAGTACGTCCGCAAGGAAGAGGAGCTTCTCAAGGAGGCCAAGGCCTTCTTCAACAACGCTCCGGACCTCAAGGGCGCAATCCAGAGGATGGTTTCAGAGAACGCAAGCTACAAGAAGCAGGTTGAGGAGTTTGCAGCGGCGAAGGCTGCGGAGCTGAGCAATGTACTTGAGAAGCTCGCCCAGCCTGAAGGCGGAATCAACCTCATCCGTTGGACAAAGGCCGAAACCGAGCCTCAGCTGCTTCGCGACGCCCTCCTGGCCCTTCAGAAGAGGGTTTCAAACACCGCGGCGGTGGCTGCTTTCGAGTATTCAGGAAAGCCTCAGCTGGTGCTTATGTACACCCCTGACCTGGTTCAGGCAGGACGCAACGCCGGAGCTGACATCCGCGAGGGCGCCAAGTTCATCCAGGGCGGAGGCGGCGGCCAGCCGGGCATCGCATCTGCCGGAGGCAAGAATATTGCAGGACTCGGGCAGGCGCTTGAAGCCATAGTAAAGCATATCACGCAGTAAAGTGAAGAAACTTGACCGTCTCATACTCAAGTCGTTCATAGGACCGTTCGTAGCAATCCTGTTCGTAGTCCTGTTCGTGCTTGTCATGCAGTTCCTGTGGGTTTACATAGATGAACTGGTTGGCAAGGGCTTGAGCCTGAAGGTGGTCGCCGAGTTCCTCCTCTGGGGCAGCTGCACAATCCTGCCTCTGGCCCTGCCGCTGGCAACCCTGCTGGCCGCAATGATGACAATGGGCCAGATGGCGGAGAACAGCGAGCTCATTGCGGCAAAGGCCGCAGGCATTTCCATAACCAGGATAATGACCCCGCTGATCATTGCGTCGGCGGTCATCAGCGTTGGAGCGTTCTTCGCATCCAACAACCTGGTCCCATTCTCATACAACAGGATTTACACCCTCAGGGACGACATAGGACGTACCAAGGAGGAGATAAAGATCCCTGCGGGAATCTTCTACGACGGCATAGACAACTACGTCCTGCGCGTTGACAGCAACGACGAGGAAACCGGCGTGATGCGCGGCGTAATGGTATACGACCATTCCGCCAACAAGGGCAACAACACCGTTACCCTTGCGGATTCTGCCGTGCTCAGGATGTCCAAGTCAAAGGACTACCTGACCTTCATAATGTACAACGGAGTCAATTACGTAGAAGAGAACACCATCAAGCCCAACAGCAAGGAACTGGGACTGGAAAGGATCTCATTTGACAAGCAGGAGCTGATCATACCCCTCAAGAACTATGCGTTCGAGAGGTCGGAAGAGAACAAGTACGGAGACCAGGTGATGGCAATGGACCTTACTGAACTGCGTGCGGACAGGGACTCGATGCAGGCCAAGTTCGACACCCTTCACCTGAACCAGGTGAATATGTTCTACGACGCCATCAATATGTACAAGAGCCATCAGTTTGACACGGCCTACTTCCGCCAGCCCCTTGAACTCTTCGAGTATGAGAACTTTATGGAATGGGAAACTGAGGAAGATGAGATAAACGCGTTGGAAAGGGCGGGCGTAGAAGCTTATGAGATATCTTCGGAACTGAACAACTTCAACAGGGACCTGTATGAATATGTCTATGAACTCAGGAGGGCGGGACTGGAGATCCTCAGGAAATACTCCAAGGCCATAGCGTGCCTGCTGCTGTTCTTCATAGGCGCACCGCTGGGAGCGCTCATACGCAAGGGAGGACTGGGTACTCCGGCCATTATCTCGGCCCTGTTCTTTGTGCTGTATTACATAGTTGACCTGATTGGGGCCAAGATGACAAAGAACGGAGTACTGGACCCCGTAAACGGAGCCTTCCTGCCGGCGTACCTGTTGATTCCGCTGGGCATATTGCTTACAAGCAAGGCAGTTCACGATTCTTCTTTCCTGAATATGGATGCTGTAAAGACACGCTGGAACACAATCAAGGGTTACATTGCGGGACTGTTCCGCAAGACAAGGATTGTATATATGGGTACGCCCGAGTTTGCGGTGGCACCTCTGGACGCACTTGTCAAGAACGGCAAGGCACAGCACTATAAGGTTGTGGGAGTTGTCACGGTTGCTGACAAGCAGTCCGGGCGCGGCCTTCAGGTCAACCAGAGCGCCGTCAAGAAATACGCCGTTGAAAACGGCATTCCAGTGCTGCAGCCCGTAAAGCTCAAGGATCCCGAGTTCCTTGCCAGCCTGGCCGCGCTCAAGGCGGACCTCTTTGTGGTGGTTGCATTCAGGATGCTTCCTGAAGAGGTTTGGGCAATGCCTAAGCTTGGAACGTTCAACCTGCACGCCGCCCTGCTGCCTCAGTACCGCGGTGCGGCCCCTATCAACTGGGCTGTCATCAACGGAGAGAAGATGACCGGCGTGACCACCTTTATGCTGGACAAGAACATAGATACCGGTATGATCATCTTCCGCGAGGAGCACAAGATTGCTCCTACGGACACTGCCGGAGACGTCCACGACGCCCTTATGGAAAAGGGAACCGCCCTTGTACTCCAGACTGTCCGCGCCCTCATAGACCACAACGTGGAAATGCGCGTGCAGAAGAGTTTCATCCAGGGTTCAGAGGAGCTGAAGCCGGCTCCAAAGATCACCCGCGAGACCTGCTGCATAGACTGGAACCGCAGCACGGAAGACGTCTACAATCTTATCAGGGGCCTTAGCCCCTATCCAACCGCCTTCACTTTCATCCAGAGGCCGGAGGATGAGAATCCTGTCCAGCTCAAGGTATTCTTTGGAGAGAAGATGCCGTCAAGAGGCCTTGCTCCGGGACAGATTGAGAGTGACGGCAAGTCTTACATTGCCATAGGTACCGCGGACGGCGCAATCTCCGTCACCGACATCCAACTGGCCGGCAAGAAGCGTATGAACGTTCACGAGTTCCTCCTTGGATTCAGGGGAATAGAAGGAGCGGTCACTGTTGCGAACCGCCTATAAGATCCAGGATTTCGTTTGTAATCTTTTGCTGACGGGCCTTGTTGTATTCCAGGGTCAGTTCGTTCAGCAGGTCCTGGGCGTTGTCGGAAGCCGTCTGCATTGCTATGGTGCGGGCGGCGTTTTCAGCTGCGGATGAATCAAGCAGCGTAGTGTAAATCTTGAGCCTTAGCACCTCAGGGAGCAGACGGTTGGCTATCTCTTCCGCCCCGGGCTCTACTATGAATTCGTCCTCCAAGTCGTCCTTTTCCTTGACGGGGACCTCAAAGGGAAGGAAACTCTCCACCTTCACCTGCTGGGAAACGAAACTTGCAAAATGGTTGTAAACCAGGATTACCTTGCTGTAGGCTCCGTCCTGGAAGGCGGAGCGAAGCCTGTCGGCCAGGGCGGAGGCCTGGCCGTAGTCCGGCTTGGCCATCAGGGCCGTGAAGTCCCCCACGGACGGATGGCCCGCCTTGGCCAGCGGCTCGGCCATCCTGCGCCCTATGGCGTAGATTTCCGCCTCCGGATACTTCTCAACCTGCTCCAGGGCAGCTTTGAGGACGCTTGCGTTGAAGGTTCCGCAGAGGGAGGTATTGGAGGCCATTGCCACAATGGCCACCTTTCCTCCCTGCTTTCCTTCAAGCTTGAACTTTCCGCTGCCCAGTGACTGGAAGACCTGGGAAAGGGCCTGCTGATATGGAATCATAGCCTCTATGGCATTCTGCGCCTTGTGGAGTTTTGAAGAGGCCACGAACTTCATGGCCGTCGTAATCTTCAACGTCCCCTTTACAGAATTGATCCTTTCCTTTGTCTCCCTTAGTGCCATTTACTGCAGATTCTGGCAAACTGCGGCCGCAACCGCTTCTATTACTTTCTGTGCGTTATCAGAGAGGACTCCCTTGGCAAGTTCTTCAAGCACATCGGCGTGCGAAGCGCGCATATTGTCCAGGAAATCGGTCTCAAAGTCCTTGACTTTTTCTAGGGGTATTCCCGAGAGCAGGGAGCGAGTGCCGCAATAGAGCACGGCCACCTGCTCGCCCACGGGCATAGGAGAGTACTGAGGCTGAATGAGAAGCCTGTTGTTCTTCCTGCCCTTGTCAAGGGCCTGCGCAGTAACCTTGTCTATGTCCGAAGAGAACTTGGAGAAGGCCTCCAGCTCGTTGTACTGGGCCTGGTCTATCTTCAATGTTCCCGCAACCTTCTTCATACTCTTGACCTGGGCGGAGCCTCCGACCCTGGACACGGAGATGCCCACGTTGATGGCGGGACGCACTCCGGCGTTGAAGAGTCCTGATTCCAGATAGATCTGGCCGTCGGTGATGGAAATCACGTTGGTTGGAATGTATGCCGAAACGTCTCCCGCCTGGGTCTCAATTATAGGAAGCGCGGTAAGCGAGCCTCCGGCCTTGACCTTGCCCTTGAGGGATTCCGGAAGGTCGTTCATATGCTCCGCAACATCCTGCTGGTCAATTATTTTAGCGGCGCGCTCAAGGAGCCTGGAGTGCAGGTAGAACACGTCTCCAGGGTAGGCCTCTCGGCCCGAAGGGCGGCGCAGGATGAGGGAAACCTCGCGGTATGCCACGGCCTGTTTGGAAAGGTCGTCGAATACTACCAGGGCGGGACGGCCCGTGTCGCGGAAGTACTCGCCTATGGCGGCCCCGGCGAACGGGGCGTAGTACTGCAGTGCGGCAGGGTCCGCGGCCGAAGCCGTAACCACAATGGTGTAGTCCATTGCACCCTTAGAACGCAGGGTCTGGACTATGCTGGCAACGGTGGAACCTTTCTGGCCCACTGCCACGTATATGCAGTAGACCGGCTTGCCCTTGAGGTACTCGCTCCTCTGGTTTATGATGGTGTCAATGGCAATGGCTGTCTTTCCTGTCTGGCGGTCTCCGATTATGAGCTCGCGCTGGCCGCGTCCAATGGGGATCATAGCGTCTATGGACTTTATTCCCGTCTGGAGAGGCTCGTTTACGGGCTGGCGGAAGATGACTCCCGGAGCCTTGCGCTCAAGGGGCATATCCACAAGTTCACCGCCTATCTCTCCCAGGCCGTCCAGCGGATTGCCCAGGGGGTCCACTACCCTGCCCACCATAGATTCTCCTACGCGCACGGACGCTATGCGCCCCGTGCGGCGTACGGACATCCCTTCGCGGACCAGGTCCGTGGGGCCCAGGAGCACCGCTCCCACGTTGTCTTCCTCCAGGTTCATCACCACGGCCATCACGCCGTTCTCGAACTCCAGGAGTTCACCCGCCTCGGCGTTTGAGAGGCCACGCAGGTGGACAACTCCGTCGCTGACCTGCAGCACGCTTCCTACCTCCTCCCACTGCAGGGAATTGTCAATCCCTTTAAGCTGGGCAAGAAGGACGTCGCTTATCTCGCTTGGTTTCAATGATTGCGTCATACTATTCTGCTTGTCTTTTCAATGAACTGCCTGCGCAGCTTCTCCAATTGGGAGGACACGCTTGCGTCAAGCAGCAAATCGTCTACTACAAGTCTGAATCCCCCTATCAGGGATGGATCCAGCTTAACGTTAAGGTCCAGGCCGCATCCTGTCCTGTCGCTGATCAGGGCGCGGATCTTCTGCTCCAGCTGAGGATTGGAGGCAACGGTCGTGAGCGTGGCCAACTTCATATTGTTTTCCTTGAGGTACAGGCTCACGAAACTGTTGAAGATAAATTTCAGATACTGCTCCCGGTGGTTTGCCACCAGCAGGCCCACGAACTTCTGAAGGTCCGGCTCGAGCGGGGATGGAACGGCATCGGGGTTGTCCAGCATTGCGCGAACCTGAGAATACACGGCGGCAGCGCTGCCGTTCTCAGTTGTGAGCCGCAGCAACGCCCTTGCGTATCTACTGGATATGACCCCT
Source organism: uncultured Bacteroidia bacterium (assembly GCA_902761655.1). Taxonomy (GTDB): domain Bacteria; phylum Bacteroidota; class Bacteroidia; order Bacteroidales; family UBA932; genus Cryptobacteroides. The sequence goes on along the minus strand of CACWLD010000016.1, from coordinate 4,559 downwards.
GTGTTCATCCCTGTTTCAGCTTTCCGGTCTGGTCCTTGTCGCCTCTTCTACGAGACGGTCTACGAGCTGTGCCTGCTCGCCGGTGTCCTGGAGAGTCTTTCTGATTACCTTTTCTGCGACGTCCAGGGATATCTCCGCCACCTGGCGGCGCACATCCCTGAGGGCGTCCTCCCTCTCGGCGGCAATCTCCAGCCTTGCGTTCTGGATTATCTTGTCCGCCTCTTCCTTTGCCTGCTGCTTTGCCTGGGCTATGAGGTTGTCGCGCGCGGCGGCGGCGTCCTTAAGGAGGGCCGCCTGCTCCACGCGGGCCTTCTCCAACAGCTCCTGCTGTTGCTGGGCCAGGGTGGCAAGTTTCTCCTCCGCAAGGCGCGCCGCGGCAAGACTGTCGTGAATCTTGTCGTTGCGCTTCTTGACCATTGAGGTGATGACCGGGAATCCAAACTTTGCCAATATGAAGAACACAATGGCAAAGATGATGGTCATCCAAACCACCAGGCCGCTGTCAGGCGTAATCAGGTTCATAGGTCTTCCCTATTAATACAGAGAGAGCAGACAGACGATTACCGCAAACAGACATACACCCTCAATGAGAGCGCCTACGATGATAGCAGTGGTACGCAGGCCGCCTGCGATCTCAGGCTGGCGTGCGGATGCCTCCATAACGTACTTTGCAAGTCTGGAAATACCAAACGAGGCTGCGAATGCAACAATGGCTGCGCACAGTGCAGAGCCCACCTTTGGGAGCGCTGAAGCGGCCGCTTGAAGTAAAATGGTAGAAATCATAATGTTATAAAATTATAGTTGTTTGTTTATTCTTCTTCTGCAGGTTCCTTATGCGCCATCCCTATGAAAAGGGCGGACAGCATAGTGAACACATAGGCCTGGATGAACGCAACCAGCAGTTCCAGGCAGTTCAGGAACACCCCGAACAGCACCGCAACTATGCTCAGCGACCCGTTGATCACCGGTCCCATCTTGGCAGTCAGGAATATCACTCCCACCGCGCACAGGATCATTATGTGGCCCGCGAGCATATTGGCGAAAAGCCTGACCATCAGGGAGAACGGCTTGGTTATGGTTCCAACTATCTCAATTGCCGGCATTATAGGTATGGCCTTGAGGAAGATTGGAACGTCCGGCCAGAATATATCTTTGTAGTAATGCTTGTTTCCAAAAAGGTTCACCATAAGGAACGTGAACAGAGCCAGAACCATCGTAACGGCAATGTTGCCCGTGATGTTGGCTCCTCCCGGGAAGAAGGGCACTATTCCCATAAGGTTGTTTATGAGGATGAAGAAGAAGACGGTGAGCAGGTACGGGGCGAACTTCTCGTGCTTGGGGCCAACTGCGTCCTTGATCACGTCGTCGTTTATCATCATTATAACGGGCTCCAGCAGGGCGGCCAAACCGGTTGGCGTCTCCTTGAGCACGTCGTGCTTCTTGTACCAGCGGGCGCACAGGAGGATGAGCAGCACCAGTATGAGGCTGTCTATCATCAGGCCCAGTACGTTCTTGGTAATGGACATATCAAACGGACGCTTGCCTGTGGCGGCGTTGATCATCTTGCCATTCTCGTCCAGCGTGTAGCCGTTCTGCTCCATCTTGTTGGACATAAACACGTGAACGCCGTCATCGAACACAATGCACGGCAGCGGAATGGTTATCTCCTTGCCGTGGATTGCGGTGATGTGCCATTCGTGGCTGTCTGCGATATGCCCGAAGATGAACTGCTTCATATCCAGGTCCTCCCCTTCCTGCGCGGCCGCGGCAAGCGGCAGCGAAAGGAGGATCAGGAATATGTACAGAAGTCTTTTCATATCAGTCTATGCAAACCTTGATGGCATTGTCCTTTACCATCACTACTCCGCCTTTCACCTCCATTGAGTCCTCCGCGCCACCTACGCGCCAGCGGATCTTCCCTTCTTCAAGAAGGGAGATTATGGGCGCGTGGTTGCGCAGCACCTCGAACGGCCCCTGCACCCCCGGGAAGAAGATGCAGTCAACGTCCAGGTGCCTGGACATTGTGGGTGAAAGTATATCAACGGATATCATTTGCCGGCGTTCTTAAGTATGGCCTCGCCCTTGGCAATGGCATCCTCTATGGTTCCAACATTCATAAAGGCCTGCTCCGGAAGGTAGTCAACCTCTCCGTCAAGTATCTTCTTGAAGCCCTTTACGGTATCCTCTATGTCCACCATCACGCCCGGAAGGCCGGTGAACTGCTCCGCTACGGAGAACGGCTGGGACAGGAAACGCTGCACCCTGCGGGCGCGGTTTACCGTGACGCGGTCTTCCTCTGAGAGCTCGTCCATTCCAAGTATGGCTATGATGTCCTGGAGTTCCTTGTTGCGCTGAAGTATCTGCTTTACCCTCTGGGCGGTGTCGTAATGTTCCTTGCCTACGATATTGGGATCAAGGATCCTGGAGGTGGACTCAAGAGGGTCCACGGCGGGATAGATTCCCAGCTCTGTGATCTTGCGGCTGAGCACCGTGGTGGCGTCAAGGTGGGAGAAGGTGGTGGCAGGGGCCGGGTCAGTGAGGTCATCGGCAGGAACGTAAACGGCCTGGACGGATGTGATGGATCCGTTCTTGGTGGATGTGATCCTTTCCTGCATAGCGCCCATCTCAGTTGCAAGCGTAGGCTGGTAGCCCACGGCGGAAGGCATCCTTCCCAGAAGGGCGGAAACCTCCGAGCCCGCCTGGGTGAAACGGAAGATGTTGTCTATGAAGAACAGGATGTCCTTGGGGTCGTCTGGGGAGGTGGAGTCGCGGAAGGATTCAGCAAGGGTGAGGCCGGAGAGGGCCACGGAACTTCTGGCTCCAGGGGGCTCGTTCATCTGGCCGAACACCATTGCAACCTGGGACTTCTTGAGTTCTTCCTTGTCAACCTTGGAGAGGTCCCACTTGCCTTCTTCCATTGACTTGGTGAACTCTTCTCCGTAGCGGATTACATTGGATTCGATCATCTCGCGCAGGAGGTCGTTGCCCTCCCTGGTGCGCTCGCCAACTCCGGCAAACACGGAGAAACCGTTATGGCGCTTTGCAATGTTGTTTATGAGTTCCTTGATGAGCACGGTCTTTCCCACTCCCGCACCTCCAAAGAGACCAATCTTACCACCCTTGAGGTAAGGCTCCAGAAGGTCTATCACCTTGATTCCGGTGAAGAGTACTTCCTGGGAAGTGGTAAGGTTCTCAAATTTTGGCGGTTCCCTGTGAATTGGCAGGCGGGTTCCGGTATCCAGTTTCCCAAGACCGTCTATGGTGTTGCCAACAACGTTCATTACGCGGCCGCGGATCTGCTCTCCGGAAGGCATTGATATGGGGGCGCCGTTAGGCGTGACCTCCATACCGCGGCGGAGACCGTCTGTAGAGTCCATTGCCACGCAGCGCACGGTATCTTCGCCAATGTGTTGCTGCACTTCCACTATCAAGGTGCCGCCGTTGAAGCGCTTGATGCTCAAAGCCTCGTGGATGCCCGGCAGGTTCTCGTGCGTCACGTTCCCGAAATGAACGTCAACCACCGGGCCTATTATCTGGGAAATGTGCCCAATTGCAAGTTCCATAATCTAACCCCAATTATATTAGGGTAAAGATAAGCATATTTTTTCAATTAGCGGCTCTAATTCCGGCGCTCTCTGTTGCGGAGATATTTAAGGAACACCAAATGCCCGGGGGCTACCATATCGCCGTGCTCAAAGCCATCGAGCTCGTAGAAAGTGATGTCCGGGTGGCCGTGGAGTTTCATCATACGGACAAAATATGCGGTTTCCTCATAGCGGCCGTAAAGTTCCATTTCCCTGTCGCCGGAAATGACCAGCATAGGAGGGCAGTCCGGCCTCATATGGTAGAGGGGGGCCAGGGAGTCTATGATTGGCTGGAGCGGAGGTATGCCGCGGTCTCCCCTTTCTGTATAATGGGTAACCACCTGCCCGCTGTATGGAACAAGTGCGGCAATCTTGTCAGCGTCTATGCCGTACTCTGCAAGATAGGATTTGTCAAGGCCCACCAGGTCCACAAGTGTCCCTCCGGCGGAATGCCCTGCAAGATATATCTTGGATGTGTTTCCTCCGTATTTCTCAATGTTTCCGAATACCCAGGCGACGGCTGCGGCCGCGTCTTTGACGATGTCCTGCACGGACACTTTGGGATAAAGACGATACCCCACGCCCACTACAATGTAACCGCGGGTCATAAGCGCCTGCGGCACTTCCTTGGACCCGCCTGTCATTCCACCGCCGTGGAACCAGACAATTACCGGACGATCCGTAAGTCCCTGGACATAAGCTACATCCACATTGCACATCTCAGCGACGTAAGCGTCCCCACCGGTCCTGTAGGGGATGTTCCTGTCAACTGTATACTGATACTGCTGCTGGCCGAAGGCCGCGATTGCGGACACCAGCATAAAGAAAACTAGAAGGCTGCGTTTCATACTCTTGTACTGTTGTTTGTACAAAGATATAAAAAAAAGACGCCGGTCAGTTTGTGTCTGACCGGCGTCCCGAAGAACGGCAGCTACCTACTCTCCCACCTGGTGGGGCAGTACCATCGGCGTTGGC
>CACWLD010000015.1 GCA_902761655.1 uncultured Bacteroidia bacterium | reverse complement strand
TTTCTTCCATCTCCGGGAAAAGGACTTCCCCATCCCTCATCAGCCTTGAAACCACAAAATGGAGGTCATTGTTCTCCTTGAGCACGTCTCCCAGCATCTTGCCTTCAATTGCTGGGTTCGCCACCCTGCAGGCCATACGGTACGCATTGGCGCCGTCGTCTTCCTTGCCTGCGGCAAGTTTTTCCTTATCTATGTCGATGTGCAGTGCAGCCTTCATCGCAATGAGCACTATGAAGCCTCCCAGCACTCCAAGTGGATAAGCAACCACATAAGCGGAAGCCAGCCTAGACGATGCGTCGAATGCCTGCTCAACGCTTCCTCCCGAGGCTGTAACCATCTCAGACAGAGTCTCCTGCGCAGCACCAAGGCTGGGCGTGTTCACCACGGCTCCGGTCATAATTCCGGTCAGAAGGCCCATATCCTCGCCTGTGACAAGGTGAATAATCCAGGTGGTGATGGCCGCCAACAGGACCAGCCCAACTGCAAGAAGGTTCATTGCCAGGCCGTCCTTGCGGAACGAACTGAAGAATCCCGGACCCACCTGGAGTCCTATCATAAAAATGAAGAGTATGAGGCCGAAATCTTTGACAAAGGTGAGGATCACGGGATCCACCCTGAAGCCAAGATGCCCCAGGAGGATTCCCACGAACAGGATCCATATCGAGCCGAAGGTAACGCCACGAATCTTTATCTTTCCAAGCAGAAGGCCCAGGCCCACTACCATTGCCAGGATAATCAGCGCTCCTGCTGAGCCGCTCAATGCCGACAGTTTTTCCATTTAGGTCCTTTAAGCGAAAAGTTTATGGTTTGAGCGCACCCACAACATCGTGTGCGCGGTAGAGTTCTTCCAGGTATGCGGCTTCCTCGTCGCTGACAGTGAAGTCAAGGGCGTGCACGGCCGCATCGAAATGGGAAATCTTTGTGGCGCCCACGATTGGAGCGGCTACGCCTTTCTTGAACAGCCAGCCTAGGGCCACGTCAGTCATTGCGGCGCCGCGCTTCTCTGCGACCTCCGCGACGCGGGCTATTATCTGCATATCGTTCTCCTTGGCGTGGTCGTACTTGCGCTTGAGGGTGAAGTCAGTCTCGCTGCGCTTGCTGTCGGAGAACCATTGCGTGCGCGCCAGGTGGCCTCCGGCCAGCGGCGAGTACGGAATGAGCGATACGCCGTACTGCTGCGCGACGGGGATGAGGTCGCGCTCGTCCTCCCTATAAACCAGGTTGTAGTGGTTCTGGAGCGTGGAGAACTTGGTCCAGCCGTTCTTTTCCGCAGCAATCTGCATATTGTGGAACTGGTAGCCGTACATTGCTGATGCGCCAAGCGCCCTGACCTTTCCGCTGCGGACAAGGGAGTCAAGGGCTTCCATTGTTTCTTCTATGGGTGTGCCGTAGTCGAAGCGGTGGATCTGGTACAGGTCAAGATAGTCTGTGCCCAGGCGCTTCAGGGAACCTTCAATCTCCCTTTTAATGGCTTTTGCGCTGAGATGTCCCTCGTTGAAATAGACCTTGGACGCAATCACAACATCCTCCCTCTTAACTCCAAGGGCCTTGAGCGTACTTCCAAGATATTCCTCGCTTGTGCCGTGGGCGTATTCGTTTGCAGTGTCAAAGAAATTGACGCCAAGGTCCAGGGCGTGGGCCAGCATCACCTTTGTCTGCTCCGGATTAAGGGTCCAGGGCTGGAAATCATCGAACGGTACGCCAAAAGACATACATCCTACGCATATGCGGGAGACCTTGATTCCGGTATTCCCCAATTCTGTGTATTTCATATTCTGCTACTTTAAGTCATTTATAATCTTCAGGTTGGCTTCCCTTATCTTGAGGACGTCAACTTTAACTTCTTTCCGGTCATAGGTCATAAGGCCGTTCACCTCTATTTCAACGTCGCTTGTCTGCGTGTATACGGCGCCGCTGCAGCCGCGGCCTACAAGGTCAAGCAGCTGGCCGGAGTAACGCAGGTACGTCTCCGTGACCTCTTCCTTGGACTTGTACTGGACATAGCCCCAGTTGCGGTCTTCCTGCCACAGATGGCCGGGCAGGGCAAGACCTATTCCGCCGTACTCGCCAACTACGTTGGCCTCGGTTGGGCTCCAAAGGTATTGCTGGGGGTTGGGATAATGGTGGCAGTCAAGGATATCGCCGCAGTTCTCGTAATGGTTTCCGCCGGAGGCGGCGTTGACAAGGCGGGTGGAGTCCTGGCGCCTGGTGAAATCCACCACGTCAAGGGTGTTGAACTGGCCCCAGGCCTCGTTGAAAGGCACCCATACCACTATACAGTTGAATCCCTTGCGGGCGGCAATTATCTCCGACCACTCCTTGAAATAGTTCTCCCTTTCCCAGTCCGAAATCTTGGAGTCGCGGCCTGCGTCGTAATCGTTGTATGACCAGCGGCCGGAACTGTTGTCGTCCATTGAGGGCATATCCTGCCATACCACAATGCCAAGACGGTCGCAGTACCAGTACCAGCGCGCGGGCTCAACCTTGATATGCTTGCGTATCATATTGAATCCCATTGCCTTGGTCATATCTATGTCATAGCGGAGGGCATCGTCAGTGGGGGCGGTGTACAGGCCTTCAGGCCACCAGCCCTGGTCAAGCGGACCGTACTGGAACAGCGGCTTGTTGTTAAGGCCAAGGACATTGAATCCCTTGGCGGACTTCACAACGGAACTCTTCCTGAAGGAGGTGTAGCCGTAAACCGTGTCAAGAGCCTTCCCTTTATTGTCCATAAGGGTTATGCGCAGGCCGTAGAGGAATGGATCGTCCGGAGACCAGAGCCTGGGCGAGCTTACGGCAAGCCTCAGCTGGGCTCCGGGATCGGCGGAGGCTTCCGCCAGTACCTGCGGATTCTGCGGCACAACGGATGAATCGTAGCCGATGGCGCCCTGCAGCAGTTCAACCTTGACGGAGGCGGCGCCGGCTGTGGCTTCAACGTCCACTGCCAGTACTCCGGCATCGATGTCAGGGGTGGCCACATAACCGTCTATGTGTGTTGCCGGAGCGCATTCCAGCCACACGCTCTGCCAGATACCTGTCACAGGCGTGTACCAGATGCTTCCGGGCTCCGACACCTGCTTGCCGCGCGGAATCTTTGCGCCCTTGTCAGTGGTGTCCAGAACTTTTACCACCAGTTGCTGGGAATTGCTTTTGAGGTATGGGGTAATGTCTACGGAGAAGGGAGTGTATCCGCCAGTATGGTAGGCTATAAGGGTGCCGTTAAGATAGACTTCGGCAGCCCAGTCTACAGCCTCGAAATGAAGCAGTGTGCGCTGGCGTTTCCAGGAAGAAGGCACGCTGAAGGCCGTCCTGTACCACAGGGCATTGTCCTCACCTACGCGCTTTCCAACACCGGAGAGTGAGGACTCAGGCACGAAAGGCACCAGTATCTGCCCATCGTATGCAGAGGGCTTTTCTGCATCCTTTGGCACAATGGAATAGTCCCAAAGGCCGTTAAGGCTTTTCCAGTCCCCCCTGAGCATCTGCGGACGCGGATATTCCGGGTGAACATTTTCCGGGCTTACGTCCTCCGCCCATCTGGTGCGGAGAGGATTCCCTACAGGTTCCCAGGCCAATGCAGCTATGGTTGCAAAAAACAAGGCCAACGTTAAAAGCTGTCTTCTCATAGTATTCCCATTTATACAAAAATAGATTATATTTGTTAGTATGAAAAAAATAATTGCCATAATTGTTGGTCTTCTTTGCCTGGGCATCACACTCCGCGCCCAGACTTCAGTAGAAGAAGACCTTGACCCAAAGTACGCCGCAGAGCTGATTGCAAAGGGACAGGCCGTACCTGATTTCACGCTCAATGACATAAACGGAAAGAGCGTGAAACTCAGCGATTTCCGCGGGAAGACGGTCCTGCTTCTGTTCTGGGCGTCCTGGTGCCCTGACTGCAGGGCGGAAATCCCCCAGATAAAGGCAATGCACACCCTGGTGAATCCGGAAAAGGTAGAATTCGTATCCATTTCCTTTGACCGGGAGATAGACACCTGGAAGCAGTTCGTTCCTGAGAACGCCCTGCCTGGTGTCCAGCTTTTCGACCCTCAGGGAATGAAGGAATCTGAAATTGGCAAGGCGTACCATATCAATTGGATACCGTCAATGTATGTGATAGGTCCTGACGGTAAGGTTATCCTTGGAACAGTGATGGCCGGCAAAGCCGCGGCAGCCCTGCTGGGCGCGCCGGCAGCCGGGACACGCACGCTTTTCAACAACGATCTTTGCACTGACGAGAATTGCGAAAACTAAATGCAGACTGTCTGAGACCGCTGATGCTGCCGCGGCCAAACGATAGCCATAAGGGGAATTATGGCCATCTGTTGCTGGTATGCGGGAGCAACGCGTACAGCGGCGCGGCCGTGCTGGCCACTGGCGCAGCCCTGAAATCAGGCTGCGGCCTGGTGACGCTGCACTCCTGCGCCCGCGCCCTCCAGGCCACCGTGAACAAATACCCTTCCGCAATGCTGTCGGAAGACCCTGCGGGGCATTTCAGCGTGGTTCCGGAGCGTTTGGAGAGGTTTTCGGCAATAGCAGTCGGCCCGGGCCTGGGACAGGACCCGGAGACAATGGCAGCCCTGAAAGAATTGATGGGCGCAGCCAAAAGCGCAGGGATCCCAATGGTGCTGGACGCCGATGCGCTCAACCTGATAGCCGCAAATTTCAGGCTTTCAAGGCTGATTCCGGATGGGTCCGTCCTGACGCCTCACCCCGGCGAGTTGAAGAGGCTGGAAGAGTCCGGAGCGTTCGCCGATGACGGCCCCTGCCTGGAAGACATAGGCTGGGTGCTGGTGAAGAAGGGATGGCATACGCGCATCACTACCGCATCGGGCGAAGCCTATGTCAATACCACCGGCAACGCCGGGATGGCCAAGGGCGGCAGCGGAGACGTGCTCACAGGCCTCATAGGAGGCCTCCTCGCCCGTGGCTACCGCGCCCTTGACGCCGCCCTGCTGGGCGTCTGGATCCACGGCTTCGCCGGGGACCGCCTCAGCGAGGAATGCACCCCGGAGGCGTACAGCAGCCTGGACTTGATAGAGGCACTGTACAAAGGCTTCAAAGAATTGTATTAACCCTAAATCATACCGCAATGTTACAAGAGTTTACCGTGACCCAAGCCAAAAGCAACGCTTTGGACAGTGGAGTTGAATTTATCCTGAAAGACTGTATCGTAATGGCTATCAGTCAACGAGGAATCATCGTAGCCAATGACAGAGAGTCCAATGATTGTATCTATGTAGAATGCCATGCCTGCGGAGTCGTTTCATTATACGACACCATATCCCTACAGGGTAAGAAAGAGGCCCACGGAAATGTACTGAGGATTACTAAAGTAAGGAACATCACCAGAATTGGCAGCCTGGGCTATCCCTATCCTGAGGTTGAGAGAGTCCTTCCGGACATCAGCACAGACGGCATTTACGACAGCAATCCTGTATACTGCAAGGCTACCGGAAAATTGGAACACGCCAATGGCAAATTCTGTATTACGCTGTGCGATCCTGAAACAATGAACGTTAGCAAGAGCAGTCGCAAAATTTGCCTGGAAGAGCTTTACTCATCTCAGATATCCCTGACAGGCAGGGACACGATAGATGAATTCATAGGCCATTATGTACAAGTTGAAGGATTCTGGAACGGTGTTACGTGTGAGGACGGACAGGAGTATATCTATCTTTTCCCCTGCAGTATGGGGGAACTCTATATGTACGGCACCCCTTCCGAATACGGCAGGACAAGCAATCTCGAGATGCTGGTCCTTGACGCCGTAGTCGCCGCCAAGGCTTCCAGGCCGGGAAAGTCTTCTTTGATAGTCATCTGGGATCCTAAAGAATGGGGCTGGGTCATCTTGGAATTCAGTCCGTCAGACCCCAAGGCCCAAGTACTGGCAGACTGCAAGATAGGAGACAAATTCGACCTCCTCTACGGCTATGTCAAGGAAGGTGAGAAGTTCTCATTCCCAAGACATATCGTATACAGGGGCTATTATGAAGGCCTCAACAGCGGAACTTATCAATCACCTTATGTCAATGGGCCTTTCTCCAATTCCGCCGATTTTGGCAAACAGCTTGGCGTCACGTATTTTGAAGCTATTGGAACAGTAAATCCCAGAAGCAACCAGCTGGTTCTGTCAGACGGATATGTAATGAGTGATTACTGTCCTGTGGAGTCAAGTATCCTGTTTGGCGAGAAAAAGCGTACTATGTCCGTTCGTGGATATCACTTGTACGATGATGAGAACATTGCCTATTGCATCTTTGATGAGGCAAAAGAGGTTGACTACAACGATGCCGTATCTATCCAGGGCATCCTCAGCGGAGCACCAGGTGCAAAGGTCAGGACATACCCGGTGTCGGTTTCCAGCCGTACAAAAACCGGATTCACTGTTTGGGAAAATTACCCTGCTCCAAAAGGCATATACGTAGACCTTTCCCAGATGCCGTCAGACCAGTTGCCTGACTTGATGCCTCAAATCGGTTCCCGCGTGGAGGTTTCCGGTACAAGCAATGTCCTTGCACTGCACACAAGCAATATTGCTTCCTCAAAGTATGGCTACTGCATTGGCGGAAACAATGTAAAGGTTATCAAGTACAAATCGTCCTCCTACCAGTATTCCCCAAATACTGAGATTCTTTCAGTTCCGTCAGAAATCTATGACTATCGCAGGCTCAGCATCTCCGGCAAACTGGTTAAGGAAGGCAAGAACTATCAACTGGAACTCAGCTCGCCTAATCAGTATATCCGTATATTCCAGCCGGATGACCAAATTGCGGAGGGGCTGGACAATTATCTGGGAATGCTCGTATCTTTAACCGGATACCAGCTAGGGTATTACGGGGATATGACCCCAGCCAGTCCACGCTATTGGTATTGGGAATTCCTTTCCATAGGCCCCGACTTTGGCAGTGCCTTCCCCATAGAGTATCCTGACCAGAAGAACCCCTTGAAAGATGTTCGGATGGCCGTAAATCAGGCTTCTGCTGTTCCCGCATATTATCTGCAGCCTGGATTCAAAGCAGAACTGACTATTCCGGCCGGAGTGGAAAAGATATCTTTCTATGCCGTTTCCAACTGTAAGGTTTACCTCACTGTTGGCCTTGCACGGATCACGCTCCCGGGCGGTTTTATGGGCAGGAATATAGTGGTTAACGGATCTGATACTTATACCGTGCAAATGGTCCGCAAGGTAAATGGCCAGCTTGTATCCGGTCCCTTGGACAAGGAAACCAAAATACAGGTAACTCTGGCGGGTTCAGAGAAAAAGGACTCTGAGACATTCGTCTACATTTTCGGAATAAAATAATCACCATTTTTGGGGATTTCCTACAAATGTTTCGTGGTGTAATATTGCACCATGAAACATTTGTTTTTATACCTGGCCGCACTGACACTTGCATTTACTTCAGGATTCAGTGCCAGGGCCCAACAACTTAGCATAGGCGGTTATGGAGAAGTCGCTCTCAGCCGCAATTTCTTCAGCGACAACGTTTACCGCTACTCTTCCCCATCGCAATACGCAAACGATCCTTCCCACGGAAGGTTTGACATTCCCCACGCCGTCGTCTACCTTGGATATGACTTTGGCAAAGGCTGGTCAATGCAGACAGAAATCGAGTTCGAGCACACGGGAACGGGTTCGGCCGTAGAAAAGGAATTCACCGAGGCAGGTGAATGGGAGACCGAGATAGAGAAAGGAGGCGAGGTGGAACTGGAGCAGTTCTGGCTCCAGAAATCCTTCTCCGGCGCCCTCAATCTGAGGGTGGGCCATTTTGTGGTTCCCGTGGGAGGCCTGAACAATGCCCACGAGCCCCTCAACTTTTTCACCGTATACAGGCCTGAAGGAGAATACACAATTTTCCCTTCCACCTGGCACGACACGGGAATAAGCCTCTGGGGACAGGCGGGAGCCTGGCGTTATGAGGCGCAGGTCATCGCCGGCCTTGACGGTTTTATGTTCGACCGCGACAACTTTGTGCACTACGGCGCAAAATCTCCTTATGAATATAAGGTCGCAAACAACCTGGGATACGTGCTCAGGATTGACAACTACTCCATAAAGAACCTGCGCATTGGTCTGAGCGGTTACTATGGGCACGCAATGCACAACTCCTTCCCCAACGATATGCACAACACCCGCTATGCCGGCGTGAAAGCGCGCACGGCGCTGGGTGCCCTTGACTTCGTCTACAAGGGCGGGCGCCTCACCGTAAGGGGCAACGCTGATTTCGGATACGTTGGCGACGCCTCCACCCTGTCCCAGGTAAAGAGGAACCTTTCTTCCAACAACGCCCCATACAAGAAGATTCCCGTTGCACAGAATGCAGTGGCAGCCGGAATAGAGGCCGGATATGACATAATGCCCTGGTTCAGCGAACGCGTTTCAAGGGAGCAGAAACTTTACGCCTTTGCCCGCTACGAGTACTATGACTCCTATATTCCCGCCCCGGACCAGCAGGATTACACCTTCACTGACCGCCACCGCATTGCCGCCGGAATCAACTGGTTCCCAATCCCGGAGATTGCCGTAAAGGCGGAATACTCCAGAAGGTTCCTTGCCTCACCATATAATGACGAGCCGTCAGTAAACATAGGTATAGCCTATATGGCATTCTTCAAAAGATAATCAACTAAAACACATAAACGATGAAAAGACTTTTATCATTAAGCGTTATGGCCCTCCTTGGAACTGTAATCCTTGGAGGATGCCAGAAAGAGCCTTCCAAAGAAGGCCTCACAGACAATCAGAAACAAATGAAAGCAGCTGTGGAGCAGTATGTTCCCAACGTAGTTTATTCCACCTACAAGTCACTCGCTGACGAGACCCAGGGTCTCTACGAGCTCCTTGCAGCCGCTTCCAAGAAAGGCGTAAACTCTATCACAGACAACGACATCAACGCAATCTGCAGCAAGTTCCTTGCAGCCCGTACTTACTGGGAGCAGTCCGAAGCGTTCCTCTACGGCCCTGCCACCACATTTGGAATCGACCCCCATATTGACACCTGGCCGCTTGACGCCGAGGCGCTTGCCGTAGCTCTGAGCAACACCGCCCAGATGGAGATGCTTAAAGGCGAAGACGGAATAGCCTATGCCGGAGCAAAGCTTGGAGCGGAGCTCCTTGGCTTCCACGGCATAGAGTTCATCCTCTTCCGCGACGGAAAGAACCGCACCGCAGCCGCGCTTAAGGCTAACGAAGACCACGAGGCCTTCGAAGGAATGACTGTCACCGGAGAGCAGGAACTCATCTACGCCACCGCAGTGGCCGGAGACCTCCGCGACAACTGCTACCGCCTGTACGCATCCTGGAATCCTGATGCAGAGGCTAAATACACAGACCGCATTGACGAAATCGAAGCAGAGATCGAAATCAACGGTAAGATATACGGAGCCAATATGCTTGGCGCTGCAGCCCTGGGAAGCTCATTCGAGACCTGGGAGGAAGTCCTCTCCACTATCCTCGTGGGAGGCTGCTCCAACATTTGCGCAGAGGTTGCCGATGTCAAGATGGGCAACGCCCACACCGGAGAAGACGTCAACTACATCGAATCCCCCTACAGCGAGAAGTCATTCCAGGACTTCATTGACAACATCCTGTCAATCCAATACAGCCTGTATGGAGCTCTTGGAGCTTCAAACCCGGGAGCAAAATCAATCTACACCCTGCTGGGCAACCTTGGATACAGCGACGTGAACAAGATACAGACAGCACTCAAGGGAGCCATCGACGCACTCAAAACCTGCCAGAGCAAGGGCGCATTCGTAAAGATTTATGCCGATGCCTGCGTACAGGATGCAATGGATGCCGTTTCCGCACTTGACGATGAACTGAACAAAGCCGCTTCCTGGATAGTAAGACAATAACCACCTGAACAACAATTATGAAAAAGCTTTTACCATTTACCATATTGACTCTCCTGGCTGTTTCCTGTAACTTCTCAGGAGAGACAATCACCGTAAAGGAATCCGATGCCAAATACGTAGGACAGGCCGTGGGCAACTTCTCCGCAGCCGAATGGTATCCCGGCGGCGAACTGGGAACCACAGACAACGTATCTCCGGGTTCTTACGAAGACCCCACCCCCGCAGTTGAAAGGATGGGCCTGGAGCCCAGTTTCAACCGCGGAGAGGCTTTCTTCGAGCGCAACGTGACCGTAAGCACTCCGCCGTTCAAGGGCCGCGGCCCTGCGGCAGTGCGCAAGTCCTGCCTTGACTGCCATCCGGGCTACGGCCACGGACAGTGGCAGAGCGTATACCGCGCAAACGGCTCTTCCGCCTTTGGAAACGGCTACCTGCTGGTAATCTACCACCAGAATGCGGAGAACCCCAATGACGGCCCTTATGTCTCTGAGGTGACAGGAATGCCCCAGACAATGGCTGAGGGCCCGTTCCTCCCTCCTATCGACGAGAACAAGATCCAGATCAACTGGCTCAAGGTTTCAGCAATGGAAAGCGGCCTCCCCCTGAGGTTTGCCGATGGCGAGACATATGAGCTGATATATCCCGAACTCTACATCCCGGAGGACGCTTTCAACACAGAGCCTACACCTTACCAGACAGCAAGGGAAAGGGGCAACAAGGTAGGTTTCCGTCTGGAAAGTACAATTGGAATCCCCGGCAGCGGCATCCTGGATGCCATTCCGCAGGAAGAAATCAAGAAACAGTACCAGGCCGAGGCTCCTTACGTAGAGCTTAATCCAGCATTCTGGGACAAGAACGCAAACGACTTTGCCGCCAGCGCATTCTACCATAACTGGCAGGCCAACGTTCCTGTTTACGGACAGGAGGAAATCAACTGCGGAGACGGTTACGACGCCAACGGTACTTTCTACAAGCGCGACGCCTATATGGGCGGAAAACTGCTAAAGAAGTTCACCTACGCAATGACCCGCGGAACCCTCCAGGATGGAGCCGGCGCCAACGCCATATGGAACATCACCAACGTGTCCCGCCCGGACAGGCCGTTCCTTTACACGACTGCCGCCTGGGCCAAGGCAATGTCAAAGAATGCCGATGTAATTGCTGAAATCCGCAAACAGGGAGATTCCTCTCCGTATTATGTGGATGTGGATAGCAACGGACAGGTTACTGACGAGGAGATCTCAGAGGCCGTACTCGCCCTTCTGAGCCCGTCTACCAACCAGTTCAACAACGCCTACCACAACTTTGAGCCTGAGATGAGCGCCGATGAGTTCTATGACTTTATGGTATGGCACCGCGGCCTTGCGGTTCCTCGTGCAAGGAACCTCAACGACAAGGATGTGCAGAAAGGCAAGGACCTGTTCAGCAAGTTAGGCTGCGCAACCTGCCACAGGCCTTCCTGGACCACTGGGGACGACAATTACTGGGCTCCGGCAATGAACGGCACAAAGCCTCTCCCGCGCTATGCAAACCAGACCATCTGGCCTTACACTGACCTTATCCAGCACCGCCTCTGGATGGCCAACGACATCCACGGCACCTGGTGCCGCACCACCCCTCTGTGGGGTCGCGGACTGTCCGTAATGAATACAGGAAGGGGCGACCGCCTGCACGACTGCCGTGCAAGGAACACCCTTGAAGCCATTATGTGGCACGCATACAGCAAGAAAAGCGACGCTTACTCCTCTGCGGAAAAATTCTACAATCTCACCAAAGAAGAGCGCGAAGCAGTTATAAAATTCGTAGATTCAATTTAAATTAGCAAAGTGAAGAAGATTCTGAAAATTACAGGCTTTTGTTCAATGGCAGCCGTCATCGTACTGATGATAGCCGCAACATTCATTGAAAAAATCCAAGGCACACCCGCAGCGTTAAAACTTGTTTACCATAACCCAGTATTTATGGCCCTGTGGGGTTTGGCCGCAGTATGCGCACTGTGGTTCATCCTTCAGGGAGAAGGCTTGGGCAGGAGGTGCGCCACAGTTCTTCTTCACATATCTTTTCCCATAATACTTGCAGGAGCGCTTATAACGCATATCTGGGGCAAGGAAGGCCGAGTACTGCTGGAACCCGGAAAAACCGTCACCCAATGGGTGATGGAGGACGGATCGCAGTGGGACCTTCCTGTCCCAATGACCCTGCAGGAGTTCCAGATTGACCGCTATCCGGGATCGACGGCCCCTTCTGATTACCGCAGCATAATTACCGTTGGGACAGGTGCGGATGCCAGTACCCTGACAATCTCAATGAACAATATTGGCAAGATAGACGGATACCGCTTCTATCAGGCCGACTACGACGGCGACTCCTCCATCCTGATGGTTGTACGCGACCCTTGGGGAGTAGCCATAACCTATTTGGGATATCTCCTCCTTCTTGCGGGTATGCTGGGTTTCTTCTTCCAGAAAGAAAGCGGACTCAAACGCGCCGTTACCAGGCTCTCTGAGAGCGGGAAGGGATGGCGGCGCTACTGTTACCTTTACCCTGCAGTATTGATATTGGCCCTTCTGGCATTGTTTATCATTTTCCGCACGGGCGCTTATTCAAAAGACGCCCAGATGGCGCCCGTACTGCGGTCCCCTCTCCTGTTCATCCACGTAACGCCAATCGTGCTGTCATATATCCTGTTTGCCGCATTGGCTGTGATAGGTATTATTGGGCTGATCAGCAAGAAAGCATCGGGGCGGCTTATGGACCTGAGCCTTACCATACTTTACCCCGCTGTGTTCCTCATTACATTCGGAACCTTCCTCGGGGCCGTCTGGGCCAATATTTCCTGGGGAAGTTACTGGGCCTGGGATCCAAAAGAAACCTGGGCTCTGATAACCCTTCTGGTGTACGCCGCGCCTCTGCACGGCAGCACACTGAAGGCTTTCCAGAAGCCCAGGTTCTTCCACATTTATGTGTTCATCGCATTCCTCTGCGTACTGATAACCTACTTTGGGGTTAATCTAATACTGGGAGGAATGCACTCCTATTCCTAGAATCAGTTGATAGCCGTGGGAACGTCCTCAGCCTTGGGGGCGCGGTGGAACGTGTAGGTAGCTCTTTTTGAAACGCCGAAGTTGTCTGTGCTGACGGCAGCCTCCGGCTGACGGAAGATCATCTGGTCTCCCTTGAGTTCTACGTCATAGATTCCAAGGAGAACAATTGCCTTGCCGTTGTCACCTACATCGGCAGCTTCCTTGAACTCGATCCTCATCTTGTCCTTGTCAAAGGTGAAGGTCTCGATGTCAACCTTGAGATTGTACCACAATGTCGCTATGCCTGTAGGGTCAAGGTTCAAGCGGCAATGGTCTTTTGAGAAATCTGTGGTAGAACTGTGTGTGGTAGTATTGCCGTTAACGGTTGTACTTACCGCGACATCCAGTTTATCTACTATCCAAAGGCCGTAGACGGTGCCTGTGAAGTCTTTCTCAGGGTCCATTGTCTCGCAGGAATTGAACGAGAGGGCTGCAAGGGCAGCTACAAGAACTGTAGTGATAATTCTTTTCATAATGATAATAGTTTATGTCAAGTGCCCCTATATGCAACAAGAAACGTGCAAAAGGAGTCCTATGGCAGCAACAGTATTGAGTTGATGTTGCGCCCGCACTGGGTTCCCTCCCTGCGCGCGGAAAAGAATTCTGTAGCCGTAAAAGTATCTATATCAAATACTTGGATATTGTCAGGAGTGACTCCAGCCTGTTCCAGAAGCCATCGGTTTGCCTTGAATAGGTCAATGTGATGGCCGCCTGACATTGGTGTGCCGTCCCCGGCGCCGTGGAAGGACCATACGTAGTCCATTGGGAATCCGGCCTGTTTGAATTTCTCCGCCACCTCTATGCCCACCTGGAAGCTGTCAGGCCCAATTGCGGGGCCAATGACAGCTTTGATATCGGCAGCGGAGCTGCCAAATTTGAAAGCCATCACTTCCAGGGCATTCTGCGAGATGCGGAGCACGGTGCCTTTCCAGCCTGCGTGCACGGCTGCTATGACCCTTTTGACAGGGTCATACAGCAGGATGGGCACGCAGTCCGCCGTGCGAACGCCAATTGCCACGCCGGGGAGGTTGGTGACAAAGGCATCGTACCCTTCCAGGTCCTCGCGAGTGAGGCCGGGGCGGTCTATGACGGCCACTTTGCAGTTGTGCACCTGATGCCCCTGGGTAACCGGATATGGAAGCACGGCGTCCCTGCTGGCGGTGAAAGCCTCCACGCCCGCTCCAAGGTTGTATTTGAGCAAAGTGTCTGTCATATACTTCCGTAAATTTAGTCAAAACCTATTATATTTGTATAGCAAACCTAAATCAATCTTTATGAAAAGAATAAGCGCAATTCTGGCCGCAGCCGTTGTCTTGGCAGCCTGCGGCAGTAACCGTTCAGATAAACAGATAATTGAAAACTTTTACAATGCCGTCCTGGGCCGTACGGAGATGACGGACGCCCTTCTTAAAAAGTCCCTGTCTGACGGTATCCTCTCTTCATTATGGGAGGCGGATTACCCGGACACATATTCCTACTGGGCATTCCGCACCGGTTTCCAGGATGGTCCCGGAAACGTTTCCCAGGTGGACGGAATAGAGTCTCTGGGCGACGGATGGTACAGAGTATCATACCAGGATATGGGTACTCCGGGTGTAACTGAGGTCAAGGTAGAAGGCGGAAAGATTACTGATTATAGGCCTTTCAGGGTGCCATATACCCAGGCAAGCAACTACTACAAGCGTAATGATGACATAGAGGACGTCCTCCCTACCAAGATAACATCCCAAGAGCAACTGAACCAGTTTTTTGGTATGGCGGCGTTTATGGGACGCGGCGGAGAGCCTACAAAGATAGACTTTGGCAAGTCATTCGTCATTCCCGTCATTGTGCCAGAAACAAACCTTGAGACTGAGATCATAATCAACGGGATTTACCACTCCCGCCCTGACGCGCTCACTCTCTCTTACAGCGTTATTCAAGGAGAAGAGCCTCAGACCTATACTATTGCCCCGTTCAGCCTCCTTATTGTTGACAATATTTACAGGGACTGCACCATAACCTTAGAAAATCAATAATAATCCTTATATATGAAAAAACACCTTCTCATATTCTCCCTGGCGCTTATCGCAGCAGCCTGCTCCGGTCCCAAGCCGGCGGAGAGCCAGGCAGACAAAGCCAAACAGGCAGACAAGGCCTTACAGGCCCAGGTAGATGCCGTTTATGACCGCCTCTCAGTAGAAGACCGCGCCGCCCAGCTCTTTGGAATATACCCCAGCGAGCTTATGGTTGACGGCGTCTTCTCAATTGAAAAGTGCAAGGAAGTAATCCCTTACGGCGCCGGACATATCTGCCAGCTATCCAGTTCTCAGAGTCTGAACGCAGACGAACTGCGCCAGCTGATCGCTGACATTCAGGACTATATGGTCAACCATACCCCCGCCGGCATTCCTGCAGTGATACACGACGAATGCATCACCGGAGTAACCGCAAAGGGTGCCACGGCATACCCCCAGCAGATGGCCGTAGCCTGCACCTGGGACCCTGCTCTTCTCTCAGTGAAGATGAGGCAGACGGCCCGCTCAATGCGGGACCTTGGCGAGCAGTTCGCCCTGTCGCCAATGGTCGACATCATCCGCAGCGCCCACTGGTCCCGCGTGGAGGAATCCTACGGCGAGGACGGATACCTCACCGCCACAATGGGAACCGCCTTTGTCAAAGGCCTCCAGGCCGATGGCTTCCGCGATGGCGTCACCGCCACCACCAAGCACTTCCTTGGCTATGGCGGAGGCTCTTCCCTCACTGAGAAGGAAATCTACGAGGAAGTACTCTTCCCGCACGAAGCCATCATCCGTCAGGCAGGCAGCCGCAGCATAATGACCTGCTACGACAAGTTCCGCACGCAGTACGCAGTCTGCAGCGACACCCTCCTGAACGTAATCCTAAAGGATTATCTGGGATACGACGGCATAGTTGTCAGCGACTACGGCTCCGTACAGCAGGGCAGCCGCGACCGCAGCCCTGAATTCCTGAAGCAGTGCGCCGTGGATGCCATCAATACCGGAAACGACCTGGAATTCAACTCCAACACCTCCTATAAATACCTCCCGGAGCTGCTGGCCGAAGGCCGCGTCAGCGAGGAGGCCTTCGAGCGCGCAGTAAAGCGCGCGCTCCTGGTAAAGGCCCGCTGCGGCCTGCTGGACCCCAACCCCAAGTACTTCAAGGAAGGCAAGCTTGATATGGACCCTGCCGAGAGCCGCCAGACCGCTTACGACCTGGCCGCAGAGTCCGTGGTCCTGCTCAAGAACAACGGTGTGCTTCCTCTTGCCTCCGGCAAGAACATAGCCGTGGTTGGTCCCAACGCCAACTCCGTCTGGAGTATGCTTGGAGACTACACCTTCCCTTCAATGCAGCTGTTCTTCTTCCGCAAGGATGTGAATCCCGACGACCTGTATGTACCCACATTCCTGGAGTGCTTCCAGAGCAAATACGACGGCAAGGTAGAGTACTCCCGAGGAGTGGACTGGAGCACCCTGGCGGATATGGGACTTTCAATGAGCGGAGACCAGCGCGTTCGCGCCCTCAACGTAAGGAAGATTGATTCTGAAGATTACACCAACTGGGACGATGCCATAAAGGTCGCTGCCCGTAACGATGTCATAGTTGCCGCAATGGGAGAGAACATATACCTCTGCGGAGAGAACCGCCGCCGCGCAGGCATCCGCCTTCCTGGCGATCAGGAGGCCTTTGTCAAGGCTCTCATCGCCACCGGCAAGCCTGTAGTGCTCATTATGTTCAGCGGACGTCCGGAGATGATTACGGACATAGCTGACGGATGCGCCGCCATCCTGCAGGCCTTCTATCCCGGCGAGGAAGGAGGCAACGCAGTCAGCGACATCCTTACCGGCAAGGTGAATCCTTCAGGAAAGCTCTGTATGACTATGCCTGCAACGGAAAGCACTGACCAGTTCTGCTACAACAACGGTGTAAACCCGGAAATGGCCCTTTATCCTTTTGGATTCGGCCTTTCATACACCACTTTCCAATACAGCGACATAAGTGTTCAGCCTGAGGCTAAGACAAAGAACGGACTCATCGAAGTAAGCTGCAAGGTCACCAACACCGGCAGCGTCAAGGGCGACGAGGTTGTACAGCTGTACGCATCGCCAAAGTCCGGCCAGCCGCTCAAGCCAATCCAGCTCAAGGGCTTCCAGAGGATAAGCCTGGAGCCGGGAAAGAGCGCTACTGTAACCTTCAGTGTAAGTGCAGACCAGCTTGCCTGGTTCTCTGACGCAGGTTGGACAGTATCACCCGGTGACTATGCCTTCAAGGTTGGATCATCCAGCAGCGACCTTCCTCTTGAGGGAGTATGCACCCTCAAGGGCAAACCTGTCGTGAAGGCCCTCCGAGATGTTTATTTCGCTGATGTAGCCGTACGCTAGTCAAGGTCGACCGGCTCTCCCAAGAAATGCGGTTTTTTGCCCGTTGCAAGGTCCAGATATACTTTGCAGCGGGCAAAAAGTTCCCGTACATAGGTCATCAGGCCGTAATTCAGGCCTACGCCGGAAGCGTTGTAGCCCACGGCATCGATTCCCTTCTTACCGGCAATGAATATGGCGCGCTCGTTATGGAACTTCTGGCTGACTACGGTGAATGACTGCTGACCGAACACCTCGCGCGCCCGCACTACGGAATCGAAAGTACGGAAGCCCGCGTAATCCAGGAATATGACTTCGTTGGGAATGCCCATTTCCACGAGGGAAGCTCGCATTGCTTCCGGCTCATTGTATGAGATGTGGTGGTTGTCTCCGCTGACTATGATCCTGTCTATCTTGCGGGCGTTGTACAGGTCCACGCAGGCCTTGATACGGGCGTTGTAGAAGCGGTTGGGGTCGCCATTCCGATCCCAGGGCGAAGTTCCCAGGACCAAGGCCGCGCGGCGGTATGGGATGTACTCTACGGTGTCATAGAGCCTGTCCTTTGAGTAACTGCTGACGGTGGTATAGCATACCACCACCAGCCCCAGCAGCAAAAGGGCGGGAATCAGCATCCATTTTATGACCTTCCTGGCTTTCATAACGGCATACCCCCTAACAAATATACTCAAAAAACATTATTTTTACGACCCATAAGATACTGGCTAGGTGAATGCGATTTTTCAAAAGGGAACAAGATACAAGGCGCTGTTCGTTTCGCTGTTGCTGTCCGCAATAGGATACGGACTGTATAAGGGAGTGATAGACAATTATTTGGCGGAGGTGGCGCAGATGACGGAGATGGACCGCGGCATAGCGGAATTCTTCCGCGAGCTGCCGGGCCTTCTCCTGGTGGTGGTGCTGGCGGTGCTGTACAACTTTTCCGCAGAGAAGATGTACAAGCTGGGAATGTGCGTGATGGTCATCGGGATGACAATGCAGGCGCTCATCTCCCCTACCAAGGCTCTGGTGATCCTGGCCATCTTCATTTATTCGATGGGAGAGCATATTCAGCTGGGAATGCGCAATACGCTGTCGCTGGAGTACTCCCGGAGCGGGTCCGGAGGCAGGGCGCTGGGATTTCAGAACGCCGTGTACCAGATTGGAAACCTGGCAGGATACCTGGCGGTGATAGCGGTGTTCGCGCTGGTGGCCGCCGCCAAGCCGTTCAAGCATTTCTTCATAGCAGCGGCAGTCTTTATGGCGGCGGCCACCGTGGTCTCCTTCCGCCTGAGCGGAAACAGTGCCACGGACCCTTCGCGCCGGCGTTTCTATTTCCGCAAGAAATTCCGCAAATACTATATGCTGGAGGTGTTCTACGGCGCCCGCAAGCAAGTGTTCTTCACCTTCGGGCCGTATGTGCTGGTGCTCTTCTACGGCGCGGACGCAGGCGTCATAAGCCTGCTGTTCGCCGTATCGGCGGTAGCGTGCTTCATATTCTCGCCGCTGGTGGGAAAGCTTATCGACCGTGTGGGCTACAAGCCGGTGATGATTGCCGATACCCTTATCCTGGTCATAGTATGCTTCTTCTATGGCTTTGCGCACCATATATTCCCTATGCGCACCGCCTTCATCATATGCTGCGTCAACTATGTGCTTGACTCCGTGATCTCCCTGGCCTCAATGGCATCCAACGTCTATGTACAGGACATTTCCGACAGCCAGGAAGAAATGAAGGCCACAATCAGCACAGGGATATCGGTGAACCACCTCATAACCGTGCTGATAGCCCTGCTGGGCGGCTGGGTCTGGAAGGTCCTTGGCATAGAGACCCTCTTTATGCTCTCCGCCTTCCTGGGACTCTGCAACAGCGCCTACGCCGCCACTATCCGCACTTCCCGCGACCGCTCCTGACCGCTCCCCTCTGCATTTGGTACACCAGAGAGGGTTCTGGAGTACCAAATGATGTGAAAGGATTTGGGAGTTTGGGGAAATGTTGTAATTTTGTAAAGATTCTTTACAGTTTTTGCGTCAATGGCTTCTAAGAACGGGAAAATATTGGTGGTGGACGACAACGCCGGCATCCGCCGCGCGCTGGAGATCCTGCTGCCGATGCACTTTGCGCAGGTGAGGACAATTCCATCGCCCGCCACGCTGGTTCCTGAACTGGAGACGTTCCGTCCGCAGGTGGTGCTGCTGGATATGAACTTCAACACCAGCATCAACACCGGAAACGAAGGCCTCTACTGGACGGGGGAAATCAAGAAGATGGCCCCGGAAGTGGAGGTTGTGCTGTTTACGGCATACGCCGATATCGCCCTTGCAGTGGAGGGGATGAAGCGCGGCGCATTCGACTTCATTGTGAAGCCGTGGGAGAACGACAAGCTGATTGAAGTCCTCACCGGCGCTCGCGACAAGGCGCTGAAGGCTATGAGGCCGGATACCCGGTCAATGCCGGGTATGACGAAAGACGTCTGGACGGGTATGACGGGCGAAGGCTCCGGGGACCATATGTTCTGGGGCACCTCTCCTGCGATGAAAGCTATACGCAAGACCCTGGACAAGATTGCCCCTACCGATGCCACGGTGCTCATCACCGGGGAAAACGGTACGGGCAAGGACGTGCTGGCGCGGGAAATCCACGCCCATAGCTTGCGCAAAGGCAAGCCTATGGTGGCCGTGGATGCAGGCGCCATCACGGAAACGCTCTTTGAAAGCGAGCTGTTCGGCCACGTAAAAGGCGCTTTCACCGATGCGCACACAGACCACATCGGCAAGTTTGAGCAGGCCGACGGCAGCACGCTTTTCCTGGACGAGATTGGCAACATACCGCCGCACCTGCAGGCCAAATTGCTGCGGGCTATCCAAAGCCGCAGCATTGTCCGCGTGGGCGGCTCCGAAGCCAAACCAGTGGATATCAGGCTGATATGCGCCACCAATATGGACCTTGAGGCCCTGGTGCGCGAAGGCCGCTTCCGTGAGGACCTCTTCTACCGCATCAACACCGTACGCCTTGCGCTGCCACCACTGCGCGAGCGCAAGGAAGACATAGTTCCGCTGGCGGAACTGTTCCTGGAGCGCTTCGCACAGAAGTACCACCGCCAGCTGGACGGCATCACGCCGGAAGCGGGCGAGGTGCTGAAGAGCCACCGCTGGGGCGGAAACATCCGCGAACTGCAGAACTGCATAGAGAAGGCGGTAATCCTGTCCGACGGCAGGGAACTCACGGCCCAGGACATCCAGCTGGATGCCAGGCCGGAGAATCCGCTACGCAACGACGCGGAAGAAGAGAGGCTTGTGCGTGACGCAATGCAGCGCAGCCGCGGCAACATTTCCGCGGCCGCCAAGCTGCTTGGCGTCAGCCGCCCCACCCTTTACGCAAAACTGAAAAAATATAATTTATAGATTCCCGGTCAAGCCGGGAATGACGGAATAGCCTGTCTGACGGAAAATGCCTGTCTGGAGTATCATACTGATTGCACTTGCAGCCGCGCTTCTGGCGTGGCTGGCAGCCTCCATCCATACCCGGCACAAGGATATCAAGAAGGTTACCTATATGATGGATGCACTGGAGGACGGGGAGCTGAACTTCCGGTTCCAGGAAAAGAACAAGTTCAACCGCACGCTTAACCGTATCCGCACCATTTTCGAAAAACAGCGCCAGGCGCACGAACAGGACTCCTGGACCAAGCTCATACGCGTGCTCACGCACGAGATAATGAATACGGTCTCCCCCATCGCCTCTCTCTCTGACGCAATGGCAAAGTCCGTGGATGACAAAGGTCACAGCGAACTGGACATCAAGGCCGGCCTGGAAACAATATCGGACAGCTCCAAGAACCTCATAGACTTTGTGCAGACATACCGCCAACTTTCCGGTGTAGCCAAGCCTATACGTAAAGCACTTGATTTACAGGAATTTATAAACCAAGTGTTTGCACTGAACAGCGAACTCGCCGCCTCCAGCGGCGCTCAGTTCACCTTCAGCGCAAAGGAGCCGGACCTGATGATTTACGCTGACGAAGGCCAGATTTCCCAGATTCTGATCAACCTTATCAAGAACGCCCTTCAGGCAGGGGCCAGACATATAGATGTGAGTGCCTTTATGAGCCCGGGGGACGAAGTGGTTGTCCGCGTTGCAAATGACGGAGAACAGATTCCGGAATCCGCCCAGGAGCAGATCTTCATTCCGTTCTACACCACCAAGAAAGAAGGCTCCGGCATAGGGCTCTCCCTTGCCCGCCAGATAATGCGCAACCACAACGGTTCAATTGAACTGCTGAGCAGTGACGCGGGAAAAACAGTCTTTGAACTCCGCTTCAGATAGACTGTAAACTGTAAAGCAAAAAGTGTAAAGAGTTGTAAAGCCCTTTACACTTTTTTCTATTTCCTTGTAGCACATAATAACCTTATTATTAATTAGTTACGCAAAGTGGCACAGCCAGTGTTATAATCTGTGGCGAATACGACTTTCTATATGATCAAACGATTAAGATTACTTTTAGTTTATGCTGGATTCCTTGGGTCTGCCGCAATGGTGCAGGCCCAGGAGCCGGCAATGGCCGCCCCAACTGGCTATGACGGTCAGATGTCTTTGAAAGAGTGTATGGAGTACGCCATTTCCAACTCCACCAAGCTGCGCATCCAGCAGGCCGCGGGCAACGATGCCCGCATAGCCAGGCGGGATGCTGCGCTTGCCCTCTTCACCCCGAACATCAGCGCCTCAACCTACGCTTACTACAACTTTGGCCGAAGCATCGACCCTCAGACAAACACATACTTCAACACCACCTCATTCCACAACAATTACAGCGTGAGCGCAGGCTTCGACCTCTTTGACGGATTCAAGGCCGTGAACAACCTGAGGATCTCCAAGACGGGAATGCTCATAGCAGAATCCCAGGAGCGGCAGGCCGAGGCGGACATCTGCCTGGCCGTTATGGAAGCCTACTATAACGTGGTGTATTACAAGCGTTTGACCGACGTTTACAAAGAGCAGGTCGCTACTGCGGAGCAGTCCCTTGCCAAGGCCCGCCGCCAGGAGGAACTGGGTCAGAAAGGCCACGCTGACGTGGTCCAGATGGAAGCTGACCTGGCTGACAGGCAGTACGACCTGACCAATACCTACAATATGTACCAGAGCCACAAAATGACCCTTGCGGACCTTATGTTCTGGCCTCTTGACCAGGATCTGGAAATAGTGACCGCGATACCCGACCAGGTAGGGTATGACGGAATCAGCGTCATACCCGGCTCGACCGGGAATCTCTCCACAGAGGCCATTGTAGACTACGCCCTGGACCATAACCCGGCTGTACAGATAGCCTCCTGGCAGGAGCAGAACGCCAAGCGCGAGCTGAGCACCGCCAAATGGCAGCTCCTGCCCTCCGTAGGCCTGTACGCCGGCTGGAGCACCAGCTACTATACCTACCAGGGTTCCCAGACCGCCGCATTCCAAAACCAGTTCCGCAACAACGGTGGCGAGTATGTGGAGTTGAGCATTTCCATCCCTATCTGGGGCCGTATGAGCCGCGCTTCCAGAATCTCCAAAGCTAGGAACTCCCTGACGCGCGCCAGCGCCGAGCTGGACCAGAAGCGCCGCGACGTGGAGAGCGAGGTGCGGCGCGCCATCCAGGACCGCGATGGCGCAGCCACGGCCTTCCAGCAGGCTCAGCGCAAGGCTGAGGTGCAGGAAGAGGCCTACACCCTGAACCTCAAGAAGTTGGACCAGGGTCTGGTATCCCCCCTGGAGTTCCAGACTGCTGGCAACAATTACCTCAAAGCCAAGGCCGACGAGATGAACAGCCTGTTCAATTACCTGATCAAGCAGGCGGTAGTGAAATATTATAACGGAATAGAATACATCAACCAATAACTATGGACAAGATTATTGAGAAGAAGACCGGTTGGAGGTCAGCGTTCACCAAGAAGGCCCTGCCTTGGTGGCTTGGAGCACTTCTGGCAGCATTTATAGTGTATCTGATTGCGCGTCCTGACAACAAGACCCTCAGGGTTGACAAAGACGCCCTTACCATATCTACGGCAACAAGCGGCGAGTTCAACGACTACATCCGCCTCAGCGGACGTGTCCAACCGATGACCACCATCCAGCTGAGCCCGCAGGAAGGCGGCATAGTGGAGCAGATCCTCATAGAGGAGGGCTCCCCCGTCAAGGCCGGCGACGCCATCCTGGTGCTCAGCAACGACAACCTGGACCTCTCCATCCTCAATTCCGAGGCGGAGCTCGCAGAGAAGGAAAACATCCTCCGCAACACGCAGATCCAGATGGAGCAGCAGAAACTGGACGTGCGCCAGAACGAGCTGGAGTACGGAATCCAGGTAGAGCGTCTGCGCCGCGCCTATGAGCAGCAGAAGGCCCTCTACGAGGATAAGCTCATCGCCAGGGAAGATTATTTGAAAGCCGAAGAGGACTACAACCTTGCCCGCCAGAAATACGAACTCATCCGCGAGCGTTCAAGGCAGGACAGCCTGTACCGCGGCACCCAGATAGACCGTATGGAAGAAAGCCTGCAGAATATGCTCCTGAATATGCATATGATACGCCGCCGCAAAGACGCGCTCATAGTGAAGGCTCCTATTGACGGCGAACTGGGCCTGCTGGACGTTGTCCTGGGCCAGAACATAGCCAGCGGAACCAAGATTGGCCAGATCAACTCCGTGGGCAACTACAAGGTTGAAGCCCAGATTGACGAGCATTACATTGACCGCGTCACGGAAGGCCTGGAGGCCACTTTCGAGCGTCAGGGAGATACCTTCTCCACCGTTATCCGCAAGGTTTATCCGGAGGTCCGCGACGGAAAGTTCCAGGCAGATTTCCGCTTCGACGGCCCGCAGCCGGACAACATCCGCAGCGGTCAGACCTACTACCTGAACCTGCAGCTTGGCCAACCGGAAGAGGCCATTATCATCCCCCGCGGCACTTTTTACCAAAAAACCGGAGGAAAATGGATATATGTAGTTAACAAAGAGGGTACAAAAGCCGTCAAGAGAGAGATACATATAGGACGCCAGAATCCGCAGTACTATGAAGTACTGGAAGGACTGGAATCCGGCGAGAAGGTAATCACCTCCGGGTACGATAACTATGGTGATTCTGATGTATTATTGTTTTAAGTTATGAAGAGTTTTTGGAACTTCCTTAAGAAAAATAAGTTATACGGGGCCATCAACTTCCTGGGCCTGACGGTTTCAATGGCGTTCGTGCTCCTGCTTGCCGTGTATGTCCAGCGTCAGCTCTCCACGGATTCATTCCAGGAAAATGCAGACCGGATCTATGTGATTGCCAACGATAACAATGTGGCAATGGCCTACTGGCTGGACAAGCACCTTAAGAACAATTTTCCTGAAATAGAGAAGGGATGCTGTGTGGCAGACTTGATGTCTGCAGCACAATTATCAATCGGTGGCGAGACCGTATATGCCGGAATGATGGCAGCAGACAGCACGTTCTTTGACATCTTCAGCTATGACCTGGTGGAAGGCAACAAGTCAGACTGGGCCGTCTCCTGGGACCGCTGTATGGTGAGCCGGGAATTTGCCGCCGCAAATTTCAGAGATAAAGATCCAATAGGTCAAGTCATCTTATTCGAAGATGTAGAAGGAGCACAGGAAATACAGTTGACCGTGTGCGGCGTCTTTGAAGACTTTGGCAACTCCATCCTCAAGGCGCCGGATGTGCTGGTCCGGGGCGAGTTGATGCCTAAAACAAACCCGGCTCACGATGAGGATATGAGCAATGCCGGAGGAGGTATCTGTTTTGTGATGACCTATCCCGGAGCCGATCTCAATGCCAAGCACGACCAGATCCTGGACTGGCTGGAAAACAACTTCTGGGTCTATAAGAGCAACCACGACCAGGTCCGTATAATCCCGCTTAGGGATATGTATTTCCTGGAAAACGGGAACTACGACTGGACGGGAACAATCCATTTCGGCAGCCGTGAACTGGTGAATCTGCTCCTTGCAATGTGCCTGCTGCTCCTTGCATTCGCCGTGCTGAACTATATCAATATGACCACAGCCTTGACAGGCTTCCGCGCCAAGGAAATGGCCACCAGACGGCTTGTGGGAGCCGATAAGCGCAGCATCTCCCTGAAAGTGATATCAGAGAGCACCCTCATCTGCGGCATTTCAATGCTGATGGCAATCCTGCTTGCGGAAGCGCTCTCCCCGGCGGTTTCACGTCTGCTGGATTACCAGGTTTCTATCTTCAAGGCTGTTACACCCGTCAATGTATTGCTGATTCTGGGCTTTATAGCCGTGCTGGGCATCCTTTCCGGCATAGTGCCGGCGCTGCTTATCCAAAAGGCGCAGCCCATAGAAATTGTACGCGGCACGCTCAGGCTCAAGACCAAGACGGTTTATAGCAAAGTCATCATCATAGTTCAGAATGTGGTGACCATCATAATGCTGGTGAGCACCCTCACGATGGGGCTCCAGATACGTCATCTGGTTTCGGCGGACTTGGGCTATAATACAAAGGACATCCTGGTAATTGAGAATGCTTTCGGCACTAGCGGAGAAATCCGGCCCCTGATCGACCGCCTCCGTTCGGAGCCCTGCGTAGAAGAGGTTGGACAGGGCAATGGCACTCCGCTTGGAAGTACTAATAACATAACAATGGAAATATCTGAAGGACATTGGGTTTCGTTCCAGCAAATCCAGGGCGATGACAAGTACTTCCAGATCCTTGGGTTGAGAGAAAAACAGGACAATCATCAGCTCAGTTGGTGGCTCAATGAATATGCTTTCAAACAGATAGGCATCGAAGAATCGGAAATGGAATTTGTGACGACAATGAACGGGAACTTTCCTATCGGAGGCATTTATTACGACTTCAAGATCCGCCCGCTGGAATACGGCCAAAGCGCTGCAATGATAAGCAACTGGAAGGAGAGTCGTGACGACAATTATCCCTGGCACCTTCTTGTGAAGACCACCGGAGACCAGGCTGCCGCCAAAAAGCGGGTGGAAGCACTTACAAAGGAAATTTTCCCTGACCTTCTCTTCCAAGCCCAGTATATCGAGGAGCAAATAGAAGACGGCTTCAAGGATGAGAGACGTGTTCTGAACATAGTGCTCATCTTCACGCTGCTGTCCATCCTGGTGAGCGCCCTGGGCCTCTTTGCGATGAGCTCCTACTATATGCAGCAGGAAATCCGCAGCGTGTCGGTGAAGAAGGTCTTCGGCGCCGAGTATTCAGGCGTGTTGAAAGAGCTTGTGACATCGTTTATGAAGATGGTGGGGATTGCATTCGTGATAGGAGTGCCTCTGGCCTGGTTCATTATGCACCGCTGGCTGAATGGCTTCGGCCACAAGATAAGCCTCCATTGGTGGATATTCGTCGTCGCCGGTTTGGCAGTCGCCATCATCGCTGTCATAAGTGTGCTCTACCAGAGCATCAAGACCGCCCGGACCAACCCCGCCGAAGCACTGAAGAAAGAATAAATAATTAAACATCAACATATTATGATCAAAGTTACTAACCTCAGCAAGATCTTCCGCACGGAAGAAATCGAGACCACGGCCCTCAACGGCGTATCGTTTGAAATCAAGGACGGCGAGTTCGTGGCCATAATGGGTCCTTCGGGCTGCGGAAAGTCCACGCTGCTCAACATCCTCGGCCTGCTGGACAATCCCACCAGCGGTTCATACGAGCTCCTGGGCACCGAAGTGGGCGGCCTCAAGGAAAAGGAGCGTACAAAGTTCCGCAAGGGCAACATAGGCTTCGTGTTCCAGAGCTTCAACCTCATTGATGAGCTCAATGTCTATGAAAACATTGAGCTTCCTCTCCGATACCTCAACATCAGCGCTGCCGAGCGCAAGCAGAAGGTCACGGACATAATGAAGCGTATGAACATCAGCCATCGCGCGGGGCACTTCCCGCAGCAGCTGTCCGGCGGACAGCAGCAACGCGTGGCCATCGCCCGCGCCGTGGTTGCCGGCCCCAAGCTGATCCTCGCGGACGAGCCCACCGGAAACCTGGACTCCAAGAACGGTAAGGAAGTGATGGACCTCCTGAAGGAGCTCAACGCCGAAGGCACCACCATCGTAATGGTGACCCACTCCCAGAAGGACGCCGCCTGCGCACAGCGCACAATCGACCTCTTTGACGGCCAGATTGTCTCCGACGTAAAGAACGAACTATAATGAAAAGTTACCTGAAATTCCTCTCCCGCAATAAGTTATACACCGCCATCGAGGCAGTGGGGCTGGCCGTGAGCCTGGCGTACCCGGCACCAATCCTGCGGTTGAACTGAAGAAGGAGTAGTTATTTGATAGGGCGGCCCATTTGGGAGGCTTCGGCGTCGGAGGCATCCAGCTTGAAGAGCATAAAGTTGTCGTTCTCCTTGGTGCAGGGGGTCCATTCGCCGCCGTCGGGACCGTTGGGATCGCTGTACTTGGCAAAGTTGGTCCAGGCGGTGATCATCTTCTCGGAGAGGTCCCAGTCC
Source organism: uncultured Bacteroidia bacterium (assembly GCA_902761655.1). Classification (GTDB taxonomy): domain Bacteria; phylum Bacteroidota; class Bacteroidia; order Bacteroidales; family UBA932; genus Cryptobacteroides. The sequence continues at coordinate 34,119 of CACWLD010000015.1, read as the reverse complement.
CCTTGCGTCCAGGGACGCCAGCAGTGCTGGAGGGACTTGAACACGAACCAGAGGTCCGATGAGTGGAAGGCGCCCTGGAGCCTGTCCTCCGGGTGGGAGCCGTCGTCAGGAAGCGGGCGGGCGAATTCATACGCCCACGCCTTGCTTCCTTTCTCCTGGCGATCCTTGCAGAACGCTGCGATTCCTGCAGACATATCGGCCATATCGTTCATAGTGTAGCCTATCATATAGGGGACATCAGCAAGGGTGCCGTCTGCTGCGGCATCGTCAAAGACCTCAAGGGAAACGTGGCCGTCGATGATTGGCGTGATGGTTATGCCGGGGTTCCCGGTGGCCTGGGTGTAGAGGGTGGTTGCCGCGTGGATGGTTTCAGTGGCGGCAGCGCGCATTTCCTGGGCGGTGGTAAGGCCGGCCCAGTCCATAACGGCCTTGGCTTCGGCCTCCGCCTCGGCAAGGGTCTGGCCGCCGAACATCATCTTTATCATAGAAGGCGGAACCACTGGACCCGCGGCCAGGCGGAACTGCTGATTCTTATCTACATTGAGGCCGTTTGCGCTCATTATCACTGCCTTATGGAAGTAGGGCTTTGCCAGCGGAGAGGCGCACAGCGCCCTGACGCTGCCGCCGCCCGCGCTCTGCCCGAATATCATCACGTTATTGGGATCTCCGCCAAACTGGGCGATATTTTTCTTGACCCACTTCAGGGACTCTATCTGGTCCAGTATACCATAATTGCCTGATACTCCGTAAGGGCTTTCGGCAGAAAGTTCAGGATGCGCCATAAACCCGAAGATGCCCAGACGATAGTTGATGGAAACCAGTACCACGTCCCGCGCGGCCCACTCCTGGGCGTCGAACTCAGGCTCCGAGCCCCATCCTTCGCGGTAGCCGCCTCCGTGTATCCACACTGCCACAGGGGCCTTGCGGTCCACCTGGCCGGGATACTTGGTCCATACGTTCAGGTACAGGCAGTCTTCGCTGCACTGTTTCTCTTCTCCGTATCCCCACTCCGTAAAATAATTGCCCGGATAATGCACTGCCTGATAGCTTGGATGGCCGAACTCATCGGCCTTGAAAACACCCTCCCAAGGCTTTACAGGCTGCGGCTCTTTCCAGCGCAAATCCCCAATGGGAGGCGCTGCGTAAGGGATTCCCCTGAACACAAAGACGTCCGGCAGCTCTGCCGCAACGCCCTGTACCTGCCCTCCCTCAATGGTAAGGATTGGGCTGAGTTTCTCTGATTCTTTCTTGCACGATGCAAATGCCAGCGAAAAGGCAATCAATACGGATATCCAGACAAAGTTTTTCATTTTGATGATTTTATTATCGTATTCAAAAATAAGCAATTTCTTACATTATCTTTGTGCAATTAAATATGAAATCACTTCCACTACTTGCCATAATGGCGGCCGCACTGCTTTACGGGTGCCATAATGCACCCATAGAAAGCGGCGTAAGCCGTGAACTTGCCCAAGAAAGGGCAACGCATATAAGCAATGTCCGGTATGAACTTACTTTCCACCTCCCGGAGGATAAGGAGGAGCCGGTCCTGGGAACTGAGGTCCTGACCTTCTCCCTTGACAGCCGGCGGGAAGTCCTTCTGGACTTCCGCGAAGGGGTGGACAATATCAAGAGCCTGAAAATCAACGGGAAAGACACCCCGGCAAACTGGGAGTCAGAACACCTGCGGCTGGGCACTCTGCCAAAGGGTGAGAATACCATCGAGACTGGTTTCATCTCCGGCAACCAGGCCCTCAACCGCAATGACGACTATATGTACACCCTGTTAGTACCGGCCTTAGCCAGGACAGTATTCCCCTGTTTTGACCAGCCGGACCTCAAGGCAGTCTTCTCCCTAAAACTGGACATACCAGAAAAATGGGTGGCGGTCAGTGACGGAGGCCTGCTTTTTGAGTCCGTCTCCGGAGACCGTAAGACATTGGCTTTCAATGACACCAAGCCCATAAGCACTTACCTTTTCTCCTTTGTGGCGGGAGAATGGTCCGTTGCGGAAGATACGGTGGACGGAATCCCCCTTCATATCTATTACCGAGAAACAGATCCTGCCAAGGTAGCGCAAATCCCGGAGGTATTCAGCCAGGTTGCTTCTGCCATAAGGTGGATGGAGGATTATACCGCCATTCCATTCCCGTTTGAGAAATATGACTTTATAGCCATTCCCGGCTACCAGTTCGGAGGAATGGAGCATCCCGGTGCCGTGCAGTTCACGGACCGGCGGATTTTCCTGAACCCGGACCCGTCAGTGGACCAGTTGCTATCCCGCTCTGACCTGATAGCCCACGAGACCGCCCATATGTGGTTTGGCGATGCCGTTACAATGCAGTGGTTCGATGACGTCTGGACCAAGGAAGTCTTTGCAAACTGGTTCGCCGCTCAGATTACCGGACCGCGCTTCCCGGACGTGGACACTCCCCTGTCTGACTTCAAGAAATTCAATATCCCTGCATACGAGGAGGACCGTACGGAAGGCACCAACGCCATAAAGCGGCCGCTGGGAAACCTTTCGGACGCAGGTCTCATATACGGGAACATTGTCTATGACAAGGCTCCTATCGTAATGGGAATGTTGGCTGAAAGGATGGGGCCGGACGCCTTCCGCCAAGGACTCCGGGAGTATCTATCCAAGTTCCTGTATTCCAATGCGGACTGGAATGACCTGATAGAGATCCTGGACCGCCATACGCCGGAAGACCTGGCCGCCTGGAGCCATAGTTGGGTTACAGAAAAGGGAATGCCTGAATATAGCGTGGACAGTGATGGGAACCTCCAGCAGCACGACCCTTGGGAACGTGGCCTGGAATGGCCCCAGGACATAGATGTTACTCGTATAGGTGATGTCCGGCTGCTTAATGTATCTGGAAAGGGATATGGTTTCTTTGCCCACGATCCTCTGTCGCTGGACTATGCTATGGAGCACATCAATGATTTTGAACGGCCCATAGAACGGATCTCAATATTGGCCAACCTGTACGAGAACCACCTTCACGGCCGCATCCCGGCCCTTCGCCTTGCAAATTTCCTTGCCGGTTTTGCCGCCACGGAAAAAGAGCCCCTGCTGGTTTCCACGGCTCTGGGCTATCTGAACTCTATGGCTTATCAAGGAGAGACATCCCTGTTGCCAAAGCTCGAAGGCCTGCTTGCGAATCTTGCCCGTAACACTTCACTAGGCCAGGAACAGACAAGCGCATTCAAATCATTGACCGGATTTTTCAGGAGTCCTGACCTGGCAGAAGAGCTTTACAAAATCTGGAAAGAGCAGAAGCCCTGGCTGGGTGTAAAACTCAGCGAGACGGATTATACTTCGCTGGCGCTCCAGCTTGCCGTCAGGCTTCCGGAGCGCAGCGAAAGCATCCTGCGCGAACAGCGCGCCAGGATAAGCGGCGCAGACCGTATCCGGGAATTCGACTTCATCAGGCCGGCCGTCTCCCCGGATAAATCTGTACGCGACAGCGTCTTCAACGCATTGCTTAAACCTGAAAACCGAAGGGTCGAACCCTGGGCGGAGGATGCGCTGGAGTACCTCAACCACCCTCTGCGCCAAGCCCAGGCGCTGGACTACATCCGTCCGGCCCTGGAGGCCTTGGAGGATGTCCAGCGCACCGGCGACATCTTCTTCCCAAAGAGATGGGTGGCTGCAACCCTCCACGGACACTCGTCCCCTGAGGCTGATGCCATAGTGGATGCTTTCCTTGAGGCCCATCCCAATTATCCACCCCTCCTTAAAGACAAGATCCTGCAAAGCTACCGCAAACGCTATGGCTATTGATTTGCCGGCGTCAGTTTAAGGACGCAGATGGAGTTCTCCGGTATCAACACCTGGAATGACTTCCTGACCGAACCCAAGTCCTTTGTGTGAGGCACCACGGCTTCAGTATATCTTACCTGACGGCCGAACCTGAAAGCCATATTGCGCATAGCCGGGCGCTCCCCTGGCGCGGGTGCCGCCATAACCGGGGCGGCATACTCCGGATTGTTGGAGTAGTAGTTCTGGTCTCCCTGGTTTTTCACTGAAGTGTCGTAGGAAGATATGAATTCCAGCGATGCAGCATATGGTGTATTAGAGCCGGTGTTTACAGTGAAGGTCTTGTTGACGCACTCTGAGTTGACAATCTTAATGTAGATTGTTCCCGTTGCCGTGTCAATTGTAGGAGAGGTATAGACCGTAGCGTCTACTTTCTTTCCATTCATTACGGCTGACATATCAAAGGTGCGGTTTCCTCCCTGGCTGAACAGTTTCTGATAGTAGTAATTGCAGGTTCTCCACATACCGCGGTTATCGAACCAGATGAGGTTGGAGTCCCACTTGTTGAAGCCCTTCTTGCAGAAGAGAGGGGCATAGGCGGCCATTACAACCATATCGGAATTGCGCTCGAGGCCGGTCCAGTATGCCGCCTCGGCCAGGGCTGAAGAGAATGCGTTCTGGGCGTTGGCGTTAGCAAATTCGCCAATGAACACGCGGGTAGGCTTCTTCCTGTCGTATGTATGTCCCTCCGAGCCACGTACCTTTCCGGGGTTGTACCTGTCCGTGTTGTTATAGAACCAATCGTCATCCTTGTAGTAATGCTCGTCCACGATGGTATCCGGGTACTTGGCATCGATCTGGGCCATATTGGCATCGAACATCCTTCCGGCCTCGCCGGGTCCCGCCGTAGATATGATAGTTATCTCCGGATGCGCTTTCTTTACAGCGTTGTAGATAATGTCGAAGCGCTCCCAGAAGGGGTCTCCTCCGTTCTCGTTTCCAATGCCTATGTATTTGAGGTTGAACGGTTCCGGATGGCCCATCTTTGCGCGCAGGGCTCCCCATTCCGTATCGGCTCCCCCGTTGCAGAACTCTATGAAGTCAATTGGATCCTGGGCGTATATGCTGTAGAAACGGTCGCGGTCTTCCTGGGTATCCAGAGGAGCCACGAAGTTGGCGCGCCCGTACTGGCGTGTTATGCCGTTGTTGAAGATGGGCAGGGCTTCCGCGCCAAGGGATTCGGCCAACAGCATATACTCGTAGAAGCCTACGTATTGGGAAGCAAGGTAGCCCCAATGGTTGCGGAACTGGATGCGCTCCTCGCGCGGGCCCACGGAGTTCTTCCAGAACACCTGGCTGCAATAGATGTCTCCCTCTGCGGTACAGCCTCCCGGGAAACGCATAAACTTTGGATGAAGGTCCGCCATTGCCTGAACAAGGTCCTTGCGGAACGGGCCATACTTGCCATCCATCCAGAGTTGTGACGCCTCCGGCAGAAGGGTCACGAAGTCAAGCCAGAATGTGCCGGGAGCGTCAGCGACTATGGCCAGGCGGCTGTCAACGCTGCGCTCCGCCTTGAGCTGGGCCACGAACCTGGTCCAGCCGTTCGCCAGACCCTTGACAGTGAGCACGTTGGAGTTGCGGTTGCCCTGGGCATCCTCCAGATAAACAGAGATATCGCCCATATAGTTGTCTCCCTGCAGATAAAGGGAGAGGTCATAGCTGACATCCTTCACGGCAGGGATGGAGGGCACCTGTGTGTTGACGGCGTAGTAGGTTTCGGGCTCCTTGCCGTACTCGCCAATGCCGTAGCCGTTGGCCGCTATTCCAAAGCCTTCGCCAGGGTTCTCGATATCGAAGCGCACGGAGAACTGTCTGTAGAGCGCCTCATCGTCGTACTCATCGTCAGGATTCCAGTCATAGTAGCGCTTTAGGTTGGGGACAAGGGGCTTGTCCTCCACTATCCGCGCGGAACCTACGGCGCCATCCTTCCTGATTACTGTCCAGGAGAAGAAGGTGGTGTCGGAGTAAGAAAACTCATAGGGCAATAATTCTGGATGAGCTGGGCGCTTATTCCGCCGTCCAGGGATTGGTTCAAGTCTTCGAAGAATACTCCTGAAAGGGTGGGGCTCACCTCAATGCCCAACTTCTTGGGCTTCAAGGTGATGGTTCGGGTCTCAGGCTTGGCAAATCCTTGAAGTTCAAGCATCTTGTCGGCCATCCTGTAACCCATCAGGCGCATACCTTCCGTATTGAAATGGAATTGGTCCCCCTGGCTCTGGCAGCCGAGGGATGATATGACATAGCCGTTGTGCATAGTTTCCGGGAGGTGGGACAGCACCACGTCATTGAATGCAGCGCATACGCCTCCCTCTTCCGCCTGCTTCAGCTCTCCGGCAAGGATTGGAATCTCATCGGGATTCAGGCCAAGGTCGTGGCAGAGGTCGTCGTGTATCTTCTTGAGGCGGCCGCACCAAAGGTCGTCATCGGGGTTGGATTCACCCTGATGGACCAGCATTCCTTTGATTACGCCGGATTTCTGCGCAATCTTTGCCACCTCGACTATCCTTTGATACGGATTCATACCGTAGGCCTTGGCCATATCTATCAACCAGCTCCGGCTTGGGTCTGCGGCCTCCATTGCCAGATAATCGGCACAGGCATCCTTGTCCCAAAGTTCCAGTTTAGCACCGGCAACGGACACGTTTATTACGCCCACCCTGTACTGTGCCGGGAGCTTCTCGATCATTTTCCTGCCAAAGAAATCTACCGGACCCATATTGTTGCCTTCACGGCAGATTGGAGGGATTGCCGTGTACCAGTTCCCTTTTGTACGATCCAGGGACGGCATATCCACCGCAGCCATAAAACTGAACCTGGGGTCGTTGAACCCTAGGTCCTGCTCCGCAGGACGGGCTCCGGCTTCCATATTTGACTGGCCAAAGCATAAATAGATGAAGAAATTGGGATCAGGGGTCAGGGCAAATGCCTGCAAACTCAAAAGCAATGATGCCAATACGGCTGTTATTCTTTTAATCATAATCTTTCTTTTCTACAACGTTCTTTAAAAGTACTAAAAAACAGTTGGATTTAAAAATATTCTGTTTTTAGTTACTATCTTTATGGGAGCACATATTTAGTAACACTGCAATGAAAGATATAAAACTTTCCCGAAGGGCTTTCGTAAAAGCATCCTCAGCATCACTGGCAGCTCTTTCCCTGCCCACAATACTGTCCGGCCGCACCAATGAATCACCGGCATCAGTTCCGGGTCCGGCACCAGCCCAGCCCGCGCCGCCTGACTCCATTGCCAACGCCTGGGAAGCCGGAAGCGCAGATTCTTTTACCAGGTACTACTTTGATACCTTGATGGTGGAAACACGGTATATGGATGCCGATCTCCCCTCCACCAAGCTGGAGCTTTTTGGACAGACCTTCGATACGCCAATAATGACAGCGGCCCTTTCCCACCAGAATAACCGGAACGTGAAAGGAATGGTAGTCTATGCCCAGGCCGCCGCAAACTGCAACGCGGTGCACTGGATGGGTATGGGAGAAGACCAGGAACTGGAGGAGATAGTAGCAACGGGAGCAAAGACCGTCAAAATAGTAAAGCCCCACGAGAACAACGATGAAGTTTTCCGCAAGATCCGTCACGCAGAAAGCGTCGGCTGCTTTGCAGTTGGAATGGACATAGACCATCCTTTCAACGGAAGAGGCGGATACGACGTGGTTTACGGCCTTCCAATGAAGCCCAAGAGCACGGAAGAAATGAAGTCGTTCGTGAAGGCCACCCGCCTGCCTTTCATTGTCAAGGGAGTATTGAGCGTCCACGATGCGCGCAGATGTATGGAAGCCGGAGTGGCTGGAATAGTCCTCTCCCATCACGGAGGCCGCGTAAAATACTCCATCCCCCCGCTTATGGCACTTGAGCAGATCGCCGATGTGGTAAAGGGAAAGATGAAAATCTTTGTGGACTGCGGCATCGTAAGCGGAATGGATGCTTACAAATGCCTTGCGCTTGGCGCCGATGCCGTATCCGTGGGCCGTCACCTGATGCCTCTCATCAGCCAGGGAGTGGAACAGGTTGAAAGGAGGATGAAGGCAATGACAGCGGAATTGGCAGGAGTAATGTCCGCCACCGGAGTCAAGTCCTTGAAAGACTTTGACCCTACGGTTATTCACAGAACTATTTTATAAAATTGCAGAGAATAAATAATATCATTATGAACAAAAAGACAATTATCGCAGCGATTTCGCTGCTTATTGCTCTGACGGCATCTGCCCAGCAGTCTAACGTAAACCTCAGCTATAACCCTCAGAAAGACACCGAGGGGTTGATCCCCTTCAGCGCGAACCTGAATTCGCCACAGGTAAATGACGACCATACCGTCATCTTCCGCCTCAGGGCCCCTAAAGCAGAGTCCGTAGCCCTCTCGGGCGCAATGACCACAGTATTGGGAGTCCGTGGAAACATTCCTTTCACCAAAGGAGAAGACGGCATATGGACCCTTACAATCGGCCCTCTCCCGGTAGATATGTACCAGTACAACCTGGTTGTAGACGGAGTAAGTATGGCAGACCCCAATAATACATATGCCGCCTTTACGGCAATGCCTCCTTACAGTGAACTCATCGTCCACGGCGACGGACCATCCTGGTGGGACGCCAAGGATGTACCTCACGGAGCCATCACCCGTCATATATACTACAGCCCCGTTACCCAGGGACAGCGTGAGATCTACATATATACCCCTCCTCAGTATGACCCTCAGAAGGCATATCCCGTCCTCTATCTTATGGGCGGAAGCGGCGAGCTCCCGTCTAACTGGATGTACGACGGACGCGTTAACTTCATTATGGACAATCTTCTAGCAGAAGGAAAAGCAGAGCCAATGATTATTGCACTTGTGAACAACCAGGTCGTTCACCGCAATCATCCCCAGCACGCTGACCTCACTTTTGATATAATGGCGCGTGAATACCGCGAGGCGGTCATCCCATTCGTGGACAGTCACTACAAGACCATCGCAAATCCTCACGGCCGTGCCATTTCCGGTCTCTCTATGGGTGGTCGTCACACAATATTCGTAGGCCTGAAGAATCTTGACCTGTTCGCAAACTTCGGTGTACTCAGCGCAGGTGACAACACTCCTGAGCAGACCCTTGGAGAATTCCTCAACGACCCCAAAGCCAATGACAAGGTAGATTATCTGTTCGTAGGACAGGGCGGCGCAGAAGAGAAGGGCGCGTTCAATGTACGCGTTAAAGGCTTCACCGATGCCCTTGACAAGCACGGAATCAAATATGAATACTTCTGTATAGGTGAAACCGGCCACGACTGGTCAACCTGGAGACATCTCCTCTATTACGGATTCCTCCCCAAGCTCTGGAAGAAATAGACTCGCGCAGGCAGGGTTGACATCCCTGTACTCGTATGTCGTGAACAATAAAGCCGTAGGATTATTCTTACGGCTTTTTTTGTCATTCCTCCTCTATTCTTAGGTAAATAACGTAACTTTAACAGTAGAGGTGCAACATTTCTGGTTCGCACCCAGTCTAACAGATGTTGAAACCATAAAAGTATCCATCATGAACTATTTATTCCGCTTTCTTTATAATCTGATTCCTGCAGCTGTAATAGTGCTGCCCATTATGTTCTACTATCTTTATCGGCGGAACATTCTCAATACTAAAAGGGAGATCCTCCTCAAAGAGATTGAGAAAGGCAATATCGTCGATCCGGAGATGCTCGCCAAGTCCCTGACGAATCCGATCACTGAGGAACGGCGGCTTCAGAACAGCCTTCGCTGCGGAATCATCTTCAGCTTTGCCGGAGTGGTCGTCACCATCGCTTGCGTCGTTTTCTATTCGTACGCGGAAGTTCAAGCCAGAGGAGACAACTGGGGCGCAGATGAGTTGTTAACCCTTAGGTTTGTCGTGACCTTGGTGATGGTTGTGGGAGCAATCTTGCTCGGGGTAGGGATTGCCTATCTGGTTTCCTATTTCAATCAAAAGAAAAGGATTAACAAGACGGCCTGACAGCCGATGAACAGAGAGCAGTTCATAGCCGAGATCTACACTTTGCAGGAGCCCCTCAGAAGGTTCCTGCTGGGTATGTGCCACGGGGACGCTTTCACGGCCGATGATATAGCCCAGGAAACCTTCCTGAAAGCCTATCTTCATTATGATTCATTCCAGGGGCGTTCAAGTTTCAGCACGTGGCTGTTCCGTATCGGTTATGGTTGTTTCTGCGACTATATCGGCAAAAGAATCATTGCTACCGAATCCATAACCGAAAGGGAAAACCGCATCCCGGCAGATGATGATAATGGAAAAGACTATAACGAACTATATGCCGCGATCAATGGATTGACCTCTTCTGAAAAGGCGACAGTCCTTCTTTTCTACATTGAAGAATACTCCACGAAAGAAATTGCAGATATACTTGGAATGGCCTCAGTGACAGTTCGTTCACACTTGCACAGAGCCCGGAAACACCTCAAGAAAATACTTGAACAAAATGGTGAAAGATAAAGACATAAAACAGTTCATAAGACAACATAAGCCGGAGGTCAGAAACAATGAATCTTTCTTGAAAGATGTCGTCAGCCAAATCAATGCAATGCCCATTCCGGCAGCTATGAACCCGGCACGGCAGAGAGAGGACTGCATCCGCCTTGTTCTTGAAATATCCCGCAGGGACCTGCGAACTGTCCGCCTTGCCGTCGGCGTCATCGTCGCCGTGGTAATCATTTCAGCCATAACGGTATCCCTGCTGCCGCCTGACATTCTGCCAATAGATCTTTTTATGTTCAAATAGCAACTTTTCAATTCTTGCCGATAAGATGGAGACAAGGACTACTCCTCTCCTGAGGCGGCTCCGCGAGGAGAAGGAAGGCCGGGAGACTTGTCCGCCAGAACAAGTCCATAAGCGGATGAAAGCCTTGCTCTCGGGATACAATGCCAAAAAGGAAAAGACGCTTCTCGACTACTTCAAGATCAAATACTAAATAGTTTATCAAATAAAATCCTCCCAATGGGTATCATAAAAGCTGATCTTTTTGAAGCAGGATTTCGTTCTTTTGTCCGTTAATAGGAAAAAAGAGAGCAATGAAGATTTTGAAGACAGTGATTTGTGCGGCGCTGCTGGTGGCAGGGCTATGCGGGTGTGAGAAATTGGATGTTAACAAACTGGAGGGCACCTGGTCCGAGGAGTATGACCCCGCGGTCTTTGCGATGGATGGCTCTGTGGAGTACACCTTTGATGGAAACGGCCACTATCAGCTTCATGTTTATGATGCACTGAGCGGAGAGTCCCACGACATTAGCGGAACATATGCCATCGACTTGATCAACAAAGGCACTATTACCATCAATCCGGCGATGTCTGACTTCAGCAATGTCACTTATAAGCTGGTAAAACTGACGTCAAAGGAGATGGAATGGCAGAAGGAGGGCACGACCTACTCTCCGGGGACCTGGGGCTCTGACTATCGTCACTTTGTGAGAGAAAAGTAGATCCTAAAATGACAGCGAGACAAACATATAATTTTGTTTATCTCGCTGTAAATCAGTATTCTAAGAGAGAATATGCCTCTTAATATTCTTCTTCGTTAAAGAAGAAATCTTCTTTGGTCGGATAGTCCGGCCAGATGTCCTCGATGCTTTCGTATATCTCACCGTCGTCCTCCAGCTCGGTGAGGTTCTCCATAACCTCCTCGGGAGCGCCGGAACGGTTTGCGTAGTCTATCAATTCGTCTTTTGTTGCCGGCCATGGAGCATCGTCCAGGCTGCTGGCAAGTTCTAGGGTCCAGTATGACATAGCGATTTGTATTGTGGTTTTGGGCGCAAATATAGATAAAAATTCAATACTGCAAATTTTTTATGTAATTTTGTAGTATGGCATACACTAGCGAAGATAATTACAGCCCGGCTGTGACCCAGGAAATAGCATCCCACATAAAGGAAATCCTCCGCCTTCTGGGCGAAGACGAGAACCGTGAGGGCCTCATCAAGACCCCTGAAAGGGTTGCCAAGTCCCTCCAGTTCCTTACCAAGGGATATGAAGAAGACGGCCTCAAGATAATCCAGAGCGCAATGTTTGACGAGAAATACCGCCAGATGGTCCTGGTCAAGGACATAGAGCTGTATTCCACCTGCGAGCACCATATGCTCCCGTTCATTGGCAAATGTCACGTCGCTTACATCCCTGACGGAAAGATCACCGGCCTGTCCAAGATAGCCCGCGTGGTGGAGACCTACGCCCGCAGGCTCCAGGTGCAGGAGCGTCTCACGGTCCAGATCAGGGACTGTATCCAGGAAGCCCTCCACCCTATGGGCGTTGCCGTGGTCATTGAGGCTATGCACACCTGTATGCAGGTCCGCGGCGTCCAGAAGTCCAATGCCATAACCACAACGTCCGCATTCAGCGGAATCTTCCTCAGTTCCGCCCGGACACGCAACGAATTCCTCAACCTCATAAAATAACCGAGAACAACACAAATACATACCGTTATGAAGCGCATCACTATCTTCTTGATTCTGATACTCTCCTTTGGCCGCATCGCCGCCAATGCGCAGGACAGACTGTACCACAACACATTCAACCTCAGGGATGTAGAACTCCTGGACGGACCGTTCAAGCACGCCCTGGACCTGAATGTCAAGGTGCTGCTTGAATATGACACGGACCGTCTCCTGGCCCCGTTCCTTAAGGAAGCAGGCCTCACTCCAAAGGCTCCTTATTTCCCTAACTGGGAAGGCCTTGACGGCCACATAGGAGGCCATTATGTAGGCGCCCTTGCAATCCACTATGCCGCAACCGGCAATCAGGAATGCTATGACCGTCTTCTCTATATGCTGTCCGAGCTCAAGCGCGCCCAGGACGCCAACGGAGACGGCTACATTGGAGGCGTCCCCAACAGCAAGACCCTCTGGGGCGAGCTCAAGAAAGGCAATATGGACCTGTACCGCCGCGCCTGGGTACCCTGGTACAACGTACACAAGCTGTACGCCGGCATCCGCGACGCCTGGCAGTATGCCGGAATTGAAGAGGCAAAGGATATGTTCCTCAAGATGTGCGACTGGGGTATGACAATCTTCCAGGACTTCACCGACGAGCAGATGGAGCAGATGTGCAACACTGAGTTCGGAGGAATGAACGAGATTTTTGCCGATGCGTACCAGATGACCGGGGACATAAAGTACCTCAACGCATCCAAGCGCTTCTGCCATCACCAGCTGCTGGATGCAATGGCCTCCCACATCGACAACCTTGACAACAAGCACGCAAACACCCAGGTGCCAAAGGCAGTGGGTTACGCGCGCGTAGTCCAGCAGGACGGAGATCCCGTCTTCCGCGAGGCCGCAGAGTTCTTCTGGGACAGGGTTTCCAACTACCGCTCCGTAGTCATCGGCGGCAACAGCCGCAGCGAGCACTTCCCTGCCAAGGAGGACTACATCAGTTACATTGAGCACCGCGAGGGCCCTGAGTCCTGCAACACGCACAATATGCTCAAACTCACTGAGTTCCTCTTTGCAATCGACCCCGATGCAAAGTATGCGGATTTCTACGAGAAGGCAATGTACAACCACATCCTTTCCACCCAGCATCCTGAGCACGGAGGATACGTTTACTTTACGTCTATGCGCCCCGCCCACTACCGCGTCTACTCCACCGTCAACAACGGAATGTGGTGCTGCGTAGGCACGGGAATGGAGAACCACGGCAAATATGGCGAGTTCATCTACACCCACGACGGCGCATCGGAGCTCCGCGTGAACCTCTTTGTAGCATCCAGGCTCAACTGGAAGGAGAACAAGGCCACCATTACACAGGAGACCAACTTCCCGTACGAGGAGGGCAGCAAGATCACTGTCAACCTCAAGAAGTCCAAGAAGTTCAAGATGTTCATCCGCTGCCCTGAATGGACAGATGCCGGATACAGCATCAAGGTGAACGGACAGGAATACGCAGCAGGCGCAACTCCTCAGTCCTATGTGGAGATTGACCGCAAGTGGAAGAACGGAGACGTTGTTGAGATCAGCCTCCCTATGAAGGTTACAGTAGAAGAACTCGAGTACGTTCCTCAGTACCTGGCAGTCAAGAAAGGCCCTATCGTCCTGGCCGCAAGGACTGGCAACGAGCACCTTGACGGACTCCTCTCCGATGACGGCCGCTGGGCCCACATCGCTTCAGGTCCGCTTGTCCCTATTGACGAGACCCCTATTATGGTTGGCTCCCGCAGCAAGGTGGAGAACCTAATCCAGCATATGCAGCCTGTAGCAGGAAAGCCCCTCCACTATACCGTTGCCGGCCTTTTCAACGACCGCAAATACGACAACCTGGAGCTTGAGCCATTCTTCTACCTGCACGACAGCCGCTATGCAATCTACTTCCTGAACCTTACGGAAGACGGATATGACGATATGCTTGCCCAGATACGCGCAGACGAGGCTGCAATGCTTGCGCTTGACCGCCGCACCATTGACGCCGTGACACCTGGCGAGCAGCAGCCTGAGATAGACCACAAAATGAGCCAGGAGAACTCCTCTACAGGAAACGAGAGCAACAAGCCCTACCGCACCATCCGCCGCGGCGGCTACTTCAGCTACGAGCTGTTCACTGACAACCTGGAAGACCTCTCACTGAGCGTAGGTTACTGGGGCAACGAGACCTCCAACAACCCCAATATGCCGCGTGCCCTGGATATCCTTGTAGACGATGAGCTTGTCATCAGCGAGACCAACTTCCCCGCCACAGGGCAGAAGAAGATAGAGCGCAAGGAATACGCCCTTCCCAAATCCTCGCTCCAGGGCAAGGACAAGGTGAAGATCACCTTCCGCGGACAGGCCAATGCAATGGGAGCCAGGATATTTGACGTGCGTCTGGTAAAGGACTAGCGTGAAAGAGCCTGCAGAGTGACGTCTGCACGGATCTTATCTATGATCGCGCATACCACTTCGTATGCGCGACTTTCTTTTGTGAAGACGGCCGGAGCCGTGAAGCTCACGCGTCCCTGACGCTTGAGCTTGAAGGCCGTGGCCTTCTTCTTGTCGTTGGTGGGATTATAGACCGCAATGGAGTGACCGCCGAACATAGTGACTATCTTCATACAGGGGACATCAGTCTCTCCGTCCCCAAAATAGATCATATGGGTGAACGGGATGCGCTTCTTGTCTTCCGCGATGCTGGAGTTGACCACCTTGGCGTCCTGGGCGCTGAAGATACCCTTGTTTATCTTGAAAAGGAACTGGGTCTTGGCGGTGTAGTCTACGGCAATTCCAGGCCACTGGGCGTCTCCGTTATCGTCATATATGAAAGTGCCTGCGAATATGTGCTTGAACTCCTGGGCTATGCTGCTTCCTTCGATTATCTCCTTGAGGCCGGAGGAGTTGATGTAGTGCTCTATGCGAACGCCGTGTGTGCGGCCATATTCATTGACCAGGGAGAACCACTCCTTGACGCCATCGAACAGTTCTATGTCACGCCCGAAGGACTTGAAGCTGTCCTTGCGCAGGCGTATGCCGTTCTTGTGAGCCTCGTCGAACATCAGTTTCATATAGGCCAGGACGTTGGAGGCATCCTGTCCCCTTGCAATGCTGTCGCTCAGGGCCCAGAATTCAGCGGGGGTCTTCCCTACCGCCTGGATAAAACCAAATTCCTGCATATTGCCGGGAGAAAGGGTCCCGTCAAAGTCGTAAATAAGCGCTACTATGGGTTTTCTTTTCATATGATTTCGCCACATATATTGGCAGTTCGCCCCAAATATCGGCATTTTTCGCCACATTCCACAAAAAAGAGTTGGGTACGCGCGCAATAGAGGGTAAATTTGCACAACTTTTTACAAAACATTATGGAACATTATTTCAGTATACTTGAACAGACTATCAAGAGAGATTGGGACAGGCCTGCCCTGTGCAACTATAAAGGCGAGACAATCTCCTACGGCAAGATGGCGGAGAACATAGAGAAATTCCACCTTTTCTTCCAGGCTGCAGGAATCAAGAAGGGCGACAAGATTGCCCTCAGCGCAAAGAACACCGCCCGCTGGGCAAACACCTTCCTGGCCATCAACACCTATGAGACAGTTGTAGTTCCTATCCTCAGCGACTTCACCCCCGAGGCTATCGGCCACCTTACGGATCATTCCGAGGCCCTCATCCTTTTCACTGACAAGGAAATCTGGGACAAGATTGACAAAGCAACAACTCCCAAGCTTTTGGCAGTAGTGGACAACTCAGACTACACTCTCCTTTACTACGCCAACGATGACGTCAAGGACGCTTTTGACAGCATAGACGCCAATTTCAAGAAGAAATACCCTATGGGATTCAGCAGGGACAACGTCTGCTACCCCAAGGACAACGCCAAGGACCTCAGCATAATCAACTACACTTCAGGAACAACCAGCGCGCCTAAGGGTGTTATGCTCCGCTACGAAGGCTTCACCGCTATGGTTGACTACGCCTACCGCCACATCTATGTTGATGACGAGGACGATATAGTTTCAATGCTCCCTATGGGACACATCTACGGTCTCGCTTTCGAGTTCGTTTACCCTCTTTGCTACGGCTGTACAATCCACTACCTTGGCAAGACCCCTTCCCCCACCCTGCTTCTCAAGGCAATGAAGGACGTGAAGCCTTATATGGTCTGCACCGTTCCTCTGGTAATGGAGAAGGTTTACAAGTCAAGCATCAAGCCTGTCATCAGCAAGTGGTATATGAAGATACTCCTTGCCCTTCCGGGAATTGGAAAGGTTATCTACAGGAAGATAGGACAGAAACTGGAGGAAGCCTTCGGCGGAAAGGTACGCAACTTCATTATGGGCGGCGCAGCACTGAATCCGGAGGTAGAGAAGGTATTCCGCAAGATTGGAATCCGCTATACGGTTGGCTACGGTATGACCGAGGCCTCCCCTCTCCTTGCTTACGCTGACGCATCAATCTACGCTCCCGGCTCCTGCGGCCAGGCAGTAGACTGCGCAGAGGTGAAGATCGATTCTGAAGATCCCGAGCACATCGCCGGAGAAATCCTTGCAAAGGGACTCAACATTTGCAGCGGATACTTCAACAACCCCGAGGCCAGCGCCAACGCTTTCACGGAGGACGGATATCTCCGTACCGGAGACCTTGGAATTATGGACAAGGACCGCAACATCTTCATCAAGGGACGCTGCAAGACAATGATCCTCTCCGCCAACGGACAGAACATCTATCCTGAGGAGCTCGAGGCCGTGATCAACAACCAGAACTACGTTGGAGAGTCTGTAGTAGTTGACCGCGCAGGCGCGCTCATCGCCCTGGTTTACCTTGACGCAGAGGCCATCAAGAAGGACAAGCTTGACCAGGAGGCCGTTTCCGACATTCCGGAGCAGATCCGCCACAACGTTAACCGCATATTCCCCAAGTACAGCCAGATCTCAAAGGTAGAAGTGGTTCTCGCTCCGTTCGAGAAGACTCCTAAGATGAGTATCAAGCGCTTTATGTACAAATAGTCACCAAGACTGACAATATGGCATAAATCCCACTATTGGAATATATTTTGACCAGTCTCCTTTTAGAAAAACGAAATCTAAAAGGAGACATTTTATATTATGGCAAGTACTCAAACCAAGGGAAAGATTGGCGTAACAACTGAAAACATCTTTCCTGTAATCAAGCAATTCCTCTATTCTGACAAGGACATTTTCATCAGGGAAATAGTGGCCAACGCCGTCGATGCAACGCAGAAGATCAAGGCGCTGGCATCAAGCGGAGACTTCAAGGGAGACCTTGGCAACACTGACATCCGCATTGAACTTGACGAAGAGAAGAAGATCCTCAAGGTACGCGACAGCGGCGTGGGAATGACGGAAGAAGAGGTTGACAGATACATCAACCAGATTGCATTCTCCTCCGCCGGGGAGTTCCTGGAGAAATACAAGGACCAGATTGGCAGCATAATAGGCCACTTTGGACTGGGATTCTACTCCGCCTTTATGGTTTCCAAGAAGGTGACCATAGACTCCCTTTCCTGGAAGGAAGGCGCAGCGGCAGTCAAGTGGACCTGCGACGGCTCTCCGGAGTACAAGATGGGCGAAAGCACCAAGAAGACCCGCGGCACCGTGATCACAATGTACCTGGACGATGACTGCGCAGAATACGCAAGCCGCACAAAGATCCAGGAGCTGCTCCACAAGTACTGCAAGTTTATGCCTGTCAAGATCATCTTTGGAAAGGAGCAGGAGTGGAAGGACGGCAAGTACGTTGACACGGACAAGGACAACGTCATCAACAACATAGAGCCCATCTGGACAAAGGCCCCCGCAGACCTCAAGGAAGAGGACTATATGAAGTTCTACCGTGACCTTTACCCCACGGAGGAAGATCCTATGTTCTACATCCACCTGAACGTGGACTATCCGTTCAACCTTACAGGTGTGCTGTACTTCCCCAAGATCAAGGAGAGGATGGCCATTGACAAGCACAAGATACAGCTGTACTGCAACCAGATGTTCGTCACGGACCACGTGGACAACATTGTGCCTGACTTCCTCACCCTTCTTCACGGAGTCATAGACTCCCCGGACATCCCTCTAAACGTAAGCCGCAGCTACCTGCAGAGCGACAGGAACGTGAAGATGATCTCCACCTACATCACCCGCAAGGTTGCGGACAGGCTTGAGGAGATCTTCAAGGAGCAGAGGGCACAGCTGGAGGAGAAATGGGACAACATCAAGCTGTTCATAGAGTACGGTATGCTGTCCGACGAGAAGTTCGGCGAAAGGGGCGTCAAGTTCGCCCTCCTCAAGAACACTGAAGGCAAGTACTTCAGCCTTGACGAGTACAAGAACGCCGTGGCCCCTACCCAGACGGACAAGGACAAGAAGGTGGTATTCCTGTATGCCACCAACCTCCAGGAGCAATACTCACGCATAGAGCAGGCAAAGAACCTGGGATACGACGTGCTCCTTCTGGACTGCGAACTGGACTCACACTTCGTGAACCTGCTGGAGCAGAAGATGGAGGACTGCCGCTTCTGCCGCGTGGACTCCGACAATGCGGAGAACCTGATCCCCAAGCAGGAAGAGGTTAAGCCGGAAATGAGCGAAGAGGACAAGAAGACCCTTGACGAACTGTTCAAGTCAGTCCTCCCCGCCGGAAACGACTACTATGTAGAAGCCAGGAACCTTGGCGAGCAGGCCGCCCCGGTAACCATCACCCAGAGCGAGTTTATGCGCCGCTTCAGGGAGATGAGCGCGCTTAGCGGAGGTATGAACTACTACAAGGAAATGCCTGAGGCTTACAACATTATAGTCAATATGCAGAATCCCGTCATAGCCAGGATTTGGGCCGACAGGGAGAACAACGGCACCCTTCTCAAGCAGGTGGCTGACCTTGCTTTGCTGGAGAACGGAATGCTCAAGGGCAAGGACCTGGCGGATTTCATCGCCCGCAGTCGCGAATTGCTTAAATAGTTGTTTACAACTATGTTAAAAACTAACGGCCGCGCACGAAAGATGCGCGGCCGTTTTATGCGTATCTTTAGAGTATGAAACAAAGCGGCTCAAACCAACCTATTTATGATGCCCGCCAGCTTGGCGCAGGCAAAATGACTCTTCTTGGCTTCCAGCACTTGTTCGCAATGTTCGGAGCCACCATCCTCGTACCTGTAATCACAGGTCTCTCCGTATCTGCAACGCTTCTTTTCGCCGGCCTTGGAACCCTGATCTTCCATCTTTGTTCCAAATTCAAGGTTCCTGCATTCCTTGGATCTTCCTTCGCTTTCCTGGGGGGATACGCCGCCGTTTCCCAGATGGGAATGGACAGTTACGGACTTACGCTTCAGCAGGCTCTTCCTTACGCCTGCATCGGCGTTTTCTGCGCAGGACTCGTGTACTTTATCCTTGCAGGACTCTTCGCTGCATTCGGAGCCAAGAAAGTTATGAAATTCTTCCCTCCTGTAGTGACAGGCCCCATCATCATCGCAATCGGTCTCACCCTTTCAGGCTCTGCAATCCAGAATTGCGCCCAGAACTGGTGGATCGCCCTCCTGGCCGTTGCAATCATCGTCGTATGCAACATCTGGGGCAAGGGAATGATCAAGATAGTGCCTATCCTTCTTGGAGTGCTGGGTTCGTACATAGTAGCCGCCTGCTTCGGCCTCGCTGATTTCTCCGGCGTCAAGGATGCCGCCTGGGTAGGCCTCCCGTTCCAGTGGGGCAACACTGCGTTCGCAGTGTTCAAGAACCCCAACTGGAGCCTCATCGTGGCCGCCATCATCGCAATTGTGCCAATCTCCCTTGCTACAATGGTTGAGCACATCGGCGATATGTGCGCCATCTCCTCTACGGTGGGCATCAACTACCTTGAGGAGCCGGGCCTTCACAGGACACTTATGGGAGACGGACTTGCAACAGCCCTCGCCTCCCTGTTCGGCGCTCCTGCCAACACCACCTACGGAGAGAACACCGGCGTGCTCAACATCACAAAGGTATTCGATCCAAGGGTAATCCGCCTTGCGGCCGTATTTGCAATCGTCCTGAGTTTCTGCCCCAAGTTCGCCGCCCTGATAGGCGCAATGCCGGCAGCTACAATCGGTGGCGTTTCGCTTGTGCTCTACGGTATGATTTCCGCCGTGGGTATCAGGAACCTCATCGAGAACCAGGTAGATTTCACTGAGTCCCGCAACTTGATAATCGCAGCCCTTATCCTGGTTCTTGCTATCGGTATCAAGTACGGGGCCAACGACGCAATCAGCATTGGCTTCACCTCTCTCAGCGGTCTCGCAGTGGCTGCCCTCGCAGGTATCATCCTCAACGCAATCCTTCCTGGCAAGGACTACGATTTTGGAAAGAACGCCACCGGAGATATGGCCGTGAACTTTGGCAGCACAAGGGATCCGGAAAAGAAAGCTGACTAGATGAAGTTCAGGCTTGAATCTTCATACAAGCCGGCCGGAGACCAGCCGGAGGCCATCGCGCAACTCACCAACGCTCTCAACCAGGGCGTTGGTGATGTTACTTTGCTGGGGGTCACCGGCTCCGGTAAGACCTTCACAATGGCCAACGTCATTGCCAACCTGCAGCGTCCGGCGCTCATCCTGAGCCACAACAAGACGCTGGCGGCGCAGCTGTACGGAGAGTTCAAGACCTTCTTCCCGGACAATGCGGTAGAGTACTTCGTATCCTACTACGATTACTATCAGCCGGAGGCCTACATCCCCTCTACGGACACGTACATAGAGAAGGACCTCAGCATCAACGACCAGATTGAGAAGCTGCGCCTGAGCGCCGCGTCGTCGCTGCTCAGCGGCAGGCGCGACGTGATAGTCATTTCCAGCGTTTCCTGCCTTTACGGCATAGGAAACCCGGAAGACTTCCACGCGCAGACTATCCCCGTGAAACGGGGGGAAAAGCGCAGCCTGACGCGCCTGCTGTACCAGCTGGTGGACGCGCTTTACAACCGCACGGAGGCGGATTTCAAGCGCGGCAGCTTCCGCGTACACGGAGACACGGTGGACGTGTACCTAAGCGGCGCTGACGACGCCGTACGCATAGAATTCTTCGGGGACGAAGTGGATTCCCTGAGCATCATAGACCCCGTTACGGGCGCGCACATAGACTCCATTGACCAGATAAACATCTATCCGGCCAACAACTTCGTGACCACCAAGGAGCGCAGCATAGCCGCCGTAAGTCATATCCAGGACGACCTCAAGCGCCAGCTTGACTACTTCAACGAGATTGGCAAGGGTCTGGAGGCCAAGCGTCTTAAACAGAGGGTGGAATATGACCTGGAAATGATAAAGGAAATGGGCTACTGCCCCGGAATAGAGAACTATTCCCGTTACTTTGACGGGCGCGAGCCGGGCCAGAGGCCGTTCTGCCTGCTGGACTATTTCCCAAAGGATTTCATAACTTTCATTGACGAGAGCCACGTAACCCTGCCTCAGGTGCACGCAATGTTCGGCGGAGACCATTCCCGTAAATCCGTTCTGGTGGAATATGGTTTCAGGCTCCCGGCCGCAAGCGACAACAGGCCGCTTACCTTTGAGGAATTCGAGCAGATTACCGGACAGAAGGTGTACGTGAGCGCAACCCCGGCAGATTATGAGCTGGAGAAATCGGAAGGCTTGGTTGTAGAGCAGATCGTACGCCCCACCGGCCTGCTTGACCCGCCTATAGAGGTACGACCCATCGAGAATCAGGTGGACGATCTCCTGGAAGAGATCCTCAAGCGCGCGGAAAATGATGAGCGCGTGCTGGTAACCACCCTCACCAAGCGGATGGCTGAGGAACTGGACGGTTACCTTGCACGCGCCGGCGTCCGCAGCCGCTATATGCATTCTGACATAGACACCACGGAGAGGGTTGAGATCATAGAGGACTTCAAGCGCGGACTTTTCGACGTGCTGGTGGGCGTGAACCTGCTCCGCGAAGGCCTTGACATCCCCACGGTTTCCTTGGTAGCCATCCTGGACGCAGACAAGGAAGGTTTCCTGCGAACCACCCGCTCCCTGACCCAGACAGCCGGCAGGGCCGCCAGGAACGTGAACGGCCTTGTAATTATGTATGCCGACACCATAACCAAATCTATGGACGAAACCATCCGCGAGACCAACCGCCGCAGGGCAAAGCAGATGGAATACAACAAGCTCCACGGCATCACGCCACAGCAGATAGAGGTGCGGCAGAACGTGCTTGCAAGCGAGCTGGGGCGGGACAACGGGCCTTCCGGCCGCGTCAGCGCCCCCAACTCCTACGACAATCCCCGCTACATCCCAAGCCCCAGCGAGCTTGGCCGCGGCAGCGTTTCCGTGGGCCTCGGGCACGATTCCGTTCGCGAGGAAACCAGCGCCTACGTTGACGGCTACATTGCCGCAGACCTGGCCGCCGTGCTCCAGGATCCGGTGATCCGCTCAATGGGCCGGCCCCAGGTCGAAAAGATGGTAGAAGAGTCCCGCCGCCGTATGAAAAAGGCCGCGGCGGACCTGGATTTTGCCGCCGCCGCCAAGTACCGCGATGAAATGTGGGCCCTCCAGCAATACCTCAAAGTCTGGAAAGATGCATAAAAAACAACAGGGCCGGATTTCTCCGTCCCTGTTGTTTTTTGCCCTCAAGGCAAATACACTACTAACTTTTTGTCTATACAACTATTTGATAACTGCTAACTAACATTGCTTTTCTGATGCAATTATAGTTACAAATATTTAATATTCCAAATTAAATATTATTAATTTGCTATATATCAATATCTTAGACTATTTCAGTCTATAACTATTTGTCTGATTTTACTTCAAATATAGCCTCTGGAGGGCCTTTTCAAGAGAGCAAACTAAAATCTCAATTGCGTTTTAGTTATAAATTATAAGTTAAAACATTGTATTTTTTATTATATATTTACATTTGATTCTAAACGCTTATGGAACGCTTGCTTCAAAGAGCCAGGGAGGTTGCCGCTAAGGCGCTTGCCGGTGATGTAAGGGGGAACGGAGCGCCTATGTACGAGCACGCCAGCGCCGTTGCGCGCATAGTGGCGGACGAGATAGGCCTTCCGGAGACCTGCATTGCCGCCGTATACCTGCACGAAGCCACGCGCTTCCATCCAGAGGTTGACATAAGCGAATTCCCGGAGGATGTAAAAATCCTGGTGGACGGCCTCAACAAGATTGCCGGCATCAGGCCAAAGGACACGCGCCTTGAGGCAGAGAACTACAAGAAACTCATAGTCCAGTACTCCCGCGATCCCCGCGTGACGGTTCTCAAGATAGCGGATCGCCTTGAAGTAATGCGCTCCCTGAGCATCTTCTCCAAGCAGTCCAGGGAAAGGATAATCCTGGAAACCCTTATGCTGTACATCCCCCTCGCCCACCAGCTTGGCCTGTACAACATCAAGCGCGAGATGGAGGACATCTACTTCAATTATGCCGAACCCGAGCAATACAAGGAGATCAGCCGCAAGCTCAAGGCCACGGAGAAGGACCGCATAAGGCTTACCGCGGAATTCATCCGCCCGCTGGAGGACAAGCTCCGCAAGGCCGGCATAGAGTACAAGCTCAAGGTGCGCACCAAGGCCGCATACTCCATCTACAAGAAGATGCAGGTGCAAAAAGTACCGTTCGAGGGCGTCTACGACGTCTTTGCCATCCGCTTCATCATTGACTGCGACCCTGAGGACCACGCCCTTGAAAAAGAGCTCTGCTGGAACGTCTACTCCTACGTGACCGAGGAATACGAGGCCGATACATCCCGCCTGCGGGACTGGATCACCAACCCCAAGCCCAACGGCTACGAATCCCTCCACATTACCGTAAAGAACGCCCAGGGAGCCTATCTTGAGGTTCAGATCCGCACCAAGCGAATGGATGCCGAAGCGGAGAACGGCCAGGCCGCGCACTGGTCCTACAAGGGCATAAAGCACGAGCAGGCAATGGACACCTGGCTGAAAAGCGTCCGCTACAACCTGGAGCATAAATTTGACACAAAGTCTGAAGACCTGCCTTCGCCTCCCAGTTCGGAAGTATTCGTATTCACCCCTACCGGGGAGCTCCGAATCCTTCCCGCGGGAGCCTCAGTGCTTGATTTCGCCTTCAACATACACACAGGCCTGGGCTGCAAATGCACCGGAGGCCGTATCAACGGCAAGGCCGTCTCCATAAAGGAGAAGCTCCATACCGGAGACGTGGTGGAGATAATGAGCAGCAAGAGCCAGAAGCCCAACGCGGACTGGCTGGGCTACGTTGTCACCGCCAAGGCCCGCAGCAAGATCAAGGTTGAGCTTGACGCAGAACTGCGCAGCCAGGCCGCGCAGGGGCGCGAGCTGCTGCAAAGGAGGCTCAAGAACTGGAAACTTACCCTTGGGGACGACCAGGTGGCAGATATGATGCACTACCTCAAGTTCTCCTCCGTGATATCGTTTATGGCAGCCATTGGGCGCGGAGAGATTGATGTAAACGACATCAAGACCTACATCCAGAATCCGGACCTGCTAGTACTCCGCACAAACGAGAAGGAGGAAAAGAAGGCCGTCAAGGAGGAATGGAGCCCCAGCAACGAGATAATGGTGATTAACGCCAAGGGCGTAAAGGGCCTTGAGTACAAGATGGCCGCCTGCTGCAACCCTCAGTACGGCGACGACGTCTTTGGCTTTGTAACCCGCACCGCCGGCATCAAGATTCACCGCAGCGACTGCCCCAACGCCCCAAGGATGAAGGAGTTATATCCTTACCGCATACAAAAGGTAGTATGGCAGGAAAAATCCGTTCCTGCCACCATCAAGAAAAAGAAATAGGGATTCCCCTACCTGCCCCGCGCGTCAAGCGCGTGCTGGAACGCCCGCGCGTTGCGCAGGTGCTGCGTATAGTTTGTGGCGAACAGGTGGGAGCCGTCGAAATTTGAATTGGCGCAGAAATACAGATAATTGCCTTCCGGATTGAGGACGGCGTCAAGGCAGGCCTTGCTTGGGACTGCTATAGGCCCCGGAGGAAGTCCCGCGTACTTATAGGTGTTATACCTGGAATCTATCTGCAAGTGCTTGTTGAGTATCCTGTTCACCTCATAATTGAGGCAGTAGGCAACGGTAGGATCGGCCTGGAGCTTCATTCCAATCCTGAGCCTGTTCAGGTAAACGCCCGCAATCTTTGGCATTTCAGGCTCATAATTGGTCTCTCCGCTTACAATGGATGCAATTATGGAGACTTCCTTCTGGTTGAGCCCCTGCGCCCTTGCCTTTGCAAGGCGCTCGGGCGTCCAGAAGGCGTCGTACGCCTTCTTCTGGCTAGCCAGCACGTCCTTCATATCCGCCGTCCACCACATCTCATAGGTATCCGGGATGAACAATGAAAACACATCCTGCGGAGTGAACCCGTACTGCGCTAGCAAGTCCTTGTCAGACAGTGCGCTGATAACGTCAAGGGAGTCAATCATCAACTGGCTGCTGATCTTTGAGGCCAACTGGCTTTTCAGGCGCATAGTGCCTGAAAGCACCAGCTTGGCCGGAGTCTGCCAGCAGTTATTGAGCATTCGCGCAACGTACACGCTGGTGTATTCCGGCTTTATCTCATAGCGGCCTGGCTGCATATATTCCGCCACCTGCTTGTCCCTGAATGCGTGATCCAGGCTGTAGGGGCGCTTTACGCCGGCCTCGTTTATCAACTGGGCATAGACCTCGTCCACGGTAGAATCCTCGCGGACATATATCACAGCTTCCCGCATAAAGTTGGGCCTGCGGTTGTCGCTGTACCAGTTCCAGAAATAGCCGCCCACTATGACGGCAAAAACAAAAAGCGCCAGGAAGACCAGGATTTTCAGTGCACTGGTCTTCTTTGGCGCCTGTTTTTTCTTTCCGGATTTCTTCTTGGAGGTCATTTCTTAGCCTTAACCTTGCGGAGCAGAATCATATCTCCCTCACGAAGAACGTGTTTCTTGTCAAATCCGTTGAGCTTTTCAATCTCCTTCTGCTGAACTGCAAAGCGCTGGCAGATATCCCAAAGGTCCTCACCGTCATTCTCGACAACGTATTTGTCAAGTCCCTTCTTGGACTCTTTCTTCTTTTTCTTGAGGTAGACAACGTCTCCGGCTTTGAGTTCCTTTTCCTTGGAGAGGTCGTTGAACTTGAGCAACTCCTTGAAGAACAAGTTGTTGGACTCAGCTATACTCTTGAAGGTCTCCCCTTCCTGAACATAGATGAAAGGAACGTCGTTCTGTGAATATACGGCACGTGACAGGGGGAAGGAGAATTTCTCCAACGCCTTTCCCTCAAGCCTTGACACTGCCTCCAGGCGTGTCGGGGTCTCCGGGAGGTTGCGCTGGTCCCTGCGGCTCAGCTTGTCATACTGGTCAAGCTTGTAGTCCTCTATGAGTTTTATGAGCTTTGCGGGATACTCCGGATCCGTTGCATAGCCGGCCTTGCTGAGGCCGTATGCCCAGGAGCGGTAGTCCGTTACATCGTAATCGAAGAGGAAGCGGTAACGGTCCCTGAAACGCAGGAAATCAGAATGGTCCGCAAAAGACTCCTCAGGGGTGTCGTATGCACGGAAGCACTCCCCTTTCCTTTCATCGTCCATTATCATACTGCGGCCTTTCCAGTCGTGGCACTTGATTCCAAAGTGGTTGTTTCCCCTGACTGCAAGGTCTGACAGGCCGTAACGGCTCTCCAGCATTCCCTGTGCCAGTGTGATGCTGGCAGGAATGCCGCTGCGCTGCATCTCGCTGATGGCAATCTTGTTATAGGTGTCTATATAAGTCTGCTGCGGATTTGTATTTGTCTGGGCATCCGCTGCCAGAAATGCACACACGCAAAATGCGAAAAATGTAACTAACTTCTTCATATCCCAAAGTTAATAAATCTCAAAGACATCTCCATCATTTGCCGCCACTGTCTCCGGGAAAGTTTCCTGACATTCCCTCTGGAACTGGGACAGGTCCCTCACGCGAGAGGAGTAGTGCCCTATCACCAGCCTCTCCGCTCCGGCCTCAAGCGCGCATCGCGCAGCATCGTCCGTCACGGAATGGTAGCGCGCCACGGCCTTTTCCGCGTGCTCCCTGGTGTAGGTGCATTCGTGGTACAGGTACTTCACGCCCTTCACCCAGGTGGAAAGCTCCGGGAACGGCGCCGTGTCGCTGCAGTACGCATACGCATAGTTCCCCCTGTATGTAAAGCCGAAGCCATAGCACTCTATCTTGTGCCTCAGCGGGAACGCGCTCACGCTGAGCTCTCCCACGCTCAGG
The DNA here is from genome assembly GCA_902761655.1 of uncultured Bacteroidia bacterium. Lineage (GTDB taxonomy): Bacteria > Bacteroidota > Bacteroidia > Bacteroidales > UBA932 > Cryptobacteroides. Next base: position 6,639 of record CACWLD010000015.1, on the reverse strand, counting down.
ATTTCCTGCGGCTCCTTCGCATCCAGAACCACGTGCTCCACCTGGAAGGTGTCATCGGCACCAAAGTAACTCTGGTAGAACTTGAGTATTGGGCCGAAGGCACGGGGCGCAAAAATGCGCAGGGGCTGCGTGCGTCCATACATTGACATAGTGGACAGCAGCCCGAAGATTCCCAGGCAGTGGTCCCCGTGGATATGCGACAGGAATATGGCCTCCACTTTCAGGAAAGACAGGTGCAGACGCCTGAACTGCTGCTGGGTGCCCTCGCCGCAGTCTATCAAGAACAAGCGCCCGTGCACGTTCAGTACTTGGGCGCTTGGATTTCTGTCTGCAATGGGCACGGCCGATGCCGTACCCAGTACAGTTAGTATGAAATTACTCACCTTTCTCGAGTTTGTCCTTGAGTGCTGCAAGGGCGTCGATGTCACCGAGGGTTGTCCTCTCGACATTGGCGTTGATCTTCTTTACAGCCTTCTTGGTGTTGTCCTGCTCGGCTGCTGCAGCCCTCTCCTTAGCCTCTGAGTAAGTCCTGAGGTGTGAGAGGAGGATCCTGCGGGTGCTGCGGCGGAGTTCAACTACCTTGAACGGGAGCTTCTCTCCTACAACTGCCTGCTTGCCGTCTTCCTTTACAAGGTCGCGGCTGTAAACGAATCCCTCTGCGTCAGTTCCCTCGAAGGTAACGGTAGCTCCCTTATCGGTAGCGGAAGCGATTGTTCCCTCTACTGTAGAACCTACAGGGAAGTTCTTCTCGATCTCGTCCCAAGGGTTGGGGAGAACCTGCTTGTGGCCAAGGCTGAGCTTGTGGCTTGCCTCGTCAAAGTCAAGGATCTGTACGTCGATTGTGTCACCAGGGGCTACAACCTCTGAAGGATGCTTGATCTTGTTCCAGGAAAGGTCGCTGATGTGAACCAGTCCCTCTACGCCGTCCTCCAGCTCTGCGAATACGCCAAAGTTGGTGATGTTGCGTACAACTGCCTTCTGCTGTGAGCCAACAGGGTATTTCTCGCGGATGCTCTCCCAAGGATTTGCAGAAAGCTGCTTGAGACCAAGGGACATCTTGCGGTTCTCGCGGTCAAGGGTAAGGATCTGGGCCTCAACCTCGTCGCCAACCTTGAGGAATTCCTGTGCTGAGTGAAGCCTGGGGCTCCAGGACATCTCAGATACGTGGATGAGTCCCTCTACGCCCGGCTCAATCTCTACGAATGCGCCGTAGTCTGCAATGAGGACTACCTTTCCGCGAACCTTGTCGCCTACGCCCAGGTTAGGATCGAGGTTATCCCAAGGATGAGCGGTAAGCTGCTTGAGTCCAAGGGCGATCCTCTTCTGCTGCTCGTTGAAGTCAAGGACAACCACCTTGATCTTCTCGTCAAGTGTAACAACCTCTTCCGGATGGTTGATCCTGCCCCAAGAGAGGTCTGTAATGTGGATGAGACCGTCCACTCCGCCAAGGTCTACGAATACTCCGTAGTTGGTGATGTTCTTTACAACACCCTCCAGTACCTGGCCCTTCTCAAGCTTGCCGATAAGCTCGGAACGCTTCTGCTCCTGCTCTGCCTCGAGGAGAGCCTTGTGGGATACAACCACGTTGCGGAACTCCTGGTTGATCTTGACAATCTTGAGGTCGATTGGCTGGTTAACGTAAACGTCATAATCCCTGATAGGCTTGATGTCGATCTGTGAACCCGGAAGGAATGCCTCGATTCCGAATACGTCCACGATCATACCACCCTTTGTGCGGGTCTTTACGAAGCCCTTTACGATCTCGCCGCTGTTGTAGGCCTCGTTAACTCTATCCCAAGACTTGAGGGCGCGTGCCTTCTTGTGAGAAATTACAAGCTGGCCCTTCTTGTCCTCAGCGCTCTCTACGAACACTTCTACTTTGTCACCGACCTTGAGGTCAGGGTTGTAACGGAACTCGGGAGCGGAGATGACACCCTCGCTCTTTCCGCCGATGGATACGATTACCTCACGCTTGTTGATAGCGGTAACCTCACCTTCTACAACTTCATTTTCAACAACCTTTGAGAGGGTCTGGTCGTAAGCGGCCTTTACATCCTCCTTGCTGGTGCCGCCATAATAGTCGGCCTGCTCAAAAGCGTCCCAGTCGAAATCCTCAGGGGCGACTGAAGCGTTCAGAGAACTCTTCTTGGTTTCTTTTTGTGCTACGGGAGCTTCCTGTACTTCAGGAGTTTCCTGTGCTTCAACAACTTTTACTTCTTCTTCCATAATTGTAAATTAAAACAAACTAGGGGTTTAACATTATGTTTTGTGCTGTTTGGAGGGGTCAAAAAAAGCGCCCTCCAAATAGAGCGCGCAAATATAGTAAAAATAATTGATTTACAACATTTTCTTTTTACGGAAAACATACCATAAAAGAAATGCGAACAGGGCCATAACGCCCAGTATCCCAAGCCACGCCAGGCGGTACTTGTCAAACGGCAGGGCCACGTTCATTCCATAGAAGCTGGCCACGAAAGTGGCAGGCATAATGAGCAAGGTGATCACGGTAAAGATCTTCATTATCCTGTTCTGGTCCAGGTTGATGATTCCCAGCACCGTATCCTGCAGATACTCAAGCCTTTCAAACGTAAAGTTGATATGGTTTATGAGGGATGCTATGTCCTGTATGAGCACGTTGATCTCTTCTCGCAGTTCAGGATCCTTTGGGCAGCGGTGGCTCTTGACAAGGTTGGAAAGGAGCCTTTGCTTGTCCACTATGTTGGCCCTGATGAGCATTGCGTTCTCCTGCAACTGGTTTATGTCCAGGAGGAAGGCCTCGTTGATATCTTCCTGCTGGTTGATTCGCTTGCTGTACTGGGAGGTGTCCTTTGCGAACAGCTCCACGATGTCCGCGTCAAGGTCCACCCTCTTCTCCATTATCTCAAGGAAAAGGGTGAATGCGTCGGGGAACAACTCAGGCCTGGCCTGCAACTTCATTTGAAGCAGGTCGAAGGAACGCAGCGGAATGTCACGCAGCGTTGTGAGGGTATAGTCAGTGATTATGAAGGATACCGGGTCAGTGGTCATCTCGTCTCCGGCAGGTGACAGGAAGGACGTGTTGGCGAATATCCCTTCATCCTCCTCCCAGAAGCGGGAGGAACTTTCAATCTCCTCTGTTTGGTCACGGCTCTGTACTTCCGTTCCAAGGAAAGTTTCGGTTGCCCTTTTTTCTTCTCCTGTAGGTTCCAGGATATCTATCCAGAGCACATTTTCTTTGCTGATAGTAGCAAACTCCGTTTGAGACCGGGAGAGCATAATCTCATTCCCGAGCCTGTAGAAAATCTTGATCATAATCCTTCCAGTGTTGGTCCCGGCAATAGTCGGAAGGGTGTTAAACTTACGGGTTAGCCGACGTCACGGAGAAGCCGACGGCGCAAATATAGAAAAAATTATTTAAGTAGAATACTTATCCCCAGTCCTATAAGCACTAATCCGCCAATTATTTCGGCTATGCGGCCCACCTTGTCAGCGAGTACCTTGCCGCTGGTTATTCCAAGCACCACGCTAAGGAATGTGACTACCAGGACCGCCAACGCCTTGGGGGCTGCAATTGAAAAAGACTCACCGCTCAATGACATTGACATTCCTGCAGCAAGGGCGTCTATGCTGGTGGCCAGGCCTCCCAGCACAATATTGCGGAATCCGTTCAGGTTGAGCGCCTCCGCCTCTCCCTTTATGCCCTCCAGGACCATGCTTCCTCCAACATACAGGAGCAGTAGGAATCCTATCCAGGGAGCCACCCTGCCTATCAGCGGCGCCACTGCGCTTCCAAACGCCCAGCCAATCATAAGGAAGGCTGTCTGGATTACGGCAAAAGCCGATGCCACCACAAGGGTGTCCTTCCTGGCGACCTTACCCATAGTGATGCCGGAGCAGAGGCTCACGGCAAAGCAGTCAGCACAGAGGGAAAGAGCAAAGAGGATGGCAGTCAATACTACGCTCACGGCTTGAATTCTATTCGGTTAACTATCGAGCGCCCAAGTGTCAGGGAATCCGCATACTCTAGGTCATCCCCAAAGCCAAGGCCGCGTGCAAGCGAAGTCACTTTCACGCCCAGGCGCTCTATCTGCCTGTAGATATAGAACGATGTGGTCTCGCCCTCCACGTCTCCGCTCAGGGCAAGGATCACCTCGACAGCCTGCCCCTGCAGGGTGCGAAGCCTTTCAACAAGTTCCTTTATTGTCAGGTCCGAAGGACCTATCCCGTTTATAGGGGAAATGATGCCGCCCAGGACGTGGTAGACGCCCTTGTACTGGCCGGTATTCTCAATGCTCATCACGTCCCTGACGCTCTCCACCACGCAGATTGTCTTATGGTCCCTGGTGGGATCGGAGCATATCGAGCAGGTGTCGCTGTCAGATATCATCCTGCATTCCTTGCAGTAATGAACGCCATCGACAAGATTGTTTATGGCGGCGGTGAAATGATGCACGTTGTCCTGAGGCTGCCCAAGCAGGTGCAGGGCCAGGCGCAGGGCGCTCCTGTGCCCCACCCCGGGAAGGGTGCCTATGGCTTCCACTGCATCTTCAAGCAGCTTTGAAGGATACTTCTCAATCATTGCTGTGATACTCGATAAGGCCCTTCATAGGGGACTCCTCAATACGGGAGATGCGGATTCCGCAGGACGATGCCACCTCGCTGAAGACATCCTTGAGACTGTACACGAACCCTCCTACAAGGCCCACGGGATAGTCCTTGCAGTCATACCTGCTGAGGGCCCTGTCAATGAAAAGCTTGAAGTTGAGCTTGATGAGGTCGTGGATATATTCGCAGGAGGAATACCTCTCTATGAGCCACGGGGCAAAGAAGCCCAGGTAGCGAGAGGGCGCTTCTCCCTTATAGACATTCCTTACAACGGTATTGTAATCCACCTTGAAGGAGGCTTCCAGTTCTTCCGCGACTTCCTTTGGGACAAGTCCCTTGAGGAAATCGGATATGAACATCTTGCCAAGGCAGGCGGCGCTGCCCTCGTCACCAAGGATGAAACCGCCGGAGCGGACGTTCTTGACCACGTTCTGGCCGTCATAGAGGCAGCTGTTGGAGCCCGTTCCCATAATGGCCACTATGCCGCTCTGGTGGCCGCAGAGTGCGCGGGCCGCGGCAAGCAGGTCGGAAGCGTATTCTACGTTTCCGCTGGTGCGCGGCTCAAGCAGGCCGGCCGCATAGATGTGCACCTCGCTTACCAGCTCGTAGTTGGTATTGAGCGCGGCTATGGCCCTTTGGGTATAGTTGTCAATTGACTGGGAAGGCATAGTGGTAAGGTTTACGCCTTCCGTGCGCAGATGTCCTATGGTTCCGTCCTGGCGGATGGCGCACCAGTCAGTCTTGGTGGCCCCGCTGTCTACTATAAGTTTCATATCGTTATAATTGTCACATCAGCCATTTATCCATATTCTCCCCTCTCTGCAGGCCCTCGCGTATGAAGGTGGAGGAGATGTCCACCATTGGGGCGTCAATGAGGCGGATCTTGTACTCCGGGTCTTCCGCCAGGAGGCTCTCCTGGAGAGCCTGGGCGTCCACGCCTTGCCGCGGGTATACCAGCACGCCGAATTCCTTGAGGATGCGGGAATAGGCCTTCCATTTGTGCATACGCTCCAGGTTGTCGGCCCCTATCACAAGCGTGAATTCGTTTTTGGGCTCACGCTCGCGCAGGGCTTCCAGCGTCCTTATGGTGTAGTGCGGAGGTTCCATCCGCAGTTCTATGCGGTCCACCTTTACCCTGAGGCCGGGATGACGGCGCACAGCGCGCCTTGCGGCGCGGAAGCGCTTCATTCCCGTCCGGGCCTTCTCCGCTTCCTTGAGCGGGTTCTGGGGGGTGACCACAAGGTAAACCCAGTCAAAGTCCTCCTTCTGCGTCAGATACTCCATAATGGCCAGATGGCCTATATGGAGAGGGTCGAAGGAGCCTGAGTAAACCGCTATCTTCATAAGGAGATGAATCTGTCCGTAAGTTCCTCCGCCTTGCGGAAAGTGTCCGCCAGGACGTCGTTGACAAGCTCAATGTCAAATTTGCCAAGGGCGAAGTCTAGTTCCGACGCGGCCTTTGCAAGGCGCTCCTTTATCGCGTCTTCGCTGTCAGTGCCGCGGCCGCGCAGGCGCTGCTCCAGCACTTCCATTGAAGGCGGGATGATGAGCACTGAAAGGGCCTTGTCCCCAAAGTATTTCTTGAGGTTGTAACCGCCCTTGACATCCACGTCAAAGAGGATCACCTTTCCCTTTGCCCATATCCTCTCCACCTCTGACTTGAGGGTGCCGTAGAAACGGTTCTCGTAAACCTCCTCGTATTCCACAAAGGCGTCCTGCTCAATGAGTTCGCGGAATTTGTCAGCGTCAATGAAATAGTATTCCACGCCGTCCTTCTCTTCTCCGCGCGGCGCGCGGGAGGTTGCGGACACGGAAAACTCAAACTGCGGATACAGTTCAAGGAGGTGGTTTACCACCGTACTTTTGCCCGCTCCGGAAGGTGCGGAAAATATCATTACTTTATTGCCCATCCAATTTCTATATTTATACAAAAATAACTATTTTTGCGATTGCTTAAACCGCATCAAATATTTATAAAATAAAATTATGGTTTCTTTTAAAGAATTGGGTCTTGTAAACACCAGGGAAATGTTTGCAAAGGCCGTCAAAGGCGGA
>CACWLD010000014.1 GCA_902761655.1 uncultured Bacteroidia bacterium | reverse complement strand
AGGCTCTTGCGTCCGTCGGAAACGGGGATGGCAATGTTCTGGTACATAGATCCCTGCTTCTCGTAAATATCCTTGATGAACGGATAAAGCTTTGTGGAAAGGTTCTCCATCCTGCGGTCGTATACCTCGCGCATATGGTCGCAGAGTTTCTGGGCTATCTCGTCTTCCTTGGCCCTGTTGTAGAACTCCTCGTCAAAGCCGGTGTCTATTGAGAGCTGGGCCATCACGTACTCCTCGAAGTCCTTGAAAGAATACTTTCCTGCCTTCTGGAGTATGAGGCTGGCTGTATCCAGCATCATATTCATTATGTCCACCTCTATCTTGTCTCCGGAGATGGCGTCGCGGCGGAGGGTATAGACAGATGTACGCTGGTCGTTCATCACGTCGTCATACTCAAGCAGCCTCTTACGGATTCCAAAGTTGTTCTCCTCAACCTTTTTCTGCGCTTTTTCAATGGCGCTGGACAGCATTGAGCCCTCAAGGGCCTCGTTATCCTGCATTCCAAGTTTGTCCACCATAGCGGCAATCCTCTCGGAGCCGAACAGGCGCATAAGCTTGTCCTCAAGGGATACGTAGAAGGTGGATGAACCCGGGTCTCCCTGACGTCCGGAACGGCCTCGGAGCTGACGGTCCACACGGCGTGAATCGTGACGCTCGGTACCTATGATGGCAAGGCCTCCGGCGGCCTTTACCTCCGGCGACAGCTTGATATCCGTACCACGTCCCGCCATATTGGTGGCGATGGTTACGGTGGAGCGCTGTCCAGCCTGGGCTACGATCTCAGCCTCGCGGGCGTGCTCCTTGGCATTGAGCACGTTGTGCTTGATGCCGCGGCGCGTGAGCAGGCGGCTCAGCAATTCGGAAGTTTCAACGTCCGTTGTACCTACCAGAACAGGGCGGCCTTCCGCGATGAGGTTCTGCACCCTCTCTATCACGGCGTTGTACTTGGCCAGCTTGGTCTTGTAGATGAGGTCTTCCTGGTCATCCCTGATCACAGGACGGTTTGTAGGAATGACTACAACGTCAAGTTTGTAGATGCTCCAGAATTCTCCGGCCTCCGTCTCCGCGGTACCGGTCATTCCGGACAGCTTGTGGTACATCCTGAAATAGTTCTGGAGGGTGATGGTGGCAAAGGTCTGCGTAGCAGCCTCCACCTTCACGTTCTCCTTGGCTTCCACGGCCTGGTGCAGTCCGTCGCTCCAGCGGCGGCCTTCCATTATACGGCCGGTCTGCTCGTCAACTATCTTGATCTTGTTGTCGTCTATGATGTAGTCTACATCCTTCTCGAACATCGTGTACGCCTTCAGGAGCTGGATGACCGTGTGGATACGCTCGCTCTTGAGGGAGAAGTCCTCCATAAGGGCGTCCTTCTTCTCCTGGCGCTCAGCCAGCGACAGGCCGCTCTTCTCGATTTCCGCAATGCCGGAGCCCACGTCCGGGATAACGAAGAAGTCCTCGTCATTGATGGCCTTGGCAAGCACCTCGTGACCCTTTTCGGTCATATCCACGCTGTGCTGCTTCTCGTTGATCACAAAGTACAGAGGATCCGTGACAATGTGCATCTCCCGCTCGTTGTCCTGCATATAGAAATTCTCCACCTTCTGGAGGAGCACCTTCATTCCGGGCTCGCTGAGGAACTTGATGAGAGGGCCGTATTTAGGAAGTCCCTTGTGGACGCGCAGGAGGAGTTTTCCTCCCTCCGCCTCGTCGCCTGCGGCGATGAGTTTCTTGGCCTCGTTCAAGGTCTGGTTACAGAATGTGCGCTGGGTTGTGTACAGCCTTTCCACGTAGGGGCGGAATTCCATAAACTGGGCGTCGTCCTCTGACTTGGCCACAGGTCCTGAAATGATGAGAGGGGTTCGGGCGTCGTCGATGAGCACGGAGTCAACCTCGTCCACAATTGCAAAGTGGTGCTTGCGCTGTACAAGGTCATCGATATTGACGGCCATATTGTCCCTCAGGTAATCGAAGCCGAACTCGTTGTTTGTACCGAAGGTGATGTCACACTTGTAAGCCTTCTGGCGGGCGGGGCTGTTGGGCTCGTGCTTGTCTATACAGTCTACTGAGAGGCCGTGGAACATATACAGAGGGCCCATCCACTCGGAGTCTCGCTTGGACAGGTAGTCGTTCACTGTTACCACGTGCACGCCTTTGCCTGCCAGGGCGTTGAGGAATACCGGGAGGGTTGCCACAAGGGTCTTTCCTTCTCCGGTGGCCATCTCCGCAATCTTTCCCTGGTGAAGGACGATACCTCCGATAAGCTGCACGTCATAGTGCACCATATCCCAGGTTATCTCGTTTCCTCCGGCCATCCAGTGGTTGCAGTATATGGCCTTGTCACCTTCTATCTTCACGAAGTCCCTGTCAACGCTCAGGTCCCTGTCGAACTGGGTTGCGGTGACCTCGGTGAACTCGTTCTCCTTGAAACGGCGGGCGGTGCTCTTTACAATTGCAAACGCCTCCGGAAGTATCTCGTTGAGTTTTGCCTCTATTGCGGCGTCCTCTTCCTTGACAAGCTTGTCGGACTCGCCTGCAAGCTTTTCCTTGTCTTCTATGGACGCTGTCTCTATCTCCTCCTTGATCTGGGCGATGCGCTTCTCGAATGGCTCCTCGCAGTCCATCAATGCCTTGCGGAGAGCGGCGCTGCGGGCACGCAGTTCGTCGTTGGAGAGTTTGTCTATTTGTTCGTATTGTGCAAGTATCTTGGCCAGGATGGGCTTGATGGGTTTCATATCCCTGTCAGCCTTTGTACCGAATATCTTGCCTATTGCAGATGCTAATGACATATCAGTTAATTACTTAAAAAACGCCGATTCGCGCACATTACGCAAATCACGCAAATTTAAGAAATAATTGTTATCTTTGCAAAGCAAACAGGCGGGATTAGCACATCGGTAGTGCATTGGCTTCCCAAGCCAAGGAGGCGGGTCCGACTCCCGTATCCCGCTCAATAAAAATAGCCGCGTCATCCGCGGCTTTTTCATTTCAGACGATATCTATTCCGTGGGCACGGCATCCCTCCACCATCTCAGGCGGCCATATGCTTGCCTGTATCTCCCCTATGTGGGCCTTGCGCAGAAGGAACATACAAAGGCGTGACTGCCCTATTCCTCCGCCAATTGTGTATGGCAGTTTACCCTCCAAAAGCATCCGGTGGAACATAAGGGACTCCTTGTATTCCTGGCCTCGCTCACGCAGCTGCCTGCGGAGCGCCTCCTCGTCCACCCTTATGCCCATACTGGAAACTTCAAAGGCGTGGCCAAGGACGGGATTCCACAGCAGGAGGTCTCCGTTCAGGGCCCAGTCGTCATAGTCCGCGGCGCGGCCGTCGTGCATTGTCCCGTCAGAGAGTTTTCCGCCGATGCCTATGATGAACACTGCACCGAACTCCTTGGTTATCAGGTCTTCACGCTCCTTTGGAGTCTTGCCGGGGTATAATTGGAGAAGTTCTTCCGCTGTCAGGAAATGGATCTCTTCCGGAAGTACGGGAACTATCTGGGGGAACTCTACGTAAATCTTGTTCTCGGTAACTTTTATAGCCTCGTATATGCGGCGTACTATCTTCTTGAGGAAGTCCAGGTTGCGGTCTTCCTTTCTGATAACCCTCTCCCAGTCCCACTGGTCCACATAGATGGAGTGGATGTTGTCAAGTTCCTCGTCCGGACGCAGGGCGTTCATATCGGTGTATATGCCGCGTCCCGGCGGAAGCCCCATTTCCGCCAGTTTGAAACGTTTCCATTTTGCAAGGGAGTGGACCACTTCAGCGTGCCTGTCTTCCATATCCTTGATAGGGAAAGACACTGGCCTTTCCACGCCGTTGAGGTCGTCATTGAGACCGGTCCCGGAAAGCACTATCATAGGGGCTGTGACGCGCAGCAGCGCCAGTTGGGCGCTCAGGTTGGCCTGGAACATATCTTTTACGGCCTTGATGGCCTTTTCCGTATCTTCTACGCTGCTGAGCAGGTTTTTGTAGTCTTCTGGGTAATAAACCAACATAACACTGTAACTTTTCCGGGGAACAAATATACAAAAAACTTTACCAACTGAGCCTGATAAGCGCGACGCCCTGCCTTGGCAGCACGAAATCCACGTCCAGGCGCCCGTCGCTGACGTTCCTGAAAGCCGGGGACGCGTTCATCTGCAACTGTCCGCTCTGCTCCAGCTCCCTGTACTGCTCCGGCGTGGGATCCTGCGGGGAGCCCATCGCCTTCCAGGTTTCGTATGAGTTGCTGTACTCATTGTCGATGCGATACTGCGAAACCAGCACGCGGTCCGCCCCAATGCCGCGGAAGTTGACCGTGACCGGGGTTGCCGGGGCCGGAAGGTCATCGTCGTGATAATTCCAGACCATTATGGAGACGCTGTTTTCCGTTGCGTTGGCTACGGCGCTGACATCCGCGTCCGCCCTGACGCTCTGCGCAAGGATGTCATCGGCGCTCACTGGCTTGGAGGACTTCACCTCCACCAGCGATCCGCCCTGCATAAGGCCATACATCCTGAGCACGTTTAGCACGGGCTTGTCCACTCCGTTGGTGGCCAGGTCGCGGAATCCGCCGAACCAGATCTGGTCCTCGAACTCGAAGGCCCAGGCTACGGCGCCAAGGATGTTCACGCCGTGCTTGCGCGCCAGCTCATAGGTCCTTGCCCAGGTGTTTGCAGAGTAGCTGGAGTACATTGTTCCGTTGCGATACGCATTGGACGGATGATACTCCACGGAGCAGGCTGCGCAGCCCTCCGGATCGGACTCGCCAATCACTATGGGCAGATGCTTGAATTCAGGGAACGATGCCACTACTTCAAAGCCCTTGTCTATGTTGCGGAGCTGACGCCCGATGTTCATCCTGACGTGGCCGTCAACCACCTGCGGGCTGCCTTTTGCGTGGAAGGCGATGAAGTCCAGCGGGGCGCCCTTCTCCCCCGTTGCGTAGTTGACGCCGTCTCGGCAGTGCTCCAGGAAGCGGCGGAGGTAGTCCGCGGCCCGCTGGTTGGACGGGTCCGTGGTCTCGGGGCCGCCCACCTTTGCGCTTGGCAGCGCGCGGCGCACACCCTCGGTGGCATAGTCATAGAGTTTGCAGTATTCCTCGTGGGTGCCGCTCCAATAGCCTATGTCGGGCTCGTTCCATACCTCCCAGTACCATTGTTCAACTTCTTCAACGCCGTAGCGGTCAATGCAATGGAGCACCCAGTTGTAGACCAGGTCTCCCCACTTGGCGTAGTCCTTTGGCGGCTGCGTCCAGCCGGTATAGATGCTGTTGTACTGGGTAGCAGGCGTCCAGGAATGCTTGTACGGTTCCGGCTTTATGGAGAGGGCTTCCGGCATAAAGCCAATCTCCACGTAAGGCTTGAGGCCACGCTGGATATAAGTATCGAAGATTTTGTCAAGGATTGTCCAGGAATAGACGGGATTTCCCTGGCTGTCTTCCGTATATGCGTTTGTGGAACCCCACTTGAGGGCGGCCACTCCGTCGCCTGAAGTGAGCAGGTTGTGGGCGCGGACATATACCGGCACAGGGCTCAGGTCAGAGAGTTCAGAGAGGAGCTTGGTGCCGTCTTTCATATATGTGTAGTTGGGCTCGTCATAGCCCACCCAGGCCCAGATGGGCTTCATAGGTTCTATCTTGGCGCGGGCGTCCACGGTGAACAGGACCCCGGGATCGGAGGCCGCCTGGGCGTAAGCGCCGGAGCATATGCTAAAGAGGCTGATTGCAGCAAGGAGAAGCTTTTTCATACTATTGTATCAATTTAGTGAGATAGTTCTTGACATAATCTGAGACATAGGCCTTGAATGGCTCTGATTCAAGGATTTTGACCTCTTCCGCGAGGCCTACCACAAAGCGGCAGGCGCCGGCAAAGCCGTACACTGTAGTGTCCAGGATCCAGGCGGAGCCGTCGCGGCGGCAGTCCTTGCGCGCAAGCGGGAACTCCTCAAAGAGGAGGTTCTTTGCGCGCACCGACAGCTGCAGGCGGATGCGCTCGCCGGTGGTCCCGCTCATATAGAACACGTCCTGCCCCTGGCGGTGGTGGTCCTGGGGATGCTCCCAGGGAGTATCCAGGACCGTAACTTCCTCCACCCTGGAAATCTTGAAGATCTTGTTGCGTCCGTCCTCCGTGTCAAACGCCCACAGGTCCACATAATCTGAAGTGAAGGCGAAAGGCTCCACCAGCCTGTCACGGATTGTCCCGGAATGGCCGGACTGGTAGTTGTGCAGCAGGACCTGGCGCCCGTCCCTCATAGCCTCTCCCAGAGCTTCTATGTGGGCGGCGTTGCTCTTGCCGGTGATATAATCTGCAATGGAAGTACTGTTGTAAATGACTGACAGCTTGTCTTTAAGATTGGCTTTCAGGCTGTTGGATGGACTCAGGCTGTCAATGAGGCCGTTCACAAGCATTGCCTCTTCCTCAGAGAAATAGATAAGCTTGTCAAGGTCCGGAGCGTTCTTTGGCATCTTGCCAAGACGGTAGATGTTGCCGTACATCTTTGTCACGGCAAATCCGGCGTTCTTGAAGGTGTCTATATAGCGGTAAATGGTCCTTGGAGACATATCCAGTTTGTCAGAAAGTTCGTCAATGGAATAATTGACACTACCTGACATCATCTTCATAAGCCTCAACAGGCGTTCTATTTTGGGCTGGTCCATATCTATTGCACGTCAAACAACTTTTAAAGTTATGAAATTATTCTTATTTTCACGCCATTATTAGACAAAGAGCAATATGAAGATAGGAATAATGGTGGCTATGGACAAGGAGCTGGAAATGGTTTCCGGGCTCCGCGACAGCCAGATGATATGCATAAAATCCGGCGTGGGAAAGGTGAACGCCGCATCCGCCGCCACAAGGCTGATAGTTGAGGAGAAGCCGGACTGTATGATAAGCACCGGATGCGCCGGAGGGCTGGCAAAGGGGCTCAAGCCAATGGACGTGGTAGTTTCCGAGAGGACCTGCTACCACGACGTGGACTGCGGCCCAGACTGCGTCCTGGGGCAGATAGACGGGCTTCCGCTGTACTTTGACGCAAACGCTTCGCTCTACCGTTCGGCAATGAGCCTGAAGCCGGAATCCGGCAGCCGCATATACGGAGGCCTCATCTGCTCCGGCGATATGTTCTGCTGGAAACGGGAGCAGTCAGACTCCATATTGCAGCGTTTCCCTGACGCCCTGGCCGTAGATATGGAATCAGCAGCCATAGCGCAGGTCTGCAGGATCTACGACATTCCGTTCATATCATTCAGGATAATCAGCGACACAAACGACAAGGATGACAGGGTGGACGATTACCTCAATTTCTGGGACGAGGCCGCCGGCCGCTCGTTCGACCTGCTGAGACAGTTTACAGATTCACTGCTATGAAAACGATCCCAAGTTTCACAATAGACCACAACCGCCTGCTGCGCGGCATCTATGTTTCCCGCAAGGATGAAGTAGGCGGAGAAACGGTGACCACTTTTGACATCAGGATGAAGGAGCCCAACCGCGAGCCCGTGATGTCCCAGGAAGCAATGCATACAATTGAGCATCTGGCCGCAACCTACCTCAGGAACGATCCGGAGTGGGCGGACAAAATTGTTTACTGGGGCCCTATGGGATGTCTCACCGGATCATACCTGCTGATGAAGGGAGACCTGCAAAGCTCTGACATCGTGGACCTTATGCGCAAGACATTCCGCTTCATAGCGGAGTATCCGGCGGACGCGCCCATACCCGGGGCAGCGCCAAAGGACTGCGGATGCTGGACGCTGCACAGCCTGGAGGGCGCAAAGGCCGAGGCCAAAAAATATTTGGCCGAGGTGCTTGAATGCATCACCCCGGCCAATCTGACATATCCTGAATAGGGATTATTCTATTGTCTCCATAAGGGCGAGAACCCTTTCGCGGTTCTCCTCGATGGTGGGCGCCGTAACCTCAACCTCATAGTACTTGCCCTGCTCCTTGTAATAGGCGATGAGGGGCTCTGTCTGTGAGTGGTAGGTATCTATGCGGTGCTTGATTACACTCTGGTCAGCATCGTCTGCGCGGCCTTCGATGGCGGCGCGGTTCGCTATGCGCTTGTAAATGAGTTCGTCAGGAATCATTATGGACACCACTGCGGTCACGCACTCCTCCCTCTTTGCGAGGATGGAGTCCAGGGCCTCAGCCTGGGCAAGGGTGCGGGGGAATCCGTCCAGCAGGAATCCGTCATAGTCCTTTACTGTGTTGAAGACGTTCTCAATCATACCCTCGACCACCTCGTCAGGGACAAGGGAGCCGGCGGCTATGAGGCTCTTGGCCTTTTGGCCAAGCTCAGTGCCGGCGGCGATCTCCGCGCGGAGGAGTTCTCCGGTAGAGATGTGCTTGAGATTGTATTTTTCCGAGATTGCGCCTGAATGGGTGCCTTTTCCGGCTCCCGGAGGGCCGAACAGAATGTAGTATTTCATATTATTCGTCCAAAACGTAAATGTCTTTGTATTGTCGGCCCAGGTCGTCATAGTCCAGGCCGAAGCCAAGGATAAACTTGTTCTCCACTACCCTGCCCACATAGTCAATCTTAAGGTTTTTCTTGTACTGGGAAGGCTTGAAGAGCATTGTGCATATCTTGACGTCCCTGGCCTTTTTCTCGCGAAGGAGGTCAGTGAGGTAGGCCATTGTGGTGCCTGTGTCCACGATGTCTTCCATAATGATGATGCGACGGCCTTTCACATCGCCCGTAAGGCCCATTGTCTCCTGGATGACTCCTGTGGTATGGGCTCCGCTGTATGAGCGGATCTTTACTGACATCAGCTCGCAGTCAAACTTGAGACGCTTCATTATCTCCGATGTGAACATCATTGCCCCGTTGAGGGTACAGAGGAGGATTGGAATGTCTGAATCGTTGCCGTAATCTTCATTGAGCTTGTCCGCCACCTGGTCTATGAAGGACATTATATCTTCATATTTAATGTAGGGAACGAATTTTTTACCGTGCAAAGAAATTTTATCCATAGCCGTAGTTTTTCTTATACCGCAATATAAGGATTTTTCACAACTTATTAAAGAAATATCATTAGATTGCACCAACTTAAACGTTAAACTATGAAAGCATTGCTGATCCTGGCGTTGTGTGCGCAGCCGGATTCGCTGGTGCTGGCCGTGTCCGGTGCTTCCGCCCTGGAAGACCTGGACGAAAGCCAGATGGAACTGTACCAGCATCTGGAATCAAATCCCGTAAACATAAACTTTGCAAGCCGGAGCGCCCTGCTCTCCTGCGGCCTTTTCACCCAGTTCCAGGTGGTCTCTCTGATCGAATACCGCTCCCAATGGGGAGACATCCTATCTATGGCGGAACTGGCGGCGGTGGACGGGTTCAGCGAGAGTTTCGCGAGGGCGGTGGAGCCTTATGTATCACTGCGGTCAAGGGTCCCGGCGGGGCAGTCTTCCGCCGCATTGGAGCGGCGGGGAGAAGCCTCCGCCCGGGTCTGGGCAAAGGGCGAGGACGGCACCGGGGCGCTGAGCTACGCGGGGAAGGCCAAATACGGCGTGGGCTCAATCCTTAGCGCCGGCGTAGCATTCAAACGTAGTTACGCCCCGGGCCTATCCCTGCCGGAAGTCTTCAACTGGAGCGTCGCGCTGTCTGGGAGGCGTATCCCCGCAACGCTGATAGTGGGCGATTTCAACGCCCGGCTGGGCCAGGGGATGCTTATGTGGAGCGGATTCTCGCTCAGCGGAGCGAGCTCCATATCCGCATTCTACAAGCGTCCTTCCGGACTCTCCCCTTCCGTCTCATATACGCCCACGGGGCTGCGCGGCGCAGCGGCCCAGCTGGAACTGGGACAGTTCACGCTGGGCGCCGCGCTCGCGCTCCCCGCGCGAAAAGGCCGGGCCGGAACGGCCCTGGCCGGCGTTTCCTGGTACGGCCTAAGGGCGCAGGCAGGCCTCAACGCCGTGCGCTCCGCCCACGGCACCCTGGGCCTTTCCTGCGACTTCCGCCTTAACACAGGAAAGACGGACCTCTTTGGCGAGGCCGCCTGGACCTCGGACACCAGGCAGATGCGCGGCCTGGCGGGCGCCGTCATCAACTTTGATTATGACATAAAACTCGCCGGCCGCGCCTCCTGGCAGCCTGACAAGGCGGCCGCCGCCCTTGGCTTCCAATACCTCCAGAACTTCGCCAGCATAGAAGCCGGCCTGAAAAAGGATGTCGGCACCATAAAATACCTCATTTCAGCGCCCGTAACCCTCCCTTGGAACATCTCCGCCTCCCTGCGCCTGAAGGGGCGTCTGGAGAAGGATAAAGGGGCTTACAACGCCTTCCGGGCCACCATTGACTGGGCAGCCTCCAAATGGAAACTGCGCCTTCTGACAGACCTGGGCAAAGGAACCTCTTTTACCGGTCTCGCCTACCTGGAGCCGGGCTACGTCACGGACACCTTCAGTCTCTACGCCCGCGCCACCCTCTTCACCTCTTCCACCTGGGACGAACGCATCTACATCTACGAGCGTGACGCGCCCGGCAACTTCAATATGAAGGCCTACTACGGCCGCGGCTGGGCCGCCAGCGCCGTGGCCGGATGGAAGATAAAAAAACAGAGAGTGCACCTGCGTGCCTCCCTGTCAGATTCCACGCGCGGAACCCGCCTGGAGTTCCACGGCCAGTATTCTATTGAGTTCTAGCCCCTTCCCGTGCTTCCGAAACCGCCTTCTCCGCGGGCGGATTCCTCCAGCGCGGTCACTTCCTCCCACTGCGCGGTCTCGTGCTTCGCGAACACCATCTGGGCTATCCTCTCCCCCGGCTGTATCTCAAAGGCCTGGGACGAAAGGTTCACCAGTATCACCCTTATCTCCCCGCGGTAATCCGCGTCTATGGTTCCCGGGGTGTTCAGCACGGTGACGCCGTGCTTGGCGGCAAGGCCGCTGCGCGGGCGCACCTGCCCCTCATACCCTTTTGGAATCTCCATATAAAGCCCTGTTGGGACCATTGCCCTCTGCAACGGCTCAAGTACTATAGGCTCCGTGATGGCCGCCCTCAAGTCCACGCCTGCGGATGACTCCGTGGCATACTGCGGCAGTTCCCTGCCGGATTTGTTGACTACTTTGATTATCATATTACTTTGGTGCTAGCTTGTACAGTACCGCCGCTATTATGGCGAACAGCAGGTTTGGCAGCCACAGAGCTACTCCGGGAGACAGAGCCCCCGTATAGACAAACATCTCGCTGAACTTCATAAACAGGATATACGAGAAACTCAGCGCCAGGCCAATGGCTATGTTCCAGCCCATTCCTCCCCTTCTCTTGCGCGATGACAGGCTCACTCCCATTATGGTCAGGATAAACGCCGAGAACGGCAGCGAGAAGCGGTTCTGTTTCTCAATCTCCGCATACATCACATTGGCGTCACCCCTCATCTTCTGGGTGGCTATGAGGTCGTTAAGCTCGTCATACTGCAGGGTTTCCACGGTTTTCTTGTTCCGGTAGAAATCGGAAACCGTGAGGTTTATGACCGTATCCAGCTTGGACCCGGTGACCACCTGGTCTTCCATCCCGTCTATGTATGTGCGGATGAAATAGTCGTTCAGAACCCACCCGTTGAACGTGGTGTCCCACTGGGCCGTCTCAGCCGTAATCTTACTGTGGAGCTTGTTGTCCTGTATGTCTTCCAGGGTGAAGCGGTATGCGGTGTTGTTCCAGTTGGTGAAAGACTCCACATACACGAACTTTCCGGTGTCTATCTGGTAGTGGATGTCCCTGTTGTACTCGTTCCGGTTCTTGACGTACTGGTTCTCAAAGATTAGCCTTTCCTTGTTGGCCCGAGGTATCACAAACAGGTTAAGTGAAAGCGAAAGGATGGCGATTATGACCGCGGAAGCCATATATGGCACCAGCATCCGGTGATAGCTCACTCCTCCGGAAAGGATGGCGATTATCTCCGAATCCGCCGCCATCTTGGACGTGAAGAAGATTACCGTAATGAACACGAACAGCGGACTGAACATATTCATAAAGTACGGCACAAAGTTCACGTAATAGTCAAATATGATGGCCCGCAGGGGCGCCTCGTTGGCCACGAACTTGTCTATCTTCTCGCTTATGTCAAATATGATCACTATGACGATGATAAGGATCATCGCTATGAAGAAGGTGGTCATAAACTTCTTGAAGATATACCAGTCCAGTTTCTTTGGCCTCAGGTCTATCATAATCTCTGCATTACTCGTTTGACGGTACTGTCTTTCCACTGTACGAAATCTCCGTCCAGGATATGCCTGCGCGCCTGGCGCACCAGGTCAAGGTAGAACGCCAGGTTGTGTTCGCTGGCGATCATCGCCGCGAACATCTCGCCGGCTATGAACAGGTGGCGCAGGTACGCCTTTGTATATGCGTGGTCTACGAATGACGTGCCAGAAGGGTCCAGTTCGGAGAAATCCTCCGCCCATTTTGCATTGCGCATATTCATTATGCCGTTCCAGGTGAACAGCATTCCGTTGCGGGCGTTGCGGGTTGGCATAACGCAGTCGAACATATCCACGCCGCGTGCTATTCCTTCCAGTATGTTGGCGGGGGTTCCCACGCCCATAAGGTATCGGGGCTTGTCCTGAGGCATAATGGGATCCAGCAGTTCAAGCATTTCGTACATCTTTTCAGTGGGCTCCCCTACGGCAAGGCCGCCTATGCCGTAGC
The DNA here is from genome assembly GCA_902761655.1 of uncultured Bacteroidia bacterium. Taxonomy (GTDB): domain Bacteria; phylum Bacteroidota; class Bacteroidia; order Bacteroidales; family UBA932; genus Cryptobacteroides. Next base: position 21,290 of record CACWLD010000014.1, on the reverse strand, counting down.
CGCCCGCCTCGTCCCTGAGGGCGTGCTCCACGGCGCGCTTGCGCAGCTCCGGGTAGATACAGCCCTGGATTATGGGGAAGAAGGTCTGGTCATAGCCGTAAAGCGGCTCCGTCCTGGCGAACTCCGCGCTGAAGCGGTCCAGCCAGTTCTGCGTCAGCTCAAGGGACTTCTTTGCATAGGCGAAGTCAGCATCGCCGGGGCAGCACTCGTCAAGGGCCATCATTATGTCGGCGCCTATTATCCTCTGGGTGGTGACGTTGTTCTCCGGAGTGAAGATATGCTTGGATCCGTCAATGTGACTCTGGAACTTGCATCCTTCAAGCGTAAGCTTGCGTATCTGTGTAAGGGAGAAGACCTGGAAACCGCCGCTGTCCGTAAGGATGGGCCTGTCCCAGGACTCGAATTTGTGGAGCCCCCCGGCCTTGCGCAGCGTATCCAGTCCCGGCCGCAGGTAAAGGTGGTAGGTGTTGCCCAGGATTATCTGGGCGCCTATATCCTCCTTGAGCTCCTTGTGGTACACTCCCTTGACGGAGCCCACTGTGCCTACGGGCATAAATATGGGGGTTTGGATACGGCCGTGGGCGGTGGTAATCTCTCCCACCCTGGCGCTGGAGGCCGAATCTTTATTTAAGAGCTCAAATTTCATCTTTCAAAGATAATAATTTATGCCTAAATTTGCTTGATTTTAATACCCTATTCCCAATGAAAAAGAGCTCGATCAGCCTCAAACTGATAATTATGAACTTCCTCCAGTTTGGCATCTGGGGGGCATATCTCACCTCAATGGGCAGTTTCCTTGCCGGAGCCGGCCTTGGTTCCCAGATATGGCTGTTCTTTGCCACACAGGGATTCGTGTCCATCTTTATGCCTGCCCTGGCAGGAATAGTTGCGGACAAATGGATCCCGGCCCAGAAGGTGCTTTCACTCTGCCACGGCCTGGCCGCCCTGTTTATGCTGGGCGCCGGATGGTATGCCGCGCAGGCGGGCGCGAACCTGGAGTTCGGCGTATTCTACGCGCTTTACGCCCTGAGCATCGCCTTCTATATGCCAACCATAGCAATATCCAATTCAGTGGCATACAACGCGCTTGAGGTCAATGGGAAAGACCCTGTGAAAGACTTCCCTCCCATCCGGGTATTCGGTACGGTGGGCTTCATCTGCAGTATGCTCTTCGTAAACTTTATGCGCAACGGCCAGGGCATCCAGTTCCAGCACTCCTATGAGCAGTTCCTCACCTCAGGAATCCTTGGAATTGTACTTGCCGCCTACGCCCTGACAATGCCCAACTGCCCCTGCAAGCCAAAGGAGGCAGGCACACAGTCCTTTGCCGAAGCCACCGGCCTCATCGCATTCAAACTCTTCAAGCAGAAGAAGTTCGCCATATTCTTCATATTCTCGATGCTGCTGGGCGCCGCCCTCCAGGTAACCAACGGATACGCCAACACCTTCATCTCCTCCTTCGCGGAGAACCCGGCCTATGCCAACACCTGGGGCGCAAACAACGCCAACGCTCTCATCTCCCTCAGCCAGATATCCGAGACGCTCTGCATCCTTCTCATTCCCTGGGCGATGAAGAAATTCCGCATCAAGGGCGTTATGCTCATTGCTATGTTCGCGTGGGTGTTCCGTTTTGGATTCTTCGGCCTTGGCAACCCGGGAAGCGGAGTATGGCTGTTCATCCTCAGCTGCATAGTCTACGGTGTTGCGTTTGACTTCTTCAACATCTCCGGTTCCCTATATGTCAACGAGAACACAGACAAGGGCATCCGTTCCAGCGCCCAGGGCCTGTTTATGCTTATGACCAACGGCCTTGGAGCTTCAATAGGAACCTGGGCCGCCGGCCGCGTAGTGAACCACTTCGTTTACAACGCCGCCGCTCCTTCCTGGCCCACGGCCTGGTATATCTTCGCAGCCTACTCCCTTGTAGTGGCCGTCGCCTTTATGATCCTCTTCAAGGATCCCTCCAAGCAGAAAGCTTAATCGGCGCTCTAAGTAAGCGCAAAAAAGAACCCTGGGGGTTGGAAGTGTTTTGGGCTTTGCCTCTTGTTATTACACTTCCGACCCCCAGGGTCCTTTTTATGCCTAAGTGTTACCTAGGCTTGATTTCAACTACTACCTTTCCAGCCTTAGGTCCAGGGATAACCTTCATTGTAAGGATGTTGGTAACCTGGGTTCCGGTTCCCATAAGGGTAAGGTCTGCGGTAACGGTAGGCTGAGGATTTGCAGCGTTGGAGATGAGCTGAGCCTCTGTGAGTTCACCAGCCCAGAGGACAGGGCCATATGAGTGGTTGAGTGCCCAAGTACCCGGATCGATGTTCTCGAATGTGTACTCATAGACACCTTCCTTAAGCATTATGATCCTGGTGTCGCCGCTCTGGTCGTAACCGGAAGCGCGGCCGGCGCCTCTCTTGGCAATCTGGATCTCAGCGCCAAGTCCCATTGTATGCAGTGTAGGCTCCTCGTACAGGTCAAGGCCTGAATCGAACGCCTCAATCTCAAAGTAATACTCCGGAGAGGTGTTCAGGCTGTGCATATAAAGGGTGTTCTTGTCGTAAACGATGTAGCCGTTGTAAAGCTTGTTAGGCTCGATACCGTAGCGTACTACGTATCCGTCTGCGCCCTCTACAGGAGTCCAGAGGATGTTGGCCTCGCGGCGGTCCTGAGGATTGCGGACAACCTTGAAGTCAGTAACCTTGGTAACCTTTGACTTCTCGGTGGTTCCAAAGATGCGGAGATCCTTGATGCTGAACTTGGCGTTGTCGTATGTGGAAACGTTTACAACCTTCACGTACCTTGCAACTACAGGGGTGGCAAGCTCGTTATAGTCGTGCTTGAGCTCCATCTTGTTCTGAGGCTTGCTGATGATCTTTGTCCAGTTGCTGTTGTCGTTGGAAACGAATACCTCGTAGCACTGATAGAGAACCTCAGGCTGAGGGGCTGCTGCTGCGGGAGCGGCGCCAGGAGCAGGCATTGCTCCGCGTGCAGGTGCAGTTGCTCCAATGTGATCCCAGTTAAGCTGGATGGCGTTGATGGTAGCCCTTGCGCCAAGGTCTACTGTGAAGTACTCGCCGGGGTTTCCGGTCTCTGCAGCCCAGCAGGTGAGGAAGTCCTCGTCCAGGGCCTTTGCAGGGGTGTAATCCTCGAATGTTGATGATACCTCAGTGCGCTTCTTGTAAGAAAGGAGCTTCCAGTCTGTGTAGTTGTCCACTCCACCGACTTTCCTGTCGGCAGGATAGTACTGAGGATAGTCTCCGTAAGCGGTGTTGGAATACATTACGCCGGCCTCGTCAACTGCGGTAGGATAGATTGCGAGCTCTGAGCCGCGTCCGGTCTCTCCGTAGTGTGCAGGGATCATACAGATGGTCCAGAGGTTGCCCTTCTTGTCGTGGAAGGTGCTGCCGTGGCCTGCTCCAACCTGGAATCCGCTGGTCTTGAAGGTCAGAGGATTGTGCTCGGAATAGGTGAAAGGACCCATAGGGCTGTCTGATACGTAGATACCGTGTGAGTAGGAAATGAGCTCAAGGCCGATGGCGGCATACTGCAGATAGTACTTGCCGTTGTGCTTGATCATATAAGGTCCCTCGATCCAAGGGAGCTCCTCAGGGAAGTACTCGCGGCGTCCGTTGAAGATAGAGTAGATAACGTCCTCAGGCTTCCTGGCCTCGAATCCGTGATTCTTGATATCGCTCCAGAACAGCTGCTTGGGAGCGCCCTTCTCCTTGAATGTCTTGGTGTCCAGCTCAACTACCTGGAAAGGCATAATCTGAGACCATCCGAAGTACATATAGAGGCGGCCGTCGTCGTCTGCGAAGAGGTTGGCGTCGCCATAGCGGTCGCTGCTCAGTTCGCCAATCTTCTCCCACTCTCCCTTCCAGGGGTTGGTGGCGTGATAGACGTTCTTGTTGTTCATTGAACAGCCGATGAGCTCTCCGTTGAACTCGACAACTGAAACTACTCCACCGGGATAGTTGGGAGCGTCCACATATGTCCAGTTCTGGAAGTCAGGTGAATACCAGTAACCCTTCCTGTGGGATACGAACAGGAAGTAATTGTCCTGGAAAATGATAACTACAGGCTCTCCTCCGCGGATACTCCTCTCGTTGCCCACAACAACGTCCAGAGGGTTGGCAAAGGTATGCCTTGTCTGTGCGGATGCAGTCAATCCAAGCAATAAAGCGCCAGCAATGACTACAATTCTTTTAATAAGCTTAGAGTTCATGCTATGTGTTATTAAGTAATAGATTGCAAATTCTCCGAAATATAATAAAAATTTTGCTAATCGAACAACACGCCGTCGTTGTTATCGTCCAGGGTATGGGCCAGTTTTTCAATATTCAGGCTCCTGGCGGATGCGTCCACAATCTCCTTGTATACGCCGCCCTTCTTGTACAGCGAATCCGGATCGCCTGACTGCTCAACCCTTCCGTTGCGCAGGGCGTAGACAATGTCGCTGTCAATGATCTGGGAGATGCTGTGGGAGATGATGATCACGGTGCGGTTCTGCTTGATGGCGTCAATGCTGGCTTTGATCTGCTCAGTGGCAATGGCATCGAGCGATGCGGTGGGCTCGTCAAGGAATATGATGGGAGGGTTCTTCAGGAACATCCTGGCAATGGCGATGCGCTGCTGCTGACCGCCGGACAAGGCCTGGGCCTTGTTCTGGAACTGCTGCGGCAGAGCCATTATCTGGTCGTAGATATAGGCCTTCTTGGCCGCATCTACGACCTCCTCGAAACTGGCTTCAGGGTTGCCGTAGCGGATGTTCTCCTCAATTGTGCCGTCAAAGATATGGTTCTTCTGGAGCACGAGGCCTATGTTGTCGCGCAGGAAGTGGGTGTCATATTCCCGCAGGTCCACGCCGTCAAGCAGGATGCTTCCGCAGTCAGGCTCGTAGAACTTGTCAAGGAGGTTGACCACGGTACTCTTTCCTGCACCGGAGAGGCCCACAAGGGCAGTTATCTTGCCGCTCTCGATGTCCATATTTATGTTCCAGAGGGCCTTGGTTCCGTTAGGGTATGTGAAGTCCACGCTGCGGATGCTGAAGTTGCCCTGCACTTTCTCCGGGCGGTAGTTGCCGCTCTGCTCGGTCTCCTGGTCCGCGTCAAGGATGTCAAAGAAGCCTTCGGCATAGATGAGGGCGTCGTTCATATCGTCAAAGATGCGGTGGAGCTGGGTGATGGGGGCGGTGACGTTGGAGAAGAGCATTATGTGGTACATAATCTTTCCAATTGTCATTCCGGGGTAGCCGATGAGCACCAGGTAGGCAGTGAGTATGATTATGAGCACGGTGCCGAACTGACGGACGAAGTTCTTGAGTCCGTTGTAATAGAACGAAGTCCTGCGCACAAGCATCTGGTTGTCAGTGAACTTGGTCTGGATGTCCCACTGCTTCTCGCTTTCTATCTGCTCGCGGTTGAAAGACTTGATCACGTTGATGCTCTCTATGATGTTCATCACGCCGTGGCTCTTGATTTCACGGTAGCTGCGCATATTGCGGCGCCAGCCGTTGAGCTTGCGGGCCTGGCGGATGGTGATCCAGATATATATGGGCACTATTCCAAGCGCTGTGAGACCAACGTAGACATTGGCCCCGAACATAAGGATGAGGGCCAGGATGGCGCTGGTGAACAGCGGAAGGAGGTCTATGAAAAAGTTCTGTACAGTGCGGGAAAGGCTACTGACGCCCTGGTCTATCCTGGTCTGAAGCTTTCCGGTATCGTTGTCCGTGCGGGAGAAGAATGCCATCCTAAAGGTGAGGATCTTGTCTATCACGGCCTGGGAGAGGTCCTTTGAGACGTACACCCTCATCCTTTCGCCAAAGTAGCTCTGGAAGAAGGTGATGAGCGCGGAAAGGATTTCTTTGCCAAGCAGGACGATGCTGATCACGGTGAGAATCCTCACGGCCTTGGCCCAGGTGAAATCCGCCGCGCCCACGAGGGCGTTGATGGCGTCTACCGTGCGGTCCAGCACGATGGCGTTCACCTGCGCGAACAGGGAGCCTATGAGAGTGAGGATCAAGGTAATGAGTACCAACCACTTATATGGCTTTACAAAAGGCCATATCTTCTTGAAGAGGGTGAAAATGTTCATAACATCTCAATGAATTTCTGCATCCCTGCAGTGGCCACGTCCTTGATGTGAACTATGCGCTTGTCGCGGAGGGGAACGTCGGCCGGGTCAATGATGTAGATTGGAGCGTCATAAGAGGCGTACCTGTAGAGTCCGGCCGCGGGGTAAACCTGCATTGAGGTTCCCACGATGAGGATGATATCGGCCTGGGACACAACTTCCACGGCCTTTTCCATCTTGGGGACCGCTTCCCCGAAGAACACGATGTGCGGGCGGAGCTGGACGCCGTTGGGGGCGAGGTCTCCAAGGCAGACCTTGTCATAGCCAACGTCTATGACGCTGCGCTCGCTGTAGCCGTCATTGTCGTTGAAACAGTTCTCAGGACGGACCTTGGTGGCCTCTCCGTGAAGGTGGATGACCTTGGTGCTGCCGGCCCTCTCGTGGAGGTTGTCCACGTTCTGGGTGATTACGGTCACGTCGTAGTTGTCCTCCAGTTTAGCTATGGCCAGATGGGCGGCGTTCGGCTTGCAGTCCTTGAGCTTGGCCCTCTGCATATTATAGAAATTCAGGACCAGTTCCCTATTGGCGTACCAGCCCTGAATTGAAGCGACCTCCATTGGGTCATAGTTGTCCCACAAACCGTTGTTGTCCCTGTATGTAGACAATCCGCTCTCGGCGCTGACTCCCGCGCCCGTAAGCACTGCTATCTTTTTCCTTGCCATAACTGCATTGCGTTATAAATCAAGTAAAGATAGGCATTATTTCTAAATTTCAACCGGGCTTATATTGTGTATTTCCCAATCCGCGCCGGTAATTTCCAGGGACACTTCCCCTCCGCGTATGCTCAGGGTTGCGTCCGACAGGTCTTGTGCATCCCAGTCGAAACCGGCCTCCAGGAGCATACGGCCCAGTTCTATTGTCTGATGGTAGCCGTCCGGAGCCGTAAGTTCCAGCAGTATTCTTTCCGCGTCGCCGGCCTTTTGCCGGGGCAGGCGGAAGAGCCGCTGTCCAGGTCCCGAATACGGGACCAGGAAGCGGAATCCGCCGCCTGCCGCATCCATCTCCGGAAGGGAGATGCCTGCGGAGGGGGCCGTCACCTCGAACACGCATCCGGGATCGTCCCAGGGAGAGTCTTCCAGCACAAGGGTTATCTGGGAGAACTGTTTGTGCAGCTCTACCTTCTGGCCGGCGGTTTCCCCGGCAGCCTGGAAGGAGGAGCAGAAGGCGTACAGTTCAGGGCAGCTTTCCCCGGGGGCCACGGAGATGCCCCCGGAGCCTGCCTGCAGGCCCTGGGGGCATAGGAATGCCTCCAGGGAGCAGCTGCCCTTGCTGACCGGGATTTCATAGTAAGGCGAGTCCTCGCCGGGAATGAAATCCCGCTCGATGATCTCATCCGCCGTGAGAACCCTGATACGGATCAGGTCCCCAGCCCCGGTACAGGAACTCAGGTCCACCGTAAGCCGGCAGGCGCAAAGGCTGCGGTCCTCTTTCACCGAACAGGAAAGCAAGGTGAACAAAAGCACCGCCGTCAGTCCGAATCTATTCATAGCGCACCTCCCCTTTTTCCAAGCCGAGGAATTCACCGCTGGTCATATCTGTCATACTGAAAATGCATTCCGCCTCTAACTCCGAAGGCTCTTCCCCGGACTTGAGGTATACCGTGCCGTTCCTTATCCCATTCAGTTTCAGCTCTTCCAGCTCATAAATGGTATTCTGCCTCAACGGAGGAAGGACTATATGGAAGCAGGCGTCCGTATACCGCGGGATGACTATGCTCTCACCGGTGTCCAGGTCAGTACCAGGAACAAGGTATAAAAGCCTGTAGCTCACTGCAAGGATATTCCTTTGTGACTGGTCCCCGGAAGCGTTGGGATAACAGTACACAGACCAGGGATAACTGTACTCCCAAACCTTGTATTCGCCTTGCGTATAATGGTTTGCGGTGCCGGAATAATCATTGCACCCTATGGCAATGTTCATAGAATAAGAGTTTACAAAGTTTCCGGAAAGGGATAGGTCATATCCGCAGGTGGCCGGAGTCTTTTCCATATATCCCCGGGTAAAATACCACCCGGTATAGTTGGTGTGGGTACTGGCTATCCTGAAAACCATTCTGTCAACCTGTATCTTGCAAACCATCCTCTGCATAAGTACCGTCACCTCCGCATCGGCAGTGAATGATCCCTGGAAATGGCCCAGCATCTCCAGGCGGCCCTGCGAATTGGATTTGTATTGGGACTGCATTGACAGGAACTCCTCAAGGGTGGAAACGCTGCGGAAATCTACAGTGGGGTTGGCCACCACATATATGTTCAATTCCTGGTGCTTCCTTACCTTAAGCACAGGCATATAGCCCTCCGAGAAAGGCTGCATCTCCAGCAGGGTGCCCGCCGCGTCAAATTCCAGGACCACTCCGTTCAAGACAGTGTCATCAGGGCCCGGATCGCGCGCAGAACGGGTTTCGGGCGGAGCGCAGCGGGGGACCAGCTTCAATTCTATGAAGCTGTCCTCCCCTGGAGCCTCCCGCACCGGATCCAGCGCATCGCACCCGCCCAAAAGGGCACACAGCCATATTGTCAATAAGGCTAATCTTTTCATAGCGTCAGATTTCTATGGTTCCAAGGCTTTCCTGCGACCAGTCGCTGACCGTGAGGGTGAAGCTGCAGTCTGCTATGCTCACCGGCACGTCTTCGCTGAGCGATCCCGGACGCGTTATCTTCATCTCCTCAATCTTGTAGCTCTTGTTGCTTTCAAGAGGCGTGGCTATGACAATGGGATAATAGTACACCACCCCGTCAAGGGAAGCCTTTATCACCAGTTTGGTGCTCCTGGGGCTCCAGGAACCTCCGTTTGTAGAGTCATCGGACGCAGGATTGGGGTATGCGTACAGGTAGTGCGGATCGCTTATGCTCTGCTTCCAGGAAAGCTGGATTCCGCCGGAGTAGTTGTCATAGACAAGTGCGTCCACCTCTGATGAATGATAGCCCATCTTGTTATAATAATCAGTTGGAAGGGCGCTCAGGTCATAGGAGGTGTTCGCCGCCACGTTCGTAAGGTATGCCGCAAGCACCTTGAATGTCTTTCCCTGATGCTGGGCGGAACTCATCGCATTCGTTATCTTGGCAACCTCTACCCTGGCAGCCACCCTGCTCACCACCACAGGCATACTGTTGTTTCCTGCCGAAACGTTCACCTCCTTGAGCCCGGACACCATCACAAACGCCCCGGCGTAATTGTCCGACAGGCGCGTCACTGCGCTCTTGAGAGCGCTTTCCGCGGAGTAGGCAGCCAAAGACGGGGCGTTGGCGAACACATACATCCTCTTCGGGCCTGAGGTACATCTCACCTGCAGGGTTGTACCCTGAGCCGACTCGTATGCGTCAAGTGTCCCGTCGGAAGTGAAAATGAACACCTGGACATCATTTATGCGTTTTTCTTCCAATGGGTTAACCCCGGAAGCCTTGGTGTAATGGGAATCAGTGACAGTAAGCGCAAGCACTGCCTGTGCATTGTCATTAAACGATTCAAAGGACTGGGACGGCTCAGCCTTATCACAGGATGCGGCTAAGGCACACAGTCCCAAAACAATAGCGATTCTTGTGTTTTTCATGTTCAAGTATTATTATTATTTTTGTTAATCACTGATAAAAATCAATTCTATGAACTCGTTAGCTAAGTATTTCATTGTCATTTCAGTTGGCGTCCTCACCCTGGCATCCTGCGCAGGATCAGGCAAGTCTTCCATCCCTGCAAACAAGAAAGAAGTTATGGACCGTTTCGTAGCAGGAACACTCGATCCTTCTTACGCTCCCGCAGCCTTCTTCATCCATTTCGGAAGGGGTAAGACCGTTGGCGAGGCCGCCGTTCAGGCACAGTTGGAATATTTGGTAGCATCGGATATGGACATTCTCAAGGTCCAGTTCGAACAGTTCGTTCCGCGCGTACGCGGGCTTGACACCGACGAGGGATGGGACAGTTTCGAGCCCATACCTGTAGATTTCTACCGTCCTACACTGGAGATTATCACAAGGCTCCAGCAGGTAGCAGGCCGCAGCGTATATGTTCTTCCCACCATCTACAACACCTATCAGGTGGCTCAGCAAGGACTTACATTCAGAGGCATCGTGGAGGGCGCTAAAAACCATCCGCAGCAGCTCAAGAAAATGCTTGACAGCTATTCAGACGCCCTTGTATGGCTCATCAAGGAGTGCAAGGCCATTGGCGTAGAAGGATTCTACCTCCCCACCCAGGGCGGCGAGACAAAGTTCTACGACATCCCCGGCTTCTTTGACACCTTCATCAAGCCGTATGACCTCAAGGTTATGGGAGAGGCCAACAACGGCACCAAGATGAACATCCTGCACATCTGCGACTGGGAAGGCACCTATGACGACCTTGCCAAGTTTGCGGACTACCCCGGACAGATCGTGAACACCCCTATGGTTGTAGACGGCCAGCCGTTCTCACTGGAAGACGGAGTCAAGCTGTTCAAGCGTCCCGTACTGGGCGGTTTCAACCGTCAGACCGAGATCCTTTCAGCTCCTGAGTCCCATATTGCCGCAATGGTAAAGGACATACTCGCCACCGGCCCCAAGGGCAAGGTGATGATAGGTGCAGACTGCACGGTGTCTGAAGCCCCCATCGGCAATATCCAGACAGCCGTTTACGCCGCCCACCACAATTACTAGGGCGGCCTTGCGCTAATAAAAGGTTTCATTAAGCCGGTACTTTTCAATTAATCCAGATATTTCCGGGTCCAGGTTTCCCCTGTGTACAAACGCAGGGTTCAGGTTGCACGCATTCAGGTAATGCTGTACGGCCAGGGCGTCGTCGCTGTTCCTTGAGCATAGCAGGGCCATCATATACTCCACCTTGTCTCCCGGTTCAAGTCCGCCAAGCACCTCCATTGCAGAAGCGTTGTACCCCATTGCACAGTAGGCCACGGCGGTGTTGAAATCGTTGTAAGGCCTCAGAAGGGTTACGGCGGTCCGGTAATCCCTGTCCTTGAGGGCCTTCACTCCCCGCATATACAGGGTATCCGGTTCCGTAGTATGCACCGTATCCTTAATCATCCCCGCCCTGTGAAGACAGAAATCGAACCTTACGGTACGGAGCCTTGGATACAGCTTTTCCCTGAAATAGCGATAGAAAGGCTGACGTTGCAGCGCCGATTCCCTGTCGTCAGGGTCCTTTACTTCCATAAGGCTTGCGAATGTCTCTTTCTGGACGATGCCAAGGCTGTCGTCGCGCGCCACCTCGCTCCGCAGCATATCCCAGTTTTCCGGGATGCTGCGGGCTATGAAGCGCACTCCCTCCAGCTCCTCCCCAAAATACGACGCAATTGAACGGCTCCGCTCCCCCGACAACCTGGTGTTGTACGCATAAGCTCCCTCAGGAGAACAAGATGCGGTTACAATAATGGAATCCAGCTCAAACTCTCCGCTGGCCGTAAGGGCATAAAGGTTTTCCTTTATGCGCCCTATTTCACCCGCATTGTTGCTCAGGGACGTGTCCACCTGAGTGCTGCCTGCGGCAAAATCTATCCAGCATATGGAATTAGCCTCCGCCCGCCTCTCTATTACGCGTGTCAGGTATTTGGTCCTGTCGTCCGCCAGGGAACTGAGGGAACTTATATAGAACGTTAGCGGGTCTGTTTCCGGAATCCCATAGATGCGGTCGTCTTCTTGATATACGCCCCCGGAGAGCACTATATCCGCCCTTGACATATCCTGCCTTACGTTCAGGCTCTGGACATAGGAATAGATGAAATCTCCGTCGGCTGAGTTTACCACGGTGTCAAGCCTGATCCCATCCCTGAGGATTGGTACCTTGACGTAACGGGAATACATCCTGTCCAGGCTGGCCACCCGGCGGTCGTTGCGGCGGATCTTGAACCGGTCCGTATAATGGTCCAGAGCCTGGCGCTCGGTCACCCCGAATGCCGATTCGAACTCCTCCTCGGAGACCAGCGTAGTATCCTCCTTGAAGCGGTACAGCTCCGGGATGTTCCTGTGCAGGAATATCTCCAGGTCCCTCAGGCGGACGAACTCCGCAGAATCCGTGATTATGGAATCCACGAAACGCTGATAGCGCTGATAGCCCCTCAGCTGCGCCTTGCGATACTCAGCGCCGCTTATGGTTATGGAGTCCAGCCGGACGTCTTCACCCAAGACCGTCAGGACAGGGTGAAGGCGTATCTGCCATTTGCTGTCCAGCATCTGCCCGGGAACTATGACATCGAACCTCAGGTCTACCTTTCCGTCCCTCTCCGCCACGTTCCTGAAACGGGCATAGACCACGGCCGCATCCAGGACATCGTTCGCCACCATCTCTCCGTCCTCATCCCTTACCGCATTCATTATCAGCACTTCCCTGCCGTCCGGAGCGGTCACTTTCAAGGTATCGCGATGCTCCGCCGCTATTGGTATTTCCAATGGCGGGGAGTAATCCCTGTGCATTTCCAGCTGCGCGGTGACGGCTTCCTTCCTGAGGCTCTCCGCCTTGAAGCGGGAGCCGCAGGAAACAAGCGCCAGGAGCGCAAGGAAAAACGCAGCGCTACATTTCATATGAAAAAGGCTCGACATCTTCTATAAGGAGTATTCGTTTGGCAAGAACCTCATATGCCGTCCTTTCTATACCGTCGGCATCGGTGTAGCGCTGGCTTCTCAGACGGCCCATCACGTATATCTTTCCTCCCTTGGCTATATCGTCAAAAGAAGGCATTCCCCTTCCTTCCCAGGCCGACACGTTATGCCAGGTGGTCTCTATTACAGGATCCCCGCCCGCTCCCTTATAGACATAATTGGTGGCCACTGTTATCTTAGCCACCCTTTGGCCGTTATAGGTCTGCACCCTGACAGATCCTATGTTGCCCCTTAGTTCAATCTTGTTAATCTGTTCCATAGTTTTAAGTTGTTAGGTTTTTGGCAAAGGAAAGCAAAAAAACCGGGCAAAAAACGCCCTGGAAGGTATTGCAGGGCAGATTTTTATAAATTTTAAAACGAAAAAGGAAACCTTTAGTTTAAGAGATTTTCCACAAATGAAAAAAGATTAAAAAGTTTTTGATTTTTGAAAAAAAAGAATTTACTTTGCTCTTGAACATGAAACGGACCTATACATCAGTATGTTGTTGCTGTACCCTTCCAACCGATCGGTACGGAATAACCCGTGTATAGTTTACTATAAAGATTGCGCTATAGGGTCCTGCCGGTCGTAAAGACTTTGGCAGGACTTTTTTAATTGATTATCAACACATTAAATATTACAGTTATGATTTACAATTCTCTTGTTGAGCTTATCGGTAAGACTCCGGTACTCAAGGTTTCAGGTTTTGAAGGACAGCAGGCTGACATCCTGCTCAAACTTGAGTATTTCAACCCTGGCGGAAGCGTAAAGGACCGCATCGCCCTGGCAATGATTGATGATGCAGAGAAGAAAGGTGTGCTTAAACCAGGCGCTACCATTATTGAACCTACAAGCGGAAACACCGGCGTCGGCCTTGCCTGGGTAGGCGCCGCCAAAGGATACAAGGTAGTCCTCACTATGCCGGAGACTATGAGCCAGGAGCGCAGAAGCCTGCTCAAGGCGCTTGGTGCCCGCCTGGTGCTCACCCCCGGCGGAGAAGGAATGAAAGGAGCCATCCGCAAGGCGGAGGAGATCAGGGAAGCCACTCCCGGATCCATAATCCTTGGCCAGTTTGTCAATCCTGCCAACCCCGCCGCTCACGAACGCACAACGGGAGAGGAGATTTGGGAGGCAACTGAAGGAAAAGTTGATATCTTTGTAGCCGGAGTTGGAACCGGAGGTACTGTAAGCGGCACGGGCAAGGCGCTTAAGAAGCATAATCCTGCCGTAGAGGTGGTTGCAGTGGAGCCTGAATCCTCAGCGGTCCTCAGCACCGGAATTGCCGGAAAGCATAAGATCCAGGGCATTGGAGCCGGATTTGTCCCGGACACATACAACGCAGGCGTTGTGGATACCATAATCCCCATCCCTGATGACGAGGCCATAAAGGCCTCCAGGATGCTTTCAGCCAAGGAAGGACTGTTGGTTGGAATATCGTCAGGAGCAGCCTTCGCCGCGGCGCTCAGGCTTGCCAGACAGGACAGGAACAAGGGAAAGACCATAGTTGCCCTGCTCCCAGACACCGGGGAGCGCTATCTCTCCACAGTTCTTTACGATTTTGAAGGATACCCTATCGATTAACAAAATGAATATTTCTTTCAGAGAAACCGGAGAATACCTCAAAGTCTTTATGTCCAAGATTAAGGACTATGTATTCCCTATGTACTCGGATGTAGAGCCACACAAGGCCCTCTGGCACATTGCAGACAGCCTTGAGGCCCTGGCCGGAAGAGAAATCGCGGAAACCTTTGCCAAGGAGATGCCTGAAATCAAGAGGCTCCTTGAAGGTGACGTGCAGGCCATAATGCGCAACGACCCCGCCGCAAAGACGGACAAGGAGGTGGTCTTCTGCTACCCCGCAGTCACCGCTATGCTGCATTACCGCACCGCACACGTCCTTCTCAAGCTGGGAGTCCCCGTAATCCCCAGGATGCTTACGGAGCACGCCCATTCCGTGACCGGAATCGACATCCACCCCGCCGCCGTGATAGGAGAAGGCTTTGCCATTGACCACGGCACCGGAATAGTCATTGGAGAAACCACCATAATTGGGAATAATGTAACTCTATATCAGGGAGTTACGTTGGGCGCAAAGAACATTCGCAGGGATCCTGACGGGAACCCTGCGAACCTCCCGCGCCACCCTATCCTGGAAGACGGCGTAACCGTCTACTCCAACGCCTCCATCCTGGGAAGGATCACCATTGGCGAGAATTCCGTGATAGGCGGAAACGTCTGGCTCACGCATTCGGTCAAGAAAAACTCCCGCATCCTTCAGGGAAAGACGCAGGAGATGTTCTCCGGAGGAGAAGGCATTTAGTCACAAGGCTTAAATATTTCACGCACTCTTTGCAGGCTTTTTTTCAAGCGCTTGGCGGATAAGGGAAATTGCTCCATATTCATCGTTAAAAAATGACATATGGAATACAAGATAAAACCGCCCGGCAAGCCCACCTGCCTGGAGTGCGGAAATGTTATAACCTATGGCCGCCTGGACAAAAAGTTCTGTTGCGACAGCTGCAAGAACAAATATCACAACAGGGAGCAGAAGGACTCACGCAACATACACCGCAAGGTGTTGCGCGGCCTGGAGAAAAACTATGAGATACTTAAAAAACTTCATCGTACGAGCATCACTTCCATTGGTATAGGTGACTTGCTTTCAATGGGCTTCAGGCCCGAATATTCAACAAGTTACCGGAAGGTCAACTCGCACGATGAGTTCCGTTGTTTCGAGTTCAAATACTATATCTCACAAACCCGTCTCTTCAATTTGCAGAAGGTGCCAACTGCTATTTGAAGAAGCGCTGGAGAGTTGTTGCAAGGTAATAACGGGCGTTCATCCAGGTATGGCCTCCGTCCGTGAATATCTTCTCGTATTTGATACCGTTCTTGTCATTGTACTCCTGATGGGTCAGCACGTTCTTGTACAGGCCGTCGGAGGTGCCCACGCCAAACCAGAACAGCTTGAGGCCGTCGTTAAGCAGGGCTGGATTCTTCGCATACTGCGGGAAGTACGTATCCATTGCCTCGGGGATGAGGTAGGCGCTGTACGATGCCAGCCAGGAGAACTTGTCAAGGTTGTCCAGCGCCGTGTACAGGGACTGGCCGCCTCCGCGGGAGAATCCCGCTATGGCGCGGTGGTCCCTGTCCGCAATAATGCGGAAATTGCTCTCCGCATAAGGCATTATGCACTCAGTCATCTCCTTTGAGAAAGTCTGGTACATCTCGCAGGATGCCATACTGTCCGGAGCCGGGGTTCCGTTCATCATATATCCGTAAGGCATTACCACAACCATAGGCTCGGCCTTGCCCTGGGCGATGAGGTTGTCAAGGATTACGTTAACCTTGCCCACCTTGAACCAGGTCTCCTCCGTATCCGTTGTTCCGCTGATAAGGTAGAATACCGGATAGCTCTTGCCGGAAGTCTCGTATCCCGGAGGTGTGTAAACCACCAGAGGACGGTTGAGATTCAGCACGGAAGACTTGTAGGTGCAGTAAACCATCTTTCCGTGAGGAACGTCGTTGAAGGTATAAAGAGCGTCGCGGTCAGGAATCTCAAGAAGGCTGGCCTTGAAGTTCTCGTTGGGGAAGATATCAGTGTTCAAGGGGTCTGAGACGGTAACTCCGTCAACAATGAAGTTGTACGGATAGATGTCCTTCTTATCCGGCCTCAGGGTGATGCTCCACACGCCGTCCCTGTTCTTTGTCATCTCCTGGGAGCGGTCAAGGAACTGAGAGGTAATCATTACCCTCTGGGCCCTGGGGGCAACGTAGTTGAACGTAGCCTGTCCGCTCCTTGAATTGATGATAGGAGAATCCTGGGAAGGATTGAGGGTGCTGCGTCCGGTTGGCGCCTGATAGCCCATAAGGGGAAGCATAACAACGGCGTAGCGACGGCCCAACTGCTTGTAACCCAGGGAGCTGAAGTGCAGGAAATCAAAGTTCTGCTCGCATCCGCTGGAAGATACCACGTGTGCGTTGGGAATGACGTCTTCTACTTTGTCAATGATACGGTTCATAGGTCCGCATACGCCTCCACGGTCAGAGTTGACAACCTCTCCTACAAGCAGGGGGCAGTTCTCGGCCTTGAGGCCAAGATCCTTGAGAAGGCTCTCGTAAATGCCTTTTACCTTATTTGGCCACTCCTCATCGTCAGGATTGGATTCTCCCTGATGAAGGAGGATTCCGGAGATCACTCCGTCCTTCTGGGCTTTCTTGCCCAGTTCTACAAGATAATCGTACGGATTGCCTCCGTAGATGTTCATTATGTTCTTGAGCCAGTCCGCGCCTGTCTTGGCGTATTCCTCGGCCTGGTCCCTCATAAAGGCTTCTATCTTGCAGCCGGCTACGGAAACATTGATAACGCCCACACGGTGGCCTGCAGGCAGGTTCTCAATAAGCGTGCGGCCAAACCAGTCCGCCGGGGTAAGTCCGGTATTTTCACGGCAGAGAGGCGGAACGGCAGGATACCAGTTACCCTTAACCCTTCCCATCTGCGGGAAGTCTACGGGCGCCATCATCAGGAAGTTGGGATTCACCCCTTCCCTGTCGGCATCGGTCACCCTGGCGTTTCCCTCCATATTGGACTGGCCGAAGCAGAGGAAAATATGGAAGCTCTTATCCTGAGCGCTTGCAGCGCTTATGGCTGCAAACGCAAGGAAAAAAGCGATAAATAACTTTTTCATAGAAAGAAATGATTAAAATTTCCTTTCAATTGTGATGACACCGGCGCTGAGAGGATCGATGTCAAGCGCAATACCGTTGTTTGCAGGGTTCAGGTTCTTTACCTTGAGAGCCACTGCATTCTTGTTCTCCATACTGTTGGCAACTGTCAGGGAGCCCGGTGCGTAGTACTCGTACTTGGCGCCGTCAATTCCGTTCCAGTCTCCGGCAATATTGAGCTTGTAAGGCTTTTCAGTAGCGTTTACAACCTTGACTATCACTTCCTTACCGTTTTCGGACAAGGTGGTAACCACACTCAGGTCCTTCACATCGCCGGTGAAGTCCAGGCGATACCTTGAGAAGTGGTCGTACCAAAGATTGGTAACCTGGTAGTTAGGAGCCACAAACAGGTCCTTGTAATCGAAATTGATGAAAGCGTTGTTCCAGTCAGGAGCGTCCGTACGGCGGATGAACAGCGCCGCAGCGCCCATAGCAACCACGTCGCGCTCCTCACAGACATTGAGGAAGCCGCCAGCAAAGAGGCCGGTCCTCCAATCGATGCTCTGGAGGTTCCACTCGGAAATGAAGAGCTTGAGGTTGGGGTTGGGGCAGTTGGCTATATACTGCGCATAGCGGTCATACTGCTCTGCAAGCCTCCTGGGGCCTGTGAAGTAGCCGCCCTGCTGCTCGTAATGATGCAGGCTGACATAATCGAAGTAAGTGCCGCTCCTCTTGAAGAAGTCTTCGTCGTCGAAGCCGCCGCAGACAATGATCTTGATGTCCGGGGAGACCTCGCGCATTGCGGTTGAGAAGTCGCGAACGCATTTCTCGTACCTTTCGATTCCCATCTCCCACATTTCGTTGTCAATCTCCCAATACTTAACGTTGTAAGGCTCCGGATGGCCGTTTGCGGCGCGCTTGGCACCCCACTCGCCCGTAGCGGGCTCGTTGCAGTAGCGCACCCAGTTCACTGCATCCTGAAGGATGGAGTCATACTCCTCTGCCGGGCGCTCAAAGTGAACTGATACCACAATGACAGGCTCTGCGCCAATCTCGCGGCAGAAGCGGATGAATTCATCCGTTCCGAAGCAGTTCTGGTCATAATCCATCCACTGCCAATGAGGCCAGCGATAGCGCTGCTCCTGAGGACCCACGCCCCACTGCCAGTAATACTGGGCGACATATCCTCCGCCCGGCCAGCGCAGACAGGTAGGATGAAGCTCCTTGACTGCGTTGAAGATGTCAGGACGGAATCCGCCAAGGGACTGTCCGGTCTTTGTGGTAAGAGTAGCCTGGTCAACCTGTACGGTTCCGTTCTTGACTATGATTGCGAAATCAGCGTCTCCGCTGAGAGAACCCAGTGGAAGGTTGATGTCGTATTTTGTCCAGGTATTTCCGGGAACTCCAAGGTTCTGCTCAAGGATAATGTTGTTACCCCTCTTGAGGCCTACGGAAAGGGTTCCGTTGCCCTTTGCATAGATGGAGCCCAGGAAGGTCTCCCCTGCAATCAAGTTCTGAGGACCCTGAGATACGCCGGCTGGTGATGCGCCTGCGGTGATCTTCTGGGAATAATCCATATTGATGGCATCGCCCTTAACCAGTTCATATGTGGCATTGCCGAATGCATCCCACTGAGGAGCCACTGAAGGGATCTTCACATCTTCAGGTGTGCCCTCGAAATAAACCACCTTTCCGTTGGAGGAGGTGACACGGATGTTCTTGTAATATGCCTCGGTGTAGTTCACCCAGAAGTCGATGTCGTTCTTGCCGCTGCTCTCAAGCTTGCTGTAGCTTACGACATTCTTTCCATCCCAGTAAACCTTGATGGACCTGCCGGCGCAGACGATGCGCAGCTTGTGCCAGTCCTGGTTCTCGTTGATCTGGGCTGCGGTTGCCTTCTTGGAAACCATTGATTCCAAGGTATTTATCTTGCGTGTGGTTCCCCTGAACTCAGTCTCGCGCTCAACCATCTTGGCTATG
Source organism: uncultured Bacteroidia bacterium (assembly GCA_902761655.1). Taxonomy (GTDB): domain Bacteria; phylum Bacteroidota; class Bacteroidia; order Bacteroidales; family UBA932; genus Cryptobacteroides. The sequence continues at coordinate 1,952 of CACWLD010000014.1, read as the reverse complement.
CCAAAGTAAGGGTCCACCTGCTGCTGCATTGCCTGCTGGGCCTGCGCCATAGCGGCTGCTGCAGCCTGTGCCTCCGTCTGGCCGGGATTGAGTATACGAGCCTCGTAATACGGATTGTGTACGCGCACATAGTATGGCTTTCCGTCAGCAGCGTTCTTTACGGCGAAGCGCATATCCATAAGACCTCCGCTCCAGGAACGGCGTGCGAGCCTGTACGAACGCCACTTTACATCCATATTGATCTCGTAATTATCTGTGTTTACGGTGGTTATATGGATTGGCTGCTCGTAGCGGGTAGGCGAATGGAGGACATCCTCATCGTCCATATGCCAGCCGTCAAAGAAACCGTCGCGCGGATGGATGCCCGGATAATGCTCGGGCTCGAACGAACGTTCGTAGATGAGCTCCTGCCAAACTCCGTTGTTGGCGGAGAAGTAGATGTGCTCAAAGAGCTGGCCGTAGAGCATAGGATCTATCTGTCCCGCTACAGCCTTGGACTTGACGTTGATGTTGACGTTTTCCTGCGCTATTGCAGAAAAACACATTGCTGACAGAATCAGCAATGTGGTTAAAAGTCTTTTCATTTATGGATTATTTTGTAAGAATGATCTGCTTGCCAAGTTTAAGCTTGTCGCCGGAGTCATCCACAGTCCAGTATTGAGGTTTTCTTCCGCCGTTGCCCTCGGAGTGGTGAACCACGTACCTGAGTTCGCCGTCAAAGGTCCTGAAGAGCATTCCGTGGCCGGAGTTGTTTGCAAGGAACGGTTCCGGTTCCTGAACCCAAGGTCCCTCGATCTTGCCTGATTCTGAGTAGCATACGCACTGGATGTAACGCTCCTTGCCCCAAGAAGACCAGAGCATTCCAAGCTTGCCGGTCTGGGTGCGGAACATCTGAGGTCCGTCTGTTACCCAGCCAGGGAGCTTCATTCCAAATGTTGCCTCTCCAAGTACGTTCATCTCACCCACTGCAGGGTTCTCGGAAGCGCGGAACATTGTTACAGGCTTCTTGGAAACGGTATAGGTGAGGTCCGGTGCCAGCTCAATGTAGTCCATTGTACCGTCAATGAGCTGAGTCCACTCGTGTACGAAGATCATATATATCTTTCCGTCCTCTTCATAGAGAGTACCGTCGATGCAGTCCCAGTCGTGAGGCTGATAGTCATAGCCGGGCTCGATTGAGAAAGGAACGAAAGGTCCCTCAGGGCTCTCGGAACGGAGAAGGTAAGTCTGGTTGTGAGGCACGTTGTACCTTCTGGGGATGGCCTGGATAATCTCGCTATGGTCGCTCCAGGTTCCGGCATAGTAATAATAGTTGCCAATCTTGTGGATTTCAGCGGCGGCTGCGAAGCCCGCTTTCTCGCACCAGGTGCCGGAGATGTCAATTACGTTGTAAGGTCCCTCCCACATAATGAGGTCCTTGCTGCGATACTGGCGTCCACCTGAAGAAGTGAGGTAATATGTCTTGGTAGCCTGATCAGCCAGGATATAAGGATCGCTCATTGAAAGGTCATTGAAGTGCACGGTCCTTATCTGGTTTGCCGCTGCCATCTGCCTGGCACGGCGCTCTGCCATACCAGTGGTATCCCTTGGAGCCTGAGGTGTAGCCGAAATAGTGCCACCGAAGTTATTCTGTCCAGGATCGGCCCTTGGAGCCTGCTCTACAGGCTCAATAGGTTCCGGTTCAGGAGCGACACACGGCTGAGGGCCGTTATTACAAGAAAAAAGCAATGGAAGGCATGCTGCCAATGCAATTACAAATGAATGTTTTTTCATACTATAGATGGTTAATAAAGATTTGCTGTTGGATAAACACAAATATAATAATTATTAAAAAAATCTGTAGCAGGGTAAACATAAAAAAAAGACGCCGGTCAGTTTGTGTCTGACCGGCGTCCCGAAGAACGGCAGCTACCTACTCTCCCACCTGGTGGGGCAGTACCATCGGCGTTGGC
>CACWLD010000013.1:10742-46062 GCA_902761655.1 uncultured Bacteroidia bacterium | reverse complement strand
GTGTTCTGGAACACTGTCCTGCTGTGCTTCACCACAATAACAATCGGCTTCTCCCTGTTCAGCATCTGTATCATCCGCTCAAGCGTAAAGACTCCTACCAACGAGTATCAGCCTGACAACGCCTTCACGCTGGTAAGATACCTTTCACGCGAGCAGTACGGAAGCAATCCTCTCATTTACGGAGAGTATTTCGACGCCCCGTACGAGATTGACACAAAGGACTACTGGGCCCCGCTCAACGGCAAGTATGTCAAGACCCAGGGACCGCTCTCTCCTACCTACAAGCCGGAAGGCAAGATGCTTTTCCCAAGGATGTGGAGCGCTTCCTCTTCCGGAACCCAGAATGAAGATTTCTACGAGAGCTATATGAAGGGAACCGGGCGCAAGATTTCCGGTGCGGAGCACAAGAAGCCCACTATGAAGGCCAACCTGGCCTACTTCTTCGACTACCAGCTCAACTGGATGTACTGGAGGTATTTCTTCTGGAACTTTGCCGGCCGCCAGAACGATATCCACAGCCCCGTGCCGGGAGATATCTTCAAGGGCAACTGGGAGAGCGGAATCAAGGCCATTGACAACCTGAGGTTAGGTGACCAGAGCGACGCTCCCGCCGTCCTCAGGGACAACAAGGCCAAGAACCATTATTATATGCTGCCGTTCCTGCTTGGACTCCTGGGCCTGTTCTTCCAGTTTGGCAAGGACAAGAGGGGCTGCTGGCTGGTGTTCCTGATGTTCTTTATGACGGGAATCGCCATTGTGATTTATCTTAACCAGCCCCCGTTCCAGGTGCGCGAGAGGGATTACGCCTACGCAGGATCCTTCTATTCTTTCTGTATGTGGATAGGGCTTGCGGTGGCGGCGCTTTATTCCTGGCTTTCCGAAGCCCTCAAGGGCAAGGGAAGCCTGCCTGTAGCGGCCGCAGTGACCGCGGCGTGCCTGCTTGTGCCCGTGCTGATGGCTGCCCAGAACTGGGACGACCACGACCGCAGCAACCGCCGCACAGCAGTGGAAATGGCTGCCAATTACCTGAATTCAGTAGGCCCCAACGGTATACTCATCACCCACGGAGACAACGATACCTTCCCTCTGTGGTACGCCCAGGAGGTTGAGGATATCCGTACTGACGTGCGCATATGCAACACATCCCTGCTTGGAACAGACTGGCATATAGACCAGATGAAATATGCGGTCAACAAGTCCGCCCCGCTCAATCTCAGCATTCCGCCGGAGCAGCTGCTCTACGGAACCAACGAGTACGTTTACCTGTACGATACCCGTGACCAGGTGATTGACATAAAGGACGTTATGGCCGTCTTCCGCCATCCGGACGCAAAGATCAATCTGCAGAGCGGCGCCAAGGTGGACTACATAATGTCACGCAAGATAGCCGTTCAGGTCAACAAGGAGAACGTGCTTAAGTACGGCATCCTGTCTGATATGTTCGAGGAGGTTATTCCGGAGTACATTGTGCTTGAGATACCGGAAGGCAAGGATTATCTGACCAAACCGGAACTGTTCCTCCTGGACCTTCTCTCCAATTACGAGTGGGACAGGCCAATCAATATGCTCAATATGGGAGGAGACCTGAACATTGGCGTCAAGGATTACCTGATGTATGACGGATATTCATACCGCCTCACCCCTGTAAAGACCGGTGCTTCTTCTACCAACGTGGGCATTGTGGATCCGGATTACCTTTACCACCTGCTTATGGACACGTTCAAGTTCGACGCCGTGTCAAGGGGAGACTATTTCATTGACTACCAGAACCTTTACACCCATCTGGGAGTTATGTCTCTGCCAAATTTGTTCGAGACCTGCGCAGAGTTCTATATGAAGATAGGCCAGAACGAGCGGGCCCGCACGCTTCTTGACAAGGGGCGTGACGTGATGCGCTATTATCCTATAGAGGGATTGCCCATAGGCCTCTCCGGCGTGGATCTGAGTGTCATTGGCACGATTGAGGATTACCTGAAACTTGGATGCGAGCAGGAGGGATTGGCCCTTGCCAGGAATTATATGAACGAGCTCCTGGACGCCTGCGCCTTCTATATGGAGTTCTACAAATATGCCGAGGGCGACTTTGACCAGTGCACCAGTTTCCTCTACTATTTTTCCAACAGGCTGCGCAACAACGGCCAGGAAGAGCTGGCAAAGGAGGCTGAGGACAGCCTTGAGGCTATGATCAAGGCGATGGGCGGTGCGATAGAGGAGAAAGACTAGCGCTTGACGCGAACGTAGATACTGAGCGGGAGGGCTTTGCCGAAGCGGTCACGCAAGGCGAGCTCCCCGCTTTCCATTTCCGGGACGGCGCCGCCAAGGGCCTCACGCACGGTGGTTTCCCCAAGGAGGGGAGAGTAACCGTTGGAATAGAGGTTCAGAACCATAAAGGCGTGTTCCGGCTCAAGGATTTCCCCCACACATTTGAGCATATCGAAAAGACACTGGTCCAGTTTCCATTTCTCGCCGTCGGGACCGTGGCCGTATGCGGGAGGGTCCAGTATGATGCCGTTGTATTTGTTGCCGCGGCGGGCCTCCCTCTTGGCGAACTTGAGGGCGTCCTCTACCACCCAGCGTATGTCAGAAAGGCCGCTGCGCTCCATATTGGCCTTGGCCCAGGTCACCACCTGACGGACGGAGTCCAGGTGGGTGACGTCGGCCCCGGCCGCCTTTGCCGCCAGCGAGGCCGCTCCGGTGTAAGCGAACAGGTTGAGCACCTTTGGCACCGTGCCTTTGGGAAGGGCTCCGGAGAGTTCGCGGACACTGCTGTAGATATATTCCCAGTTTGGAGCCTGCTCAGGGAAGACGCCCACGTGCTTGAAGGAGGTGAGGCCCAGCCGCAGGTTGAAGCGCGGCCCTTGGGAGCCGCCGTAGCCTATGTACCACTGGTCGTCCATCTTCTTGAGGCGCTCCCACGTGCCGCTGTCTTCCTTTCCGGCCTTGCCGAATCCGGCGCCGGGCTTGAAGCGCGTGTGTGCCATTGATTCCCACTTGCTTTCAGGGAGGGTCTTGTCCCAGAGGGCCTTGGGTTCGGGCCTTATCATATAGTAATTCCCAAACCTTTCCAGCTTCTCGGAAGCTCCGCTGTCCACCAGCTCATAATCTTTCCAAAATTCTCCGGGATATTGTATGCTCATAATTACAAAGATATTAGTTTTTTTAGTAAATTTGTAGACTTGAAATAATCTTAACACTTTATACAAATGCAAAAGTACATCGACTCTTATGACTTCGCCGGAAAGAAGGCCATAGTACGCGTGGATTTCAACGTTCCACTTGACGAGAATTTCAAAATTACTGACGATACCCGTATCAGGGCCGCCATCCCCACCCTCAAGAAAGTTCTTCAGGAAGGCGGATCAGTTATCATTATGTCCCACCTCGGACGCCCTAAGGGAGTTAACCCCAAGTTCTCCCTCAAGCATATAGTTGACCACGTATCCGAGAAGCTCGGAGTGCCCGTACAGTTCGCTGAGGACTGCCAGAAGGCAGACGCACAGGCAGCCGCCCTCAAGCCGGGCGAGGCTCTCCTCCTTGAGAACCTCCGCTTCTACGCTGAGGAGGAAGGCAAACCCCGCGGACTCGCAGAGGACGCTACCGACGAGGAGAAGAAAGCAGCCAAGGCTGCCGTAAAGGAAAGCCAGAAGGAGTTCGTCAAGAAGCTCGCTTCCTACGCTGACTGCTACATCAACGACGCATTCGGAACAGCACACAGGGCTCACGCTTCAACCGCCCTCATCGCAAAGTACTTCCCTGATGACAAGATGTTCGGCTACCTGATGGAAGGCGAGATCAAGGCTATCGACAACGTACTTCACAACGCACAGAAGCCTCTTACCGCTATCATCGGCGGAGCAAAGGTTTCTTCCAAGCTCGCAGTTCTCAAGAACCTCCTCGGAAAGGTTGACAACCTTATCATCGGCGGTGGAATGGGTTACACATTCATCAAGGCCCAGGGCGGAAAGATCGGTCTTTCCCTGCACGAGGACGAACTTATGCCGGATGCACTCGCAATCCTCGAGGAGGCAAAGGCAAAGGGCGTGAACGTTTACATCTCAGACCAGGCTGTCTGCACACAGGAGTTCTCCAACGATGCAGTTACCAAGCTCTTCCCCGCAAACGAGATTCCTGACGACTGGGAGGGAGTTGACGCAGGTCCTGACACACTCAAGGAGTGGGAGAAGGTTATCGCCAATTCCAAGACCATCCTCTGGAACGGTCCTGTAGGTGTATTTGAGATCCCTGCATTCGCAAAGGGAACCCTCCGCATCGCAGAACTCCTTGCAAAGGCTACTGAGAACGGAGCTTACACCCTTGTTGGTGGCGGTGATTCTGTTGCAGCAGTTACCCAGATGGGTTACGCAAAGAAAGTTAGTTACGTATCTACCGGCGGCGGTGCAATGCTCGAGGCTATCGAGGGCAAGGACCTCCCCGGCATAGCAGCCATCCGCGAGTAATATGACCGGTATCCTGGCAGTTCACTGGCACGTAGACCCCGTCCTGTTTCAGGCGGGGCCTCTGCAAGTCAGGTGGTATTCACTCCTGTTTATCTCCGGATTCATCCTTGGCTGGTTCATCTTCAAGAGCTACTGCCGCAGGGAGAAGGTTTCCGAGGACATTCTGGATCCGCTCCTCTATACGCTGCTCATAGCAACAATAGTGGGAGCCCGCCTGGGGCACTGCCTCTTTTATCAGCCGGACTATTATCTGGGTTCCTGGAAAGGATTCTGGGAGATATTTATGCCTTGGAAGGGCGGCCTTGCAAGCCACGGAGGAGCCATCGCCATAATTCTTGCAATGTGGTGGTTCTCCTCAAAGTGGGGCAAGAAGCACGGATTTGATTTCCTGTGGCTGCTGGACCACCTGTGCATAACCGTGGCGTTTGCCGGATGCTTCATAAGGCTCGGAAATCTGTTCAATTCAGAAATCTACGGCGACGTTACCTCCCTTCCCTGGGGATTCATCTTCGAGAACAGGGGAGAGACTCTGCCAAAGCACCCAACCCAGCTGTACGAGGCCCTCAGCTACCTGATCCTTGGCCTTGTGATGTGGCGCCTGTACAAGACTAAGCTTGACAAGCTCCCGCGCGGCTTCTTCTTTGGGCTTTTCCTTGTAGGATGCTTTGGAATGAGATTCCTCATAGAGTTCATCAAGGAACCGCAGGTGGGATTCGAGGAGACAATGGCCCTCAATATGGGACAGCTCCTTTCCATCCCATTCGTGATAATTGGAATCGCCGTCCTGATATACGCTTACAGGAAAAAGATTCCAGCTTACGCAACAAAACAGAAATAAATATGAAGGCCGGTTTCTACCGGCCTTCAATTGAACCGGATGGAATGTTTTTTGTTGCATTCTTCCGGTCCTAATACAGTAGTAAATGATTAGAATGAGAAGGTTAGTTAGTTTTATCCTTGCCGCATTCCTCAGTTTCCCGCTATGTGCCCAGATAGCCACCCCTCAGGCGGCGTCATCGCCCGTCGTCCTCACTCTGGACGACGCCATAGTCATAGCGCTCAGTGAGAACATAGCCGTCAAGGTGGCGGACAAGGAGATAACCCGCACCCAATATGCCCTCAAGGGGTCTTACGCGTCCCTGTTCCCGCAGGTTGACGGAAGCGGTTCGTACCAGAGAACCATCAAGAAGCAGGTTATGTATATGGACTTTGACATTGGTTCTATGATGGGCGGAGGCGGATCGTCCCAGGGAAGTGGAGAGGATACTCCCGCTCCCAGTCCCAGCCAGAGGCCGTCCGGAGGCGGAATTGAGGTAGGACGCTGGAATACGTTCTCTACCGGAATCCAGGCCGCAATGCCCCTGGTGAACGCTCAGTTGTGGAAGAGCATAAAGATATCCGGAGAAGACGTGGAACTGGCAGTGGAGAAAGCCAGGGCATCCCGCCTGGATATGATTACGCAGGTAAAGCAGGCGTTCTACGCCGTGCAGCTTGCAAAGGAGGCTTACAAGGTATATGAAGAAGTCTACGACAACGCCGTGGAGAACTTCCGCCAGACAGAGATGCGCTACAATGCGCAAAAGGCATCGGAATTGGAATACACGCGTGCAAAGACTTCCGTGGCCAACGCAATCCCCAACCTGTACGACGCGGAGAACAACATAGATATGACCCTCTGGCAGTTGAAGGCCGTGATGGGAATTGACCTTGATATGGACATAGACGTTGCCGGGGATCTTCAGGACAACGCAGCCCTTATGTTCCGCGATATCCACGAGAACGATGACTTCTCCCTGGAGAACAACTCCACAATGAAGCAGCTGGAAATCCAGGCAGGGCAGCTGGCCGACGCCATAAAGATGCAGCAGTTCGCATCCCTGCCAACCCTGTCCCTTGCGTTCGCATACAGCGTGAACGCAATGACCAACGACTTCAATTTCAGGGAGTACCGCTGGTCTCCATACTCCTATGTGGGACTCAGCCTCTCCATCCCCATCTTTGCCGGAGGCCGAAGGCACAACGCCGTGCGCCAGTCAAAGGTGCAGTATGAGCAGCTTCAGCTCCAGGCGCTGAATACAGAGCGCCAGCTGAAGATAGCCATACGCCAGTACCTGAACCAGATGGAGACGAGTATGAAGTCCTATGACGCCGCAAGGGAGGCTGAGCAGACCGCGCGCAAGGCGTACAGCATTGCAACCCAGTCATACAATCTGGGACGCAGTACACTCACGGACCTTAACGACGCACAGCTGGCCCTCACCCAGGCAGAGCTGGGAGTGTCCCAGGCCGTGTACAGTTTTGTCCTTGCAAAGGCAGCCCTGGAGCAGACACTGGGGAAAGATTTTTCCAACGAATAAAAAACAAGGCATATATATGAACAAAGCAGTCAAGATATTGGCACCTGCAGCCATAGCCGCCATTGCAGTATGCGCCTGCGGCCAGAGAAAACCCGCACAGGACCCTATGATGATGGCCCAGGCGGACCAGATTCCAAAGGTTGAGACATATACGGCATCCTTCCAGGATGTTCCGCAGGAAGACACTTATTCTTCCACAGTGCAGGCTTATGCGGTGAACAACGTTGTTCCGCAGAGCGGCAACAGGATTTCTAAAGTATACGTAGAGGTTGGAGACTTCGTTTCCAAGGGCCAGATTCTGGCGGAAATGGACGCCGTGGGCCTGACCCAGTCCGCGCTCAAGCTGGCCAACGACTCCACGGAGTTGGTGCGCCTGCGCGGCCTGTTCCAGGCCGGAGGCATCTCCCAGTCCGATTTCGAGGCCGTGGAACTGGCTTACAAGGTCAGCAAGGCTTCCTATGACAACCTCCTTGAGAATACCGTCCTCCGCGCCCCTATGGGCGGCGTAATCACCGCCAGGAACTATGACAGCGGCGATATGTACGCAATGGCATCGCCAATCTATGTGGTGCAGCAGATCACTCCCGTCAAGATTCTTGTGGGCATATCTGAAACTGACTATACCCGCGTGAAGAAAGGCGACGTGGTTTCCATCACCGCCGACGCCATCCCCGGCAGGACCTTCGAGGGCAAGGTGAACAGGCTTTATCCTACCATTGACCCGGCCACCCATACATTCACTGCAGAAATTCTTGTGACCAATGCGGACAGGGTGCTGCGCCCTGGAATGTACGCCCGCGTAACCGTTACATTTGCAACCAACCACAGCATTGTGATACCTGACAGCGCGGTCATCAAGCAGCAGGGATCGGGCCAGAGGTCCGTATATCTGCTCCAGCCGGACAATACCGTAAAGAGCGTTGTAGTGACCCTGGGAAGGCATTTCGGCCAGGAGTATGAGATCCTTGACGGACTTAAGGAAGGAGACATTGTAGTAACCAAGGGACATACCGCCCTCAGGGACGGCTCGCAAGTGACATTGTAAGGTATGAGCATTTACAGAACAGCCGTCCGGCATCCGGTTACAACGGCCCTCATCTTTATGGCCTTCCTGGTGTTCGGCCTTTTCTCGCTGACCAGGATCCCCATAGCCCAGCTGCCGGAATTCGACGCCAACGTGATTATGGTTATGTCTTCATATCCTGGCACCAGCGCTTCGGATATAGAGCAGAACCTGACCAAGACCCTTGAGAACTCCCTCAACGGAGTTGCAAACCTCAAGGAACTCACCTCCCGTTCAAGGGAGAACATATCTATGCTCACCCTCCAGTTCGAGTATGGAATTGACATTGACGAAGCCACCAACGACGTCCGCGACAAACTTGATATGGTAAGTTCCGTGCTGCCTGACGGCGCATCAATCCCCACCATCTTCAAGTTCAGCGCGGATGATATGCCAATTATGATTATGTCAGCTACGGCTGACCAGTCCCTCCCGGGCCTTGACAAGATCCTGGACGACAAGCTGGTCACTCCGCTTGCCCGTGTATCTGGAGTAGGTACCGTGAGCGTACAGGGCGCCCCTTCCCGCGAGATCCAGGTTTACTGCGACCCTAACAAGCTGCAGGCATACGGCCTGTCCGTAAGCACCCTTTCCTCCATCATTGCAATGGAGAACAGGAACCTGCCTTCCGGAAACATAGACGTAGGTTCCGAAACTTTCAACCTGCGCGTGCAGAAAGAGTTCGGCGACCCTTCGGAACTGCTGGACATTGTGGTGGCCAACGTTGGAGGCCGCGCAATCTACCTCAGGGACGTGGCAACCGTAGTTGACGGACAGCAGGAGCGTGAACAGGAGTCCTATACCAACGGAAAGCGTTCGGCTCAGATTGTAATCCAGAAGCAGTCCGGCGCCAACACCGTGAACGTGATCAAGAACGTCAAGAAGAAACTGGCCGATATCCAGAAGGAACTCCCTTCTGACATTGAGATCACCACGGTCATCGACTCTTCTGACAATATCATCAACACCATCAACTCCCTCAAGGAGACCATCCTGATCACCTTCATAGTGGTTATGCTGGTGGTGTTCATCTTCCTTGGAAGGTGGAGGGCCACTTTCATAATAGTGCTTTCCATCCCTATAGCCCTGCTGGCTTCGCTGGTTTACCTGCTCGCCACCGGCAATTCGCTCAACATCATTTCAATGTCAGCGCTTTCAATAGCAATTGGAATGGTCGTGGACGATGCCATAGTGGTGCTTGAGAATGTCTCCACGCACCTTGAAAGGGGAGAGAAGCCCAAGGAGGCGGCGGTGCTCGCCACTTCTGAGGTAGCCATCTCAGTAATCGCCTCCACCCTCACAATGCTCTGCGTGTTCATCCCCATCACAATGGTCAAGGGAATGGCGGGAATCCTGTTCAAGCAGCTTGGTTGGATAGTTTCCCTGATTATGATCGTTTCCACCACCGCGGCCCTCACCCTGGTGCCTATGATGTGCTCGCAGATGCTTAAGGCGGGTCCCAAGACCGGAAAACTGCACAATGCCATCTTCGGCCCCATAAACAAGGGTCTGGACGCCATTTCCAACTGGTATGGAAAGATCATTGCCTGGGCGACTACGCACCGCAAGGCAACCATCGGAATAGCTTTCGGCGTATTCCTTATCACGCTTATAACGCTGGCTCCGGGCCTCAAGACGGAGTTGTTCCCTACCAGTGACGGAGGGCGTATCCAGGCAACCATAGAGTTGCCTGCCGGAACCGCCCAGAGCGTCACTGCGGACCTGGCTGCGCGCCTGTATGACCAGATTTCCGCGGAAATCCCGGAGATTGTGATAATGAGCCATACCTTCGGCTCCGCCGATACGGACAACACCTTTGCCAGTATGCAGACCAACGGTACCAACGTGCTCTCCCTGAACATCAACGTGGGAAGTATGGAGAAGCGCAAGCGCAGCACCGCGGACATATCGGCGCAGCTGCGCTCCATAATAGCCCGCTTCCCTGAAGTTCGCAAGGCGAACGTGCGCGAGGGCGGAATGTCGCTGGGCGGAGGCTCATCGGTTGAGATAGAAATATACGGATACGACTTCGAGAGCACTGACGTGGTGGCAAGGGCAATCCAGGAGCAGATGCTCCAGAACCCTATGTTCGCCCAGGTTCTCCTGAGCCGCGACGAGTACAACCCCGAGTACCAGCTTGACCTTGACCGCACCAAACTGGCAATGAACGGCCTCAATTCCACCACCGTGGGCAACGCGTTCAGCGCGGCAATGAGCGGTTCCGTGGGTTCGTTCTACCGTGAGGAAGGCGAAGAGTACAGCATCAGGGTCCGCTACGCCCCCGAATTCCGCACCAGTACCGAGGATATAGGCAACATTGTGGTTTACAATGCCGCAGGAAGGCCTGTCCGTATGAAGGAGCTTGGAAACGTTATAGAGACAAGGGTTCCTCCTACAATCGAGAGGAAGGACCGTGAGAGGCTCATCACCGTAACGGGAATGCTCAACAAGGGGTATGCCCTCAGCGAGGCGGTAGCCCTGTCCCAGCAGATAATTGACAAGACGGAAATTCCGGGAGAACTTACGGCAGTGGTGGCCGGAGATTATGAGGACCAGCAGGAGATGTTCGGTGACCTGATCACCCTTATGCTGCTCATCCTGATACTTGTCTATATGGTTATGGCATCCCAGTTCGAATCGTTTATGAGTCCGTTCGTGATTATGTTCTCGGTTCCTTTCGCCCTTACGGGCGTGATCCTTGGATTGAGGCTTTCCGGCGCCGCCCTGGGCATTATGCCAATGATTGGAATCATAATCCTCCTGGGTATAGTCGTGAAGAACGGTATCGTGCTGATAGACTATACCATACTTTGTCAGGAAAGGGGAATGAGCGCGGTTGAGGCTTCCGTTACGGCAGCCAGGAGCCGTCTGCGCCCTATCCTTATGACAACCCTCACCACCGTGCTGGGAATGCTTCCTATGGCCCTTGGCCTTGGAGAAGGCTCCGAGATGTGGCGTCCTCTTGGACTCACGGTCTGCTGGGGTCTGAGCATCTCTACACTTGTAACCCTTGTACTCATCCCTTCCGTCTACTGCGTGTTTGCAACCAGGAAGGAGAAAAAGAAACTCCAAAAAGCATAAGATTATGAAGGCGATATTTATTTCTTACGGCCAGGCATATGACCAGGAGATAGTAGACATACTGGAAGAAGCCGGACAGAGGGGATTCACCCGCTGGGAGGACATAGGAGGCAGGGGAAGCGAGACGGGAATACCCCATTACGGCAACCACACGTGGCCTTCGATGAACAACGCCATCCTTGCCATAGTGGAGGATTCCAAGGTGGATACCATACTTGAAAAGGTCCGCGAGAAGGACCTCCAGTTCCAGGACATAGGCCTCAGGGCTTTTGTCTGGAACATTGAGAAGACATACTAATTTTTACTATATTTGTAATACTATGGAAATTGTAACTAACAACAATATCAATGACATCCTGGCTTCAGAGAAGCCGGTGATGATAGATTTCTGGGCATCGTGGTGCGGCCCCTGCCGCGTTCTTTCCCCTACAGTGGACGAGGTTGCAAAAGAGATGGAAGGCAAAGTTTCAGTTGCCAAGTGCAACGTTGACGACGCTGACGAGATTGCAGCCCAGTTCGGTATCAGGAACATCCCTACCCTCATCTTCCTCAAGGGCGGACAGCCCGTTGCAAGGATGGTGGGCGTAGTGTCAAAGGAGGACATAGTAGCGCAGCTTGAGGCACTTCTCTAGGCCGGCCATGAAGCGGATTCTTTTAACTATGATATTCCTGTGTGCGGGAATTGCCGCTTTTGCACAGGAAGGGGTTGGTGTCTTTGGAGGAGTCACGTCTTCCAGCGCCAAGCTCCAGGACTTCAACATTGACAACGTGACCCAGTTCCGCGCCGGAATAGCCTATAAGTATCCGGTTGCCCTGGGCTTTGCGGTTCAGCCGGAGTTCAGTTACAGCGTCAAGGGTACGGACTTGACCTACGCCCTTAACAATGAAGTTGAATTGTCAATGTTCAATCTGCATATGGGTTTCGTTGAGGCGGCGCTCCAGCTCCAGTGGGGGCCGGACCTGCTGATTTTCCGCCCGTATGCCCTTGTGGAGCCTTTCGTTGGCTATGCTTTCAATGACAGGATCCAGACAAAGGCCGTGGGTGGCACTAGCATCACAAGGAACAATGTCTGGGACTGCATACAGAGACTTGAATACGGATATGCCTGGGGAGGCGGACTGGACCTGTTTGGTTTTATGCAGGTTTCAGCCAAGCATTATGTGAACTGCGGATCCCTTTACAAGGCTCCGGAGCACGGCAGGCCTGAAACCGTGGATGAGTTTGTGATGAGTGCCTTTAAGGACAACAAGAATTTCCAGGGCTGGGTAATTTCACTTGCATTCTTCTTCTAGATGGGAAACAAAGGCGCATTATTCTTTTGCTCGTCCAATTCGGACATCAAACCTGAATATTTCCAAGCCGCACGGGAAGTTGTCCGTGCGACTTGCTTGAAAGGCTACACCATTGTGTCCGGAGGGGCTACAAGGGGACTTATGAAAGTGGTGGCCGACGAGGCCACGGCCTGCGGGGCCGCCAACATTGGCGTCCTGCCTCGCTTTATGGAGGAATTCTCTCACCCGGACCTCACCAGGATGATATGGACGGACACTATGTCCCAGCGCAAGGACCTTATGCGCCAGTACGGCCCCGACATTGCGGTGGCCCTCCCCGGTGGAATTGGAACGCTGGACGAACTGTTCGAGACATACACCCTTGCAAAGTTGGGCAAGTATCCGGGCAAGGTGGTTGCCTACAACTGCTGCGGTTTCTACAATCCCGTGAAGGATCTGATGGATTACTATGTACGCGAGGGAATGCTGGAGAGCAAGACCCGCGAACTGTTGCTTTTCCCCGAGACCCTGGAGGAATTCAAAGCGTTGCTGTAATGGATTTCGCTCAGGTACAGACATTTCTGGCAGATGACTGGATTTCTGTCCAGGACCTTTTCAAAGGGGCCCTGTACAGCGATGCCACCCTTATGAACGAGACCAACACATACCTGGTCTCCAATGAGGGCAAGATGCTCAGGCCAATGCTGAGCCTTCTGGTTTCAAAGGCCTGCGGAAATGTTACCGATGAGAGCAAAAGGGTTGCGGCGGCATCGGAACTATTGCATAACGCCACCCTCCTGCACGACGATGTCCTGGACCAGAGTTCCAGGCGCCGCGGCGTGCCCACGGTTATGTCAATGCTTGGGTCCAAGGCTTCCGTCCTTGCCGGAGATTTCTGGCTGGTGATGGCGGTTGACACCATCCTGGGTTGCAGGAGATACTCCAAGACCTTGCTTGGGATGTTTTCCCATACCGTCAAGGACCTTGTGGACGGGGAGATGTTCCAGATGGAAAAGGCGGAGAGCGCTGATACCACCAGGATGGACTATGAGGATATGATATACCTCAAGACCGCGACATTGTTCGAAACCATATGCTGCGCGGCGGCCATTACGGCCGGAGCGCCACGCAAGGTTGAGAATGCGGTCAGGGAGTACGGACGGAACCTGGGGATGGCTTTCCAGATCAAAGACGATATCCTGGACTATGACGGGGCTGACCTGGGAAAGCCTGTGGGGACCGACCTGCGTGAGGGGAAGATAACCCTTCCGCTGCTGGAAGCCCTTGACGGGGTGGAGCCAAAGCGTCAGGCTGAGGTCCGCCGTATGGTCAAGGAGATTCCTGAAAAGGAAGGAAACGTGGCCAAGGTGGAAGTTTTTGTAAAGGACAGGAACGGGACCGCTCGGGCGGCAGTTACGCTTCAGGATTATGTAAACAGGGCCAAAGAGTCCCTGGAGCCGCTGGACTGGTCTCCCGCAAAGGACTGGCTCTTGAAACTGGCTGATTATTGCGCATACAGGACTATATGACTTTTGACGACATACAGGGAAACGATCAGGTGAAGCAGGCGCTTGCCGGGATGATAGCATCCGGCAGGATACCTCACGCCATTATGTTCCACGAAGACGACGGCGGCGGTGCGATAGCCTTCTGCCACGCCTTCCTGGAGCAGCTCTTCGGCTCTCCAAAGGTGTCAAGGATGATCCATCTGGACGTCCACTATACCTTCCCTTGCGTGGGCGGCCTCTCCGAGCCCTACCTCCCGCAATGGAAGGAACTGGTGCTTTCAAATCCCGCCTTCACGGAGAACGAGTTCAACGAGGCTCTGGGCTTTGAAAGCAAGTCCGCAATTATTGCGGTGCCGGAGGCAAAGGCCATACTTAACTGCCTAGCGTTCACCCCAATAGAGGGTGGCTACAAGGCCGTCGTGGTTTACCTTCCGGAAAAGATGAACGCCGATGCCGCCAACCGTCTCCTCAAGGCCATCGAGGAGCCTGTTGGCAAGACACAGCTGCTTTTCATCACGCACGCTCCGGAGAAAGTGCTCCCCACCATAAGTTCCCGATGCCAGAGAATCAGGCTGGTTCCTGATAGGAATGTGAAGGGAAATGACTATATTGGGGAGCGTATGGATTTGTTCCGCTCGCTGATGGATTCCCTGCTCGCCAGGGACCTTGGCGCTGCGCTGGACGCGGGGGAGGCGCTCGCATCCCTCAAATCGCGCGAGAAGATGAAAGCTTTCTGCCGCTTCGCGGGCGATGCGCTCAGGGAAGTCTTCCTGCTTCAGCAGGGACTCAAGGACCTTTCGGCAGTGGACAATGATTATTTGCGGGAGCTGGCCTCAAAGTGCAGGCGCACCTTCCCGCGCAAGGCATCGGAGGTCCTGGACAGGGCCAGTATGCTAATAGACAGGAATGTTAATCAGAAGATTCTGTTCTGCGATATGGTAAACAGGATGTTTCTTATGATATAAAGGATATGACAGGAAACGAAAACGAATCTATAAGGTACGACTGCTTCCGCGGATGCGTGGTCACTGACAGCGAACAGGGCCAGGACGTCACGTACCGCCGCGGCTGCTGCAAGCTCAGGGACTATGACTGGCTCAAGGGCGTGCCTCAGGAAAAATATAAGGATCTGTACGAAGTACGCTTCAAGAACACCCGCAAGGGCATTTATGTGAATGCCTCCGGGCAGAGCGTGAAGCAGGGAGACCTGGTGGTGGTTGAGGCCACCAACGGCCACGATCTGGGAATTGTCACCCTGGAAGGGCCTATAGTAGTGCGCCAGATGAAGTGCAAGGGGATGGATCCTGACAAGACGGAGTTCAAGAAGATATACCGCAAGGCCCGTTCCTTTGACATTGACAAGTGGCAGGAGGCCATCGCACGCGAGCACGAGACAATGATCAAGGCGCGCAGGATAGCCACGGAGATGGGCCTTGATATGAAGATTGGCGACGTGGAATTCCAGGGCGACGGCACAAAGGCCATATTCTACTACATTGCCGACGGCCGCGTGGATTTCCGCCAGCTGATCAAGGTGTTTGCGGAAGAATTCCGCATCCGCATTGAGATGAAGCAGATTGGCGCGCGGCAGGAGGCCGGCCTCATTGGAGGTATAGGCGTATGCGGAAGGGAACTCTGCTGCGCCAACTACATAACCAGCTTCCAGTCCATTTCCACGGCGGCGGCCCGCTGCCAGGACCTTTCGCTGAACCCGCAGAAGCTTGCGGGCCAGTGCGGAAAGCTCAAGTGCTGCCTCAATTACGAGGTTGCCAACTATATGGACGCCCAGACGCACATCCCCAAGGTTTCCGAGCCGCTTGAGTTCGAAGACGGCCCCGTATACCTTATCAAGACGGACATCCTGCGCCAGCTTATGTATTTCTCATACGACAAGGGCTCCCTTTCTGACCTGTACGTCCTTACTGCGGAGGAGGTCAAGGAAGTCATAAAGATGAACCGCAACGGGCTCAAGCCGGAAAGCCTCAAGGGCGACGGCAGCATTGAGATGCCGGAATTCATCACAGCCGTGGGCGAGGGAAGCATCTCCCGCTTTGACAAGCCTTCAAAGAAGAAGCACAAGCACAAGAAGAACGGCAAGAAGAAAGCAGCCCCCAAGACAGATGAGTAGGACAGCAAGCCGCATAGCGCTCTTTTCAGCACTGATTCTTTCAGTGCTGTCTTGTTCGGAGCCTCTTTCCACCGAGAAGTTCATCCAGAATACGGATGGAAGGTACAGCTTTGAGGTGGATATGACGCATACGGACTGCGCTTACGACCTGTTCTTCTATTCAAGGGTGGATTCCTGGAAGAAGGTTCCGGAGTTCCCCATAGATGTGATGTGGACATCCCCTTCCGGGGCAAGGTATTCGGAAAGGGTGTATTTTGTGCGCGACGGGCACGACAAGGTGGCTTACCGCACGGGCATTGTTCCGGAGGAAAACGGAGTGTGGAAACTTGACGCCACGGCGGATGTAGAGGGCCTCAGGGGCCTTGGACTTGTTTGCAGGAGGGTTTATTGATGGGACACGGAAAACTCAGGAAATTTGCGGAGAACGAGACTTTCTCCTGCCTTATACAGCCGGACTCGCAGGAAATCCTAAGGGAAGGTTATTTCAACCTTCAAGACCATCCGGTGAAGGGCAATTGGGGGAGGGATGTCTTCCATAATGACAATCCAATAGTACTTGAACTGGGCTGCGGCAAGGGGGAATACACCATAGACCTTGCGCTCAGGGACCCTTCACGCAACTATATAGGCGTGGACATCAAGGGCGCCCGCCTTTGGAAGGGCGCCAAGGAAGCCACGCAGCGGGCGCTGCCCAACGTGGCGTTCCTGCGCACGCGCATAGAGTTCATCACGGCGTTCTTCGCTCCGGGGGAGGTTTCGGAAATATGGCTCACTTTCTCCGATCCCCAGATGAAGAGCGAAAACTCACGCCTCACCTCACCAATGTTCCTGGAGCGTTACCGCTCGTTCCTCAAGGAAGGCGGAATTGTAAATTTGAAGACCGACAGTATGTTCCTGCACCAGTATTCGCTGGCCGTGGCAAAGAAGAACGCCCTGGAGGTGCTCGCCTGCACGCAGGACCTCTACGGAGGGCAGCGTCTTCCTATGCCGGAACTGTACGAGGTGCAGACCTTTTATGAGAAGATGTTCCTTGAGCAGGGATACAAGATTACCTTCCTGCGTTTCAGGATAGACAGGGAAGGGGCCTATGAGTACCCTCAGGATCCCCAGGAATTCGATTCCAAGGCCTGGAGGGAGGCGGAAGGCCCGCGAAGGACTTTCGGTCATCAGTAAAATCACTACCTTTGCACAGTAATGCCAAAAGCCAAGAGCAAAATACAGATAAACAACAGGAGGGCCTCCTTCGACTATGAATTCCTTGAGACCTACACCGCCGGGATTGTCCTGGTGGGAACGGAGATTAAGTCCGTCCGTGCGGGAAAGGCCTCCCTGGCGGATGCCTACTGCTATTTTGACAACCTTGGCCAGCTGTACGTACGCAACCTTAACATTTCGCCCTATTTCTGGGCTTCCTGGGGCGCGCACGAGCCCAAGCGTGACCGCAAGTTGCTGCTCACGCGCCGCGAGCTCAAGCACCTTTCCCAGGCCGTAAAGGAGAAAGGCCTTACAATTGTGGCCGTCCGCCTGTATATAGCGGAGAACGGCTACGCCAAGCTCCTGATAGCCCTTGCAAAGGGCAAGAAGGTGTTTGACAAGCGCCAGAGTATCAAGGAGAAAGATATCCGCCGCGAAATGGATCGCTCATAACCCGTCCATATGCCAAAAGTCCGCTTTACAATGTTCGCAGAACTTCCTTCCCCGGAAGAGATTGACGTGCCCGCCATTGCGGACAAGTACGCTTCGGGGGAGATAGACCTGATCTGCGTGCTGGGGCCCACCGCGTCAGGGAAGACGCGGTACGCGGTGAACCTGGCGCGCCAGATCCCCGGTGCGGAGATAATATCGGCGGATTCCCGCCAGGTATACAGGGGGATGGACATTGGCACGGGCAAGGACCTGGAGGAGTACGGAGAGATTCCATATCATCTCATAGACATTGCACCCGCCGGCTCCAGATACAACGTATACCGCTACCAGAAGGACTTTGCGGACGTGTACCAGGACATCCGCTCGCGCGGGGGAGTGCCCATCCTGTGCGGCGGCACCGGCCTTTACATAGAGGCGGCCACCTGCGGATACGACTTCTCAAAGGATGTCCCCCAGGTGGATCCTGCGATGCTTCCACACAAGACATATTTCATTGGGACCCTGGTCACCCGCGAGGAAAGGATACGGCGCATAGACGTCCGCCTCAAGGAGCGCCTGGAAAACGGAATGGCGGAGGAGATAAGGGGGCTGATGGAAAGCGGCGTCGCGGCGGAGGACCTCATCTATTATGGCCTGGAGTATAAATACGTAACCCAGTATGTTTTGGGCATACTGAGTTACGATGAAATGTTCACGCTGCTGTCAAACGCCATCCACCAGTTTGCCAAGAGGCAGATGACCTGGTTCCGCGGGATGGAAAGGGACGGCGTCCAGATCCACTGGACGGAGGTACGCTAGTACTTGATGTGCACTGACTTGCAGAAATCTATTGCAGCCTGGTTGCCGCTCTTTGCGGCAAGTGCCATATAGTATTCTGTCTTTCCAATGTTCACTGAGGCATACTGCCTTCCAAGGTCATAAAGGGTGTAGCTCAGGGTTTCGTCCTTGAACTTGCTCTTCTTGATCTCCTTCTCGGAGGTGTTGAAAAGCTTGCAGTATGTGGCCACGGCCTTCTCATAGTTCTCTATGGATTTCTTGACTTCCTTCTTGCGCGCGTAGCAGTCTCCAAGGGCGTCGTACATCCAGTAATCCAGGACCATTGCGCGGCCAAGGTTTTCCCCGATCCATTTCTCGCAAAGGGAAATGCACTCGTCGCTGCGTCCGACTATGTTCAGGACCATTGCGTACTGGTACTCGTTATACATACTGAGCTCGCCCATCTCCTTGAGGGCGTCGAAGCATTTTGCGGCGGAAGCGTAATCCTTGGCGTCAAGGTACTCCTGTACGTCCGCTTTCAGCTTGTCGGCCTCGTCCGGCTGGGTGTCCTTTGGAGTTTCCTCCGCCAGCACGGTGCCGTCATATACAAGGAGCCTGTCGCCGTCCTGGACCACTTCTCCAAAGCAGTCGAAGGCTGAGTTGCCCACTATGAGAGGCACGTTCTGCTTGGTGAGCACGAACGCCGGCAGGTTCTGGACAATGATGTTGCCTATCCTCAGGTTCCTGATGACAAAGGAGCCTGCCTTTACCGTGGAACCGTCCGGCATCTTGAGAACCGTAACGCCGTTGACGTCGGCGTCCTCTATGTATCCGTTCTCGTAAAGGAACAGGTAGGTGGTGGAAGACACGCTTGCGAACCAGTTCTCGGCTGCATAGAATGTCTTGACGCCAACACCGTTGACGGTGGCGTCAATGGTGTACCTTCCGTCAGACTGCGGGTTGAGTTTGATAACGCTCTGGGCGCTCAGGGTCAGGGTGCCTGCAAGCGCGGCCAGCAATATTGCCAGGTGCCGTCTCATAATTGTGGTCTTTAGATGTTAAATGCTTTCTTGATTGCGTCCACCGCATCCAGCTTCTCCCATCCGAAGAACTGTATTCCGTCCTTCACGTAAGGGTCTTTGCCAAAGTGCCCGTATGCGGCCGTAGGTTCGTAAATGGGGTTCTTGAGTCCAAATTTATCAATTATTGCGGCAGGACGCAAATCGAACAGCTCTTTTACCTTTTCTGCGATGAGGCCGTCGTCCAGGCAGTGGGCGGCCGTGCCGTAAGTGTTTATGTAAACGCTTACAGGCCGGGCCACGCCAATGGCGTAGGCCAGCTGCACTTCAATCTGGTCTGCGACGCCTGCGGCTACAAGGTTCTTGGCAATGTAGCGCGCGGCATAGGCGCCGCTGCGGTCAACCTTTGATGGATCCTTGCCGGAGAAGGCGCCTCCGCCGTGCGCGCCCTTGCCTCCGTAGGTGTCCACGATGATCTTGCGTCCCGTGAGGCCTGTGTCCCCGTGGGGGCCGCCGATCACGAATTTTCCTGTAGGGTTCACAAGCAGTTCGAATCCCTTGTCAAAGAGCGCCGCGGTCTGGGCGGGCAGGCTCTTTATGAGCCTTGGGATGAGGATGTCGCGCACGTCGGCAGTAATCTTGTCGTGCATTGCATCGTCAGTGTCGAACTCGTCGTGCTGGGTGGAGAGGACAATGGTGTGTATGCGCACCGGCTTGTTGCTCTCGCCGTCGTATTCTATTGTGAACTGGGATTTTGCGTCGGGACGCAGGTAAGGCATAAGCCCGGGCTCGTTCTTGCGTATGCCCGTAAGGATTTGGAGGATCCTGTGCGCCAGGGAGATAGGAAGAGGCATATACTCCTGCGTGTCCCTGCAGGCGTAGCCGAACATCATTCCCTGGTCTCCGGCGCCCTGCTCCTCCGGATTCTCGCGGACTACGCCGCGGTTGATGTCGGCGCTCTGCTCGTGTATCGCGGAGAGCACTCCGCAGGAATTGCCGTCGAACATATAGTCAGCCCTGTCGTAACCTATCCTGCAGATAACCCTGCGGGCTGTCTGCTGGACATCTACGTAAGCTGTGGAATTGACTTCTCCGCCAATGACTACCAGGCCGGTAGAACAGAAAGTTTCGCAGGCCACCTTGGATTCGGGGTCCTGCCTGAGGAATTCGTCCAGAATTGCATCGGAAATTTGGTCCGCCACCTTGTCCGGGTGGCCTTCAGAAACGGATTCTGAAGTAAACAGATAGTTCTTTTTCATATTTTTTAGCATTTTTTGACGTGGTTGCAAGCATACAAATCTGTCCACGTGTTTCTGACTGCAAATATATAATTTTATTATGAATTCGTAACTGTTAATATGTTGTTGATATCTTGTTAACAATTTTAAAGGGGTAAAACGATTTTAATTTTTAAGTCACCTTTTTATGAAGTATTTTTGCCGGGTTAAACAGATATTTATTTTCAACATCAAAAACTATACAATCAAATGAAACGTTTCTTGCTCGCTTTTGCGACATTATTCGCCGGATTGGCAGCCTATGCACAGGTGACCACATCCAGCATGAGCGGACAGATTGCAGATGAGTTCGGAGAGCCCCTCATCGGTGCTGCCGTAGTGGCAGTCCACGAGCCTTCCGGAACCCAGTACTATGCAATCACCAACAACGACGGTCGCTACACCATCACCGGTATGCGTTCCGGAGGTCCATACAAAGTGGAGATTTCATTCATTGGTATGGCTACGGAGGTGCACAATGACGTGACCCTCCTCTTGGGTGAGATTTATACGATCAATGCCAACCTTAAGAGTTCCGAGCAGCTCAACGAGGTTGTAGTTGTGGCTTCTACATCCAAGTTCACCACCACCAAGACCGGTGCGGGAACCAACATCTCCCTTTCACAGATGGAGGAACTCCCTAGCGTAAACCGCAGCATCCAGGATATCGCAAAGCTCTCTCCTTATGCAAATGGAATGAGCTTCGCAGGTGCCGACGGACGTTCCACCAACTTTACTGTGGACGGAGCAAACTTCAACAACAACTTCGGTCTTTCCGCAAACCTCCCCGGAGGCGGCAACCCTATCTCAATGGATGCATTCCAGGAGGTCCAGGTCGTGATCGCCCCTTACGACGTACGTCAGACCAACTTCATCGGCGCCAGCGTAAACGCAATCACCAAGTCCGGAACAAACACCGTCAAGGGTACAGCCTACACGTATTACTTCAACAACAAGATGCGTGGAATCATAGATCCTGACAAGAACAAGCTTGAGAGGATCGAGGAAGACCAGAAGAACGTTTACGGCTTCACCGTTGGTGGCCCTATCATCAAGAACAAGCTGTTCTTCTTCCTCAGCGGTGAGTACACCGTGTCACCGTCTTCAATGAACCAGTGGAGAGGCTCCACCGACGGAGTTGCTAATCCTAATAAATACATCTCCAGGACCAAGCTTTCTGACCTCGAGGGAGTTTCCAAGTATCTGAAGGACACTTATGGATATGACACTGGTTCCTGGACAAACTATCCTGGAACAGAGACCAACAAGAAGGTCCTTGTCCGCATTGACTGGAACATCAACGAGAGGAACCGTCTTGCCCTCCGTTACAACTACACCCAGAACCTTTACTGGCAGCAGACCAACGGCTCTTCTTCAAACGCCATCTCACGCGCTTCAGGAAACCGTCTCTCCCAGTACGGTATGGCTTACGTGAACTCTTGCTACAACGCACAGAACAACGTAAACACCTGGTCACTTGACCTCAACAGCCGCATTGGCGAGAATATGCACAACCAGTTCCTGGCAACCTACACAATGATCGCCGACGTCCGTGGATCAACCTCTTCAGAGTTCCCGTTCATCGACATCCTTGACGGCACAGCCGATACTGCCGGAACCATTATGCCTTACATCTCAGCAGGATACGAGCTCTTCACCTACAACAACGGTGTTTACAACAACACCCTTACCGCCAAGGACGACTTCACCCTGGACCTTGGCAACCACCACTTCCTTGTTGGTCTGAGCTACGAGCACCAGTTCGCAAACAACGCATATATGCGTAACGGAACAGGTTACTACCGTTACAAGAGCCTTGAGGACTTCTACAACCAGGCTGCTCCTGAGACCATCGCCCTCACTTACGGTTATAACGGCAACCCTAACCCTACCGCCCAGATCACATTCAACCAGTTTGGCGCATACCTTCAGGACGAGTGGTCAATTGGCAAGAACTTCAAGCTCACTTACGGCGCACGTTTCGACCTGCTCGCCTTTGACGAGAAGGACATTATGACAAACAACGCCATCAAGGCCCTCGACTACGGCGGAAGGCACATCGACACAGGTGTATGGCCTGCAAACCACGTGACAACTTCTCCACGTGTGGGCTTCTCCTGGGACGTATTCGGAGACAGCACCCTGAAGATCCGCGGAGGCGCCGGCCTCTTCTCAAGGCTTCCTTCACTGGTGTTCTTCACCAATATGCCTACAAACTCCAATATGATTCAGAATGTTGCCAGGATCTCCACCAGCTGGAAGGGTAAGAACAGTACACCTGATCCTCTCCTTGCCGCTTTCGCAGGCCCTATCATCACTGACAAGGCAGCCCTCCTGGACAAGATGAACTCACTGGATCCTAAGATGTTCCCCAAGACCATCGATCCTAAAGACGGTGTTATTGGAAGCGAGGTTGACGGTGTAGACCCCAACTTCAAGATCCCTACAACGGCAAAGGTTTCTCTCGCATTCGACTATCAGCTTCCTGTAAGCTTCCCTCTGACCGTTACTGCCGAGGGTATCTTCAACAAGACCATCTACGGAGTAAGGCTTACAAACTACAACATTATGCCTTCTGACAGTTGGGACAGGATGCTTGGCGCAGACAACCGCCTCATCTACCCTGCTAAATATAAGTATCAGAGCACCAATGCTTTCGTTCTTACCAACACAAGGGAAGGCTACGGTTATTCAGCTAACATAACCATTAACGCCCAGCCTCTTGAGAACCTCAGCATTATGGCTGCTTACACCCGCACTGAGTCCAAGGAGATCACCGGTATGCCTGGTAGCGCTGCTTCCTCTGCATACACCTCCCTCTACACAGTGAACGGACCTGAGTTCGCCACCCTCCAGAGGTCTTCTTACGTAGTTCCTGACCGTGTGATCGGTTCCATCAACTGGACCAACAGGACCAAGATAGGTTTCGACACCCACGTTTCCCTGATGTACGAGGGCTATTCTTCCAACGGATATTCCTTCTTGTATGACGCAGACATCAACGGCGACGGTTCCGCTTACGACCTCATCTACATCCCCAACACACCGGACGAGCTCAAGTGGGCTTCCGCAGACGATATGCAGGCTTTCTGGAACTTCGTTCAGCAGGACAGCTACCTTCGCAGCCACAAGGGACAGTATGCCGAGGCCTACAGCGCCCGCGCTCCTTGGGTTCACCACTTTGACCTTCGCGTTGCCCAGGACTTCCAGTTCAAGACCGGCAAGTCAGTTCACAAGTTCCAGTTCTCTGTTGACTTCCTGAACTTCAACAACCTGTTCAATCCCAAGTGGGGTGTTCCCAGCATCCTCGACTGCAACAGCGGCAAGCTTCTCCACTGCACCAACGCAGAGTCAATCAGCTCTACAGTCGCTCCTGTTTATTCCTTCTCCGGTAACAGCGACCACACCTACAGGTATGCTTCTTCTATCTACAATACCTGGCAGATCCAGCTTGGTCTCCGTTATATGTTCAACTAAACCAGTGAGGAAAAGAGATTATGAAAAAGATATTTAAAGCAATATTCGCAATAGCCGCCGGCATCACACTGTTCGCTTCCTGCCAGCAGGCCGGCGACGTGCTCGCACTTGCATTGTCAGGTGACCAGACCGTCATAGAGTTTGACGGAGCCGCCCCCCAGGAGGTTACAGTCAACCTTTCTGCAGACGGAGACTGGTATGCATATGCTCCGGAATGGATCACCATTTCCCCTTCCCACGGAACAGGCAATGCTGCCGTAAAGATGATTGCCAGCAAGAATCTTGATGAGTGGAACGAACTCAACGCCCCCAGGGCCGATGTAGTTGCTTTCTGCGGCGCAGGCGACAAGAGATTCTCCGTAAACGTATCCCAGAAGGGTGAGGCCGGACTTGACGCCACCAGGTACTACAGGAAGATCACTTCCACATCAGTTATGGATCCTCAGGTTACCTACCTTATAGTGTTCGACCTTGGAGGAGACCTCCAGGCTGCAATGAACATTGGTGCAGGCAAGGATGACAACTCATATGCATATGGCTACACCACCAAGGTTACCCCTGATGCTGACGGCGTTATAGTAATGAACAACGGTTCCCTGAGCCACAGGCTGGAGCCGGTAGAGGGAGGTTATGCAATCAAGCAGCCTAATGGAGCTTACATCTATCAGAGCGCAAGCTACGCAAACTTCTACCTTACAACTGACATCAGCAAGGCCAGCACCTGGACTCTCGAGTTCAACGACAAGGGAGAGGCCACTCTCAAGAACATCTCCGCCGGCGACAGGATCCTCCAGTACGACAATGCCCAGTACAAGGACTTTGGCGCTTGGCCAACAGTGGCTACCGGATATGTGCTGCCTCAGATCTATATGGATCAGGCCGAGCCTACCGGAGAGGAACTTGCAGCTCCTGAAAAGACATTCGTCCTTGCAAGCGCTGAAACCGCCAAGATTCCTGTAACAGCCAACAGGTCCTGGAAGGTAAGGAACCACGATTCCTGGGTTAAGGACTTCACTCCTGCAGGAACAAACAACGGCAACATTGAGATCAGTCTTGGCGCCAACACCGGTGCTACACGTACCGCTAAGTTCCAGATCATTGGCGAGACCACCAATATGATTGTAGAACTTGTCCAGTCTGCTCCTATCAAGTCCGTAGCAGACCTCAACGCCTGGTGCGAGCTCACAGGAACAAGCGCAGACTATGACGCTGAACTCACCAACGCAGTGGTTTCCTATGTAAACGGAAACAACGCATTCATCGATGACGGCAAGGCCGGCATCCTGCTTTACAAGAGCGGCCACGGCCTCAAGGTTGGCGACGCCTTCACCGGAAAGATCACCGGAAAGGGCACTATGTACGGCGGAGCTCCTGAGCTTACTTCCTGGAACGATTCCGAGGCTGTGAAGTCTACAGGCGAGCCTGTCATCCTCACAGTTACCCTTGCAGACCTTATCAAGGACTTCCCCAAGTATGTAAGCCGCGTAGTCAAGCTCGAGGGCGTCAAGTTCACTGACGGCCTTGGAAAGGGCGACAGGAATGGAAAACTTTCACAGGGAAGCTCTAGCATCGACCTTTATGCAAAGGTTAACAACCAGGTTATTATCACCACAAATTCCGAGGGAGACCTCATTGCCATCCCTTGCTACAACAACGGCAAGAAGCAGCTTGGCATCTGGGCTAACAAGGATTTCACTGCAACCAAGATAGGTGGCGCCATAACCGTTCCCGCAACCCTCGAGGTTGAGAACGGAGGCACTGCCGCTCTGGGCGCAACCACCAACAGCGGTGCGGCTATCACCTACAAGTCTTCTGACGAGACCGTTGCTACAGTAAGCGCAGACGGAACCGTTACCGGACTCAAGACAGGCGAGGCTACCATCACCCTCACTGCTCCGGCAGAAGGCGACTATACAGCCGCCGAGGCTACCTGCAATGTAGTCGTTGCAGCTCCACTTCCTACCATTACAGTTACCCAGGACGACGTTCCTTCAAAGTACGGCGATGATGTAGAGATCACAATTGGCGGTATCACTTTCGTTGCAAACCAGCTGGCTTGCTATGCAAAGGGAACAGGCGCCAAGGAAGGCCTTCAGTTCAAGAAGTCAGCCGGCTATCTTGCCAACAAGACTCCTCTTGGAAAGAAGATAGCAAAGATTGTCATCACAAAGGGTGACGGATTCTACGCTACCAACTATACACTGACTGCCGGTACCGCAGAGAACCCTGAGACTGTAATCGAGGGAACTTCAGATGCCACTTCCACCACATATGATCTTTCCGCTGGCAACTACACATATTTCAAGCTTGCCAACACAAGTACATATGCCGGTTACCTGGATTCTATAGTTATCAAATACACAGAGTAAAAAAGTTAATCTGTAATAATCAAAAGGCGCAGGGTGTAGATGCTTTGCGCCTTTTATTTTTAAGCATATTTATCTATATTTGAGGGATACAATATACTTATCCTATATGAAACTCAGACAATTTACAATAGCCGTGATGGCGGCCGTGTCTATGCTTGTTTCCTGCAGCGAGCCGGAGAACAACGGATCAGGCCAGCAGCAGGAGGCAGCGTCCGTTGCGGTGTCCCCGGCAAGCCTGTCTTTTTCCAGCGGAGCGGAAAGCAAAGAGGTTACCGTGACCACCAACTGCAACTGGACCGCCCAGTCCGACGCTGACTGGGCCAGTGTCAACATCACCGGCGGAGGCGTTTCCAGAAGTGGTGCCGTGGTGAAAGTGACAGTCCAGGCAAACAAGGGCGAAGCACGCAACGCAACGGTTACCTTTACCGGGAAAGGCAGCAACACAGTGACAACTAAACTTACAGTTTCACAGGAGGCCTACGTTTCTCAAGGGGAGCTGAAGCCGTCGGCCACATCTATGTCGTTCCCCGCCAAAGGCGAAACCAAGACCCTGACTTTCAAGGCCACTGAAGACTGGACCGTATCCACCGGGTCTGCCTGGATCAAGCTCAGCCCCGCTTCCGGTCAAGGCTCTGCCAATTCCCAGTCTGTTACCGTAACGGTAGATCCCAACGAAGATGACGACGAGCGTTCCGGAAAATTCACTTTCACAATGGGCGGCAAGACCGCCGTGGTGAATATAAACCAGGATGCTACAATACAGGCAGAAACCATCACCATAGCCCAGTTCAAAGAGAAGTCCACCGGTACGGGAGACTGGTTCAGGCTTACAGGAATAATCACCCAGATATGTGACAATACGGCCAAGGCGTATGGAAACTTCTACATAAAGGACGAGACCGGGGAAGTGTTTGTCTATGGAATGACCAAAGAGTACAGCGAAGGCGAAAACGACCAGACCTTTGCCCAGCTTGGCCTCAAGGAAGGTGACGAACTTTCCTTCATAACCCAGCGCTCAGAGTATCACGGAGAGCCACAGGCCGGCGGAAACGACCAGCCTGCATATTATGAGTCCCATATCCCGCACCCAACCCCTCAAAGGGTATATGCCGATTATAAGGCCAACAGCACCTCCGAGCCTTGGCTTGAACTCCCTGCCACATCTGAAGGTGATGAGCATCAGTTCCTGCACCACACAATGTTCATAGGCAGCAATGAAGTCAGGAACTACTCAATGTACTGGGACCGCCACCATCTCGTAGCCCGCTGGGTTGCATATCCTCTTTACCGAAAGGCTTGGGGATACGGCACCAGGACTGACAAATGGGGTCTTGACCCGCTTCTCAAGAGCAGTGAGCAGCCCGTCCTGAACAACACATACTCTTCTTCCGACGGCAAATCCTACGACCGCGGCCATCAGATTCCGTCTGCGGACCGCCTGTGCTACGAGTCCAACGTCAAGACCTTCTACTGGACCAATATGACCCCTCAGCTCAACGCCCTCAACGGCCAGCTATGGGCAGACCTCGAGCAAAGGGTCCGTGACTGGTCCTGGCCAAAGAATTACGACACCGACACCCTCTATGTGGTTACCGGATGCGTGGTTGACGACAGCGTCACAACCGTCAAGGACAATGAAGGAAAGTCAGTGACGGTGCCAAACCATTACTACAAGGCCCTCCTGAGGGTTTATCAGGGCAACTATAATGCGATAGGATTCTGGCTGGAGCACCGTGAGTACACCCAGAAGAAGGTTGACCAGAGCATTGCGGTTTCAATAGACCAGCTTGAGGAACTGACCGGAGAAGATTTCTTCCACAACCTTCCGGATGCAGTAGAAAGCGCTGTGGAGGCAAAGGACCCTGCAACGGACAGCTGGTGGTGGAACAATTTGAAACAGTGAGACAGCATATATGAAAAGAATTCTTAAAAGCCTTCTTTCCCTTATCATAGTCTGTGTGCTGGGTTACCTGATCCTTTTTGCCATCAGGAGCTTTGGGCAGACCAAGCCGTCCTACCCTGACGGAAGCCTTGTCATTGGTTTCTACAACCTGGAGAACCTCTTTGACACCCAGGATGACCCGCGCATAAACGACGCCGCCTTCCTGCCTGACGGGGAGAACCAGTGGACGGAAGACAAGTATCAGAAGAAACTTCACAATATGGCCTCGGCAATCAAGGCTATTGCGGAATACAACGGCCAGTACCACGCTATCCTGGGCGTTGCGGAGGTTGAGAACATTGGAGCCCTGACAGACCTGCTGAAGCAGCCGGAGCTGCAGGACTCCGGATACAAATGTATCCTGGAGGAGGGCGGCGACGGCCGCGGCATTGACGTTGGCCTCATCTACAGGCCGGACGTCTTCCAGGTACAGGAAGTCAAGTCAATCCCTTATGACTTCAAGAATTCCAGGATAAACTTCTATATGACCCGCGAGGAGCAGAGGTCATTCAGCACCCGCGACGTGCTTATGGTACGCGGTCAGCTTCAGGGCGAGCCCTTCGCCGTGTACGTGGCGCACCTTCCGTCCCGCGTGAACGACAAGCCCGCGGACCTGCGCAACAGGGGAGCGGAGATCATCTACAACGACGCAATGGCCCTCCAGAAGAAGTATCCCGGCATCAAGATAGCCGTTATGGGCGATATGAACGACGACCCCACTGACGAGAGTATGACAGACTTCCTCAATGGAAAGGAAGAACTCGAAGACGTTGACGACGATGATTTCTTCAATCCCTTCCTGTTAATGCTCAAGGCCGGATACGGCTCAATGGAGTACCGCGGCCAGTGGCAGATATTCGACCAGATACTGGTGAACAACGCCCTTGCAAACGCCCCCAAGGGAGGCCTGAAGATCCAAAAGATAGAGGCCGGGAAATACTATGGAAAAGTCTTCAACGCAGACTTCCTCACCCAGCAGGACGGCCGATATGCGGGCACCCCATACAGGACATTCTCCGGCGGGGAATTCATAAACGGTTACAGTGACCATTATCCAACATTTATCATAGTTTCAAGATGAAAAAAGCATTAATTATCGTGGCAGCAGCATTAGCATTGGCTTCCTGCGCCCCAAAGGAGCAGAATCCTTTTATGCAGGAGTGGGACACCCCTTACGGGATACCCCCGTTTGACAAGATAAAGATAGAACACTATATGCCGGCGATCAAGGCCGGAATAGCAGAGCAGGAGGCCGAGATCAAGGCCATTGTGGACAACCCTGCGGCTCCAACCTTTGAGAATACCGTAGCGGCGCTGGAGCTTTCCGGCAACTTGCTCTCAAAGGTTACTGGTGTGCTGTACAATCTGTCGGAGACTGAAAACTCTCCGGAGATGGAGGCATTGATAGAGGAGGCGACTCCGCTTCAGTCCCAGCACAGCGACAACATCTATATGAACAAGAAGCTCTATGAGAGGGTTGCGGCCATCTACAACGCAGACCAGAGCGGCCTCACCCGTGAGCAGCAGATGGTTCTCAAGAAACTCTACGAGGCTTTCGAGCGCAACGGCATCGGCCTCAGCGATGCAGACCAGGAGGAACTCCGCAAGATAAATACGGAGATGTCAACCGTAAGCAACAAGCTGAGTACCAACCTGTTGGCAGAGAACAATGCCTTCAAGGAGGAGTTTGGCATCTCGGTATCCGCATACCCCACCGCTATGACAACCACTGAAGACAGGGCCCTTCGCGAGCGTATGTTCAAGGCTTACTCTTCAAGGGGACACAACGGCAACGAGTATGACAACCGCGAACTCTTCCTCAAGCTTATGGACCTCCGCACCCGCAAGGCCAAGCTTATGGGATATGACAACTCCGCAGACTTCCTCCTGGCCAACAAGATGGCCCACGACCACCAGACCGTTGACGAGTTCCTTGACGGAATAATGAAGGCGGCCGTAATCAGGGCAAAGGAAGAAGTTGCCGATATGGAGAAGATCGCCGGTTTCAAGATCGAGCCTTGGGACTGGTGGTACTATTCAGAGAAAGTCCGCCAGCAGAAATACGCCCTGGACGAGGAGATGACCAAGCCTTACTTCGAGGTCAACAACGTGCGCAAGGGTGTCTTCCTGGCCGCAAAGACCCTCTATGGAGTAAATGTAGAAGAACTTCCAGACGTTCCTAAATACAATCCTGAGGTAATTGTCTACAAAGTGACCGATGAGAACGGAAACCTGCTTGGAATATTCTCCAGCGACTATTTCCCCCGTTCCAGCAAGAGAGGCGGCGCGTGGATGAACAATTTCCGCGACCAGTACTTCGATGCTAACGGCAACGAGGTGCGTCCCATCATCTGCAATGTTGCAAACTTCACTTCTCCTGACGAGAACGGCGTTGCATTGCTCACCGTAGACGAGGTTGAGACCGCATTCCACGAGTTCGGCCACGCACTTCACGGACTCCTTACCAAGTGCCACTATCCTTCCGTAAGCGGCACCAGCGTAACCCGTGACT
Organism: uncultured Bacteroidia bacterium; assembly: GCA_902761655.1. GTDB lineage: Bacteria > Bacteroidota > Bacteroidia > Bacteroidales > UBA932 > Cryptobacteroides. The sequence goes on along the minus strand of CACWLD010000013.1, from coordinate 15,197 downwards.
TTGTGGAGACATTCTCCCAGTTCAACGAGAACTGGGCTTTCCAGCCCGAACTGCTCGCCCAGTACGCAAAGCACTACCAGACAGGAGAGGTCATCCCCCAGGAGCTTGTCCAGAAGATCATCAACTCTTCCAAGTTCAACCAGGGCTTTACCACAACCGAGCTCTGCGCCGCTTCCATCCTGGATATGAAATGGCACGAACTGAGCAGCGTAGAAGGTATTGACATAGATGAATTCGAGGCAAAGGTCTGCAAGGAGATGGGCCTGATAGACGAGATTATCCCGCGCTACCGCACATCTTACTTCAACCACATCTTTGGCGGTGGCTACAGCGCAGGATACTATGGCTATCTCTGGGCAGAGGTCATTGACAAGGACGCTTTCGCGGCCTTTGAGGAATCCCCCAACGGAGTATGGGACAAGGAACTGGCCAAAAAGTTCAAGGAAACCTTCCTTGAGAAAGGCGGTTCAGAAGAGGCTATGACCCTGTTCAAGCAGTTCCGCGGCAGGGAGCCACAGTCAGAGCCGTTCCTCCGCGGAAGGGGCCTGCTTTAGACTTCCTCTACAAGTTCGTAATCCAGGAGCTTCTGCTCCAGGTTTGCGTCTTTTACACGAATACGCACAGGGTCTCCCAAAAGGAACACCTTGTGCGTTCTCTTTCCCACAAGGCGGTAACGCTTCTCGTCGAATTCAAAGAAGTCCGAACGGATTTCGCGGAGGGGAACCATACCCTCTATCTTGGTGGGGGCTATTTCCACGTACATTCCCCACTCCGTTATTCCGGATACGGTTCCGTCGAATTCCTGGCCAATCTTGTCCATCATAAACTCAACCAGCTTATACTTGACGCTGGCCCTTTCCGCATCGGCGGCAAGGGCTTCGCGTTCCGAAGCGTGCTTGCACTGCTTCTCGTAGTACTCCTGGTTCTGGTTCTTGGCATCGTCCAGATAAAGGCCAAGGAGGCGGTGCACCATTGTGTCAGGGTAGCGGCGGATAGGCGACGTGAAATGGGTGTAGCAGGGGAATGCGAGGCCGTAGTGGCCAATGTTCTCGGTGCTGTATATGGCCTTTGACATTGCCCTGAGGGAGAGCAGTTCAAGGGCGTCGTGCTCCGGCGTTCCCTTTGCCTTGTCAAGGAGTTCGTTCAGGGAACCGGCCACGGCCTTGGGGTTGGAGATGTCTCCCATCTTGTAGCCGAAGTTCTTGGCGAAGGCCTTGAGGTCCATTATCTTCTGCTCGTTGGGCTCTGCGTGGATACGGTAGACCATTGTCTTGCCCTTGGCAGCTACGAATTCCGCCACGGAGCGGTTTGCCAGAAGCATAAACTCCTCTATGAGCCAGTTGGCTTCCTTGGAGATCTTCTGGTAAACGCGTAGTGGCTTTCCGTTGGCATCCACTTCCACCTTCATCTCCGGCCTTTCAAAACTGATGGCGCCAAGCTTGAAGCGCTTCTCCCTGAGGATCTTGGCAATGCCCCAGAGGGTGGAGATGGCGGTGTCCAGCATTTCCGGCTTATAGTCTTCGGAAGGGGAGGCCGCCTTTTCTATGATGACCTGAGCCTGGTCGTAGTCCAGGCGGTGGTCAGAACAGATAATGGTGCGGCCGAACCAGCGGTTCACAACCTTGCCCTTAGGCGTCATCTCGAATACGGCGGAGAAGGTGAGTTTGTCCTCTCCGGGACGCAGGGAGCAGAGGTTGTTGCTGAGTTTTTCAGGGAGCATAGGCACGGTGCGGTCTACAAGGTAGACGGAAGTGCCGCGCGCCTGGGCTTCCTTGTCAATCAGGGTATCGGGCTTTACATAATATGAAACGTCCGCAATGTGGACGCCTACCTCTATGAGGCCGTTGCCCAGCGGCTTGTAGGAGAGGGCGTCGTCAAAGTCCTTGGCATCGGCAGGGTCGATTGTGAAGGTGAAGGTGTCGCGGAAGTCGCGGCGGCCCTTTATGTCATCGGGGGTGATGTCGGGCTTGATGGAAGCCGCTTCTTTCTCCACGTCAGGCTCAAAGCGGTACGGCAGGCCGAATTCCGTGAGGATGGCGTGCATTTCCGTATCGTTGTCCCCCGGCTTGCCCAGTACGTCCACTATGTGGCCGAACGGGGCAGTTGCCTTGCGGTCCCAGCCGTCCACGGCGGCGGCAACCTTCATCCCGCTCTTGATGCCCTTGGCCTTTACTTCTTCTGCGTCTATGAGGATGTCATAGGGCATTGTGCGGGACTGCATAAGCACCCAGGCCTGGAATCCTGCAACGTGGAGGATGCCCACGAAAGGTATCTTGGAGTGTTCCACGATCTCCACGATTTCTCCCTCACGGCGCTGCCTGTCAGACTTTTCCTTGGTCACGGCAACCTTCACTATGTCTCCGTGAAGGGCGTGCCTGGTCTTGGAAGCCTTGACAAAGATGTCGTCATCCTGGCCGTCGACAATCACAAAAACGAATCCGTCCCGGGTCATCTGAACCTTTCCCGTCAGTACGCTGAATGATTTTCTTGGTTTTCTGGATTTTCCCAACTTGGAGGGATTCTTTTTTCGTTTCATATTGTGTAAATTTGCGTAATTTTATTAAAGCAAATATAACAAATATTACGATATGAACAGAAAAGTTCTTCTTATGATCCTGGACGGCTGGGGAGAAGGCCGTAAAGATGCTTCCAACGCTATATATACACAGGGAACACCATTCATTGATTCACTCAGGGCAAAGTACCCGTTCTCACATCTGCAGGCCTGCGGAGAATATGTAGGCCTTCCTGACGGACAGATGGGAAACTCTGAGGTGGGACATATGAACCTTGGCGCCGGACGCGTCGTTTACCAGGACCTGGTAAAGATAAATATGGCCTGCAGGAAGCACGCCCTCCTGGAGAACAAGGAGATCAAGGCCGCCTACGAATATGTAAAGATGAGCGGCAAGAAACTCCATTTTATGGGTCTTACCTCAAACGGTGGCGTTCACTCTTCATTGGAGCACCTCTATGAGTTCCTTGCAGAGGCCAAGAGACAGGGCCTTGACAAGGTGTTCGTACACTGCTTTATGGACGGACGCGACACGGATCCGCGCAGCGGAAAAGGCTTCCTTGAGGAACTTGAGGGCAAGATGGCGGAGACCACCGGAGAGATTGCAACAGTATGCGGCCGTTTCTATGCAATGGACCGCGACAAGAGGTGGAACCGCATCAAGGATGCATACGATATGCTTGTAGACGGCAAGGGAGACAAGTTCTTCACTGCAGCTGAAGGTATCCAGGCTTCATACGACGCAGACGTAACTGACGAGTTCGTAAAGCCTATAGTAATCACCCGCGCCAACGGAGAGCCCAAGGCAAAGATTGAGGAAGGCGACGCCATCATCTTCTTCAACTTCCGTAATGACCGCGCCCGCGAGCTCACCAACGTCCTCACCCAGAACGATATGCCGGACGAGGGTATGCACACCATCCCTCTGTACTACTGCTGCCTCACTCCTTACGACGCTTCATTCACCGGCCTCCACATCCTCTTTGACAAGGAAGAGGTTGTCCAGACCCTTGGAGAGACCGTAGCAGCCGCCGGAAAGCACCAGCTCCGCATCGCTGAGACCGAGAAATACGCTCACGTGACATTCTTCTTCAACGGCGGCCGCGAGACCCCGTTCCAGAACGAGGACCGTATCCTTGTGAATTCCCCCAAGGTTGCCACCTATGACCTCCAGCCGGAGATGAGCGCAATTGAGGTTACGGACAAGCTTGTAGAGGCTATCCGCACGGAGAAGAACGACATGATCATCCTGAACTTTGCCAACGGCGATATGGTGGGCCACACAGGCGTATACAAAGCCATCAAGAACGCTGTAGGATGCATTGACGGATGTGTAGAGGCCGTTGTTACCGCAGCCATCAACCACGACTATGTAGTGCTCCTTACCGCTGACCACGGCAACGCAGACTATGCAGTGAACGAGGACGGCAGCCCCAACACCGCCCACTCACTCAACGAGGTGCAGTTCATTGTCATCAACGAGCCTTCCGTAAAGGAAGTCAAGGACGGTGCACTGTGCAACGTGGCTCCTACCATCCTCAAGCTGATGGGAATCCCTCAGCCTGAGCTGATGACGGCGGAGCCGTTGATTTAGCCACACCACTAATTAATACATATGAATCGTTTTTTCATTCTTATGGCAACTGTAATGGTTGCCATTTCGTGTTCATCGAACGCTCCGGAAGACATCTTCCAGAAGAGCGGAGATAGTGAGTGGGGAGTAGTGCTTTCCACCCCTTCAGGCGCCATTGTGAGCCAGTCTGCTCCCGTCCAGGTGCAGATATGGCACGATGGGATGGCCACTGAATTCTATGCCCCCTATTCGTCGCTTTCCAGCACAAAGGATGCGACCGTAGCGGCTGCGCAGATTGAAGTGTCAGGCGTAGTCTTTGACGTTGAGGATACCTGGAGCAGGGCCTCCGGAGACCTGACGCTCAAGC
>CACWLD010000013.1:0-10732 GCA_902761655.1 uncultured Bacteroidia bacterium | reverse complement strand
GGGGAATCTGCCGGAGGCCGGTTATGCCACCTCCTTCAACCTTGTCACCGATATGTCAGTGAAATGGGGCGACGTGTCTTTCCTGGCCCCCGGCCTCCTTTATGGAGACCCAACTTTTGACGGCTCCAACTCTCCCGGAGGAACCAACTTTGACGCGGCACATTTCTTCACCTTCCGTGAAGATTTCCTCCCCGCGCCAATGTATGTGATGCGTTTCCAGGACGGAACCACGCTTACCATACTTGATGCTGCGCCCGATGCTACCACAACCCTTGAGGAGACCCGCCAGGGAATGGGCGAAAGCGTGATGATAGACCCCATATTCGCCACCGGAGCCTTCAGCTCGTCCGATGCCGTGGGCGGAGGCGTGCGCATAGGTTATTGCTTCCCCAATACGTCTGCGATAATGAACCGCGTGAGGCCGCGGGGCGGCGCTGCGGCGGAGCCGCAGTGGGGCGCCCCAAGGCCCCCCGAGCCGGCAACCACACCCGTCTGGGCAAGGAGATTCCATCCGATAAAGGACGGAGCAACTCAGAATTACACTCTTGCCTTCCGCATTGCCCAGGGAGAGTCGTTCCCTGACCTTACACGCAATTCCTACCGCTGGGCCTGGGGAATCCTCAAGCCCGAACTCTTCTGGCACGACATAGAAGTTGTCCGCACCAGCCTTTCCGACCAGCTTTCCAGCCTTGTGACCAAGATGGACGACCGTACCGGCCTTCCGTACCAGGTACGCACCAAGTCCGGCAAGGTATGGGAGAGGGAAGGCGATCCGGCTTTCTATTGGAGGGATCCGTTCGGCTTTGTAGGAAAGCACATAGAGAGCGCTTGTATGCTGCTTATGGAAGGTGACCGGGACCAGACTGAGCGCGGACAAAAGATGCGCCAGCAGGGCCTGGATATGATAGAGACCGCCATCAAGTACGTTCCAACCAAGAACCCTGTATGTATGGGCTTCAACCTTATGGACGGCTCGCATTCTATGACCAACCTCCCTATCTGGTACGTGCGTGAGGGCACTGACGATATGGTCCGTCTGCTGGAAGCCTACGAGAGGGAAAAGGCAAAGGGAATAGACCATCCGCATTGGGTTACCTGGTGCCAGGACTTTGCGGACTGGCTGCTGAAACTCCAGCGCCCGGACGGCTCGCTGCCGCGTTCGTTTATGATAGAGACCGCGGAGATTGTGGAGGAGTCCGGAACCACATCCTACAACATAATCCCTATGTTTGTAAAGCTTACGGACATCCTGGGGGACAACAAGTACCTGGAAGCCGCCATCAAGGCCGCTGACTATGTATGGGACAGCTATGGCAACAGGGGAGTGTTCATTGGCGGAGCCATAGACAACCCCAATATAACCGACAAGGAAGCCGGACTGCTTTCCGCCGAGGCCTTTATGTTCCTTTACGAGAAGACCGGCGAGGACAAATGGCTTAAGCGCGCTCAGAGCGCCGCGGACTTTGCGGAAACCTGGACCTGGATATGGAACGTTCCAATGCCGGACGACGCTCCGGACGAGGACCTGAACTGGAAGAAGGACGTTCCCACGGTGGGCGTGCAGGGCATCACAGCCCAGGTTGCAGGCCATACGGACCAGTTCCTGGATATGTCCATCCCCACTTACGTGAAGCTTTACAAATACACGGGCGACCAGCATTACTTTGACTTCGCCCGTATCCTGATGCACAACTGCAAGGCTATGCTCGCCCTCCCCGGCCGCTTGTACGGAATGTATGCCCCGGGCTACCAGACGGAGAACTTCAGGATGGGTGCGGACCGTCAGGGACGCGGCTTTGGCACTGCCGAAAAGTGGATGCCCTGGGTTACCACAAACCATCTTTTTGGCATCAATATGACCGAAGAGTACGACAAGGACATTTTTGAGCGTCTTTGCGCACGATAGAGACTGATACTGGAAACAGACAATATGAAGAAGCTGACACTGACCCTGCTGGTTGTGGCCGCACTGGCTGTCCCGGCAACCCTGATGACATTCCTTTCCCGAGCCCAGGTGAACGATACCATTCCCCCGAGGCCGGAGGGCCCCTGTGACATCTATGCTGCCGGCGGAGCGCCCTGCGCCGCCGCGCACAGCACCACCAGGGCCCTGTACAAGGACTATGACGGGCCCCTGTACCAGGTGATTCGCCAGTCCGACGGCAAGACCCTGGACATTGGCGTGGTGCCATCCCGCAGGGGAGAGGCCGGCGGCTATGCCGATGCCGCCGCCCAGGATGCCTTCTGCGCGGACACATATTGTTTCATTTCCATTATTTACGACCAGTCTCCACAGAAGAACCACCTGATCCAGGCTCCCCGCGGCTATGTCATAGGCCCCGCGATGGGAGGAATGGACAACGTACCCCTTGCGGACCTTGCTCCAGTGACACTGAACGGGCACAAGGTATACGGAGTGTTCATCATACCGGGAATGGGTATGAGGTGGAACGATCCCACCGGCACCGCCGTGGATGACCAGGCGGAAGGCCAATACTGGGTAATCAACGGCCACCATTACAGTGACGGATGCTGCTTTGACTACGGCAACGCTGAAACCGACTCCACTGACGACGGCGACGGCACAATGGAGACCACCTACTTTGGAATTAAGTCCAAATGGTATCACGGAGACTATCCGGGCCCCTGGCTGATGACGGACCAGGAAAACAACCTGGTGGGCTGCGTGAACGAAGATCCGGACGACAAATACTGCGAGACCCTCAAGAGCATCAACTGGAGGTTCGTGACCCAGATGGTAGACGGCGCGCCGCACCGCTGGCGCTCGATGGGCGGAAACGCCCAGGAAGGAGCGCTGGAGATGCTCTATGACGGCGGCCGCATCAAGAACGAGCGCAGCAGTTATGACCCTATGCGCAAGCAGGGGGCCATCCTGCTGGGCAACGGCGGAGACAACGGCAACGTATCGTCCGGAACCTTCTACGAGGGAGCGATGACCTTTGCAGGCACCTTCCCTTCAGAGGAGACAAACCAGGCTGTCCAGGCAAACATCGTTGCCGCAAAGTACGACGTGGCAATGCTTGAGGTGGCATCGGCCCAGACCATAGACGCTCCGGCGGGGCTCCAGACCTGGGCGCCGGGAACCACGCAGAACGTGACGGTGAAGTTCACAAACACCTTGGGAGACCCGGTAGAGGGTCTCACACTTACGGTGGATCCGCCCAGAGGCTGGAAGTTCAATGTGGTTGGGAAGCCAGACAAAGTGCAGAGTTTCAGGACTATAGTTCCGGGCGAAAGCGTTTACGCAACCTTTGCCGTAACGTCTTCGGATGAAGAATTCAATGGCGATATCAACGCCAAGGCCAACTGGAACATTTCCGGGAAGTCCTGGTCAGAGACCGCGCATTCCAAGGTGCGCAACGTGCAGCCGGTAAGGATTAACGAGTTCCGCATAGCGGACAACAGGGGCAATTCCACAAACAATTTCATAGAGCTTTACAATGCCTCCGACAGGGCGGTTGACATATCCGGGTGGACCGTGACGGAGCATTCCAAGAACATTCCGTTCTCCTCTTCCATCAACATTCCTTCAGGAACAAGGCTTCAGCCCAAGTCTTTCTACCTGATAGGCCTGTCCAATTCCGGACTTGCGGTTGACGCTGCAAAGGGAGATGACAAGGTGTATGTACGCACTCTGGAAGGTATGTCAGAGGGAGACCTGATCACCATAGGTTCCGGCAGGAATGCTGAGAGACGCCTCATAAAGGCAATAGTGAACACGCTGGAAAACCCGGCGCGCACCCAGGTGACCCCGTCCAACCCCACATTCGTGTTCCAGCCCCTGCCCAACGGCCCGGACGACAGGCAGTTTGAACTGTTCCCCGCAGGCAGTTCAAGCATACCGGTTATCAGCGTGGCAAATGTAAAGGAAGGCCAGAAACTGGCTATTGGTTATGGCGCAAAGTATCCGCATTACGGCCAGGCACAGGAGCATTACGAGGTGGTTACGGTCACACACGTAGGCAAGCCAGGAACGCACGCTTATACGTCGTTCGAATCCCGGAAAGGGGATAACGTCCTGCGCGTATCAAGTGTCAACAACATATCCCCCGGCGACAAGATCCTCCTGGACATAGACAGCGAGGGTCACGGAAAGGAACTGGTTACCGTAAAGTCGGTTGGTACCGCGTCCTCACGGAGGCCATACAACGGCCCTATGATCATAGAGCAGGCCGGAACAGGAATCACCCTTACCGCACCGCTCAAGTACAACCACAGCGCAAACGTGCCGTTCTCCGTGCTAGGAACGGGCATTTCCTTCATTCCGCCAACCAAGTTCGACCACTACAGCAACGAGCCGGTGTTCGCGCTGGTCTACGCGCTTGAGTTGGATGAGCCGCTGGGAGCGGACCACCCGGCGGACGACGTGGTCTGCGATGCGGCGGTTACGACCGCCGGTTACCAGGACGCCGTTCCGGCGGACCTGCTGTTCGGCGGTCCCGCCCTGCAGCCCAACGGAGGTACCATAGTGCTCCGCGACGCCCGCGGCCTGGTGGTTGACGCCCTCAATTACGGCCGCGTACTGGATTCCCAGTATGCCGAAGGCTACCACGCGGAATCCGGCTTCGACGCTATGGGAAGCCTGGTGATGACCCCTTACGTGGTGAACATAGACGGCTATCACAACCCTGTGAACAATGTTCAGCTGCCTAACCTGAGTGCAGGACGTTTCCCGGACGGAAACGATACCGACAACAACAAATATGACTTCCGCGTACAGCCGTACTTCCACCTTGCAGAGGATATGGAAGCCGGGGCGCAGATAATAAGGGTTAGCTCCACCGAGGGTCTTAAAGCGGGCCAGAAGATTTTCATAGGCGGCGCGGACAACTATGAGCAGGCGCTTGTCACAACCGTAGGAATAGTGTTCGGGGAATATGAGGGCAATGCCGTGGGACTTTCCTCCCCGCTTAAGTATGCACACGGTTCCGGCGAGGCCGTGTCAGTGAACATCCCTACTCCCGGGGAGCCGAACCGCTATTAGCGGAGGCGCCGGGAATGGATTTGCGATAGGTGGCGCTGAGCCACACCGTGCGTACCAGCAGATGGATGAAATAAGCGCCCAGCAGGACGTGGAGTGCCGTGGCGTTGTAATCTTGGAGGGGGAAGCGGTCAAGAACCGCTTTCCCTGCAATCCAGCATAAAAAGAAGAAGAAGGCCGCGGCCAGCATCGCATCCCTGATGGGGCGCGAGGCCGTGGCGCCTTCGTATATGCCGTCCCAGGTGAATGCGGCGCATCCCAGCGGAGGCATCGCTATCAGCCAGGGCAGGAACTGCCTGCAGGCTTGCACGACCTCCGCATCGGAGGTCATAAGCCTGAGCAGGGGTACTCCCAGGGCCCAGTAAATCCCAATGAACAGAACCGCCACGCCCATACTCCAGTTGAACACGGCCCTGACACTGCCGCGCATACTGGGGTAATCTTCCGCCCCTATGAACTTGCCCGTGAGGGCCTGGCCTGCGTAGGCGAATCCGTCCGTGAAGAAGGAGAATATCATAAGGAGCTTCATCATAATTGCGCTGGAAGCCAGCATAAGGTCTCCGAAGCGGGCGGAAATGACGGTGAAGCCTATGTATATGAGGATAAATCCAAGTGAGCGGAGGAACAGGTCGCCGTTCATACTGAAGAAGCCCTTAAGTTCCTTCTTGTCAAGTGCGGAAAGCGCATCCCTGACCCCTGTGCCCTTGAATACGCGGCGGTATTTTACCAGCACGGCGCAAGTGGCGAACAGCAGTCCTGAATACTGGGCAACCAGCGTTCCGTATGCCACGCCTTTGAACCCCAGGCCGCTCCAGCCGCCTATTCCCAAAGCCAGTACAATGCTGGCAAGGACGTTCATCCCGTTTACCACAAGGTCCGTCCACATTGAACTGACGGTGTCCTGCATACCTATGAACCAGCCCCTGAATGTCATCAGGGACAGGGTGGCGGGCGCCGCCCAGATGCGTATGTAATAATACTGGAGGGCCAGTTCCTTTACCTCCGGAGTGCAGTCCACAACCAGGAAGGCGAGTTTTGTGAAGGGTATCTGTATGGCAAGGACAAAGATTGCAAGGATGAGGCTGAGGCCCACTCCGCGCAGGAAGGTGCGGGCGCAGGCGGCGGAGTCGCCGCGGCCGAAGGCCTGCGCCGTGAGGCCGCCCGTGCCCGCCCGCAGGAACGCGAAGTTCCAGTACAGCAGGTCGAACAGCATTGATCCAATTGAAATGCCTCCAATGCTTGCGGCGGCCGCTCCGGAGAGGTGCCCGGACACGGCAATGTCCACCATTCCCACAATGGGCACGGTGATGTTTGCAAGTATGCTGGGGATTGCCAGCCTGAGGATTTCCCGGTTGATGGCTTTCATCGGAACTTCTTGTCTTCTTCCAGCATTCCCAGGTAGGAATTGTAGCGTTCTGCGCTTATCTGGCCGTTGTCAACGGCCTCTTTTACGGCGCATCCGGGTTCGTGCGTGTGCGTGCAGGGCGTGAAGCGGCATCCGCGTGACGCCTTCAGCATTTCAGGGAAATACAGGGCTATCTCGCTCTTGCCAACGTCCACCAGACCGAAGCCCCTCAGACCGGGGGAGTCTATCACGAAGCCTCCGCCCTGGAGGGGGTACATTTCGTACCGGGAGGTGGTGTGCTTGCCCTGCAGGTGTACGTCGGAAATCTTTCCCACCTTAGGGTCGAGTGAAGGGTCAAGCGCCTTTATGAGCGAAGACTTGCCGCTTCCGGATTCTCCGGAGAACAGGCAGATGCGGTCCTTGCAGGCCTCGCGCAGCTCATCTACGCCTTCGCCCGTACGGGCGGAAGTCTCTATGATGCGGTATCCCGCGCTTCCGTATATGCGGTGGAAGGATTCCACCTCCTCCGGCACTTCGTTACGGTAGAGGTCCATCTTGTTGAGGACTATCAGGGCGGGTACGTTGTATACCTCGCAGGTGACCAGAAGCCTGTCCAGGAACTGGAGCCTTATCTGGGGGAAGTACAGCGACACCACTATCACGGCCAGGTCCAGGTTGGCCCCTATGATATGGGACTGGCGGCTGAGATTGGTGGAGCGGCGGATCACGTAATTGCGGCGCGGCTCTATTTCGGTTATTACGGCTGGATTGAGCTCAGAAGCTTCACCGTCAAGGGAATAGCTGACGCGGTCTCCCACGGCCACGGGGTTGGTGGCGGTGCTGCCTTCCAGGCGCACCTTGCCCCGGAGCACCGCAGGGAAGAAATTCCACTGCGGGAGTTCCGACAGCATATAGTGACTGCCGGCGTTCCTTACTACCGTCGCTTTGCCCTTTTTTAGCATAACGGGGGCAAATATACTATTTATATTTTGTATATTTGTTTACTAAACCCACTGCTATGGCTAGCTATAACCAGATTGAAAAAGCGGTTGCAGGCCTTTTCCAGGACATCCGTTTCACTCACGAACCGCGTGGCCTTTATGACCCACTCAGGTATATGATAGAGATTGGGGGAAAAAGGTTGCGTCCTGCGCTCTGCCTTACCGCGTATTCCCTGTACAAGGAGGGTTTTTCTGAAGAGGTGCTCCAATGCGCTGCCGCACTGGAGGTTTTCCATTCTTTCACCCTCATCCACGACGACATTATGGACCGTTCCCCAATGCGCCGCGGCAAGAGCACGGTCTGGACAAAGTGGGGTGAAGACACTGCCATACTTTCAGGCGATGTGATGTGCATAGACGCATACCGCCGCCTTGCTTCCGCGCCCGCCGATGTGCTCCCTCAGGTGCTGGACCTCTTCTCCACCACCGCCGCGCAGGTGTGCGAAGGCCAGCAGTATGATATGGATTTCGAATCCGTAGATTCCGTGCCAATGCAGGACTATATGAATATGATAGGCCTCAAGACGGCCGTCCTGCTGGCCTGCTCGGCCAAGATGGGTGCCCTTGTGGCACAGGCGCCGCAGGAAGATGCGGCCGCCCTGTACCGCTACGGCCACGCCCTTGGCCTCGCCTTCCAGGTGGCCGACGACTATCTCGACACCTACGGAGATGAGAAGGTCTTTGGCAAGCCCATAGGCACTGACATAGTCAACAACAAGAAAACCTGGCTGCTGACCAAGGCTATGGAACTGACCCAGGACAAGGGCCGTCTCAAGGAAATAATGGCCCTGCCCGTGGAAACCAAGGAGCAGAAGGTGGCCAAGGTAATGTTTATGAAATCCGAGTTCAACAAGCTGGAGATCCCCCAGGCCGCCGTGCAGGAAATTCGGGATCTGAGCAACAAGGCTTTGGAAGAGATTGCCGGACTGCCCGGCAATGACGTGCTCAAGGAATTCGCAGAAAAACTGGTAGGACGTGCTAAATAAGAAGGAACTGGAAATAATGGCTCCGGCCGGCAACTTTGAATGCCTGCGCGCAGCCATCCAAGGCGGGGCGGACTCCGTCTACTTTGGCGTGGGCCAGCTCAATATGCGCTCCCACTCCGCCAACAATTTCAGTCCTGCGGACTTGAATGAGGTCTGCCGCATCTGCCGCGAGGCAGGGGTCAAGAGCTATATGACCCTTAACATTGTCCTGTACCAGGAAGACCTCGACGCTATGCGCCAGGCCCTGGACGCAGCAAAGGCCGCCGGGGTGGACGCGATCATCGCGTCCGATATGGCGGCCATAGAATACTGCCGCCAGATAGGCCTGGAAGTGCATATCTCCACCCAGCTGAGCATCTCCAACGTCCTCTCCCTCAAGTTCTACGCCCAGTTTGCGGATGTCATTGTGCTGGCGCGCGAGCTGAACCTGAACCAGGTGAAGGACATCTGCGACACCATTGCCAGGGAGCATATCACCGGACCTTCCGGGAACCTGGTGAGGGTGGAAATGTTCGCTCACGGAGCCCTGTGTATGGCAATTTCCGGCAAATGCTACCTGAGCCTTCACGCATATGGCGCGTCGGCAAACAGGGGAGCCTGCTTCCAGGTATGCCGCCGCGGCTACGAGGTCACTGACCTTGAAACCGGCAACCAGCTGCACATAGACAACAAATACATAATGTCCCCCAAGGACCTGTGTACCATAGAGTTTATGGACAAGATCATTGATGCGGGAGTAAAGGTGTTCAAGATAGAAGGCCGCGCGCGCAGTGCGGAGTACGTCAGGAAATGCGCTTCCTGCTACAGGCGCGCAGCGGACGCCGTCTGCGACGGCACCTACACCCCGGAACTGGCCGCATCCCTCAAGGAGGAACTTGCCCAGGTGTTCAACCGCGGGTTCTGGGACGGCTACTACCAGGGCGCCTACCTTGGCCAGTGGAGCGAGGTTTACGGCAGCCAGGCCACCCGCACCAAGGTTTACTGCGGCAAGGTGACAAACTGGTTCGACCGGATTGGCGTGGCGGAGATATCCGTAGATTCCGCCCCGCTAAACGTTGGTGACAACGTGCTTGTAATAGGATCCACCACCGGCGTGGTGGAGTTTACCGTAGAGGATATGCGTGTGGAACTGAAGCCGGCTCAAACCGCTCCAAAGGGAGTGAGATGTTCCGTAGCCAGCCCCCAGAAACTCCGCCGCGGAGACAAACTGTATATTTTCAACCCTAATTAATATCATATGAAGAAAAGGAATCTGTTTTTGCTGATCGCTGCCGCCGTAGTTATCCCGGCAGCCTTCCTCGCAACCCTGTCCCAGGCCCAGCAGCGCGGCGCCCCCGCGCCTGAAAGGCCGGAAGGCCCCTGCGACATCTACGCAGCAAACGGCGCTCCCTGCGCCGCTGCCCACAGTACCACCAGGGCTCTGTACAAGGCCTATGACGGTCCTCTCTATCAGGTAGTCCGCGCTTCTGACGGCAAGACCCTTGACATTGGCGTCGTTCCTTCCCGCAGGGGAGAAGCCGGCGGTTACGCCGATGCCGCCGCACAGGACCAGTTCTGTGCCAACACCTACTGCTTCATCTCCATCATCTACGACCAGTCTCCGCAGAAGAACCACCTCATCCAGGCTCCTCGCGGAGCGTTCCTGCAACGTCCGTGGTCTTTATGAGCTTCGGAAGGTGCTTCATATCGATACCGAAGAGGTCGGCCAGTTCCTGGCTCCAGCCCTTGGTCTTCTCACGGGAATCGTAGAGGAAGGTGGAATACGCCGAATCCTCTGTCATTACGAAATTCCCCGTCATGCGGCCGATCAGGTATTCCTTCACGTCCAGCCACCATCTTGCCCTTGCGAAGTTCTCCGGCTCGTGATTCTTTACCCAGAGATACCTCCACAAAGGATCCTTTACGCTTCCGGCCACCGCTCTCGTGATGGTGAGGGATTTCAAAAGCTTCCCCGCGTTCATTCCGGACACGGTGATGCCCTTTCCGATACCCTCCTTCATCTCTTCAGACGCTCTTTGATCCATGTAGCTCATGGGGTGTCTCACCGGCACGCCATCTTCATCCACCAGGATCAGACCCTGCATCTGTGAGCAGAAGGTTATCCCGCTCACCTCTTCAGGCTTCACGTCTGTCTTGGAGAACATCCTCTTCGTGCTCACGCACATGGCCTCCCACCATTCGTCCGCGTGCTGCTCCGCACCCCCGTCCGGTAAGGTGTAGAGTTCATATCCTTCGGACGCGCCGGCCAGAAGTTCGATATCTTTTTCAACTCTGAACAAACAGGTCTTTACTCCCGTCGTTCCTATATCATACGCCAGTATGTACGCCATTTAACGCACCTCCGATAAACAACATCATCTGCTCTCTCACGAGATCATCTTTTTTATCGATATCATCA
>CACWLD010000012.1 GCA_902761655.1 uncultured Bacteroidia bacterium | reverse complement strand
AGAGGCCATTATGAATCACGAGCCTGACTCATACCGTAGGAAAGCTTGGATCATGTCCTATGACGAGATGATCGCAGAGCTTGACTGGAACGGATTCGAGGGCCAGAGCGCAGAGGAGAAGATGATGAATCCTAAGATTGGTATCCAGCCTGGCTACCACTACTTTGGAAGCGTTGGTTACTTCTCATTGAAGAGGGCTCCCCGTAAGGCAGACCTTAACAAGAATACAGACTCCAACACCCACGAGAACCAGAACGTAATGCGTTACGCAGAACTACTCCTGCTCTATGCAGAGGCTTGCGCAATGACCAACGACAACGACGGTCTGCAGTACCTCAATATGGTGGCAGAGCGCGCAGGTGCTCCTACCTACAGCGCTCTTACAATGGAGAACGTCAAGCAGGAGAAGCGCTTCGAGATGTTCGTAGAGGGATGCCGTTTCGCTGACCTCGTACGCTGGGGCGATGCTGCAACAGTTCTTAAGGATCAGGGTAAGGAAGTTCCTTCATTCTACGATGAGTTCTGGGATCCAGTAACAGGAAATGCTACCGGAAAGAAGCACCACCTTGTTGTTGACTACAGCGACGCTTACTACAACACAGATTACGGCTTCAAGGCAGGAAAGAATGAGCGTATGCCGTTCCCTAAGAACACCGTTGAGCAGAACGAGAACCTGAACCAGAACCCTGGTTGGAATTAATAGATAGATTCTTTTTATAGAATCAGGTTAGTTTATTGAGGTGGGCGGACTTTGATATTTCAAGGTCCGCCCATTTATTTTATTTTTGTATCTTTGGTACACACTAATCATAAATTTATTAACAAATGAAAAAATTGATTGTTTTGACTCTCTTGTTTTTAGGACTAGGGATTCAAATGAACGCACAGTCTGCTCCGGGTCAGATGCCTCCACTGACGTTAGAAGACTATTTTTCTCCTAGCACTGCCGTTCCGGCAGGACCGGACGCAAAGGGTTTCGTTCAGAGATGGACGTTGCTTGAACCTATCGGAAAACCTGGTCTGAATTCTAACGCTGCTTTCAATGACAGCTATCTTAGGAAAGAATTCGCTACCGTCTATTTCAAGGACCAGAATACTATGGTGCCTAAGGACGGGCAGACAGTTACTCTTGCAGACAAGACAAAACTCAAATGGCACTGCCTTGACAGCAAGAAGTATAACGTGAAGCTTTATCGTTTCGCTTCCGGACTTGGACTCAGACCTACAGAGGGAGTGTTTATGGCTGTTACGGTAATCAACGTGGACAAGGACGTGACCGTAAGGATGGCAGTCGGCTCCAATTCAGGTTCCATTTGGTATGTCAACGGTGAAGAGGCAATCCTCCTTTCCAACGACCGTCGTATGGTAGTTGACGACTGCGTATCTCCTAAGCTCACCCTTCACAAGGGCAAGAACGTTGTCAGGGGAACCGTCATCAACGGCCCTGGAATGAGCGATTTCTGCATCCGTTTCTATGACGAGAACGGAAACATCTTCAAGGATTTCACAGTAACAAACCAGTAAAGTACAGCAGCTATGAAGAAATTATACATATTAGCGGCAGCTATTATTCTTATGGCTCTGTCAGCCATTTCTGCCAACGCACAGTTAAAAGGCAACATCTTTATACACGACCCTTCCACCATTGCTGAGTGTGATGGTAAATACTATACCTTTGGAACCGGCAGCGGCGGCCTCATTTCAGAGGACGGCTATACTTGGACCGGTGGTGGAGTACGCACTGGTGGCGGCGTCGCCCCTGACGTAATCAAGATAGGCGACCGCTATCTGGTATCCTACAGCGCAGGATTCCCAGGCACCGAGGGCAAGACCCGCGGAAATATCATCACAATGTGGACAAAGACCCTGGATCCGGAATCTCCGGACTTTGGGTATTCAGACCCTATGCTTGTTGCTTGGGCCGAGGCCGACGAAGACTGTTGGGCAATTGACCCTGCATTCCTGATGGGACCTGACGGAAAACTCTGGTGCTCATACGGAACATACTTCGGAACCATCCGCATATGCGAGCTTGACCCCAAGACGGGCAACCGTATGCCTGGCGACGTTGCTACAGACATAGCTATCGACTGCGAGGCAACTGCATTGATGTACCGCAACGGATGGTACTATCTCCTTGCAACACACGGAACCTGCTGCGACGGCGTAAACTCCACTTACAATATTGTTGTAGGCCGTTCACGCAACCCTCGCGGACCTTACTATGACAATGTAGGACGTGATATGATGGAAGGCGGCGGAAGGATGGTTCTTTCTGCAGGCAACAGGGTGACCGGACCAGGCCACTTCGGACACTTTGTAGTTGACGAAGGAGTAGAGAGAATGTCTTGCCACTATGAGGCTGATATGGACCTGAGCGGCAGATCCGTACTTGCAATCAACGCTCTCCAGTGGAGGGACGACTGGCCATTCGTGGCAGACCAGTTCAAGCCAGGCACCTTTGAGATTGAGTCAGTGCGCAGGGGATACGCCCTCGAGATTACCGTTGACTTCGTCCGTATGGCCGGCAGGAGTACAAGAGGATTCGGAAGCGTAAATGATCCTACATTCGCAATAGAGAACCAGAAGCTGGTGGATGTTATTGCAGACTGGCCAAAGGGTGAGATTGGCGTAAGGGCAAACGACTATATGTTCCGTCCTCACCAGAGGTGGACTATCACCCCGGTTGAAGATGCCGGCGGATACCTTGGATTCCCTTACTACAAGATTGAGATTGAGGGAACCCACAGGGCCCTTGCCGCCACAGAAGCAGAGGAACTTGTAACGGTTCCTGCATTCACAGGTGCGGATGAGCAGCTCTGGAGGATTGAGCAGCTCATAGACGGCTCTTACAGGATTATGCCCAAGAGCGTTCCGGGACACGACGAGCCTCTCGCTCTTATCTGCACTGGCGACTCTACCGTCGCCCTTGGCAAATATGACTTCAACAGTGACAATTCCAAGTGGAACTTCAGGGACAGGTAGCATATGAAAAAGTTATTTATCGCGTTAGCAACAGTATTGACGCTGGTTTCCTGCGGTCCTAAGAAGCTGAAACCTTGGGATAAGGGAGGCCTTGACACAGGCAAGTACCGCAACGTATTTGCAGAGATGGGTTACTCTAAGAAAGAGATTGACGCCAAGTTGGAGTCCATTTTCCAGGAAGTCTTCTACGGACCTAACAAGGTTTACTTTGAGGTAGGAGATGATATGGCTTACGTTTCTGACATCAAGAACTATGACGCCCGTACAGAGGGAATGTCCTACGGACTTATGGTGTGCGTACAGCTGGACAAGAAAAAGGAATTTGACAAGATCTGGCGTTGGGCCAAGAAGTATATGCAGTACCAGGACGGTCCAATGAAGGGATACTTTGCTTGGAGCCTTAGCGTTCCGGACGGAAAGATCCGCGGCGCAGGCCCGGCTTCTGACGGAGAGCTCTACTTCATCACAGCCTTGGTATTCGCTTCCAACCGCTGGGGCAATGACGGAGAGATCAACTATCTGGCCGAAGCCCAGAACATCCTGAACTCTTCCTGGGAGAAGACAGGCGAGGCAGGTATTATGCCTTTCATCAACAAAGAGAACCATCTGATTACCTTCACTCCGGACGGCGGCGGTGTTAACTACACAGACCCTTCATATCACCTTCCTGCATTTTATGAGGTATGGGCCCGTTGGGCATACGACGGACGTGCAGACTTCTACCGCGAGTGCGCAAAGGCAAGCCGCGAGTACCTGCACAAGAGTATCGACCCTGTAACAGGTCTTAATCCTGATTACAACAACTATGACGGATCCTTTATGCAGAGGGGATTCGGCCGTCCGCAGAAGCCATCGTTCAGGTATGATTCCTGGCGTGTTCCTATGAACATTGCACTGGATTACTCCTGGGCTTGCGCAGACAAGGAGTGGCAGAACAACTACGCCAACACCATCCAGAACTTCTTCTATTCAAAGGGAATTGATGACTTTGTGGATCAGTATTACGTAGACGGAACAGAGCCGGAGACCTCTATGCGCGCCGGTATGGGTCAGTACGCTGCCCAGAAACTGCGTCACTCAGTTGGTCTTGTAGCTACCACTGCTGCGGTAACCCTTGCCGCTGACAACGAAATCTCAAGAGAATTTGTCCAGAGGCTTTGGGACAGCAAGAACGAACCGTATGACGACGGCTACTTTGACGCCTATTACGACGGTCTTCTCCGCTTGTTCGCATTCATGCACCTGAGTGGGCACTACCAAGCAATTCCACCTCAGAAATAATTCAGTGAAGGGGCGTGAAAAATCACGCCCCTTTATTATTTTTGTATTAATGAAACGTATCCTGATTTTTCTCTCCCTTCTGATGGCCGTACCTTGTATGGCCCAAAACCATTTCGTCCTGCCAAGCGTTGATCCTGAGCAGGATTCACTGGCAATAATACGCGTCCGCGCCAAGATGGATTCCATACGGCAGCACCGCCCCACGGTGGCGGTCGTGCTGGGCGGCGGAGGCGCCCGCGGAATGGCCCACCTGGGCGTCCTGCGGTACATTGAGGAAATGGGAATCCCGGTAGATATGGTTGGCGGAACCAGTATGGGAGGTCTGGTCTCAGGCCTCTACTCGCTGGGTTATGGCGCCGGATACATCGACTCCCTTGTGCGGGCCATAGACTGGACCGTGATGATGTCAGACAAGATACCGGACAGCTATCAGACCTACAAGGTAAGAAAGAACAAGGAGCGTTTTGCCGTAACCATCCCGTTCCATTATGATAACGAGGATATGCGGTCCCGTGTAGAAAGGCAGTTGGGATATGACAAGAACTATGAACAGAGCGACACCCGCACGGGTGATATGGGACAGGAGATGATGGCCAAGATAGGACTGGGTCTTCCGGACGGTTTCCTCTTTGGATTCAATGTAAGGAACACACTCAGTTCCGTATCCGTCGGCTATCAGGATTCACTTGCCTTTGACCAGTTGCCGGTGCCGTTCTTCTGCGTGGCAACGGATATGCTCAGTATGACTGAGAAGAACTGGACATCCGGCAGCATAGTGGATGCAATGCGGTCCACTATGGCAATACCTGGTTACTTCCGCCCCGTACGCCTTGAGGGAATGGTGCTTGTGGACGGAGGAACCCGAAACAATTTCCCGGTTGACCTTGCCCGTACTATGGGCGCGGACATAGTAATAGGATCTGAGATGCCAACTCCACGCGACCTTGCGGACCTTGGAAGCCTTGCCAACCTGGCTATGCAGCATATCACCCTTATGTCCGTGGACATCTGTGAAGAGAACCGTAAGAATACGGACATCCTGCTGCAGCACGAACTGCCGGGCTACAATATGCTGTCATTCGATTCCGCCAGCGTGGACGATATCATAGCCCAGGGATATGACAAGGCAAAGCAGAACAGCGCCGCCTTTGAAGAGATAGCCCGAAGGGTTGGCGCCAGGCAGGCAGTCAAGAAACAGGACACTCCTCACGCTGTTGATATCTATAAGCAGAAAGTCAAGGTAAGCGAAATCCGCTATGAGGGCGTCGATCCAAAGGAATCCGAATTCATCGTAAATCCGGCGCGTCTCCCGCGTGACGGAATGTACGGGCGGGAGGAGATTGAACAGGTGCTCTCAGCGCTTTATGGAACCAAGGCTTTCGAGTCCGTTACATATCGTCTCAGCGGCACGGAAGAGCCTTACACTCTGATATTCGACTGCCAGAAAGGACAGACCCACGAGGCCGGCGTAGGAGTACACGCCAATGTGGACGAAGGCGTATACGTGGCCGGATTCCTGGCTCTGGGCACCCGCCGTCTATCCGGCTTCCGCTTCATATCTGAACTAAAGGCAGGCCAGGTCTCCGAATTGAATATGGACTTGTCTTACAAACCTATGGCCCAGCTGCCGGTATTCGGCGTAACCTTCAAGAATTCTTATCGCAATTTCAGTTACCGCGAGGACGGGGGCAAAGCGCGCTACAATGGAGTGAATTCACGCGCAGAAGCCTATTTCGAGGACTCCAGGATGGTCTACGGAAACGTGCGCCTGGGCTTCGCTGCGGATATGGAGCCGTACGAGTATTACCTTGACCAGAATATGCAATGGCAGGGTTGGGATTTCAAGAGCAGGTGGTTCTCCACGTTCGCCAATCTGAAATACGACACCTTTAATGAGAGTTATTTCCCTACACGCGGTTTCCGCCTGTCATTGAACACACGGTACGTCTTTGACGGATACTCAACTTATATGGAAGATGAATGGATGGAAGAAGGTGAGTATTACGAGGGTGAAGTGCCTCCATACAGTGTTGGCAACGCCCAGGCTTCCGTAGCAGTTCCTCTTGGTTCCAGATTTGTTCTTCAGCCATCAGTTTACTTCGGATGGCAGACGGAATACCCTGGACGTATGAACTTCATCCATACACTTGGCGCAGGCGGTATATTGGCAGGGAGGTACATTGACAATCAGATCCCTTACTTCGGCTTCAACACGGGATTCCAGGCCTGCGGCAACTTTGCCGCCTCAATGCAGGTGGATTTGCGTTACCGGCTGAACCACAAGAACTATCTGACTCTCCGGACGGGAATGTTCCAGGATAAGGACAAGCTTTCAGATGTTATCAAGACCGCGCCCACTGCCTATGCGTTCGGACTGGAAATTGGACAGAAGTCCATCCTTGGCCCTATGATGCTAGGCCTGCAGTGGTGCAGTGTAAGAGGAGTATCTGTATCGGTGTCAGTGGGATTCGATTTCTAGAAACGCTTCCCAAGACGTAAGGCAACTGTCCAACGGGAGAAGTTCCCGTCAGTCTTAATACCATTCTGATCCACTCCAAAGAGCAGGATTGAGGTAGTGCCCTTATATGAGAAACTGTCGTGGCTGGCGGACAGGTTCACGGTAAAGAGGTCGTGGGAATAGCTTACGCCCACACGGACCACATAGTTCACAAGCAGTTTTCCGTTCATCACATCTTTGCGTTCCGCAGAGTTGCCGTCATCGTCCCAATAATATGACGTGCCGGTAAACTGGTTGAACAGGGTTACCATAGGAAGTAAGGTAACGTTCATTGTAAGGTTACGCAATCCCTTGTCCCTGTCCGCATAGGGCTGCCTGTGCAACGGGACAAAATTATAGGAATAACCGCCGCCAAAGGATACTTGAGCCGATGTCTGCCTTGCCAAGCCCCCGGCCCAGGTTACTATAGATTCGTCTGGATTTATGGCGAATTCTCCCAGTATGACTTTGGTTCCGAACATCCAGCTGCCGGCGCTCCGTTTCTGGAACATATTCCCCTTATAAGCTGCGGAGTATGCGAATGTCCTTCGGTTGAAAGCATAGAATGCGTCCACGATAAGGGAGCGGAAACGCCCGGGATCTTCAGTTGTCTCGTCCCATTCCTGATAACCCCAGTGAGAGGGGTCCGCAACTATCGAGTGATAAGTTACCAGATGGGACAGATTGTAGAACTGCACCTGCAGGGCATATCCCGCGGACTGGTAATCAAAGGTAAAGGTCCTGTCATTCTCACTCTTGCTTATCTGCTTGTTCAGGGCAAGGCTCAGACTGCCATATCCCGCCTGGAATCCTATGGAATTGTCAACATTGCTTATAAGCTTGGATGAAATGGTGGCAGGGACATCTTCCTGGGTTATATTACCCCAATCATCCACCTTGCCTACGCCTACAGTATAAGCTAATTCCTGGGTAATGCCTGCCTGATGGAAATCGCCGGTAAGGGCGAAGGTCCACCGTGGTTTTGGCTGATAGACGGCGTTGGGGTCAAGTTCAGCCAACGGAGCTGTAAGTTTGTCAATGGTACGCCCAATGAAACCTTTCTGCTCCTGCGCAGCGGCTGTGCCCAGAAACGTCAGGGCCATTCCCAAAATAAGTATGTATCGGTTCACCCGCATCTCAAAATACTTTCACAGACAAAAATACATTTTTTCACTGATTTTTCCCCTATCCTTAGGGTATAAGCATTTATGCGGGTATTATATTGTAATAACAAACATATAGTTTGTAACTTTGTGATATGAGAAAAACTATACTGATATTGCTGGGCCTTTCCCTTGTGCTGTCAGGCAGGGGGCAGGAGGTCAATGACTGGGAGAATCCCCAGGTCTTAGGAATTAACAAGGAGCCATATCACGCTACACTTACACTGCCTTCAAAGAAGTATGAGAGCGGCGAATGCGAGTCGTTGGACGGTATCTGGAAGTTCCACTGGTCTCCACGCCCGGAGCAGAGGGTGATGGACTTCTTTGAGCAGGGCTTTGACGTATCCGGATGGGACGATATCGTTGTGCCGGGAGAATGGCAGATGCAGGGATGGGGAATACCTATCTATTCCAACTGGACAATGCCGTTCAAGAAGGATCAGCCGCGCGTTATGTCCGATCCGCCGGAGAACTATTTTTCCTATGTGAACAGGAACCCCGTGGGGCAGTATATAACCACTTTCAAGGTTGCCGGACCAAAGGCAGGCAAGACATATTACCTGCATTTTGCCGGCGTAGAGTCCGCAATGTATCTGTGGGTAAACGGACATAAGGTTGGTTACAGCCAGAACTCTATGTCACCTGCGGAGTTCAACATCACCCCTTATGTCCAGGAAGGCGACAACAAGCTTGCGGTAGAAGTTTATTCATATTCTGACGGCAGTTATCTGGAGGACCAGGATATGTGGCGCCTCAACGGTATATTCCGCTCAGTTGACCTGTGGACCAGGCCGGAGGTGCATATTGCAGACTATACAATTAACGCAACCCCTAATGCGGACTATTCCAGCGCTGTTGCAAAGATGGAGTTCCAGGTTGACAACCTTTCCAAGAAAGCCGGGAAGAACGTTGAGGTGAAGGTTGTTGTTAGCGGTAAGGACAACAGGGGAGCGGACGCTTCTTATACTGCCGTAAA
The DNA here is from genome assembly GCA_902761655.1 of uncultured Bacteroidia bacterium. Classification (GTDB taxonomy): domain Bacteria; phylum Bacteroidota; class Bacteroidia; order Bacteroidales; family UBA932; genus Cryptobacteroides. The sequence continues at coordinate 26,902 of CACWLD010000012.1, read as the reverse complement.
GAGTGTCAAGAGCATAGAGAAAGGAGGCAAGGCTAAACTGGAACTGGAGTTTAATATTGACAAGCCGGCGCTGTGGTCTTCTGAGAAGCCAAACCTTTACAATGTCGATATCTATCTGAGCAGCAAGGGCAAGGAACTGGAGCATTTCCAGAACCATCTGGGCGTCAGGATCATAGATCACGGCGGAGAGGTTGTGTATTACAACGGCAAGGCCTTAAAGATCAAGGGTGTGAACCGTCACGAATTCCATCCAAGGACCGGCCGTACAATTGACAGGGCCACCACCGAGCTTGACCTCAAGTTGATAAAGCAGGCAAACATCAACCTTATCAGGACCTCCCATTATCCGGACGATCCGTTGTTCTACGAGCTCTGTGACATATATGGCCTTTATGTAATGGATGAAGCCAACCAGGAGAGCCACGACTACGGACTGCGTAACCGCGAACTTGGAGATAACCCTAATTGGACCGCAGCCCACGTTGACAGGGCGGTGTCTCTGGTGGCAAGGGACAAGAACTGGCCTTGCGTTATCATCTGGTCTCTGGGTAATGAAGGCGGCCGTGGAATCAACTCCATAGCAATGGCTGAGACAGTGCGCTCGATGGATTCCACAAGGATGGTGTTCAGCGACACTGACAGGGACATTTCTGATTTCTTTGACGATGGATACATCCCTCCGGAGAGGGTAGCCCTGGAGGCTCAGCAAATCACTGACAGGCCGTTCTTTATGAGGGAATACGCCTACGCGGGAGGCAACTCTCTTGGCAACTATAAGGACTATGCCGATGTCATCAACGCTGACCCAAGCAACCTTGGCGCTGTGATCTGGGAGTGGTGCGACCACGGAATAGAGAAGAAAATTGGAAGCAAGGTTCAGAAGTACGGTGCAAATCCTTTCTCCCTCAAGATTGAGGACGATGAGTATTTTGCCTACGGAGGTGATTTTGACGATGTTCCAAACTCCGGAACAACCTGTATCAACGGAATTGTCCGTGCAGACAGGACTCCTTATCCGCAGTATTATGAGGTGCAGAAGGTCAACCAGTTCCTGAACTTTGAGCTGGTGTCTTCAAGCAATGTGCATATCATTGATACATATTGCTTTACATCGGCCGATGAGTTTGACTACTACTATGAGTTCGTGGATGACGGCAAGGTGGTCTATGCTGCGGAGCAGCCTATAAACACCAACGACATCCTGGAGATTCCTACGTTTGACGATACCAAGGGAGAGGTTTATCTGAATGTTTACGCGCGGCTCCGCCGTCCGACCATTTGGGCGGAGGCGGGCTTCACGGTGGCCAAAGAGCAGTTCCTGCTCGTGGACACCCCTGCGCCCAAACTGTCCGCAGGCGCCGCTGCACCAAAGGTGCAGGAGACGGCGGAATGCTATGTGGTGGCTTCGGGTCAGGAGACCGTAAGCATAGAGAAGGCTTCGGGCAACCTGGTTTCCTGGAAGCACGCCGGTGCAGAGATGCTCAAGGCTCCGCTTCAGCCGTATTTCTGGAAGACTGCAACGGAGAATCAGAAGCACAACAACTACAACCGCAGGCTTGGCCCTTGGAAGGATGCTGACAAGACAATGAAGCTGGTTTCCTCCAATGTGGGAGAGCAGGACGGCCTGCTGGTGCTGACCTTTGAGAAAGAGATAGAACTGGGCGCCAATTATACCCTGACATACAAGATCAATTCAGAAGGAAAGGTTCAGGTATTTGCCGATTATAAACCGGTGAAGGCAGAATTGCCGCTGATGCCTAAATTTGGAATGAAGATGCTGATCAATCCGGATATGGACAGGATTACCTGGTACGGAAGGGGCGCTCTTGAGAATTATCCTGACAGGAAAGATTCTGAATTCATTGGGGAGTACAGTTTGCCTCTGAAGGATTTCGTGGTCAATTATCCGGCTCCTCAGGAGAATGCAAACCGTTGCGATGCCAAGTGGATAACATTCTCAAATGGAAAGAACAGCTTGCGTGTAGAGGGCCTGCAGCCTCTTTGCTTCAAGGCCTGGCCGTGGAGCGAGGAAGACATAGAGGATGCGAAGCATCCATTTGAGCTTCCGCAGCGTGACTTCATAAACGTAAGCCTGGACCTCAATATCCACGGAGTGGGATGTAACGACGGATGGGGCGCCAGGGTACTGGATAAGTACACCATTGACGCCAACCAACCGTACAGTTACGGATTTATCCTTTCCTGCGATTAAAGGAGATACAGTTTTTATTGCATTCTAGCTTTGGCATCGGATCCCGCTCCGGTGCCTTTGTATTTACTCTGGGCGCTGTTGAAGCGGTAGCGGACGGAGAGGGTTATTTTTTGGGTGTCCCTGATGTTAGTCTGCCATATCTTGTAGGAGCCGAAGTCACCGAAGGCGTTGTTGGCTTCCTGGCCGAGCAGGTCTTCGCCTGCGAGGCGGATTACCAGCGAGCCGTCCTTGAGGAGGGTCTTCTGTACGGCGGCGTTGAGGCTCACGTATGAGTTATAAATGTAGTACACGTCGCTGTATCCTTTTGAGCGGCATATTCCGCCCAGTTCAATCTGCCAGCCTTTATTCAGGGAGAAGGTGTTCTGCAACTGTGCAATCCAGATTGGTTTGCCGTTGCAGGAAAGGGTCCTTTGACCGGATGGCTGGGTTGGGTCTTTTAAGTCAAGGGTGAGACGCTCTCCTTGGAGACCTACTGCGTAGTTGATATTCCAGACACCTATTGTAGGGGTGGCAACGACGTATGCAGAGTATGCGTACATAGGCTTGTCCAGGTTGACGTAATGTGAGAGGATAACGCCTTGGTTGTCGTATGGTTCGCACCAGCGCAGGATGGCGCTGTTGACGCGGGCGTAATCGGCCTGAAAGGCGAAGACTCCAATCATTGCGCTGAGGCTCAGGTTCTGGAGGATCTGCGGCTGGAGCTTGGCGTTGCCGCTCTGAAGGAGGTAGCGGTTGTTGTAGCGGAAGGTCTCGTTGAGGCTCTCGAAGTCCGGGCGGGATGTCTTGGCGCTGTAGCTGAGCGAAGCCTGCACGGGGCCCAGGACGCCCGCGATTGAGAGGGTTGGGAAGAGGTTGTCGTAGCGGCGGGTGAAGTCGTCATCGCCAAGGTAGTTCTCGTAGGCGTAGTTGACGTGCTCGTAGCGGAGGCCGGCACTCGCCTGGGCCACCTGGCCCAGCATAAAGCCGTAGCTGGCGAAAGCGGCCAGATTGTCTTCCTTCACGGCCGATGACGATGAAGGGATTGCGGCGCCGGATATGGTATAGTTGCTCTTTGTGCGGGAGAAGGTCTCTTCCGTTCCCATCTGGAACATTCCCTGACCGATAGGGTAGGAGAGGGCCAGCTTGGCGGCGTAGAGCTTGTTGTTGCCCTCATTGTCGGAGACAATGCTGGCGTTGTCACCGATGGAGCTGATCTCATCACTGGTGGAGTGGACGCTGCTCAATGAGCCGTAGTAATCTACGTTGAAGTCAATGTTCAGGTTGCCTACGTTGCCGTTGTAGTAGGCGTTGAGGCCCAGAGTATTCGGGCGTTTGCTGCCGGTCCGGTCAATTGTAGTGGACTCAAGATGATCCTGGAAGACATTGTCCAGGAAGATGTCGTTCTTGATGATGGATTTGGCGTAAAAGGAGTACTCGGACCCCAAGTCAACCTTCATTCCGGTAAAGTGATTGTCTGCAATCTGCCAGTTGAAGCCGGTGTTCAGGTGGGCGTATTTAATTGAGGTGGCGTCATAGTCCAGGGGACCTTCCAGCTTGAATTCAGGGGTGCTGTAGGTTTCCTGCTTGATGTCACTCCACTGGAAATCTGCGTTTTTCAACCAGTCTATTCCGGCAAAAAGGTCAAAGTTGCCTTTCCTGTAGTTTGAATTTACAGAGGTGTTGATGCCGTTGTGGTTGGCGCGGCGCAGTGACTGACTGTCGGAGATGTTGGCGTTGAAGCCGAAGCCCTCGCCCTGGCGGCGCACGGTGCGGATGCGTACAACGCTTCGCACCGATGCATCATACTGGGCGCCCGGGTTGTTGATCACCTCCACGCTCTGGATCTCGTGGCTGAGAAGGCGGTCAAGTTCGCTTGCGTCTGTGACTTTGTGGCCGTTAATATATATTAGCGGAGCGCCTTTTCCTATTACCTCTATGCCTTTGTCGCCCTTGATAATGCCGGGGACTTTGCCCAGGACGTCGTTTGCCGTTCCCACGTTTTCAAGAACAGAACCGTGGACAGAAGTCTGGAGGCCTTCGCCCGTGAGTTTGGTCTTTGGCATCACCGCGGTCACCACGGCTTCGCCCAGGAGTTCTGAATCTTCCTGAAGGACGATAGGGGGGAGAGTGGTGAGTGCTCTTTCTATCCTGACGCGCTGCACGGCGTCCTTGTAGCCTACGAGCGCCACGGTCAGGGTGTATTCGCCAGCGGGGGCGACAAGCTCGAAGGCGCCGTCCGCATCGGCGGAGACACCCGCCGCAATGGCGCCGTCGGCACTAGTGATGAACGCTGTGGCGTATGCGGCGGGCTCGCCCGATGCGTCCTTTGCGCTTCCGCGCAGTATTACGTTATTCTGTTTTCCTGCAAACAGGGAAGAGCAAAACATTATGCTTCCCAGAAGAGTTGTCAATACCTTTTTCATATAGTTTTTCTTTTAGTATCTTTGTGTATTAGTTCAATAGTACACTGCAAAGGTATGACAATTATTCTAATCTGCAAATTTTTTTTAACGTTGATGAAGAAAAAATACTCGACTCAATAAAAGCCGCCACTCAGGATTATTATCTCAATTTATCTGACAAATAAGAGGGCTCTATTGTCTTTTGTCAATGATACGGGCTCCGGGGTATTGTGAGGGGTCAAAGGTAACCTGGCTTTCAGTTACTCCAAAATTGAGGTTTCGGATAGTGACGGTTACCAGGGAAAGGGTTGCGGAAAGGCTTATTGGCCTGTATGTGTCTTTAGCCACTACAAGTTCCATTGTCTTGGGGTCGTCCTTTTCCTTGTTGGTCTTGAGTTTCTTGCAGTTGATGTACCAGGCGTCAGCGGTCTGTCTCTTTATGGATACGCTGTAGCCTTCAGTTATTCCCGTGAGCATCTTGGCATTGTCTTCCGCTTCGCTGGAACTGCTTTTCCTGTTCTCGATCTCTATCTCATTCTTGTTCACATCGTAAGTCCAGGAAGTGTCTTCGTTCATCCAGGAGATGATATTGCCGTCTCCCGTATTGGCTTCCATTCGTATCTTGTTACCCAAGGTGTAGGCTGTGGTTGATATAGTGCCAATGATTGGGAGCTTCATATCCATAGTCATTATTAAACCTTCGCTTTCACTATGCTGGCCCATTACTTCGTCCATACGGGCAACTATTTCCTCTGCAGTCTGCCCAAATGCGGCTGTTGCCAGCAGGCATCCTAAAATAACGCTGAAAATCTTTTTCATTCTATTTGTTGTTTTGTTTGTCCGTTGTCTTAATGCTATAAGTATGCCTCCAGGCTTCCCGCTATGGAAAGAATGGTCTGGTAAAAGAGGATATTGTCGTGAATCGCATCCCCCGCCTGGCGATAGGAATCCGCCAACTCCATCAGTTTTGTATTCATCGGCAGTTAGTCTTTGTAGAGGTCGGAGCGGGAGAGGAGGTGGTTAAGGTTGGCGAGTCCGTAGGCGGTGACGGCCTGGACAACGGCCGAGTGCTCCATATACTCCGGGATGAGCTTGTCATAGAGGTCATCCTCCGTGTGCCAGATGTCGCGGTAGACGAAGTCGTAGCCAAAGACATCCTGCTCGCGGAAGGAGATGGCCGGAATGCCGTTCATCGCAAAGTAGGCGTGGTCCGAGCCGCCGGCGCTTGTTGGACGCGCCTGAGGCTCGCCCTCACGCTTGATCACCTTGAATGGAATCTTGGGGTTATAATCCTCCAGTGGCTTGCAGGCCTTTACAAAGTCATCGTACATAGAAGGGGGAACGGTGACTGAAACGGCTGCAAGAGGGCCTCCGTCACGGTTGAAGTAATTGGATATCTTGTTCCAGGGAACGGTCTTGTTCTCTACGAAGTACTTGGATCCCAGCAGGCCGTATTCCTCGCCGGTCCAGATGCAGAACATTATGGAGCGCTCCGGCTTGGCGCCTGCGGCGGCCAGAAGGCGGGCGGCTTCCATAGTGACGCAGACGCCCTGGCCGTCGTCGGTGGAACCGGTGGCAATGTCGTAGGCGTCAAGATGGCTTCCCATCATCACGTATTCGTCAGGATATTTGGTGCCCCGGATCACTGCAAGAATGTTGTGATACTTCATCGGGCCGGGGAAGAAGTGGTTGCGGATGTCAAACTCCAGGATCACTTCCTGGCGGTCCGCCACTTTCTGTTTGAGAGTCTCGAACTGGTGCTCGTCAAGGAGAATGTCACAGGCGGTGGGAAGGTTGTCCATTGTAAGGTCAAAGCAGGTTGCCCTATTGTAGAGGACCTGCATAGGGAGCTTGGAAGGGCGGATGAAGCCCAGCACTCCGGCTTCAACCATCTGGCGGTACATTGGCACCACGGCGTCCTCGCCGGCGGCGAGCTGCGCCGCGCGGGTGGAATCCGCCTTGGCGCTGGCGTCAATGGCCAGGCCGCTGGTAGCACCAGTCTCCAGCATCACCCACGCACCCTTGAGCGCACCTTTCACCCTATCGAATTCCTGCTGGTTCTTTGGCTCCAGGATGGCTCGGCCTTTCTGCGGGCCGCGGGTTCCGGCCGTGTAAGCCGGAGTGCCGAAGTGCAGCGAGAAGCCGTCCTCCGCCATATAGCGGCCGGACCAGGGTCCGCGGTCGAAACCCACGTTTATGGTCACGGCTTCCTGAAGGGTGACCTCCAGACCCCAGGAGCGGAACTGATCCGCCACCCAGTCCTCTGCGTGGTGAAGCATATGCGTACCCACCAGGCGTCCGCCAATGTTGCGGGCAATGTAGTCTGCGTGCTGCATTGTGTGGTTATCGGTTTTGCCCAGTTCCAGGACGGTACGGGTAACTTTATCCTGCGCGCCTGCGGTAAGGGTTACCGTCAATACGGCCAATAAGGTGAAAAGTGTCTTTTTCATATATGACGTGTTTTATTATTCTGCGTATTCTGTTGCAAAGTAATTACCCTTGCGGGCGTAAGGAATTCCGCTCTCCATCCATACAGGCAATGGTTCCCCTTTCAGGTAATGGTCGAAGAACTGCGACAGGCGGATGGAAAGGTCCTTGCTGTTGCGCCTCTCGGACAGGTTGTGCTGCTCGTTGTTGTACTCCAGCAGCCAGGCCGGCTTGCCCAGGCGCCTGAGGTTCATAAAGAACTCTATTCCCTGATACCAGGGCACTGCGCCGTCAGCATCGTTGTGCATTATGAGCACTGGAGTGTTCACGAACGGTGCGTGGAAGACAGGGGAGTTCTCTATGTAAAGGTCGAGACCTTCCCACAGCGTGGTGCCCACGCGGCTCTGTCCGTGCTCATACTGGCCGATGCGGCTGTTTCCGCTCTCCCAGCGGATGCCGCCGTACGCGCTGGTCATATTGCCCACAGGGGCGCCCGCGCCCGCTGCGGCAAACATATTTGTGCGCGTAACAAGGTACGCAGTCTGGTATCCGCCCCAGCTCTGGCCCTGGATGGCCATCTTGGATTTGTCTATATAGCTGAACTGGCGGCACATTGACTCGGCACCGGAGCATACACAGTTGAAGGCGCTCTCTCCTGGGTGTCCGTCAACATAAACGATATCCGGGATGAATACCACGTATCCGCGGCTCACAAAGAATGAAATGTTCACTGTGGAGCGGCTGGGAGCCGGCTGGCGGTAGTTGAACAGAGTCTCAGAGTTCTTCTCGTAGAAGTATATCATCATTGGAAGCTTGTCGCCAGGCTGGACTCCGTCAGGAGTGAACAGGAGGCCGTCCAGCTTGGTGCCGTCGTATGCGTTCCAGTGAACCAGCTGCACGTCGCCCCAGCGGTACTGGGCCTGCTGAGGGTTGATTGCTGTGAGCTTGGTGTCCGTCTTGAAATTGTCCTTGGTTATGTATAGGTCCATAGGGTTGCGGAAGTCTCCCTTCAGGTATGCGATCACGTCTGCATTGTCCGCCTTGGTGACGGTGGTGAAGGATTTCTCCGCAAGGAAGCCCTGGGGCTCTCCGCCGCGTACGATGTCCACGGTGGCAAAGCCGTTCTGCTTTGTCTGGGTGTCGAAAGAAGTGAGGCGGATGCTGCCCTTTGCAGGCTGGGTCTTGATAAACTGGTACAGGTACGGGTTGGTCCGTCCGTCAAGGCTGGTGACGCGGTACTGAACCTTGTCCCTGCGGCCTGCGCCGCGGGTAAGGTTCTCCGCCTTGGAGCCGTCCGGGGAGAACTTCCAGATATCGTATTTGTCTGCCAGGAGAAGGGCTTCGTCAGTGCCTACCCAGGACGGGGTGCCTATAGGTGTGTAACCTGTTATTGGATGGTCGTCGTCTTCGTCCCAGAAGTTGATGCCGGTGTTTCCAGTGAGGTTGACAAGGGCGCCGCTGGCAAGGTCCAGACAGTACCAGTTACCGTCCGCCGGATCAAAGTGAGCCAGGTATTTGCCGTATGGCGAAGGGATGCCGTAGCCTGTGGATTCCTTGCTCAGAAGCTTGCGGCTGCCGTCGCGAAGGTCCACAAGGGAAACGTCTGAGCGGCTGTCGGAAGCCCACATATTATCTATCACATAATTGCCTGTGTCAGAAGACAGTGCGTAGTCCGCATCCGCTCCGTTAAAGAAGGTTATCCTGTCCGAAGGGTTGGAGGAAAGCACCAGCAGCTTGCCGGGATTGTTGAGGTTGACAATGGCGGTGCGGGTGCGTGCGCGGCCCAGCTTGTCCATTGGCGGAACGGTGTTCTGGTCCCAGACCCAGATGTCCAGCTGGGCGGCCTCGAATTCATATACGGTGGTGTCCTTGGCAGGGAAGTACTCTGACAGGGTGAGTACCAGGCGGCCGGCGTTGTTTGAGAAAGCCGGGCGGCTTGGGGCGCTGACAACCCAGCCCTTGGGCAGGTCCGCGCAGTCTGCGGCCAGCACCTCGCCGGTATCCCAGCGTGTGACGGCCGGGGTGCGGCGCGTTGCCGCCGTCACCACCTTCTCCTGCGCCAGATAAATGGAGTGGCGCGGAGTTCCGTCTGTCTTCTCTTCCTGGTCCGTGGCAGTGAAGACCACCTTGTTTCCGTCATTGTTGAAACGGAGGTTGGCGTATGATTTCTTATCGGCGTGCAGGGTTTCTTCCTTGCCGGCAGCGTAGTCATACAGGATCACGGCGCTGCGGGAGAGCGAGTCCGCATCCTCCTTTGCGGTGGCCACTACCAGGCGCTTGCCTGACCTGTCCGCCTCAAAGGAAGAGACGTTCAATATGGAATCCACTGCTCCTGTAGCGGTGTCTATAACCAGAAGTTTCCTGGATTTGCGTCCTTTCACTTCCTGCGCGGCAAAGATATACGGCGCCGCGTCAAGACCCATTGCGGTGCTTCCGGACGCCCCGATCATCTCCCACTGCAATGTGCGCAGGTTCAGGCGCGCAAGGCTGTCCTTGGGCTGGTCGTCACGGCTTTTCTTGTCAATCTTAGCTTGGCGGGTGGAGTCGAAAGGAGCCTTGACGGTGAATACGGCCCAGCTTGCGTCACCGGCCCATTTGAGGCCTGTGCCGCGCTCTACGGCCAGTTCAGCGCCGGATTTCAGGTTCTTGACATAAAGGGTTCCGTCACCTTCCTGGGGAACCACCTCATAGCTGACCATACCCCCGTCAGGGGTAAGTTTAAGGGCGCTTACGGACTGCCATCCGTCATAGACGCTATGGTCCAGAGGTTTGTTTTGGGCGTTGAGAGAAATGGTTTTGCAGCAAAGGACAATGGCTGCAATCAGGAAAAATAATGCACGTCTTTTCATAAACTAACCAGAGAATTTGTCGCAAGATACAAAAATCATTGCTATCTTTGATAACTTTATATACCATATTCAATGGCAGATTTCTCTATAACAGGCATCCAGCAGGTTGGTGTGGGAACCGTCAATTTCCGCAAATCCTGGAACTGGTTCATTGAGATGTTCGGAATGGACATCAAGATTCTTGAAGATGATACCGTTGCTGAAAGGATGCTTCCATACACGGGTGGCCAGCCTCAGAATCGTCACGCTTGCATAGCCGTAAACCTTCAGGGCGGCGGCGGACTTGAGATTTGGCAGTACTCCCAAAGGAAGCCGGTCAGCGCTGATTTCGATATATCGGTGGGAGACCTGGGCATATTCGCCGCAAAGATCAAAAGCCGTAACGTAGAGGCCTTCCATAGCATTATAAGGGAAAAGTGGGACGGAGTAGGGGATATCTCCTCACTTCCGGACGGCACCCCCTGCTTCTATGTCAAGGACCTTTACGGCAATTGTTTCCAGGTTGTGGAAAACCAGGAGGTTTACATAGAGCAGAACAGGATGAACGGCGGTATCTTTGGCGCCGTGGTGGGCGTTTCTGATATGGACGCCTCAATCCTTTTCTACAAGGACGTCCTTGGCTATGACACCCTCCTTTATGACACCATAGGCATCTTTGATGACTGGAACATAATGCCCGGCTGCACGGAGCGCTACAGGCGCGTGCTCCTGGCCCCGTCAGGCCAGGGAAAGGGCGCCTTCGCGGGCCTGATGGGAAAGAATACCATAGAACTGGTCCAGGCGCTGGACCACACCCCCCGCAAGATTTTCGAGGGGCGTCAGTGGGGTGACCCAGGCTTCATCCAGATCTGCTTCGATGTCTGCGGCACGGACGCCCTTGGCGCGCATTGCGCCGCCCTGGGCCATCCTTTCACCGTTGACAGCTGCCCCGACGGGCAAAAGTTCAATATGGGAGACGCCGCCGGCCGCTTCACCTACATAGAGGATCCTGACGGCACGCTCATAGAGTTCGTGGAGACGGAAAAGGTCCCGGTGGTCAAGAAACTGGGATGGTTCATAGACCTTAAGAAGCGGGATCCACAGAAAGAACTACCAAAGTTCCTGTTCCGCCTTATGGGCCTTGTATCAAGAGAAAAAATCAAATAAAGCAATATGTATAAAGACATTTTCGAGAAAATTATGGCATCTACCGGCGGTCCTATCGGCCAGTACCGGGAGAAAGCCGAAGGTTATTTCGCATTCCCTAAACTGGAAGGAGAACTTGGCCCGCATATGAGGTTCAACGGCCAGGAAGTATTGTGCTGGAGCCTTAACAACTACCTTGGCCTGGCCAACCATCCGGAGATCCGCAAGGCGGACGCGGAAGGTGCGGCCCGCTGGGGAATGGCTTACCCTATGGGAAGCCGTATGCTCACAGGCCACACCTCCCTTCACGAGAAGTTCGAGCGTATGCTCGCAGAGTTCGAGTGCAAGGAGGCCGCCTTCCTGTACAACTTTGGCTACCAGGGAATAGTTTCCACCATTGACGCCCTTGTAGGCCGTCACGACGTCATCGTCTACGATGCTGAGTGCCACGCCTGCCTCCTTGACGGAATCCGCCTCCACATTGGAGAAAAGTACAAATTCCGCCACAACAACATAGCCGACTGCGAGAAAGTCCTGGCCCGCGCCTGCAAGGTTGCGGACGAGAACGGCGGCGGCGTGCTGGTGATCACGGAGGGAGTGTTCGGAATGACTGGCGCCCTTGGAATCCTGGACCAGATCGTGGCACTCAAGGAGAAGTACAAATTCCGCTTTATGATTGACGATGCCCACGGTTTTGGCGTTATGGGCCCTCACGGAAGGGGAACCTCCGAGCACTTTGGCGTAATGGACGGCGTTGACCTCTACATTGGCGCTTACGCCAAGTCAATGGCCACAATTGGAGGCTTCGTCGCTTCCAAGAAGGAAATAATCACCTATCTGCGTTACAATATGCGCTCCCAGATGTACGCCAAGGCTCTGCCTATGCCAATTGTGGAAGGCTGCATCAAGCGCCTTGAGATAATCAACAGCCCGGAAGGCGACCAGCGCCGCGCGCAACTCTGGAAAGTTACGCGCCGCCTGCAGGAAGGCTTCCGCGAACTGGGTTACGAAATTGGCCCCGCAGAGGCCTGCGTGACCCCCGTTCATCTGGCCTGCGGCATCAACCAGGCTTCCAACATTGCAGTGGACCTCAGGGAGAACTACCATATCTTCTGCTCCATTGTAACCTATCCCGTCATTCCTCCTGGAATGCTCATATTCAGGATCATCCCTACCGCCGCGCACAGTATGGAAGATGTTGAGCGCACGCTTGACGCGTTCCGCGACATCAAGGAGCGCCTCGCCCGCGGAGAATATGACAAAGAAATCCCCGATATGGCAATCATTAAATAACTATGAGATTCGAACCCACAAAATACGGTCTGATAAATGTTGCCACCGGACGTCTCCTTGAGGATGAAGGCTGGACTATGTCGGACCCCCAGAGTCCTGAACCGTCGCTGGTCAGGGCCGTGTACGACAACCGTGAATTCACCGTCCGCAAGGAACTTGACGGAATATACCGATATGCCAACTGGATGCCCATCAAGCGCACCCTCAAGCATTCCTGCGCCCCCGTTACTTATAAGTCCAGGGGACTTGCAAGGTATCTGGACCTGGAGAACCTGTACATAACGTTCTCCGGCTGGAACCCCAGGATAGGGGCAAAGATGAAGACTTGCTCCTTCAAGGAGACCGAGGCCTACAGCGTCCTTGCCCGTATGGATAAGAGGGAGAAGCGCGTGCTGGTGGTGCAGTCCGCCGGAAACACCGCAAGGGCTTTCGCCCAGGTGTGCTCGGACAACGGCATCCCGGTAGTTATATGCGTCCCCCTGGACAGCTGCCACGACCTGTGGTTCCGCAAGCCGCTTGACAAATGCGTCAAGCTTATCGCGGTCCCTCACGGGTGTGATTATTACGATGCCATCGCCCTTGGCGAAAAGCTGGCCACGGATCCTGCCTTCTTCCTTGAGGGAGGGGCAAAGAACGTGGCGAGGCGCGACGGTATGGGCACCACCATCCTCAGCTTTGCTGAGAAAGTGGGGCGCATACCTGACGCTTATTTCCAGGCGGTAGGCTCCGGAACCGGAGCCATAGCGGCCTGGGAAAACGCGCAGAGGCTGGCGGCTGACGGACGCTTCGGCGAGAACCATATGCGCGTCTACGTTGCGCAGAACGCCCCGTTCTCCCTTATGTACGATTCCTGGAAGCAGGAATCACGCAAGCTGGTGGACCTTGAGCCCGAGGAAGGCCGCCGCCAGGCGGAGGTCATCCTTGCCAAGGTGCTCTCCAACAGGAAACCCCCTTACGGCATAGCCGGAGGCCTTTTCGACACTCTCAAGGAGAGCGGCGGAGACGTTTTCCTTGCCGATAACAACGACATAGTATTCTGGCTTCTTCAGTTCCGTAACCTTGAAGGGTATGACCTGTTGCCGGCTGCCTGCGTAGCAGTTACCGCCCTGGACAAGGCTGTCAAGGAAGGCAAGGTCAAAAAAGACGAATACATTATGCTCAACTGCACCGGCGGCGGAACGCTGGGTGCAATAAGCAAGGGCTTCGTGCTCAAGCAGCCGGACCTGGTATTGGAACCGGACCTGGATGCGGAGCAGGTTGTCAGGAAAGTAAAGAATCTGTTCTAGATGAAAATTTGGATTACCGGAGCATCGTCAGGCATTGGGGAGGCCTGCGCATATCTCTACGCAAAGCGTGGAGCCTATGTGGTGGTTACTTCCAATGAAAAGGAGAAACTGGAGGCCGTGGCGGAAAAGTGCCTTGGATTTGGGGCGGCCGGCGCCAAGGCCCTCCCTTTCGACCTGCTGGACGCTGACGGCGTCCCCGGGCTTGTGCAGCAGGCCTGGGACGCGTTCGGAGGCATAGACCTGATGTACTGCAACGCAGGAATCAGCCAGCGCACCACAGTAGAGGACACCTCTATGGAGATGGTGCGCCGCATAATGGAAGTGAACTACTTCGCGCCCGTGGCTATGGCAAAGGCCATCCTGCCGCGGATGCTGGAGGCCGGCGGCGGGCATATAGCCGCCACCACCTCCATAGCGGGCCGCTTCGGCTTCCCGCTGCGCTGCGCGTACAGTTCGTCAAAGCACGCCCTTTACGGTTTCTTTGAAACCCTGCGGGCTGAGTACGCCCCGCGCGGCATCCGCGTGACGCTGGTGTGCCCCGGCAGGGTCAGGACCAACATATCGTTCTACGCCCTGGACAAGGGCGGCGCGCAGCACGGGAAGATGGATCCCGGGCAGGCGGGCGGCCTCAGTCCTGAGGACGCTGCCCGGAAGATCGCGAAAGCCTTTGACAAAGGCCGCCGCGAGGTTCTCGTAGGCCGCAAGGAACTCATAATGGTCTATATCAAGCGTTTCTTCCCGGGACTGTGCGCCCGGCTTGCAATGAAAATCAAATCTATGTAGATATGAGCAAACAAAAATCTAAACTCTTCAGCACAGAAGACTGGCTGGCCGTATGGATTGGATTCGTTGTCATCCTTATCGGCTGTGTAGCAGTCCTTACAGGTGCTTTCAACTTCTCCGCACTCAGTTTCAGCACGTTCGGGCTGGGAGAAGCTAAAGCGGCAAGTCTGCCGTCACTTGGAAGCCAGCTCGCAACCGCAGCTTTCTGGTGGAAGCTTTTACGGACAGTGGTCGTCCTTGGCGTCCTGTTCACCATTGGCGTCAAGCTTATGGGCGGCAATGTCAAGAAGTACATCCCTGCATTCCTGGGACTGTTCGTACTGGCAATCATCGTGCGCCTTATCAGCGCAGAGTACACTCTCAACCGTTATCTGGAGTGGGCTTTCTGGGCCTTGATAGTGGGACTTCTCATTTCCAACACGGTTGGAGTTCCTGACTGGCTCAAGCCGGCCGTAAAGACAGAGTTCTACATCAAGACCGGTCTGGTAATTATGGGATTCTCCGTGCTGTTCTCCAACATTGCAAAGTTCGGCCTTTACGGACTTGGAATCGCCTGGATAGTAACACCTATCGTCATCATCTTTATGTGGTGGTTCGGAACCAAGGTCCTGAAACTTGACAACAAGCCGCTGGTAATCACAATGGCCGCCGCTACATCAGTCTGCGGTACATCAGCAGCCATCGCCACCGGCGCAGCTTCAAACTGCAAGAAGACAGACCTTACAATGGTAGTTTCCATCTCCATCATCTTCACCGTCCTTATGATGGTGTTCGAGCCTATGCTCATCCGCTGGGCCCAGATGTCTCCTATTATGGGAGGCGCCCTCATTGGAGGTACTGTTGACAGTACCGGAGCAGTTGCCGTTGCCGGTTCCGCCCTTGGCGGAGAGGCGGAGAAGGCCGCCGTGCTCGTGAAGATGATCCAGAACATCCTCATCGGTTTCATCGCATTCTTCGTGGCACTGTTCTTCGCTACCAAGGTAGACAAGAACGGAACCCAGAAGGTTGGCGCAAGCGAGATTTGGACCCGCTTCCCCAAGTTCATCATCGGTTTCTTTGTTGCATCTCTCATCGCTTCCTTCATCATCCAGCCTCTTGCAGGTGCGGATCAGGTGAGCGCTATCAACAAGGTGCTGGACCAGTATAAGAACTGGGCTTTCGTCCTGGCTTTCGTAAGCATTGGACTGGATACCAACTTCAAGGAGATCGTTAAGCAGATGCAGGGCGGAAAGGTTCTGTGGCTGTATGTAGTGGGACAGTTGTTCAACATTGCCCTCACTCTGTTTGCCGTATGGTTCCTGCTTTCAGGAAAGGTATTCCCAATCCCTGTTCTGAACTAAATGGCTAAGAAAAAGACTGTGGCAAGGGTGGCTTTTGCCGTTGTGGGCATAGCAGTCCTTGCCACGGCCATTTATATAATGGCTAATGGTATAGGCCTACAGGACGACCTCGATTTTGGGGCCGGGGCCTATTATTATGCCGATATCCCCAATTTTGAAAAATATGTCAACAGGGATACATACACCGCTACCCTTCCTTTCTGGGTTTATGTATTATTGTTCCTGGTATGGGGCGCGCTGATGTATCTGCTGTGGATATGGGTAGATAAAAGGGGAGGACGCAAAAAATAAACTATGAACAGCCAAGAAACTTCTGCAAGGATACTTTCGCTGGCTTCCGAAGCCGGGCACATCCTGCTTGAGAACGGCGCGGAGATATCCCGCGTCGAGGATACTATGGAGAGGATCGCCACCCACTTTGGCGAGCAGAACGAGAACTTCTTCGTCTTGAGCAACGGTATTTTCACGACAGGAAAGGCCTATGCCAACGTCAAGTTCATCCCCATCAAGGGGGCCCGCCTGGACAAGGTGGTGGCAGTGAACCAGTTCTCGCGCGATGTTTCCGCAGGAAAATATACGCTGGATGAGGCAGAGAAGAAGGTGGAGGAGATACGGCGGATGCCGGAGAAACCGCTGTGGGAGCAGTTCGCAGGCGCGGCGCTGGGAAGTGGCGCATTCTGCGCCATCTTCGGCGGCAGCCTGCTTGACTGCGCGGCAGCGTTGGTGGCGGGCACCTTTGTGTATCTGTTCCTGGTCCTGGTGTGCGTTCCCTCGCTTTCCAAGGCGCTAAGCAACATTTTTGCAGGGGCGCTCGGGACTGCGCTTTGCATCCTTTTCAACCACTTTGGTTTCGGACAGAACCTTGGAAATATGATGGTTGGAACGCTTATCCCGCTCATTCCGGGAGTGGCATTCACAAATGGTCTAAGGGATATCGCCGGAGAAGATTATCTGGCAGGTATCACGCGCCTGCTGGATGCTATGATGGTGTTCCTGTGCATTGCCGTGGGGGTGTGCCTTGCCTTCATAGCCCAGAGTGCCATTGAAGGAGGGATGATCCATCTTAAGGGGACTATCACTGATCCAGTGACGGCAATGCTTCCCATTCAGTTGGCCGCATCGTTCATAGGCACGGCCTCCTTTGCAGTGCTTTTCGGCGTTCCGCGCAAATTCTATCTCCAATGCGGAGTCGTTGGTATGGCCGGATGGCTTACCTACCTGGTGTTCACCAGGTATCTGGGTCTGGGCCCGGCGGGCGGGACATTCTTCGCCGCCACATTGGTGGCGCTCCTGTCCCTGGCCGCCGCGCACCGCTTCAAGTGCCCCAGCACCGTCTTCCTCATCTGTGGAATATTCCCGTTGATTCCAGGCGCCGGCGTCTTCTGGAGTTCCTACTTCGTGGTTTCCACTCAGATGGACTCCGCCCTTGCCGCCGGTTTCACCGCCGTCAAGATCACCCTGGCAATTGTCCTGGGCATAGTCCTCAGCGCCAACCTCCTCACCCGCAAGCTCAGATCCGCGCACTGAGACCCCTCCTCCGTCTGACACGGAAGGAGCAGGGTGTTTTAAATATGGCGGGGGATAATTATATTTGCAGAGTTAAACGATGAGAACGATGAAAAGATTGATATTCATAGCTGTGGCGCTGCTTGGAAGCGTGATGGTTTCCCGCGCACAGGATATCATCACCACCCGTAGCGGTGAGGACATTCAGGCAAAGGTAGAAGAGGTTTCTCCGCTGATGATAAAGTATAAAAGATTCAGCAATCTTGACGGTCCATCCTATTCGATCAGCACGGCTCAGGTAGTTATGATAAGATACCAGAACGGAGAAAAGGACATTTTTGACGGTGTCCCGGTGAATATGGCTTATTCAGACGGTCCGGTCCTTGAGGGCCTGAGATACAAGCAGTTAAAGCATATTTACAACCCAAAGATGTATATTCGTCAATATGACGACAAATACAGCCCTGGTTGGCTTGGCTTTGCTTCTTATGTGTTCCCCGGACTTGGCCAGGCAATAGAAGGAGAGTGGTGGCGTGCTGCAGGCTTTTTAGTTGGAAACGTTATTCTTACAAGCATAACAAGCGCTGGCATAGACGTCCATTATACCAGTGTTCCAGGCAGCAGTAAGACTGATGCGGACTATGATATTTCTACTGCTTCCGTTATAAGTGCACTGGCCAATGTAGGACTGAATATTTGGAGTATTGTTGATGCGGTACGCATTGCCAAGGTCAAGAATATGTACATCCAGGACCTCCGGGCGCAGCGTTATGGGGCTGGCCTGGACGTTCGGCTTGAGCCGTTCCTGGCCAGCACCCCGTCTCCTGTGCGCAGCGGCTTCACCCCTGCGGCGGGGCTGTCGTTCAAAGTCACACTTCCTTATAAATAGGGATTTACAGTTGCTCGCAGAATAAGTAACTTTGCAAACAGAAATATAGGTTTATGAAAAAGACTTCTAAGATATTGATCGCGGTGGTGGCGCTTATTGCGCTGGCATCCGTTGCTTTTACAGTGTTCCCGGCATCGGCCCAGAAGAAGGCTGATGAGAAAAAGGTCATCGATACCACAGAAATGTGCAAGGATGTCCTGGGCCATCACGCCGCAACACCGGTTAAGATTACCATTGTTGGAGGCAAGATTCAGTCCGTTGAGGCCCTTCCCAGCGAAGAGACCCCTTCTTTCTACCAGAATGCCGTCAAGATTCTAGATGCATTTAAAGGTATGACCGTCAAGGAGGCCCTGGAGTCCGATGTAGATGCAATTTCGGGATGTACAATGTCCTGCGAGGCCTTGAAAGAGAATATCAAGGCAGGCCTGAAGAGCATACAGAAATAACATAAGATGAAAAGAGTAATATCCGTAAGTATCTGCCTTGCAGCCTTGTTCCTGCTGGCGGGATGCAGTTATGATGTCCGCCTGGGGCAAACCGACTCCGGCTCGGTGGTCAGATTCACCGGTTCCGGCCAGAAGACATATGGCATCACGGTAACCCGTGCCGATGGCGACATTCTGCAGCAGCTGGCTCCGGCCAAGCTATATCTTTGTGCTGATGGAAAGACGCTGTCAGAGTTCGAGGCTTCCTACACATCTGTGAAACCCAGTGTGCGCAAGGTCGATGCTACTGCCGAGATTGAAGCCGGCGGCAGCGTCTTCACTTTCCACGACCTGTGGAGAATAGACGGGGAGACTCTGCTCCTGGACAGAAGTGTCACTGTAAGCGACTCTCAGGAAGGCGTTGGATTTTGCACCGCCACAGGGCTGGAGACACAGACTCAGTGGAAGGACTGCAAGTATTTCATCCCGGGCGTCATCTTCGGCGATCCTCATACTACGGATTTTTCAAAGGGCGGCCGCGCATTCTATGATGCCGGATACTTCTCCCTCAGGGAAGACTATCTGGCTGCGCCGCTTGCAGCAGTGGTTGACGGTACTGGAGATGCATACGACTGGTTCGCTGTTCTTGACCGCAATCCGGACGGAGCTACCACTTGGGAAGAAACCACGGCGGCGGCAACCGACTGCGTGATAGAGCCTGGTCTTGGATTCGGCACCCTTGAGGTGGCCGCCACTGACAATGGCGTAGGCATATCGTTCATTTATCCTGGTACCTGCAGGGAATTCGCAGGTGGATTTTTCAGGACCAGCGATACTCCGGTGGAGTCAATTACGCGCATCCGCCTGCATCCTGTGCAGGACGGTTTCACGCAGGAGTACCGGCTGGCGTTCCTGCTTGGGACATCGGACCAGATGCCGGGAGTGGAGCGCGACGCGTGGCGTCAGGCCTGGGCTATGCTGGACCCGAAAGTGGAGAAAGTGGACCTGGAGCAGATGCGTACCACTCTGCTGGACCATCTGGCCTCTCAGGTAATAGAGTATAAAGACCGTGCGGGAGTACCGTTCGTGATAGATGCCAAGTCGGGCAAGCCGGGATCTTTCCGTCCGACAAACAGGCAGTTCCCTAATCGTTCCAACTACAATCCGGACATCCCCAAGATGCAGGCCTGGGCCCGCCAGCTGGGAATCGACCTTGATCCCACGGCGGCAGAGCTGGAAATCTGGGAGTACGCGGTAGTGGGCTTCTGCGGCAAGCACGTGGAGATTGCGGAGCAGTTCCTGATGGAGGCTTACCGCGACCAGAGCCCTCGAGGCACGCGCTTCAGCCAGCTGGCAGAAGAGATAATGTATTCGCTGGTGAAGTATGTCCCTCTTGATCCGCCTGTAGGCGAGGGCCTGAACCTCCGCACCGGCCATGTGGGCAACATCCACGGAGGTAACAGCTGGGGCCTTCGTCCTATCCCTGAGGACCTCGCGCGTCTTATGGATATGCTAGAGCGCGAGAAACAGCGCGGAGTGCAGCATCCGCAGTGGCTGGCATGGGGCAAGAGCTTTGCTGACTGGCTGCTTCCGCTGCAGCGTCCCGACGGCTCCTTCCCCGCCGAGTGGGGCGATGACGGAGCCATTTCCGACCAATCCGGCGCACTCTCATATGCGCCCGTCCCATTCCTCGTGAAACTCGCTAACTTCACCGGAGACAACACTTACAAGGCAGCAGCCATCAAGGCCGCGGAATACATCTGGAAAGAATATGGCAGCAAGGGAGTATATCAAGGTGCAACCGGCACCCCCAGCGTTGCCGACAAGGAATCAGGTATGCTTAGCGCCGAAGCTTTCATGACTTTGTACGAAGATACTCAGGACGAAAAATGGCTTCAGCGCGCCCGTGCCGCTGCAGACTACGCGGAGGCCTGGATATGGATATGGGACATCCCGATGCCCGCAGGGGCCGACCCGGACTTGCTGGGCTGGAAGCCCGGCGTCCCGGTCATCGGTGCCAACATAATAGGTTCCAACGACGTGGGCGGCGTTGACCAGTATCTGGACTGGGCCGTGCCCATCTACGCCAAGCTATACAAATACACCGGCGATGCGCACGAACTGGACGTGGCGCGCGTGCTGTTGCACGGCACCAAGGCTATGCTGGCGCTGCCAGGCCGGACCTACGATATGGCCGGCCCCGGCTGGCAGCAGGAGCACTGGCGTATGAATCCCATCCGCGGAATAGGTGCGCATCGCACCTGGCTTCCGTGGATATCAATCAACCATCTGCACGGCGTCACCGCGCTTGAAGAGTTTGATCCGGAGTTGTACCAAGAACTGAAGTAGGTCAGGCCCACTGGAAGTTTTCCTTCCCTGCAGCCACTTCAAAGTGGTATTTGGCAATTCCCAGGTCCATCTTTGCATAGCCTATCATTGAGAAGGTGGGCTTTGCGGAGACTTTGGGTTTGCCGTCCCATTTCTTTCTCAGGTATTCGAAGTAGAATTTCTGCTGATTGACTGCAGTGGGGGCCAGGAGTGCGGCGTCAATCCCTTTATTGAACCAGGCTGGAGTGAGGTCGCTGGCGTTGCTTACATCGCCGCGTGCCTTTATCTTATGGCTGTTCCCCTGGTTGATGCCAAAGCCGATGGCTATGTAGCATCCAGTCTTTTCATCATCCTCCAGGACATAAGTCCCGGGGATTTTCTTATAGCTGGCTCCCGCCCAGCAACTGTTCAGGCCCAGTGTCTGAGCCAGCAGGACCAGTTGCTCGCCGTAGTAGCCTATGCGCTCATCCAGGGAATCATCCTTCTTGCCGGCCATCACCAAGTAACTGTTGACGCCGGAGAAGGCTCCGTACGCCATCAGGCCGCTGAATGACTTGGGCTCGTCCGTGACCAACTGGACGTGCAGGTTCCCTATACGGTTAACCTCATCAATTTTCTCCCGGAGGGCAGTCAGAACACTCTCCGGTATGGGATCTCCGGTGTACTTCCTCACCGAATGCCTCACCTCTATCGCTTCTAATATTGTCATACCTTAAAGATACAAATTAATTTGAAGTCTGAATCCCATATCATTCAAGCAGTTTAGCTATCTGTGTATATGACAATCCCGTAACGCGGGCTAATTGGTTAATGTTAGAAGAACATCGGTAGCGCAACTGCCGCAATAGTTCAGTCAACTGTTCCGGAGTCAATTCATTGACCAACCCTTTCCCAAACATCTTCTGACACAGATCCAACATCAGTGGCAGAACGACTGTATCCTTTAAGGAAGGTGTCTCTGAGTCTTTGGATTCCAATCGGATTTTGGCTTTTGAAGAGGAGTTGAGGAAATACTGCATCCTGTTAGGGCTGCGGAAAATGGCTTCGACTCTGCCCTTTTGGATGTATGATTCGGGAAGGATGAATCCACTTTCCCCAACAAGGAGACCTCTTGGAACCTCTTTTCGGCTGTGAAACAATGCGTGGCGGGAGCGGGCGGAAAGATTGTCGACAGGGATTCCTTTAGAAGTAGATACTTTGAAATAACAGTTGCCTGTACCCCAAGGGTAATCAAACGGATTAAGGCAAATGTTGGCCGCGACGGGGTTCATCTGGACATACGCTATGGCACGCTCAAGAGATTCTCCGGATTGGTCTAACTTCTGGATGTCGACGCTATTTCTTCTGAGAGTCTCCTTTATGCCATATTTCTTGGCCAGATAGAAAGAATAATGTTTCTTGTAGCCATTGATGAAATCCAAAGCCTGACTGTAGGTACAATAAAGAATGAAGTGGACGTGGTTGGACATCAAAATGAATGCAACGATAACAACCCCTGTGTATGCGGCAATAAGGGGAACGGCATTCATTCCAACAATGAAGTCGGCATTTTCCCGGAATAAAGTGGCGCTTTCAAGATGACTGGTAGTAACTAAATAGTAATCCATAGTATGTTTAAGTTTAGGAAACAAATATGGAATAATGATTCGTTGATTACTACTCCTTGAAGGCAATTAAACGTTTAATTTACAGGCAAGTGTGCAGGGCGGTCCATCCAATGGACCACCCTGCACGAAAATAGGGGTAAAACGTGTAAGGCGGTCCAACGGATGGACCGCCCTGCACACTTTTGAGATTTTGGGGAAAGTTACTCCTGGCGCCAGCGTTTCAGTTGGGGGAAGTAGGTTTTCATCTGGGAGATGTACTCCTCTTTGGTGATGGGCTGCGGCAGGTTCTTGTTCACTTCGTCCACGAACTGGGCGCAGAACTCTATCATTTCATCCATTGTGCAGTCCTGAAGGAACTTGCCGTCCTTGTAGCAGTAGATGCAGTAATCTTCATTCTTGCTTCCGTCGGCATTGGTTCCAAGGATTTCTTCTGTGAGCGGCATCCCGCAGCTCT
This sequence comes from uncultured Bacteroidia bacterium, assembly GCA_902761655.1. GTDB lineage: Bacteria > Bacteroidota > Bacteroidia > Bacteroidales > UBA932 > Cryptobacteroides. The sequence continues at coordinate 3,997 of CACWLD010000012.1, read as the reverse complement.
GGCAAAATTTCATTTCCATATCAATCTATAATTATTTGATTTCTAATCTAAGAACCCTCATAGGGCTGTCGGATCCGGCCAGGGTTTGGTCAATACAAGTCTCGCCGGTGGGGACAAATCCGCACTTCTCCATAAGCCGTCCGCTGGCAGGGTTGTCAATGAAGTGGCTGCCAATCAGCGACCTTATATCAGTGGCTTCCCTTATATGGCCGAGCATCAACTGCAAGGCCTCTGTGCAAATGCCTCTGTTCCAATATGGTCTGCCTACCCAGTAACCCACAAGCGGCTCACCTTTCCTGGAAGGCAGTTGACTGCCCTCAGCGGGCAGATAACCCATCGCGCCAAGCGGCTCGCCGGTCTCCTTGAGCTCAATAGCCCAAGTAGTGTCATTGTGGAAGACCGTGCGGATTATCTCAAGGCTTTCCTTAATGGATTTGTGTGGCTCCCAGCCGGCGCGAGGCCCCACCTCCGGGTCTGAAGCGTATTTATACAGAGCCGGAGCATCGTCCTCCCGCCAGGGGCGGAGCACAATCCTGCCGGATTCCATAATAACGCCATCATACCCAAGCTGCCCTGGAATACGGAGTTTCTCCTTCTTTGGGAAAGTTGCTTCGTATGCCTCAAAGGCTTCCGGGTTCTCATCAGCGACAAAATAACCTTTGGGCGGACAGTAGGTGGCTTCATCTATACCGTTGGCGACAAGCCAGCCGGAAATCAGTTCCTGGGCCAGGAAGAACGGGACTTCCTCCTCCTTGGGAAAGTCGTGATAATGTATATTGAATTTGCTTGCAAGACCGAACCCTGCATTGCGGTAAAAGTCGATATTGCCTTCCATACATAGGAAGCCTACGCCCATTTTACGGGCTTCCTCCAGCGCATACTGGAGCATCCGCAGCCCATACCCCTTCCGTTTATAATCCGGATGGATGCTGATGGGGCCGAAGGTCCAGGAAGGTTTTCGGGTGCCGTCGTTCAGGATCAGTTGGGCCTTTGAGAACATCACGTGGCCTATGATGCGGCCATCCTCCTCCATCACAAAATCCAGTTCGGGGATGAAATCAGGATTGTCCCGGTAGCAGTGCAGCACATAGTGCTCCGTGCAACCGGGACGATATACATTCCAAAAAGCCTCGCGGGTCAAGTTTTCTACCTCACGGTAATCTTCAGGTTTTTCCAGTCTAATAGTCATTTGGTTCAGAAACTGCCGGTTTATCCTTACACCGGAACATCAGTGTAAAGATAGACAAATTTCTGCTTACTTTTTCAGTGACCGTTCAGCCAGGCGCATTGCCAGGATGGCAACGGGAATTGTCAGGACCAGCACTACAACCAGAACCGGGATGTTGTTGATGACGGGAACCATAAGCTGGTCATATCCTGGACGCATTTCCTCTACGGCAGCAGCGAGCGACCCTTCAGTGTCGGACCACCAGTGGGCGGTGTATGCGAAGAAGGAGAACGCAAAGGGGATGAAGCTCCAGCGTACGCCTTTCAGCGTATCATACTTGCAGAAATAACGGATTATTTCAGCGAGAGCCGTCAGGATTGCAAAGCCGATGGCAAGCGTGGTATCCGCCTCGCCCGCAATCAGTAATATGACAAAGACGAATCCGTTCAGGACCGTAGCCGCGCCGAAGCCCTGTATAGAGGCGCAGGTCAAAAGATAGATGAAGGCTGTCAGCAGGGGAAGGATTGCCCCTACATATGCGTAGCACCCCGGATGAATGATGCCGGTACAAGAACCCAGAATATATGTGAGAAGATAGGCTACGGCCAGAAGGGCGATTTTGTAAATAGGTTTCATAGTTACTTTGATTTACAGGTTATTATTACTGACTACAAAGTTACTAGTGCTTCCTCCTGGCGGTAATCCCCATTTGTTGCGATTTCTGGAGTACAGCAAAAAAGCCGATGCGACGGCATCGGCTTTTTTGCGGAGAGGACGAGATTATGTCCTAACTATACATATTCTATCATTCTATTTCACAACTAATCAGTTAGTCAATCTGTTACTTATCAAATTATTTCACTTAAATGCTTTGATTTTCCAAAAAATGGGGCTATTTTTGGGGCCATTATTGGATGGTTATGCTAATAAAGCACAGTATTTCTTTCGGTCTCAAAACGAGCAAGACCCCTGCAGATGAAACCTGTGGTGGAGATAGGGAGTATCCTATCCGGATGCGGATTACCTATTGTGGCATCCGGGTGGATGTCCCTCTAGGGATATCCATCCATCGTGACCAATGGGATTCGGAGAATGGATTGGCCAAGAAAGAGGCGCTCAATAGACATGGGCAGACGGGATCAGTCATTAACGCAACCCTTGCCGAGTATCAGAATTATGTCGAAGATCTCTTCAAAGGCTATGAGATTGAGAAGACCATCCCTTCTGCAGAAATGTTCAAGGAAGCGTTGCGGAAGACGGTCAAAGAGAAAACAGTCAATCTTGTCAAGAAACGTAGCAAAGCCGTTGAGTTCTCGGTTGCTTTTAAGGCCTTCACCCGGGAGTGTGGGATCAAGAACGCCTGGACACCTCAGACCTATGAAAAGTTTGACGCGCTGTGGAATGACCTGCAGGCTTTTAACAAGAATCTACGCTTCGAGGATCTTACCGAGGAAGGATTGACACAATTCGTCATCTATCTTCGTGATACAAAGAAGATTAAAAAGAAGAAAGCTACAGGTGACGAGGAGGATGAAACCGGCCTCAAGAATTCTACCATCGGGAAGAAACTCGACTTCCTCAAATGGTTCTTGAACTGGGCAACGGAGAAGGGATATAATTCCCTGATGGATTACAAATCCTTTAAGCCGAAACTCAAGTCCACGAAAAACCCCGTTGTATTTCTCTCGGAGCAAGAGATCAAGAAACTGTGTGATTATCAGATTCCTGAAGGAAAGAAACACTTGGAAAAGGTCCGGGATGTCTTCGTTTTTTGCTGCTATTCCAGTCTCCGGTACTCAGATGTGGAGAATCTGAAAAAGAGCGATGTAAAGGATTCGTTTATCGACGTTACAACGGTCAAGACAGCCGATAGCATCAGAATCGAGTTCAATAAGGTAACGCAACGAATCCTGGACAAATACAAGGATGTTCCTATCCCTGGTGATAAGGCTCTCCCTGTTATCTCCAACCAGAAAATGAATGCGGAGTTGAAAGAACTCTGTAAGTTGGCAGACATATCCGAACCGGTACGCAAAACCTTCTACAAGGGTAATGAACGGCGTGATGTAACATCGCCAAAACACGAACTCGTCAGCACCCATACCGGCCGTCGTTCCTTCATCTGTAATGCTCTTGCGAAAGGAATTCCAGTCAATGTCGTAATGCAGTGGACAGGTCACGCTGACTACAAGTCAATGAAGCCTTATGTTGATGTCGCCGATAGCATCCGCGTCCAGGAAATGCAGAAGTTCAACACGGACGACATCAAAATATAGTTTTTCTAGAAGCGACACAAGCGGCACAACCGACACTCTCCAGAAATGACAAAGTGTAAACCCATATTTACACTTTGTGTAAAGTCCTTTACAGTTATTACACCTCTCTTCATTTCGTAAATATTTGATATATAGTATATTAACTTAAATGGCCCGTTGTTTGTTTACGTCTCGGTAAACGATAAAAGTGTAAATACCATAAAGATGATTCAAGTACGTCTCGGTAAACGATAAAAGTGTAAATACCATAAAGATGATTCAAGTATCCAACCTCACCAAGGTCTTTCGCACGGAAGAAATCGAGACCACGGCGCTGAACGGCGTCAGCTTTGAAATCAAGGACGGGGAGTTCGTCGCCATCATGGGCCCTTCGGGCTGCGGCAAGTCCACGCTGCTGAATATACTGGGCTTGCTGGACAACCCCACCAGCGGCAGCTATGAACTCCTCGGCACAGAGGTGGCGAACCTCAAGGAGAAGGAGCGCACCAAGTTCCGCAAGGGCAACATCGGCTTCGTGTTCCAGAGCTTCAACCTGATTGACGAACTCAATGTG
>CACWLD010000011.1:35599-72944 GCA_902761655.1 uncultured Bacteroidia bacterium | reverse complement strand
CGTGCTGAAAGAACTGGTGCTGTCATTCATGAAGATGGTGGGCATCGCGTTTGTCATCGGTGTTCCCATTGCCTGGTTCATCATGAATCGCTGGCTCTCTGGCTACGGCCATCGAATCAACCTTCACTGGTGGATATTCGTTCTCGCTGGACTGTTGGTCGCCATTATAGCGGCGATAAGTGTACTCTACCAGAGCATCAAGACCGCCCGGACGAACCCTGCGGAGGCGTTGAAGAAAGAATAAACTGGCTTCTCATAAGCACGATTAAACATAAACACTTTTCGAATCTGCCGTCATCTCAAAGGAGGTGGCGGCAGTTGGCATTTTAAGTGTTATGAATCATTCCGGGCTTGCCCGGGAATTGTCGTCAAAAAAGGGTACGGGGTAACTCAATACCCCCTGATGTATAAACGCAGGGGAGAGTTGCCACGAAAACCAGCAAGCTGAGGGTGGCAAATGATGGAGGAAATGCTAATTTTCCATCAGTCCCTTTTCGATTTCTTCAGGGGAAGGGAGTGCGTTTTTCAAATCGTCCGGAAGTTGCTGGCGGGCAACCTCGTATTCGGAGATTCCCATCGGGCGATTGATCGTTGACAATGCATATCGAGCCAGAACGTTATTCTTTTCTTTGCAAATCAGCAAGCCGATAGCGGGCTTCTCGACCTCCGTATTGAGAAGGTCGTCCACCATGGCGACATATCCGGCCAGCTGGCCCAGATCAGGGAAATCGAACTCCGTAACCTTGACCTCGATCACGCAATATCGATGTAGCGGGATAATGTAAAAGAGCAGGTCGATGAACTTCTCTTTCCCTCCCGCGACCAGGCGATACTCCTTGCCGACAAAGCTGAAGCCCTTGCCCAATTCAATCAGGAAGGCCTTGATGTGACTGGTCAGGGCGCTCTTCAACTCGGCCTCCTGGTACTTCTCTTTCCCGGGCAAGAACGAGAAATCGTACGGGCTCTTCAATAATTCCTGGGCAAGGTCGCTCTCCGGAGCCGGCAAGGTAAGGGCGAAATTGGTTTGCGCTGCTCCCTGGCGTTCATAGAGGTCGGTGCTTATGAAATTGAGCAAGACGCTGTGGCCCCAATTGTTTTCTATCGTCTTCTTGACAAAGAACAGTGCCTTATGAGGGTCATTCTTTACCTTGTCAATAATGAGTACGTGTAATGACCAAGGGATTTTGAATATGCAGTCGAAATCGTCAATAACCCCTTGACGATTTGTCGGCAAAGAATCGTCAATAACCTCTTGACGATTTCCAAGTAACTGACAATAAAGACGATAGAAGTAGTGGGTGTATTTTATAGTTGTTGGAGACAGGCCACGGTTCAGGGCTAAGGCCTTCTTCAGGTCCCTGCTGACATTCTCATAGAAATGGCTGCCGTAGCGGTTCTCCAATTTCCGTTGCTCGATATCCTCTCCTACCGACCAGTAGAAGCGAAGCATCTCATCATTGACCTTTATCGCGGCCTTGATCTGACTGGAGCGATATCGTTGTGCCAGCTCTGCAATCCACAGGGAGTATTCCCTGTCTGTTGTCATCAATCGTTCCATAACTACACATTATAATCCATACAAAGTTAATTCTTTTTTACATCCTAAGTTTGGCAGATATGACAAAATCGAGATACCGGGCTTGCCCGGTTCATGGACACTGAAACAGGAAACTGGTAACTTAATACCACCTTGCCCGCAGGCGAGGTGAGGGGTGCCACAAAACCAGCGAGCTTTCTTTGGCACCGATGCCATTTGAAGGTGCTTTCAGCACAGGTTGTCGATGTCCTTTTTCGGGAGGCTTGACCCGGCATTATTTGATCCGCGTCTTTCCCGTGCTTGCACGGAATCTGCCGCTTAAAAACAGGGGTGGGTAACTCAATATGCATATATATATGCGTCACCCACCCATGTGCCAGGGTCAAGCAAGCTGGAAGGCGGCAAAAGACGAAGAGGAGTCAAGGCAGTTTTTTCATCCGGAGCGAAGAAGATAGTCTGCGAGATCCAGCCCGTTCTGACGTTCCTGTTCCGTCGCTTTTTCTTCCAACAGGCGGGACACTTTACACCGGAATCCGATCTTGGCCGAGAACTTTTCGGCCAGCACACACCACTTGTCGTATGCCCCCAAATCCGGGTATATGATCACATTTCTTCCGGCAAGGCACTGGCAGGGTTCCAATCGAAAGTTGTTCAGGCCTCCGGTAGCTATCCATAAACAGCTTGGTAAACGGATGGAGCAGATCAAGGCTGTTTTCTCAGACTCGACCAAACAAACCGGGGCGTCCGTTCTCTTCGGAAGCAGGTGTGCTCCGAACAGACATTGGGAGAGCTTCCAGTTATTTGGGAGTTGGCCGGCTTTGATAAGTTTCTTGTGAACCCAGGAAACAGGAAGGGTGGTGTCCTTGATCCTACAACCTGTTTGATGGTCATATTGGATAATCTTTCCGGAGCGGGGCCGACCCAGTTCGTCAACCTGCCAATAGATCGTTCCACCGTCTCCGTCTCCTCCAAGGAAGTAGTCCTCGCAGACTTGGAGGACTTGAAGCTGACTATCGCTGAAACGGTCAAGCAGGTATTCCTTGAAATTTGATGTCTGAAGGCGGCTGCTCTCAACGTATTTCCAGTCGATGGTAGATATCTCGTTCGTGGCCGGTAATGGCGAATATGGCCGTTTATCAGCCCTGGGCGAGTCCATATACTTCTGAGTTTCATCAGGGTGGTCATGGAAATACATGGCCGGGCTATAGTGATATCCGCATTTGTCTTCCCGGTCGCATTTCCCCACCTGGTCTCCCAGATAAGACCCCGTTTCTCCGTCAACATACCGGACAAATGTCCTCTTCCCGCAGTTGGGACAAATATGCTTGTTTGACGCACGCCCTCCTGCCCGGTGATCTCGCCAGCCCCAGGGCTCCAAAAAGTATCTATACTGCGTCATTTGTCTCTTCGATATTTTCATTTGAAAGAGAAACCAGGCTATAGTTGAAAAAACGGCCTTGCGCGGTTCTTATCTTCTCGAATCCCGCCTTTGACATTTTCTCGGAGAAAGACTTCATGGATATCGCGGGGAGATTACAGCTCCTGGCATAGGCAGAGAATCGTGCATACAATGCACTGACTTGAACGCTGTGGTCACTTCCTGCGACAATTCCGGAGTCCTCCAGGAAGAGCACCAAACTGTCGGACTGGTCTCTGAAAGATTTGTTCGCTTCACGGACCATTTCGGGCTCTGTAAAGCGCTTATTACGGGTTAGGCGGTCCAACCCTTCAATGACCCAGTTAAAGATGCCAGGAAGCTCGTTTTGGGTGATTTTCTTGGCGAGATCAGTATCTTGCTCCTCTTCCGGGATGGTTTCCGTGAACGGGATGATCATGAACCTGCGGAAAAACGCGTGGGTCATCTCCACGTCGCTGGGCAGAACGTTGCAGTTAAAGAGCAAACGGGCGTATTTTCGTAGGATGAAAGCGCGCCCGAAGATGAACCGGGCTTCCACCGGCTCACCACTCGCAAGCTGCTTGAAAAGAGCAGGATCTATCCGACCATTGATCTCCGGAGCGTAGTTGAGAAGTTTGTTCCCAAGCTCTGCCCGCTGATATCCTTCCCTTGCCGTCAGGTTCTGCAGGGAATAGGAGCATACGTTGTCTTCTCCCAGGAGTGCTTTGATGATTTGGAACAAAACACTCTTCCCATTGGCGCCATCTCCATATAAGATCAGGACCTTCTCTAGTTTGAGGAACGGGGACAAGACATAGGCAATGTATTCGGCAATCAAGTCCTGGCAGCCTTTGTCCGGAAGGTTTCTGTTAAGGAAAGCGTGGAAGATGGGACACTTGGCTTCCGGGTCGTAAGAGAACGGGAGTTGATAGGTCAGGAAATCCTCTTTTCTGAACTCTCGAAGACAGTGCTCGGTTGCATTGTTCTCGAAGGTGCCGTTTTGAAGGTTGATAAGCACCCGGGACGACTGAGTCTCTGGGGTCGGTAAGTCTGCGGCACTGAGGAATTGACGGTGAAGATCGTCCTGGAACAGGAAATGCTTTGCATATCTGTCCGGAACCCCCATCCGTGTGGCCGCTTTCTGGAGAAACCGCTTGAAACCATCCGCGGAGACAATGATCCATTGACTCCCGTTGTATATGAAGATTCGGGTATTCTCCGTTGCGAGGTCCCAGTGTTTCTCCCGGGCTATTTCCAGGATCTTTTCAACGACCACGATTGTATAGACTTGTTTCGACAAGGATTTACCCTGATCGATATGCCCCTCCTCGTAAAAGTCTATGGGATCGATGATCGTTAGCATTTCATCGAGGATAGCCTTAGCATCAAGACTCCCGGTTTCGGCCATCGCAGACAATTCTGTTTGGATATCGGCCTGGATATCGTTGATGTCTATGTTCATCACCTAAAACTCTTTCGTCCCTTTTCTCTCTTTCATCAATTCAAGAGCCTTCTCGGTGTCAACGACAATGGTGCGTTTGAATTGCGTGATAGCCTCTTTTATGACACCATCCTTTTTGATTCTGCTGGCCGTCGCTGCGCTGCATCCGAAAAGTTCCGCTATCCCCTTGATCCCATAGACATATTTGGGAATGGCGGTTGTGTCTCTCTCTGCAGACGGCGGCTCGACGCCCTGTCCCATAATAGAGTTCAGCTCCAGAAACTGCGCCCCTGTCATAAAGGCAAGCGGCATTTCCATAAGATTCTTTGCATTGTTGGCCTGCGCCTCGAGTTTTGTTTTCATAAGACTTATTGATTATATGTTAATGTCATTGCCACTCTGTTTTGCTGCAAAGATATAACAAAGGTTTCAAAAAATGAAATCTAAATAATAAGAAATTGATTACCAGAAACAGGGAAAAAGTGAAATTGCCACGATAATGCATTTAATAATAGCGAGTTGCTAACTGTCGTTTGCCAACAAATATTTTTGAGAAAATGATGAAATATTAATCAAAATATGCTACCTTTGCATTATCCAATCAGTTTAGTACAGCAGTTTAGTTTAAACTGGACAAGTGTTTATGGAAGAGAATAGCACGCCTATCGTCAGCCCGGCGGAGTTCGATTATACTTCCCGGCTGAAATCCAGGGAGGAGATTTGCAGGATCGTCGCTGCAGATTTTAAGTTGAAAGGGATCACCCACGCTGCCGCTGGGGAGAGACTCGGAGTAAAAAAACAGGTGGTAACGAACCAACTGTCCGGCAGACGTCCTTTTGGGAAAAGGACCGCCCATGCTTATGCTTTAGCCTTTGGGTATAACGAGGAGTTTCTTCTTCACGGATTCGGTTTCCTTTATGCCGACGCCGCGATGAATGATATTATGCTTGCCAAGGGAAAAAGCGAGGAAGAAAGGAGCGCGGAGCTTCTTGCCCGGGAATCTGAACTTGCAGAGAAAGTGAAACGGTTGCAGGATGAACTGGACAGAGAGAAGGAAGAATCAAAGAAAAAAGATGCGGAACTTCTGTCGCTTCGGGACGCTTATTCAAAACTGGCTGAAGCCTTCTCAAAGATGTCACCTACTTTTGCAGCCGAACGACAATGATTATAAAAATGTCGGTTGTGTCGCTTATGTCGCTGGAAAAAACTATTTTTTTCAGCGATTTTTTTTGCGACTATTCCTCCGGAAATTGCTTAAACTATCGCTTAGTATCAGGAACGATTAAAGCCCCAAAACGGCCGTAAATTTGGGGCCATTCTTGGGGCTTTTGTTGCAACTAATTGATAATCAATTAGTCTGGCGGAGAGGACGAGATTCGAACTCGTGGTACGCCGTGAAGCGTACGTCGGTTTAGCAAACCGGTGGTTTCAGCCACTCACCCACCTCTCCAATCTCACCACTGTGGTTTTACCAAATGGGATGGCAAATATACATATAAAAATTTGTTTCGCAATAGTTTTGGACGCTTACGGCTGCTGGACGGTGATGGTTTCTTCCTGTATGGTGCAGTTTTGTTCGCCGTTGCGGGCCAGTTGCTCTATGATAATGTGGATGGGATCCGGGGTGTCGAACTGCCCTATGCGGAAGGTCACGACGCCATCGTCCAGATGACGGATAATGTCCTTGGATGTGCAGGAGCGGATGGCGGAGATTGCGGCGGAGGACAGGGCGCGGCCGTTGGCCGGGGTTATTACAAGGTTGTAGCGGGTGATTTCCACGGGCTTGGCCTTGGAGCGACGGGCGTTCTGCTTCTGCCGCGCGGCGGCAGCTGCAGCGGCGGCGTCTTCCTCTGAGGGTTCGGGCTGTTCAATGTCCAGGTGGAACTCCGAGCCGGGTTCATTCTTACTGAAGGTGAAGCCGGATTTTACGCCCACAACCTGGCGCTGGGTTTCTTTCTGCAGGGCGCTGAGGTCAAAGGACAGGCCGCTGGAAAGGAAGTCCATCTCCAGACGCTGGAGCGTCCGGATGGCTTCGTTCAGGCGGCCCTGCAGCTCGGCCACGTCAATCTGGTCGTGGAAGCGGTACAGGGAGTCGCGCAGGGATTTTACCAGGTCTGCCTGGAGGGAGTATTTCTGAACCTCGGAATTCTCCACCAGGGAGGATCTTACCGCGGAGGTGTTGTCTATCTTGGCGGATGTCTTGGGGTTGAGGGATGCTATCTCCCGCAGGCGGTCCGTGTCGTTTATGGCACGGCGGATAGGGTTGCTGTCGTATGCCAATACATATATATTCACGCTGTCGCGCGAGGTCTCGCGGTTGGATGCGAAGATGGAATATTTGCCGTCCGGAGTGTTGTAGAACAGGAAATCGTCATACGGGGAGGAGAACGGGAATCCCAGGTTCACGGGCATTTCCCAGGACTCCGTGTCAGGGTTCCAGGAGGTGGAGTAAATGTCATAGCCGCCCATTCCGTACAGGCCGTCGGAAGCGAAGAACAGGGTCTGGCCGTCCGGGCTCAGAAGGGGATATATCTCGTTGGACTGGGAGGTGATCATATCGTACACAGACTCAGGTACGGACCACAAGGAGTCCAGGTACTGTGTCTGGTAGATGTTCCTGAAACCGCTTGAATCCGGAGCGGAGAAGTAAATCTCATCTGCGCCGCGCGGGAAGTAGAGCGCCTGGGCAAAGCCGTCGAATTCAGAAGAATCCAGCTGGTTGGGCACAGGGTACCAGCTTCCGGCCTGCATTGGGTAGAACAGGTGGAAGTCCTTGATGGGGAGGCGGACCTTTGCCACCACCTCTGGGTCAAGGCAGAACTCCGTCATACTGAGCCCGTTCTGGGCCAGCACCATAGAGGCGTCCCACATTTCCCGTTCAAGGGAGTCTTCCGTGGAGGAGATCATCTGACCGCACAGGTCCACGGCGCCTGCAAAATCGTATGCCTTGCGCAAAGAATCGGCCTTGTTCTGAGCCCGGAGGCCCGCTATGGGGCACAAAGCCAGAATAATGACCAAGGATAACACCTTTGCGAAGGTTTTCATGCGGATAATGTTAAAGTGTAAGCGCAAAAATACGAAATACTTGGAAAGAAACTTTATTTCTATTAAAAAAATACTAAATTTGCAAACTATTTTGGACAACTATCCAGACAATATAAATTTAAGAAATATTAACAGTTATGCAAAGTAAAGGCGCTATCAGACTTGTAGCTATCCTTCTGGTCCTGGCCTGCATCTGGCAGCTTTCCTTCACCCTGGTTAACTCAATCCAGGAGAAGAAGGCCAAAAAGTATGCCGAAGATGCCGTTACGGCTTTCCAGAATTCAGCTGCATTCGGCAGAGTTCCTCTCGCAGACCAGGCTTTCTACCTGGATTCTCTCCGCAAGGAACAGCAGAAGAGATACACAGATTCACTCTCTTCAGAAAAAGTATACTTCGGATACACATTCAAGGACGTACAGGCTAAGCAGATAAATCTTGGTCTGGACCTCAAGGGCGGTATGAACGTAATGCTCCAGGTTCAGTTGGAAGATCTTATCAAGGCTCTGGCCGGAGACAACGCAACACCCGCTTTCGAGCAGGCTCTCGCCCTGGCAAAGGAGCGCAGCGTTTCTTCCCAGTCCGATCTCATCACCCTGTTCGGTGACGCTTGGAAAGAGGTTGCAGGCGGCCAGAGGCTCGCTCAGATCTTCGGAACATACGAGCTCAGGGACAAGATCACTCCGGAGTCTACAGACGATGCAGTCCTTTCAGTTATCAAGGACGAGGCCGAGAGTGCCATTGCCAACTCTTTCAACGTACTCCGCAACCGTATCGACCGCTTTGGAGTTACCTCTCCTTCCATCCAGAAGATTGGCAACACCGGAAGGATCCTCGTGGAGCTTCCGGGCGTAAAGGAGCCTGAGCGTGTCCGCAAGCTGCTCCAGGGAACCGCTTCCCTCGAGTTCTGGACAACATACGAGTACACTGAGATCTATCCTTACCTGGTACAGGCCAACGCACTCCTTGCACAGCTCCTGGCCGATGAGGATGCAGACGCAGCAGTAGAGAAAGCAGAGGAGACCCCTGCAGAGAACGCCGATATCCTTTCAGAGGAAATCGCCGCCAACACAGAGGACACTATGACCGACGCCCAGCTGGACGCTTACAAGAAGCAGAACCCTCTGTTCTCCGTATTGCAGCTTTCCAATATGAACGGCAACGCCTGCCTGGGATTCGCTTCATCTTCCGATATGGCAGTTGTTGACAAGTATCTGGCAATGCCTCAGGTTGCTGACCTCTTCCCCGCAGAGTTCATCCCTATGTGGAGCGCTAAGCCCAGCCAGTTCTTCGCCGGCGACAACGTTTACGAGCTTGTAGCCATCAAGGCTTCTTCCCGTGACGGAAAGGCTCCTCTTGACGGAGACGTTGTTACAGACGCCCGCGTATCATACAGCAACCAGCGCACTGCCGCCAACCCGTCCGTTTCAATGTCAATGAACGCGGAAGGCGCAAACACCTGGGCCCGCCTCACAAAGGAGAACATCGGACGTCAGGTTGCAATTGTGCTTGACGGTGCCGTTTATTCATATCCTACCGTAAATACCGAAATCACCGGAGGTAACTCAGAGATTTCCGGAAACTTCACCGTTGAAGAGGCAACTGACCTTACCAACGTGCTCAAGTCAGGTAAACTCCCTGCACCTGCAACTATCGTTCAGGAGCAGGTTGTAGGACCTTCCCTTGGTGCAGAGTCAATCCGTTCCGGACTCATCTCCTTCATCATCGCCTTCATCCTTGTGCTTCTGTTTATGATCTTCTTCTACAGAGGCGCAGGTTTGGCAGCAGATATCGCCCTCCTTACCAACGTGGTTCTCCTGTTCGGTACGCTGGCAGCATTCGGAGCAGTGCTCACACTGCCTGGTATCGCAGGTTTGGTACTTACCTTGGGTATGGCCGTGGACGCAAACGTTATTATCTACGAGCGTATCAAGGAAGAGCTTAAGGCCGGCAAGGGAATCGGTCTTGCAATCAAGGATGGTTACAAGAACGCTTACTCAGCAATTATCGACGGTCAGATCACAACCCTCCTCACCGGTATCGTTCTGTTCGTATTCGGTTCCGGTCCTATCCAGGGATTCGCTACAACCTTGATCATCGGTATCATCACTTCCGTACTCACCTCTATCTTCATCACCAGGCTCATCCTTGAGGCAAGGGTTGCAAAGGGCAAGGAGATCACATTCGACAGCAAGCTCACCCGCAACTTCCTCAAGAACACCCATATCGACTTCCTTGGCGCACGCAAGTGGTCTTACATCATCTCCGGCGCATTGATCGTCATCGCAATCCTGTCAATGGCATTCAAGGGATTCACCTACGGTGTAGACTTCACTGGAGGCCGTACCTATGTAGTACGCTTTGACAAGCCGGTTCAGGCAGAGGACGTACGCGAGGCCGTTCTGGATGTATTCAACGACGCAGCCGCAGCCAACGGAGTTGCAAACTCCTCAGCGGAAGTTAAGCAGTTCGGAGGCGACAGCCAGATGAAGATCACCACCTCCTACAAGTACGAGGATGAGTCTTCTGACGTTGACGCTGAGATCGAGAATATGCTCTACAAGGCTCTCAAGCCGTTCTTCACAGAGGATGTTCCTCTTGAGGGATTCATATCAACACTTGACAACCCTAACGGAATCATCAGTTCCGACAAGGTGGGAGCAACCATCGCAAACGACATCAAGCGTTCTGCAGTGATCTCCGTAATCCTTGCCCTGATCGTAATCTTCGGTTACATTGCAATGAGGTTCCGCAAGTGGACCTGGGGACTTGGTGGAGTTGTTTCACTGGCCCATACCACAATCATCGTTATCGGCTTCTTCTCCCTGTTCTCAGGAATCCTGCCGTTCAACCTTGACGTAGACCAGACCTTCATCGCGGCCATCCTTACAATTATCGGTTACGCTATCAACGATAACGTGGTTATCTTCGACCGTATCCGTGAGAACCTGGCCAAGCACCCCAACGCCAACTTCAAGGACACTGTAAACGAGTCACTCAACGCAACTCTGACACGTACCGTGAACACCTCTCTCTCAACCCTCCTTCCTATGATTGCAATTGCAATATTCGGAGGCGAGTCAATCAGGGGTCTTGCAGTAGCTCTTGTACTTGGTGTTATCATTGGAACTTACGCATCAATTATGATCGGTACCCCGATTATGTACGATGTTACAATGAAGAATATTACTAAATCCGAAACCAAAGTTCCTGCTAAGAAGTAGGTTGAAAACTTTATAGAAATTCGCCCGTTTTCCACTACGGAATACGGGCGTTTTTTTGTAGTTTTGTGTTATGTCTTTCGTCCATCTTCACGTCCATACCCAGTACTCCATCCTGGATGGAATGTCCGATATTTCCAAGCTCTTCAAGAGGGCTTCGGAACTGGGTATGCCGGGCCTGGCCATCACGGACCACGGCAATATGTACGGCGTGAAGGACTTCCTGGACGTAGCCAAGAAATTTCCTGAGATCAAGCCCATAGTGGGTTGCGAGGTGTACGTTTCCAAGTATGACCACCGCATCCACGACAAGGAGCACGGCAAATACTATCACCTGATCCTGCTTGCCAAGAACTACAACGGCTACAAGAATCTTATGAAGATAGTGTCCACCGCGCACATAGAGGGCTTCTACAACCGCCCCCGCGTCTCGCACGAGGTAATAGAGAAGTACGCCGCAGACCTTATATGCTGCTCCGCCTGTCTGGCGGGAGAGGTGCCGCGGGCAATTGTCGCTGGCGACGCCGCCGGCGCCGATGCCGCCATCCAGTGGCACAAGAAGGTCTTTGGCGATGACTATTACCTGGAGGTGATGCTCCACAAGACGGAGGTTCCGGGGATGAGCCTGGAGCTGTACGAAAAGCAGAAGTTCTATACCCAGGAAATCTTCAAGCTGGCGCAGAAGCACGGCGTGAAGGTGGTGGCCACCAACGACGTTCACTTTGTGAACAAGGACGACGGCCCCGCCCACGACCGCCTCATCTGCCTCACCACCAACTCCGCCGTGGACGATCCCAAACGCCTGCGCTACACCCAGCAGGAGTACCTCAAGAGCGAGGAGGAAATGTCCGCACTGTTCCCTGACCATCCGGAGGCTATCTCCAACACGCTGGAGGTCCTTGACAAGATTGAGGCCTACACCATTGACAGGGGCCACGTGCTTCCCAAGTTCGAGATAGACCCCGCCTTCCTTGCGGACATTGACGCACACCTTGCAAAATATGCCGATATCATAGAGAACGGCAAGTACGAGATTGTCAAGGACAAGCAGGGAAACGTCAAGGAGAAGAAATATCGCGGCGATGAGTTCTGCCGCTCCGTGGCGTTCCTGTGCCACCTCTCCTATCAGGGCGCTCACAGGCGCTATGGCGCCCAGCTCACGCCTGACCAGGAGAACCGCCTCCACTTTGAGCTTATGACCATATCCGGAATGGGTTTCCCGGATTACTTCCTCATTGTGCAGGATTTCATTGGCTGGGCCAGGCGCAACGGCATTTCCGTGGGCCCCGGAAGGGGTTCCGCCGCCGGCTCAATGGTGGCCTACTGCCTGGGAATCACCAATCTTGACCCAATCAGGTACGGTCTCCTGTTTGAGCGTTTCCTGAACCCGGACCGTATCTCAATGCCTGATATAGACGTTGACTTTGACGACGAAGGCCGCTACCGCGTAATCCAGTACGTCCAGGACAAATACGGAGCTGACCACATATCGCACGTAATCACCTTTGGAACAATGGCGGCAAAACTGGCCGTGAAGGATATGGCCAGGATAGCCAATCTGAGCATCCCGGAGTCCAACCGCCTCACCAAGATGATTCCTGACCGTCCTTTCACCATCAAGGTTGACGGGCAGGAGAAGGAGATGAAGCCAACCCTGGCCAACAGCGTCAAGTATATAAAGGAACTCAAGGAAGAGTATGAGAACGGGGCTCCGCTTGTCAAGGAGGTCCTGGACTTTGCATTGCGCCTGGAGGGATGCATCCGCCAGGTGGGCATCCACGCCTGCGCAATGATCATAGGCCGCGGCAACCTTACGGACTACATCCCAATCACAATGGGCGTGGACAAGGCAACCGGGCAAAAGGTGTGGGTAAGCCAGTACGAGGGCACCAAGATAGAGGATGTAGGAATGCTCAAGATGGACTTCCTGGGCCTCAAGACCCTTTCCATCATAGACCGCTGCCTTGCAATGGTCAAGCAGAACCACGGCAAGGATATAGACATAGAGGCCATCCCAATAGACGACCCTGCCGTATACGACCTCTACAGCCGTGGAGACACCAAGAGCATATTCCAGTTTGAATCCACCGGAATGAAGGAGTGGCTTATGAAGCTGCGTCCTGAAAGGTTCGAGGATCTCATAGCAATGAACGCCCTCTACCGTCCGGGTCCTATGGATTACATCCCGGACTTTGTAGCCAGAAAGACGGACCCCACCAAGATTGCCTACGACCTTCCGGATATGGAGGAAGACCTTCAGGAAACCTACGGCGTAACCGTTTATCAGGAGCAGGTGATGAGGCTTTCGCAGAAACTGGCCGGCTTTACAAAAGGCCAGGCGGACCATCTGCGAAAGGCTATGGGAAAAAAGAAGAAGGAAGAGCTGGACAAACTGAAAGTTTCCTTTATGGACGGGGGCAAGGAGAAAGGCCATCCGGACAGTATGCTGGAAAAGATATGGAAAGACTGGGAAGCCTTTGCCAAGTATGCGTTCAACAAGTCCCACGCTACCTGCTACGCGTGGGTAAGTTACCAGACCGCATACCTCAAGGCTCACTATCCATCTGAGTTCCAGGCCTCCAACCTCACCCAGAACGCCTCCAATATGGATGAGCTCAAGGAGATAATGGCGGACTGCCGCAAGAACGGAATCAAGGTTACCAGCCCTGATGTGAACGAGTCCCAGTCCCAGTTCTCCGTGAACAAGGCAGGGGAGATTCGCTTCGGCCTTGGCGGAATCAAAGGCTTTGGCGGAAACATTGTGGAAGCCATCATCAAGGAGAGGGAGAGCGGGGGAGCCTTCAAGGATCCTTTCGACTTTATGGAAAGGATGGCTGGCATTGTGAACCGCAAGGCATTGGAGTCCCTCATTTACACAGGCGCGCTGGATTCCTTCAAATACAAGCGAAGCCAGTATTTCCTTCCTGGGAAGAGCGGCGATATGTTCATTGACGAACTGGTGCACTACGCGGAACTTTACCGCAACGACCAGGTGGATGCCGCAACATCCCTGTTCGGAGAGGTTGAGGAGATGAAGCCCGTGCGCCCGGAATTCCCTGAGATGACTCAGGAAGAGGACCGCCTGGCGCTTCTCCAGCAGGAGAAGGAACTGGTGGGAATGTACATATCGTCCCATCCTCTGGACAAGTACGCTTTTGAGATGCGCACCTACACCAATGTCAAGCTGGCCTCCCTCAAGGACGAGATTGACGATTGCCAGGCCGCCAAGAAAGGCCGCAAGGTGAACTTCGCGGGCATCATCACCGATACCAAGGACCTTCTCACTAAGAACAACCGCAAGGGCAAGAGGATTACCCTGGAGGACGAGAGCGGCGTGTACGAGATGGCCCTGTTCGGGAAGGACTATGAAAGGTTCATAGGCTTCCTGAACCTGCACGAGGCCATTTACGTTGAGGCCGAAATCAAGGAGCAGCGCTTCAGGGGCGACGGGCAGTTCGGGCTTGACATAAACAACATCAGTTTCCTGGGCAACCTCAATGACGACCGCATAGCCTATCTGAACATAAACATAAACACAAAGATCCTGAGTCCGGATTTCCGCAAGAACCTTCTGAAACTCCTCAAGAAGCACAAGGGAGACACCACCCTGAAGGTTACCTGCTACGACGGTAATACCGGCTACCAGCTGCCGCTGTTCTCCAAAGCAGCTAAAATCCGCGTCTGCGAAGCCCTTATAGAAGGGTTGGAGCGCCTTGGTATGACCTGCGAAGCGGAATTAAAATAATTTTTCTTATCTTTGTTCGTTATTATAGCCCCAAAGGGACTCTAAAACCGAACCTTTATGAAAAAAATCATCGATGACGTTTGCGCAAAATATACCCGCGCAGATGAAGTCAAAGCCCAGGGCATTTATCCATACTATCGTCCCATCGAGTCCGGACAGGATCCCGTTGTCAAGATGCAGGGAAGGGATGTGCTTATGTTCGGATCCAATTCTTACCTGGGACTCTCAGACGACCCGCGCCTCAAGGAGGCAGCCATAGCAGCCATACAGAAATACGGAACAAGTTGCTCAGGATCCCGTTTCCTTAACGGAACCCTGGACATCCACCTTGAACTTGAAGAGAAGCTTGCAAAGCTTGTAGGCAAGGAAGAGGCCGTAACCTTCAGTACCGGAATGCAGTCCAATCTTGGAGCCATCTCTGCCCTTGCATTCAGGGACGGATTCGTGCTTTTGGACTCCCTGGACCACGCTTCCATCATTGACGGAAGCCGCCTGGGATTCTCCAAGGTACTCAAATTCCCCCACAACGATATGCGCGGACTGGAGAAGAAACTCCGCGTCTGCCCAAGAAACGCTCCAAAGCTCATTGTAGTTGACGGCGTTTATTCTATGGAGGGAGACA
Organism: uncultured Bacteroidia bacterium; assembly: GCA_902761655.1. Taxonomy (GTDB): domain Bacteria; phylum Bacteroidota; class Bacteroidia; order Bacteroidales; family UBA932; genus Cryptobacteroides. The sequence continues at coordinate 57,940 of CACWLD010000011.1, read as the reverse complement.
TAGCTCCTCTGCCTGAGATTGTCCAGCTGTGCGAGAAGTACGATGCTTATATTATGGTGGACGACGCCCATTCACTTGGTGTCCTTGGAGACCACGGCCGCGGAACCGCGAACCACTTTGGCCTCACGGACAAGGTTGACATCATTATGGGAACGTTCTCCAAGTCATTCGGCTCTTTGGGAGGATTCATCGCCGCCAACCATAACATTATGAACTACCTGAAGCATAACGCCCGCGCGCTTATCTTCAGTGCAAGTATGCCTCCGGCAAACGTAGCCGCCGTAAGCAAGGCAATTGACATAATGCTCACCGAACCTGAGCGCATAGATAACCTCTGGGACGTCACCCATTACGCCCAGGAGCAGTTCAAGGCCCGCGGATTCGATACCGGACACACTCAGTCTCCTATCATCCCCCTGTTTGTAAGGGATACCACCAAGGCTCTCCAGATTGTGAAGCTCGCCCTTGACGAAGGCGTATTCATCACTCCGGTGATCGCCCCTGCGGTACCTCAGGATTCCGTGCTCATCCGTTTCGCCCTTATGGCAACCCATACCAAGGAGCAGGTGGACATTGCAGTTGACAGGCTTGAAAAGGTATTCAGACAAGTAGGAGTAATAAAGTAACAATATGATAATCCTCATTACCGGAATCACCTCCGGATTTGGAGAAGCTATGGCCCGACAGCTCTGTGCAGCGGGCCATACCGTTTATGGTACCCACCGCAACGCCAAGGAATTCATCCCCGGTGTCACCTACATAAAGGCTGACGTCCAGGATGAGGCTCAGGTGAAGGCTGCCGTGGATCAGGTTGTCGAGGCCCAGGGCCGCATTGACGTTTTCATCAACAACGCCGGAATGGGTATAGGCGGACCGCTGGAGTACACTTCGGTCCAGGATGCCCAGCGCCAGATGGACGTGAATTTTATGGGCCTGGTGCGCTGCGTACACTATGTCCTTCCGGTAATGCGCAAGCAGGGAGGAGGCAAGATCATTGCCTTCAGTTCCATCGGAGGCCTTATGGGCCTGCCTTTCCAGGGGATGTATTCCGCAAGCAAGTTCGCCATAGAGGGATATTGCGAAGCCCTTCGCCTGGAAACCAAGGCTCTGGGAATAAAGGTTACGGTAATTGAGCCGGGGGACTTTGCCACCGCGTTTACGGCGCAGCGCAAGAGCGTGGCGGATCCGGAGGCGTATGAAGTGTACAAGACCTACGCGGAATCCCTTGCCAGCATTGAGAAAGACGAGACCACCGGCCTCAAACCGGATTATCTGGCCGCCAAAATTGTAAATATTGTGGCCAAGAAGAACCCCAGGTACAACTATGTGGTTTCCACTCTGGTGCAGCGCCTGTCCGTCCTGCTTAAAAAAATACTCCCAGCACCTTTGTTCTCAAAGATACTGGGCAGTTATTACAAGCTGTAATCCGCAGGTTTACTTGCGTTTGTAAACGTCAATTTCGCTTACAACCATCATTTTCTTTTCGTCCGGCTTGCCGGCATTGATCGTCTCTTCCCAGGGAGTGGTTTCACCCCTGAAAAGCAGCCTCATTTCTGAATTGCTCAGATTAAGCACGGTTGCTGATTCTCCGTCATAGGACAGGTCTGCATAGACATTGTTATAGTGCAGGACTCCGTTTTCGTAATAGTAGCCGAAAATAATGGTGGACGAATTGTCATACACCATTGTAGCGGAATTCTCCTTGAAAGTAACTACCACGTTGTTGTCCCATCTGTGTTCGTAGACTTCTCCGTTGGGGCCCTTGAATTGGGTATAATCCCTTTCCCAGGTTCCCAGAAGCAGGTTGGGACTCTCTACGGGATCCTTTTGGCAGGATACGAATGCAATGAGGCTCAGCAGGACAATACCAAGGCTGAAGAATCTTTTCCAGTTCATAATTGCTAAATGTTTCTATGCAAATATATAAAAAATGTGCGACGGTAAAACTACCGTCGCACTTCTTGGAGCGGAAAACGGGATTCGGACCCGCGACCTCAACCTTGGCAAGGTTGCGCTCTACCAACTGAGCTATTTCCGCGTTCGGGATTGCAAATATACACCAAAAATCTGTAATCCCAAATTTTTTTACACTTCTATTGCAGTATCGAACTCCTGGAGGAAGCGCATATCGTTCTCAAAGTAGTGTCTGAGGTCGTTTACCCTCCACTTGAGCATCGCAATTCTTTCCAGTCCCATACCAAAGGCGAAGCCGCTGTATTTCTTGGAATCTATGCCCGATGCCTCAAGCACGTTGGGGTCTACCATACCGCAGCCCATAATCTCCAGCCATCCTGTTCCCTTGCAGATGTTGCAGCCCTTGCCGTGACAGATGTTGCAGCTTACGTCAACTTCGGCCGAAGGCTCGGTGAAGGGGAAGTATGAAGGACGCATACGGATTTCAGTCTCCGGGCCGAACATTTCGCGGGCGAAGAGCAGTATGGACTGCTTGAGGTCCGCGAAGGTGACTCCCTCGTCAATGTAGAGGCCTTCCACCTGGTGGAAGATGCAGTGCGCGCGGGCGCTGATGGCCTCGTTGCGGAATACCCTTCCGGGGCAGATGACCCTGATGGGGAGGTCCATCTTTTCCATTGCGCGCACCTGCACGCTGGATGTGTGCGTGCGGAGCAGCAGCGGATTGAGATGTCCGGAAGAAATGAAGAAAGTATCCTGCATATCGCGGGCAGGGTGGTTTGGAGGGAAGTTGAGGGCCTCGAATACGTGGTAGTCGTCCTCGATCTCAGGGCCTTCGGCCACATCGTAGCCAAATTTGCGGAAGATGTCCACGATTTCCTGCCTTACTATTGAAACCGGATGGCGGGAACCCAGTTCGTAAGGGTCTCCCGGCATTGTAAGGTCCTGCTTGGGTGCCAGGGACGCGGCTGCGTCCTGGGCCATCTCCTTGAGTTCCTCAATCTTGGCGGTTGCAGCCTGCTTGAGCTCGTTGAGAACCTTTCCGAATTCCTTTTTCTGCTCTTTGTCCACAAGCCTGAACTCATCGAACAGGCGGGTGAGCTCTCCCTTTTTGCCCAAGAAGCGTATACGCGCTTCTTCTACTTCCTTGGCCGTCTTGCACTTAAGCTCGATAATCTGCGCGCGCAGGCGGTCTATTTCTTCTCTTGTCATCTTGATTTATTGTTGACTTTTTTCTCTTTTTGCCGCTCTCTTTTCCCGGTTCTTCTTTTCCCTTTCCCCACCGTTCTTAAGGTAGCGGGCCCATTGCTTTTCGTCAAGGACCTTGTGGAAGGCCTCGTACATCTGGTCCATCCACTTGTCCTGGATCTGCTGGTAGAGTTCCGTGTTGGTGGCCTTTGTTTTCTGAAGCTGCTGAAGCTCTTCGTTCATTGCAAGGAAGTCGTGGGTCATAATTGAATCTACGTAGAATATCTGCCAGTCTTCAAGCTTGTAGTTGTCTGCCATCTTTTCTACGGACTCGTCAATGCCCTTCTGTATTTCTTTAAGTTGCTCTTCAGGTGTAGTAGCCTGGGCACTTGCCTTGAGGCAGCAGGGGCCGAGCAATGCGCAAAGGACGAAAATAAGGGTCAATTTCAGTTTCATATTCTGGAAAAAATTATCTTTGTCCGGAAACAGGACACAAAATTAAACATTTAAACGATAAAACGAAAATGATAAGGAAAACTGCAATCTGTGTGTTTGCTATAATGCTTACAGCAATCTTTACACCAAAGTCCGATGCCTGCACCAACATAATCATCTCCAAGGGCGCCAGCGCCGACGGATCCTGTATGGTATCCTATGCGGCGGATTCCCATCTGCTCTTTGGCGAACTGTATTATCACAGGGCGGCTGACTGGCCTGCGGGCACCCCGCTGTTCATACGCGAGTGGGACACCTACAAGCCGCTGGGAAGCATTCCGCAAATAGCGCATACATATCAGACCGTGGGCAATATGAACGAGCACCAGCTTGTGATTGGCGAAACCACCTACGGCGGACGCGAGGAACTCGCTGATCCCGCGGGAGTTATGGATTACGGTTCCCTTATCTACGTAACCCTCCAGAGGGCAAGGACCGCGCGCCAGGCAATTGACATCATTGTCAGCCTTGCAAACGAGTATGGCTATCCTTCAGAAGGGGAGAGTTTCTCCATTGCCGACGGCACGGAGGCCTGGGTTATGGACCTGATTGGCAAGGGCCCGGAGGAGAAGGGCATTGTCTGGGTGGCAAGACGCGTCCCTGACGGATACATCTGCGCCCACGCAAACCAGTCCCGCATCACAAGGTTCCCCCTGAACGATCCGGAGAACTGCCTCTACGCCCCGGACGTGATCACCTTTGCCCGCAAGAAGGGATATTTCAGCGGCAAGGATGAGGAATTCTCATTCCGCGACGCTTACTGCCCGCTTGACTTTGGCACCGTGCGCGGCTGCGACGCCCGCGCCTGGTCTGCCTTCAACATCCTGTGCGACGGCGTCTTTACCTATATGGACGAGTCCGGCAAGGAGGTTTCCCGCCCCGCAAGCGAGTGGCTCAACTATGCGATGGGATATGACCTCAAGGGCGAAATGCCTCTCTTTGTGAAGCCTTCCCGCAAAATTACCGTCAAGGACGTGGCCGATGTGATGCGTGACCATTATGAGGGCACTCCTATGGATATGACCACTGACATTGGCGCAGGCGGAAACGCCCTGCCTTACCGCTGGAGGCCAATGGAGTTCGAGTCTGGCGGCAAGACCTATGTGAACGAGAGGGCAATTGCCACCCAGCAGACCGGATTCTGGTTTGTTGGCCAGGCCCGCGGATATCTCCCCGACGAGATTGGCGGAATCATATGGTTTGGCTGTGACGATGCCGCAACTTCCTATGTGACACCTATTTATACCGCTTCCTCCGACATTCCTGAGTGCTTCCGCGTGGGCAACGGAGATATGCTCCACTACTCTCCTACATCCGCTTTCTGGATGTGCAACCGCGTGGCCAACGCCTGCTACAAGATGTACAACCATATGGCCGCATACGTGCGCGAGAGGATAGACGCATTTGAGAACGCCCAGATGTTCGGGGAAGTCCAGAAGAACGACCTGGTTGCCCTGGACTACCTGAACAAGGGAGACAAGGCATCGGCTAACAGGATAATCACTGAATACAGCATAGCCACCGCCCAGCAGCAGTTCCAGGACTGGGTAGACCTGGAGGAGACCCTGCTGGTCAAGTTCATAGACGGAAATGTAAAAGCCCAAAACTCCGACGGGAGTTTCAGGCATTCACAGTATTCAGAGGGTATTCCTGCGGGACTTACTCAGCCCGGGTATACCGATCATTGGAAAGCAGTGGTATCTGCGGATCACGGCGATGTCCTGGAAGTGAAGTAAGTTCCCTTACCATACCAGGTTTTTCACGACGCTGGAACTTGATCTCTACACCGGTATCATACCTTGCCGGAGCCTGCTGCTGAGTACCTGAAGACTCGGCAACGGTGAATCCTGCGCGCTTGAGAACGCTCTTGAGCATTGTCTCGTTGGGGTCGCCAAGCTGGAAGCCGTCCTGAGGGTTGTCCATTGCGGAATAGTCAGGCTTGATTCCATCAGGCATACAAAGGGTGACGCCGTCCTTGTCCGCATAGCGGGAGAACATTACGTAAAGACCCCAGTTCTTGGCATACTTGAGGCCGTTATTTCCAAATTCAATGGCTTCTGCACTGTCATTGCTGGGATACTTCGTATAATAATCAATGATGTCCTGGAAGTAATCGTCTGAACCAATGATATAGCCTCCGCAGTATTTGCCGTAGGTCTGTCTTCCTACCAATACAACAGGCATAAAGGGCTTGAGGCAGCAGATGAGGGCTTCTGAGGCGGAAGCGCTGTCTCCGGTTACAATACAGTAAATCTTCTCCAGGCCGATGTTTGCATCTTCAGTATTGAAATGGTAGTCCTTGCCGTCGAACCTGAAGTCGTGCTGGAAGGAGAGCCTTGAAACACCGGCTTCCAATCCTTGTTTCTCGGCCTCCTCGGCCAGGTATTTGCCATAGTCCGCATTGTAGATTTCTTTCTCAAAGATTTCTCCAGCCTCTACATTGGCCCTTGGTGCAAGCATTGAGATGAGTACCTCTTCTGCAACCACGGCACCGCCTCCGTTGTACCTGAGGTCAAGGACCAGTTCCTTGATGCCCTCTGACTTGAAATACTGGCAGGCCTCTATGAGTGGAGCGCAGGATTCTGCGGTGAAGGAGGTGTAATGGAGATAACCTATCTTTTTCTCTCCATTGTCCAGTATCCTGTACATAATGACAGGATTCTCAACCATTTCCCTTGCGGTCATAGAGACTTTGCTGCCGTCCTTGAGTGTCAGGGTGCAATTGCTGCTGTACACCATCTGGTCATAGATGAAATCTACGTCAAGGGAGCCTGAGGTTCCCTGCCAAATGATAGGAATATCCTTTCCGTTGACTTTGACAATGACATCTCCGCGCTTGAGGCCGGCCTCTGAAGCAGGACTGTTGGGATAGACATAACGTACGGTGGCAAGAACCCTGTTGGTGTTCTCTTTGTCCTGTGCGAAATCATAGAAATCGTAGCCATAGGTGGTGGTGACACCGGTCACGTCCCCCATAAACGACTTATAATCGTCCGTCACCTGGGTCCATTTGTCTATGTCGTTACCTGAGTTGTCTTTATAGCGGATAGATTTAACCTTGCTTATGGGTTCTTCCTGGTCAGTCCAGGCCATCATCTGGGCCTTGATCTCTTTCTTCCAGAGATAGTATGTGTCCATTAGGTCGTAGGCGAAGTTGTTGACATAATAGTATGTCCAGTTTTTCTCCGGCTCCTGAGGTGTGGTGGGACCACTTGGAGTAGTATTGTTGCCGTTGCCGGGATCCTGGTTTACGGGCTGCTTCTCACAAGAGGAGAAGGCCAATGCCATTGCAAGAATGATATAGAAGAATCTTTTCATAATTCATTAATTGTGTAGGATGCAAAGATAGTAAATAATTATAAACCTGTCCTACGGGCGGTCTCTTCCCACAAATACCCCGCCAAAGGATTGTCCAGGAAGCGCGCGGGGATGTCCAGGCACTTGTCCCTTTTGAACAGTTTCATTGTCTGGGGGCTCTCCAGGGCGGAAATTGCGGGGGCGATGCCTTGTTCCGGCCGCTTGCAGAGCGGCTTGAACAGGGCGTCAGCCAGGGGGTCGAACCAGCGGCCGAGGTCTATCATATTGGAATTCACTATTCCAGGGTCGGACATATTCACGCGCAGGGAAGTGCGTCTTGCCAGTTCTATGCTGAACAGCATCAGGGCCAGTTTGGAGGTGGCGTAGGTGCGCAGCTGGTGGAAATCCTCAGGGCCTTTCTCCAACAGGCCGCGGTCTATGCGGGCGTATCTGACGGTGAGGGAGACGACGTTGACTATGCTTGCGCTGGGGGCGAAGCTGTCAAGCAGGAGGCGGGTGAGCAGGTAGGGCCCCGCGTAGTTCACGGCAACGGTCTGCTCCAGACCGTCTTCAGTGAGCGAGAAGCGGGGCGGCATTGTGCCGGCGTTGTTCAGCAGCCCCGAAGGGGCGCTGCCAGCAACTGCGGCAGCGAAAGCGCGCACGGAGCGAAGCGAGCCAAGGTCAAGGGGCAGCAGCCTGATGGCTGCGCCAGGCACCTTGGCCAGGACATCGCGGCGCGCGGCTTCTCCTTTCTCCAGGTTGCGGCAGGCCATTGTCACGCTTCGGCCCTTACGGGCCAGCGCTTCCACGGCTGCCTTGCCCATACTTCCGCTTGCTCCGGTCACTATTATGCTGCCGGGGATTATCTCTTCCATTTTCTCCAGAGTACGTTTATCAGGCCGTCCGGCAGGATGGCTATCAGGCCCGGCAGAAGGACGTTCATAAGGCCGGGTTTAACCCTTTTGCGGCCCCTGTCCATTCCCTTGAGCGCCCTGCGGACCAGAGACTGCGGTGTGCGGATAACTCTTGTCTTCACCCCAAGGTCCATCAATTTATCGCTCAGCCGGTACAAAGGGGTTGCTATGGCGGCGGGCAGGACGGTGGTTACGCATACGCCGTAGGGCTTCATCTCGTAATACAGGGATTTGCCGAAGCTCTTGAGGTAGGACTTTGTGGCTGAATATATCGTTATGCCCGGGGCCGGAATATCCGCGGCCATAGATGACATTATTATTATGTTGCCTTTGCCGGCCTTCTTCATATCGTTGCCGAACAGCAGGCACATACGGGTGGTGGTGTTCACGTGGAGCCCTATCATTGAGCTGGCCAGGCCGCAGTCCTCCGCCTGCAGTTCCTTGAAGAAAAAGAACCCGGCGTTCAGCACCAGGATGTCCACATAAAGGCCCTTTTGGGTGCAGAAATCATACAACTGGTCCGCTGCATCCCAATTGCTCAGGTCCAGGAAACAGGGCACTACGCTCACGCCGTAATCTGCGCGAACCTTGTCCGCCGCGGCTTGCAACTCCTCCTGGCGGTTGCTCACAATGACAAGTTCGCAACCCCTGGCGGCCAGCTGCCGTGCGTATTCCAGTCCCATTCCGGAACTTCCTCCGGTAATCAGAGCCGTCATAATTCCTTTTCTGCTTTTGCAATTTCCCTCTCAAGCCTGCGCGGAAGGTTGTCCACCTTGCAATGGCACTTCATTTCCAGCGTATACATACGCCCTATGCAGTAATTGGAGTGCTTGCACCCGCTGCAGGTGACTTCTCCGCTCTTGAGCTTGTTCACGAAGTCCGTGTCGTGGACAAGGGCGCGGGCCATCTGCAGGCCTTCGAAGCCGGCGTCCAGAACCTCCTCCATCTTCTCCTTGGAGATGAGGCCTCCCACATAGATGAGCGGCAGCGACAGGTTGGCGCGGAACAATTTGGCCTCGTCCAGGAAGTATCCTTCCTTGAATGGCACTGTTGGTATGACGATGCGTCCCGCCAGCGCCAGCCCCGCCTTGAGCCACCAGAACTTCTTGAAATCCATATAGTGGCGTAGGGTCTTGAGCGGCATTGCACCGCGCATTACCTCCATTGGCGCCTTGCTCACGAAACCTGCGGTGAGCACCAGCGCGTGGACGCCCAGCCGCTCCAGCTCCTTTGCCACCTCCAGGCACTCCTCCGTCTGCATTCCGCGGCGGAAGCCGTCGTGCATATTCACCTTTACCACCACGCCCATATCGTCCCCGGCGGCCTTCATCACTTCCTTGATCACCATCCGCATAAAGCGCATCCGGTTCTCCAGGCTGCCGCCGAACTCGTCCTTGCGCCTGTTTGTATATGGCGACAGGAACTGGCTGATCAGGTAGCCGTGGCCGGCGTGGACTTCCACGCAGTCAAAGCCGGCCTTGCGCGCCAGGTTCACCGCATTGCCAAAGTCCGCCACTATCTGCAGTATCTCCTCTTTGCGCAGGGAGCGCGCGAAGGTGGGGGAGTACAGGTTAAAGCCTCCGGAGGCGCCCACGGGCATACATCCGCAGGTGGCCCTGTGCGTCATATTGCCGCAGTGCCCCAGCTGGATGGATGCCTTTGCGCCGTAGGAGTGGATGGCGTCCGTGAGTTCCTTGAGTTCCGGGACAATCTCCTCGCGCATCCACAGCTGGCCGTCAAAGGACAGTCCGGACTGGCATACGGCGGCATAGGCCACGGTGGTCATTCCCACTCCGCCGCGCGCCAAGGCCGTATGATAGTCGAACAGGTCTTTGGAAGGACGGTTGCCGTAGGCCATATTCTCGAACGCCGCGGAACGGATGACGCGGTTCTTGAGGGTGACGGGCCCTATGTGGGCTTCGGTGAATATCTTTGATTCAGGCATCAGTATAAGAGGGGTATGATACGTTTAACTTTCTTGGCATCGAACTGGGTGGGGAACTCCTGCTGGTAGCGCTTGTGGATGCGTGCGGCGCGGGGGCCCAGGTTGGCGAAGGTCCAGAGGGCGAAGACCGCGCCCGCCCAGGACCAGGTGAGTATGGCAAATCCGGTCCATTCCAGCACTTCGCCAAAGTAGTTGGCGGAGCTTACGTAGCGGAACATCCCGGCGGTTGGCAGGTAATGGGCCGTGTCTCCGGGCTGGCGCAGGTTGCGGATTATGGAATCGGACTGTATGTTAATGAACATTCCGGCAAAGAACAGCAGGGTTCCCGCGAAGAACGGGAAACTGTGGAGCCACTCCGGAGGGTACATATCGACAGGGGAGACGTAGAACAGCCAGCCGCCCTGCATAAAAGCGTTGAGGGTGTTGAAGAGCACGCCCATAAGGATTATGGATACGGGCATACGGCTTTCCCCGCGGATGAGCAGGGGGAAGATGAAGGAGCGCTGGAAGTAATGCAGCTCAAAGAGCAGCAGGAAGACCAGGCGCGTGGCATCCCCCCTGCGGTTGGAGCACAGCCACAGGATGAGCATTGCGACAAAGACAGGGGCTTCCATCAGCACCCAGCCAAGGCGGTTGTTTATGGAAGGGCCCCATTTGCTGTTGTAGAACTTGCCGTAGCCGGCATCTACAAAGTAGAGACAAAAAAAGACAATCACGGCGCATATGGCCATGATTGTCAGGAATGTATAGAAGTTTGCAATGCTCATTGGCCTATATCTGCTACTGAATAACAAATATAAGCAAAGTCCTGCAATTATCCATTTGACAGGATAACCTTGCCGTCTTTGGCATCGGCGGTTATCTTGGAATCCTTGCGGATGCTTCCCTGGAGGATCTCGCTGGCAAGCTTGTTAACCAGCTCGCGCTGGATGAGACGCTTGACAGGGCGGGCGCCGTACTCAGGGCTGTAGCCTTCCTCTACCATATAGTCTTCGAAGGCTGGAGTGTAGCTGAGCTGGACGTTGTCGTCCTCCAGTTTCTTCTGCAGCAGGTCCATCTGGATGTGTACAATCTCCCTGATGTCGTCCTTGGTGAGCTGGTCGAATACGACAATCTCGTCAATCCTGTTCAGGAATTCCGGCCTCATTGCAGCCTTCAGCTCCTCTTCCTTGAGGTTGGAAGTCATAATGAGGATGGTGTTCTTGAAATCTACCGTGCGGCCCTTGTTGTCCGTAAGACGGCCGTCGTCCAGCACCTGGAGCAGCACGTTGAACACGTCCGGATGGGCTTTCTCAATCTCGTCCAGCAGGACTACGGAGTAAGGCTTGCGCCTTACGGCCTCGGTCAGCTGGCCGCCCTCGTCGTATCCCACGTATCCCGGAGGCGCTCCAACCAGCCTGCTCACTGTGTGCCTCTCCTGGTATTCGCTCATATCTATCCTGGTTATGAGGTTCTCGTCATTGAACAGGAACTCCGCCAGGGCCTTTGCCAGTTCTGTCTTTCCCACACCTGTTGAACCCAGGAACAGGAAAGATCCTATAGGCCTCTTCTCGTTGGAAAGGCCAGCACGGGAGCGGCGCACGGCGTTGGACACTGCCGCGATGGCCTTGTCCTGGCCTACCACCCTCTTGTGCAGCGCGCTTTCCATACGGAGGAGTTTCTCCTTCTCGCTCTCCAGCATACGGCTTACGGGGATGCCCGTCCAGCGGGCTACCACCTCCGCGATGTCTTCCGGGGTCACGGCCTCTGTGATGATAGGGTCCTTGATCTCTGCCTGCTTTGCGGTGAGTTCCTGCAGGCGCGCCTGGGCCCCGGCAAGTTTGCCGTAGCGGAGCTCGGCTACCTTGCCGTAGTCTCCGGCGCGCTCCGCGATTGCCGCGTCGCGCTTGTAGTCCTCTATCTGCTGGCGCAGATTGTTCAGTTCCGTCACGATGCCTTTCTCGTTCTTCCATCGCGTCATAAGCTCTTCGCGCTTTGCGCTCAGCTCAGCCAGCTCGCTCTCTATCTTCTCCATCTTGAGGGAGACGCCTTCGCGCTTGATGGCCTCCTTCTCTATCTCAAGCTGGCGTATGCGGGAGTTGAGGTCGTCGATGGGCTCCGGCACGGAGTTCATCTCCAGCCGCAGTTTGGAAGCCGCCTCGTCCACAAGGTCTATGGCCTTGTCCGGCAGGAATCGGTTGTTGATGTACCTGTGCGAGAGGTTCACCGCAGCAATGAGGGCGTCGTCCTCTATCTTTACGCGGTGATGGTTCTCGTATTTCTCCTTCAGGCCCCTCAGGATGGCTATGGACTCCGCCGGCGACGGCTCGTCCACCATCACCTTCTGGAAACGCCTCTCCAGGGCCTTGTCGGTCTCAAAGTATTTCTGGAACTCGTCCAGGGTGGTGGAGCCTATGGTGCGCAGTTCGCCCCTCGCAAGGGCCGGCTTCAAAATATTTGAAGCGTCCATTGCTCCGGAGCTGCGCCCCGCGCCCACCAGGGTGTGGATCTCGTCTATGAACAGGATTATCTCCCCATCGCTTTCAACTACTTCCTTCACCACGCCCTTGAGTCTCTCTTCAAATTCTCCCTGATATTTGGCTCCCGCTATCAGCGCTCCCATATCCAGGGAGTACACCTTGCGGGATTTCAGGTTCTCCGGGACGTTTCCGTCCACTATCTTCAAGGCTATGCCTTCTGAAATCGCAGTCTTGCCCACACCCGGCTCTCCCACCAGGATAGGGTTGTTCTTGGTCCTTCGGCTCAGTATCTGGAGGACCCGTCGTATTTCATCGTCACGGCCTATCACAGGGTCAAGTTTACCCTTTGCTGCCATATCGTTGAGATTGATGGCGTATTTGCTTAAAAATTCGTATTTGTTCTCCATACTGTTTTACAATTAATAAAAAAACACCCGCCCGAAATCTCGGGCAGGTGATAAGCCTCAAATTATATTCCGACCCTTGCCGGACTGACAATATGGCAGATTACTCGCCTGCAGGAGCCTCCTGAGCGGGTGCTGCAGGTGCCTGTGCGTCGGTAGGTGAAGGGAATGCAGGAGCTTCCTGAGTGGTGGTGTTCTCAATCCTGTTGGTAACGTCAACGTCCTTTCCGCTTGTTCCAAGGGTGAAGGAAGAGATGACGGAAACTACAAGGATGAAGGATACCAGGATCCAGGTAACTTTCTCAAGGATGTCGGCTGTCTGCCTAACACCGAAAGCCTGGTTGCCGGCTACGAAGTTGGAAGCCATGCCCTCTCCTTTACCGTTCTGGAGAAGAACCACAAGAGTCAGCAAAACTGCCGCAATTATAATGAGAACGACAAGAATTGTGAATATAGCGTTCATAGTTATTGATTATTAATATTATTCAGTTTTTCGATAAGGGTTGCAAAGTAAGCACTTTTTTCTGGATAACGCAAGATTAGTTTGGAATAAATGTTCTTTGCCTGCTCCAAATACCCCTGTTGGGCATATATTTCCGCCAGCGTTTCCGTAATATACACGTCATCCAGCGGCATAGCCTGAGGCGCAGCCGAAGGATCTTTCTTCTTTGCGACCGGCGCAGCCGGAGCCTCCTGCGCGGAGCGCACGGAGTCATACGCGTCCTGGGAGAAATAATCCCCGCCAATCACAACCACCTTCTGCTCCATTGGCGCCTTGCGCACATATTCCTTTACGCTCTGCGCCGATACGCCCGCCTCCGCGGCCGCTTTTGCCAGTATTCCACGGTCGAAGACGTAGAGGGCTGCGTCAGCGAACTGGCCCGTGCGGCAGCACAGGGCCTTTCGCGCCGCGCCAAACCACGGATACCGGGTAACCAGGGCGGAGAGTTCGTCCAGAGGCATTTTGTCCAGGTCTACCATTGAGCTACTGTTGCGTTGAAAATGTCTTCTACCAGTTTGTCTATGATTTCCTTGCAAAGGGTGTTTTCCACGGCGTCAAGGGACTGGGTGGAAGGGAAATCGGCATATTGAGAGAAACTCTTTTCAAGGTTGTCCTCCTCGTGGAGGCGGTTGGTGAACACAATCTTGGCGGAAACCGTGAGGCGGTTCTGGGAAGCGACCTCGTTTGCCGTGACGGCGGTGGCGGAAACATCGTATCCGGTTATGGTGCCTTCTATGTGCAGGTCTCCGTCAATTTCCACCTGCTCCAGCTTTGTCATCTTGCGGAACTGCTCGCGCAGGGCTTCGGTGATGTCGTTGCTCAGGCTTGGGTTCACCTTGGTTGCGGTGTACTCGAAGAAGTCTATGGCAATGGTGTTCACGTCCGGCTGGATGGAGGTTCCGGAAAAGGAATATATGCCGCAGGCGCTTACGCAGAGCGCGCAAGCCGCAATAAAGGCTATTAGGGGCAGTTTACTCATTCTTCAGTCTTCTGTAAAGGGTTCTTTCAGAAATGCCGAGAGCTTCGGCTGCAAGCTTGCGGTTGCCTCCGAATTTCTCCAGGGCCCTGGCTATGTTCTCTTTTTCTATCTCCTGGATGGAAAGCGTGCGGTTCTCCTGGGGCTCCTCCTTGTGTTCGGGCTCCTGCCATTCCACTTCCTCGGGCTCCTGGATCTGGGGTTCCGCCTGCTTTATGGTGTTAGAGGCCACTATGCTCTTGAGGCGGTCCACTTCCTGCTTGAGGTCCAGCAAAGCCTTGACAATCATTTGCTTGTCATCTGAGCTCATACTGCTCTGGGGAGCGGATACAAGGGCGGGAAGGGCGTTGGGATCGTCCTTGGGAATGTATTTGGACAGGGTTTCCGTGTCAATCTCAATCCTGTGCTCGTCGCCTGAGATGCTGGTGGATTCCAGGGCGGTCAGGGATTCCGCGGCGTTTTTCAGCTGGCGGATGTTTCCCGGCCACCTGTAGTCGCGAAGCATTGCAATGGCGTCGTGGGTGAGGTTCACCTTGCGCATTCCGTATCGTTCAGAGAAATCGGAGGAGAATTTGCGGAACAGCAGGTAGATGTCGTCCTTGCGCTCGCGCAGGGAAGGCATTGTAATCTGGACGGCGTTGAGCCTGTAGAACAGGTCCTCCCTGAACTTTCCGGTGCTTACCGCGTGCATAAGGTTTATGTTGGTAGCGGCGATCACCCTCACGTCGGTCTTCTCCACCTTAGAGGATCCAACCTTGATGAATTCGCCGTCCTGCAGCACACGCAGAAGCATTGCCTGGGTGTCCTTGGGGAGTTCCCCTATCTCGTCAAGGAAAAGGGTGCCGCCGTCGGCCACTTCAAAGTAGCCCTTGCGCTCTGCGATGGCGCCGGTGAAAGATCCTTTTTCGTGTCCGAAGAGTTCTGCGTTGATGGTTCCTTCAGGGATTGCGCCGCAGTTCACGGCAAGATATTTGCCGCTTTTGCGGAGACTGTTCTGATGTATGATTTTGGGGATGTTTTCCTTTCCTACTCCGCTTTCTCCGGTAATGAGCACCGTAAGGTTTGTGGGAGCTATGGCCACGGCGGTTTCCAGCGCCCTGTTGAGCGCCGGATCGTTGCCAATTATATCGAACTTATTTTTCAGCTTTTGTAATTCCTGTGAATCCATGTATTACTCAAGTCAAAATATTAATTCTGTGCAAAAATAGCATTTTTATGGCTATATTTGTATGCTGTCGACAATATTAAAAAAACATAGTATAAAATGAAAAAGACACTGAAATTATTGACATTGGCGTTTTTGGGCATTGCCACCGTCGCCTGCGCACCTGCCAAGCAGATGGCCAAGATGGCTGAGAACGTCATAGTTGAATGCAACCCTTCCGTACTTGAGGTTGTCGCAGGCCAGATTAACGCTGACCTCAACGTAACATATCCTGACGGATACTTCCATCCAAAGGCCATCCTGGAGGTTACACCAGTAATAGTATATGGCAACAAAGAGGTTGAGGGCACAACCCTCTACTATCAGGGAGAAAAGGTAAAGGACAACTTCAAGGTGGTTCCTTCTGACGGCGGCACAGTGGCCGAGAGGGTACGCTTCGCATACCAGGAAGGAATGGAGGACTGCTACCTTGAGCTCCGCGGAAGAGTGGGCTACAAGGGCCGCTACGTATATCTTCCTACAAGGAAGGTGGCTGACGGCGCCAACACCACCTATATGCTTGTAAAGCAGGACGGCCTGGTTCCTTTCAAGGCCGACAATTACCAGGAGATCATCAGTATGACCGAAGAGGGCCAGATCCTCTATACCATTAATTCTTCAGACGTTCGTTCTTCACAGCTTTCCAGCCAGTCCATAAAGGACTTCCAGGCCGCCCTGGACGAGATTGCCGCCAACGAGCGCAAGACCCTTGCCGGAACGGAGATCGTGGCATACGCATCCCCTGACGGAGGCCAGAGACTCAACAACACCCTTTCAGAGAGGAGGGCCGGATCCGCAGAGAAGGCCTGGTCTTCCGTTACCGGAAAGCGCGATGCCGGAGATCCCGTGGTATCCAGCATAGGTCAGGACTGGGAGGGCTTCCAGGAGCTCGTTTCCAAGTCCAACATTGAGGATAAGGACCTTATCCTCCGCGTCCTTTCTATGTACAGCGACCCCGCCGTACGCGAGAACGAGATCAAGAATATGTCCGAGGTTTACAAGGAGCTCAAGGGAGAGGTCCTTCCTGAACTTCGCCGCGCCCGCTTCATTGCCAACGTAGAATTCAAGAACTACACTGAGGACGAGCTCAAGGCCCTTCTCAACGACAACATCAACGTCCTTGACGAGGAAGCCCTCCTTCACGTAGCCACCCTCGTAGACGACCTCAACAAGAAGGTCCAGATCTACAACCAGGCCATCGACCGCTTTGGAAGCGACAGGGCCCAGTTCAACCTTGGCGCGGCTTACCTCGAGGCCGGAGACCTCTCAAGGGCCGCGCGCGAGTTCGCAAAGGTAAAGGCACAGGACGCTGACCTCAAGAACGCCACCGGCGTCATCGCAATGCGCAACGGTGACTTCGTTACCGCTGCAAATTGCTTCTCCGCCGCAGGCGACGAGATTGGCAACGCCAATATGGGTATCATTGACATCCTCAACGGCAACTACGCAAAGGCCGCCCAGGAGCTTGCAAACGTTCCGGGATGCTGCCACAACACCGTTCTGGCATATATCCTCACCAACCAGCTGGACAAGGCAAAGGCAACCGCACACTGCCAGGATCCAAAGGTCAAGTATCTCCTTGCCATCATAGCGGCCCGTCAGGGCAATGTGGGTGAGATGAACTCCAACCTTGCACTTGCAAACGCCAACGCAGACCTTGCCGCAAGGGCCAAGAAAGACGTTGAATTCGCAGCCTTCAGAAGGTAAGTATTTATTATACATAAGTAAAAGGGGTGCAATTTGTTGCGCCCCTTTTTGCATTTTGTCAGATTATTCGTATATTTGCACCCCCTAAAATATGGGGTAAAGAAACATAAATTATTTACTAACAATCATTTATGCCAACAATTCAACAATTAGTTCGCAAAGGACGCGAGACAATCGAGCTTAAGAGCAAGTCACGTGCCCTTGATGCTTGCCCTCAGAAGCGTGGCGTATGCTTGCGTGTGTATACAACCACACCTAAGAAACCTAACTCAGCTATGCGTAAGGTTGCACGTGTACGTCTTTCAAACGCTAAAGAGGTGAACGCTTACATTCCGGGAGAAGGCCACAACCTCCAGGAGCACTCAATCGTGCTTGTAAGGGGCGGTCGTGTAAAGGACCTTCCGGGTGTACGTTACCACATCCTTAGAGGAGCTTTGGATACTGCTGGTGTAGAAGGACGTCTTCAGTCACGTTCACTCTACGGAGCAAAGAGGCCTAAGAAATCTAAGAAGTAATTTTTATCACCTATTTATCTTTATTTAAAATGAGAAAATCGAAGCCTAAAAAGAGGATTCTACTTAGGGTAAGAAGAGTATCGCGTATTCTATTTTTTACGATGCCATTGATTTGGTAGGCGAGAAGATGAAAGATTCTGACAAGGCTCCTCTAGATATTTGGAGGCAGGCTCTCGAGAACGTGACCCCTCAGATCGAGGTAAAGTCACGCCGTATCGGTGGAGCTAACTTCCAGGTGCCTACTGAGTTGAGACCGGAGAGGAAAGTTTCACTTTCTATGAAGAATATGATACAGTTCGCCCGTAAGCGCTCCGGCCACTCAATGGCAGAAAAACTCTGCGCTGAGATAGTTGCAGCTTATAACAACGAAGGTGGTGCATTCAAGAGGAAAGAGGATATGCACAGGATGGCAGAGGCCAACAAGGCATTTGCCCACTTCCGTTTCTAGTATCTACGGTTAGATAGATGGCAAGGGATTTACAGTACACAAGGAACATCGGCATTATGGCCCACATTGATGCCGGCAAGACTACAACCTCAGAGCGTATCCTTTACTATACGGGCAAGACCCATAAGATAGGAGAGGTTCACGAGGGTGCAGCCACCATGGACTGGATGGCGCAGGAGCAGGAGAGGGGTATAACCATTACCTCCGCCGCTACCACCGCCTTCTGGCACTACGGCGGAAAGGTCTACCAGATTAACCTGATAGACACTCCGGGTCACGTAGACTTTACCGTGGAGGTGGAGCGCTCCCTGAGGGTTCTTGACGGAACTGTGGCCACGTTCTGCGCAGTTGGACGCGTACAGCCTCAGAGCGAGACCGTATGGCGCCAGGCAGACAAGTACAATGTTCCAAAGATTGCGTACATAAACAAGATGGACAGGGTTGGAGCTGACTTCCTGGCCTGTGTGGAAGACATCCACAACAAGCTTGGTGCTACGGCGGTTCCCGTTTGCCTGCCTATCGGGTCTGAGGACACCTTCGAAGGACTGGTTGACCTCATCTCCCGCAAAGCCATCTACTATAATTCTTCCGAAGAACTTGTAAACTTCAAGTACGGCGAGATTCCTGAGGATATGCTCGGGGAGGTAGCCGTATGGCGCGACAAACTGGTGGATGCCGCTGCAGAGTGCGATGACGACCTTATGGAGAAGTACTTCGAGAATCCGGAGTCCCTCACTGAGGAAGAGATCATCGCCGCCCTGCGCAAGGGCACCATCGGAATGAAGATAGTTCCTGCGTGCTGCGGTTCTTCTTTCAAGAACAAAGGCGTGCAGTTCCTGCTTGACTGCGTGATGAGGTATCTCCCTTCTCCTCTGGACAAGGGCGCAGTCAAGGGAACCAATCCTCGCAGCGGACAGGAGATTGAACGCCAGCCAAGTGCGGACGAACCGTTCTGCGGACTGGTGTTCAAGATTGCCACCGATCCATTCGTGGGCCGTCTGGCATTTATGAGGGTTTATTCCGGCCATCTGGATTCCGGTTCGTACGTATTCAACGTACGCTCCGGCCGCAAGGAAAGGCTGTCAAGGCTGTATCAGATGCACTCCAACCATCAGAACCCCATTGAGTTCGTGGAGGCGGGAGACATCTGCGCGGCGGTTGGCTTCAAGGACCTGCGCACCGGCGACACCATCTGCTCAGAAGGTCATCAGATCACACTGGAGTCTATGGAATTCCCTGATCCGGTTATCGGAATCGCAGTGGAGCCAAAGACCCAGCAGGATCTGGACAAGCTTGGAATTGCCCTTGGAAAACTTGCCGAAGAAGACCCTACCTTCAGCGTGAAGGCTGACCAGGAAACCGGCCAGACCATCATCAGCGGAATGGGAGAGCTTCACCTTGACATTATCATAGACCGCCTGCGCCGTGAATTTGGCGTAGAGATCAACCAGGGTGCTCCTCACGTTAATTACAAGGAGGCCATCACTGGAACCTGCCAGCACCGCGAGGTGTTCCGCAAGCAGACTGGCGGCCGCGGCAAATTTGCCGATATCATTGTAGAAATTGGCCCTGCAGACGAAGGAGTTTCAGGATTACAGTTCGAAAATGAAGTCAAAGGTGGCAATATTCCAAAAGAATTCATACCTTGCGTTCAGAAAGGATTTGAAATGGCAATGGCCAACGGAGTGCTGGCCGGTTACGAGATGCAGTCAATGAAAGTAAGGCTCCTGGACGGATCCTTCCATCCGGTAGATTCAGACGCCCTTTCATTCGAACTCGCAGCCAGGATGGCATTCCGCAATGCCTGCCCCAAGGCAAATCCGGTTCTCCTTGAGCCTATTATGAGCCTTGAGGTGGTTACACCTGAGGAATATATGGGAGACATTGTGGGAGACCTCAACCGCCGCAGGGGACAGATAGCAAATATGGATTCAACGTCCACCGGAGCCAGGATAATAAAGGCGTTCGTTCCGCTCGCAGAGCAGTTCGGATACGTTACAGTCCTCAGGACCCTGTCTTCAGGCCGCGCAACAAGTACGATGTCCTTTGACCATTATGCAGAAGTTCCTCCTACTCTGGCAAAGAGTATTGTGGAAAGAAGCGGTTACAGGTTCATCGAGAACAATGGAGATTAAAAAAGAAAAAAATAAAAGAATGAGCCAAAAGATCAGAATTAAACTCAAATCATTCGATCATATGCTGGTTGACAAGTCAGCCGCTAAGATCGTTGAGACAGTGAAAGCTACCAATGCTAAGGTAAACGGACCTATTCCTCTGCCTACCAACAAGAAGATCTTCACTGTCAACCGCTCAACCTTCGTTAACAAGAAGGCCCGCGAGCAGTTCGAACTTGATTCTTACCGCAGGCTTCTCGACATCGAAGAGTCCAACGCAAAGACCGTTGACGCTCTTATGAAGCTCGAGCTGCCTTCAGGTGTTGAAGTTGAGATCAAAGTCTGATATCAGTCTTTGATTCATCGGGTCCCATAGCTCAGTTGGTTAGAGCATCTGACTCATAATCAGGGGGTCGCAGGATCATGCCCTGCTGGGACCACAAAGCGAAGCCCGCCAATTCGGCGGGCTTTCTGCTTTGTGCCCCCAGCAGGGCATATATATCCCCCTGCACCCCCAGGGGACTGAGGGGCGTTCCCCTCAGACTCCCTGAGTCGGCGCTCCGCGCCTCCGAATATCGTTTGGTTCAGAAAAGGGCCCTCTGATGAACAAAACCGGTTCTGAGTACAATTTGGTTCACGAAACGGCCCTTTTCTGAACCAAATTGTATGAGGGCAAAAGCGTATTCGTGGAATTAACTATATTTGGGGTATGGAGATGAAGTATAGGTTTGGTTTTGATGTCCAGGGGCTGGTATTTTTCCTAGTTGTCATGATTCCGACTTTCATTTGGTTTGGCTTACCTGCGCCGGACGATATATTAAGGATGGAATCGGTGACACCGGTGTTAGATGTCATTGCATCGGTCTTTCAAGTTCTTTCTGTTGCTTGCTTGTGCTTTGTCATCAATGAAAGGAGGAGCAAGTTGAGCCTTTCACCGCTTCTTATTATGACGATTACCTGCATTCTAATCTATTATCTTGGGTGGGTATTGTACTACAGTGGTATCGTTTCCCCCTGGATAATTCTGTTGCTGACTGTTCCGCCCTGTTTGGGGCTCATTCTCTTTGCGGCAGATAGGAAGAATCTGCCAGCAGTTCTATTTGCTGCTGGATTCGCTGTTTGTCATATGATGTATGCTTACGGGAATTTTATAATGTGGAATTCAAGACCACGGCTAGTATAGGTGCACCTGACGCCCCAGAAAAAGGGACGAGAGGAGCGTTTTACCCCCGTTTTTGCGCTTGACGTCCCGTTTTTCAGGACGACGGGAGCACTTAGCGGTATGGATTCCGTAATTAAAGAACTTTGACTTTCAGTTTGGCGTAGGCGCGCTCGACTTTGGCGAGAGCTTTCTCTACGGTTTCGTCGCGGGCAAGGAGGACGCCCATACGGCGATGGCCCTTGATGAACGGCTTGCCGAAGAGGCGGATCTGGACGTCAGGCTCGGAGAGCACATCGTCCAGGTTTTCGAACTCTACCATAGTGGTGTCTCCTTCTACAACGATTGCCTTGGAGGCGCTGGGGCCGTAGAAGGTAACTTTGGGGATAGGGAGACCCAGTACGGCGCGGGCGTGCAGTGCAAATTCAGAGAGATCCTGCGATATCATAGTCACCATTCCGGTGTCGTGAGGACGAGGGGAGACTTCGCTGAAAAGAACTTTATCCCCGCAAACGAACATTTCCACGCCAAATATGCCATAGCCGCCCAGGGCATCTGTAATCTTTTTGGCGATATCCTGAGCCTGCTCCAAGGCGCTCTGGCTCATTGGCTGGGCTTGCCAGGACTCGCGGTAGTCGCCGTCCACTTGATGGTGGCCGACCGGATTCAGGAATGTGGTGCCGCCGGCGTGGCGCACGGTAAGCAGCGTAATCTCATAGTCGAACTTCACGAAGCCTTCAACTATTACTTCGCCGCCGCCTGCGCGGCCGCCTTCCTGGGAAATCTTCCAGGAATTGTCGGCGTCGGCCGGGGTCTTGCATACGCTCTGCCCGTGGCCGGACGAGCTCATAATAGGCTTCACCACGCAAGGAGTTCCTACCGCGGCAATTGCCGCGTCGAACTCCGCGCGCGTGGCCGCGAAGCGATAATTGGAAGTTGGAAGGCCCAGTTTTTCGTGTGCCAGCTGACGTATGCCTTTGCGGTTCATAGTGAGGAAGGTGGCATTGGCCGTTGGAATGACGTTATAGCCTTCCTTTTCCAGTTCCACCAGCGTTGGCGTGGCAATTGCCTCCACTTCCGGGATTATGAGATCGGGTTTCTCC
>CACWLD010000011.1:0-35561 GCA_902761655.1 uncultured Bacteroidia bacterium | reverse complement strand
ACTGCGGTGAGCCACCTGCATTGCAGGTGCGTTCTCATAGCGGTCGAGTGCAATTACCTCAACCCCATAACGTTGCAATTCAATGGCAACCTCCTTGCCCAATTCCCCGGAGCCGCACAGCAGCGCCTTCTTGGCCACCTTTGTGAGGGGCGTTCCAATTTTTACCATAGCTTGATTAGATTGATATAGTAAAGATACGAAAAAAAAATACTTATCTTTAGGAGTCATTGGACTTAAAGACAGTTAATTCTAACCTCAATAGTTGCAGATATGAAAAGATTTTTCCTTTTTGTAATGATGCTGGCTGGCGTTTCTGCCGCGGCTCAGCAGAGAAACAACGTAGTGCCGTCCTTCGCCGGCGCCGTTGAGGATTTCAAGCCAAACGTTACCAACCAGAGGGGACATCAGTACCCTATGGTCAACTCCCAGGGCGCAGTCCGCGCTCAACTCCGCGCTCCTCAGGCTAGTTCAGTACAGTTGGACATTGGTGGAAGGAGATATGAGATGGTCAAGGACGAGAACGGCGTATGGACCGGAACATCAGATCCCCAGGATGTTGGATTCCACTACTATCAGCTCAACGTAGACGGAGCATCCGTTCCGGATCCGGGCACAATCTATTTCTTTGGCGCTGGCCGCTGGGGAAGCGGTATTGAGATCCCTTCAGCCGATATGGATTTCTGGCAGGTAAAGAACGTGCCTCAGGGTGTTCTGGAGGAGAGATACTATTGGGCTTCTACCACAGAGACAATGCGCCACTGCTTTGTATATCTGCCTGCAGAGTATAACAAGAACCCTAACAAGAAGTATCCTGTACTCTATCTCCAGCACGGAAACGCAGAGGATGAGAACGGCTGGGGCTCACAGGGCCACACCGCACAGATCCTTGACAACCTCATCGCAGAAGGAAAGGCTGTTCCGTTTATCGTTGTGATTGATTACGGCCAGGGTCAGAATATCCCTCTGATTCCTCAGTATGCTTCAAAGCTCCCTCAGGGACAGAACGGTGCTCCAAACGTATCTGATGCGTTTGCCGTTGTCCTGATCAATGACATCATCCCTATGATTGAGAAGGAGTATAGGGTAATTCCGGATGCACAGCACCGTGCAATGGCCGGATTGTCAATGGGAGGCGGCCAGACCCGCAGGACCACGATGGCCAATCCTACTACCTTTGCTTACGTAGGCCTGTTCAGCGGCGGCGTTATGAGCGTTGAGGACGTTCAGAATTCCGCAGGTTACAAGGAGACCAACAAGGTGCTGTTTATGAGCTGTGGAAGCAAGGAGAATCCAAGGGTAATGGATGCAGCCGAAGCGCTTAAGGGAATTGGCGTAAACGCAGTGGGATATGTATCCGAGGGTACTGCTCACGAGTGGCATACCTGGCGCCGCAGCCTCTATCAATTTGCCCAGCTCCTGTTCAAATAGAGCCTGGCCTGGCAAATAAATACAGCGAACCCCGGAAGATTATTTCCGGGGTTCATTGTATGTTATTCATCAGCATTCTCGCTCTCTTCGCCTACGCTTTCTTCACTCTCTCCGTCTCCACCGTAACCGGTTTTCTTCTTTATGTATTTGCGGGCGACAAAGAGAAGGGCACCAAAGACCAGAGTAACAAAAGCGGGCCAGTATTTCTTGAATATATCCCATACTACTTTAAAGAGTTCCACAAGGCCCCCTTCAATTATGCCCCATCCGTCCACCTTCACTACTACGGAAACCTGGCCGGATGATTTTAATCTCACGTTACCGGAGCCATCAGCATTCTCAAGCAACTCAACCTCTGCGCTGATCATTTTGGGCCCTTTCTCCCTGGGAGTGATCTTGAACTGGATCTCCGTGCCGGTTGGGTCGAAATCAATTATCTTTGACTCCGCAGGATCTACATCAAAACCGGGAGCGATGGGAGTAACGTGCACATAATTAACTGCATCGGCATAGAAGACCTTAGAACCGCGAACCATACCCGGGGAAGGTTCCGAATCATATTGGGGAAGGACAACCTTAACCTGCATAAGGTATTCCTTGTCTTTCTTCATATCAGGAGCAATGTCCAGATCCACGTTGTATGCTTCCGGATTGATACCCGGTTCAGGAGGAGCCGCACCCACTATGGCTATATTGTCTTCTCCAGGAGTGCTTCCCACTATGGGAATGTTGTCTTCTCTCCCCGGAGGTGGGGACTGGTAGACAACGGGAGGGGCTTTTAACTCTTCCTCCTTTGGTTCCTTAGGGTTACAACCAACAACAAGGCTGCCCGCAACAAGGCTTAAGATAATGCTGAATAAAAGAAGGGGTTTTTTCATAAGGTTTGGAATTGGAGTACACTTTTCAAAGATAGGAAAAAATAGCTATTTTTAAATCAACATTAAATTGACCTAATAATCAAGAAATATGAAAAGGACACTTCTATCTCTATGCTTATCTTTCATCGCCTTTCTCAGTGCGAATGCTCAAGTTTCCTTCAGCGCACCCCAGCAGGGAAGCGAGCCCAAAGCCCCGGAATTGGAGTATGTGGTACGTCTGCACGTGACTCTGGACCAAGCCTTCACTGTTGGAGATACTGGAAAGGGAACCCGTACGGTCATTCCCATCACCGGAGGAACATTTGAGGGCCCGAGTCTCAAAGGAGAAGTCCTGCCCGGCGGTGCAGACTATCAAATGCAATGCGATGGCCGAACGGAAATAGAAGCCATCTATTGTATACGCACCGATGACGGAGTGAATATCCACGTCCGCAATTGCGGCATTATAAAAATGGGAGGCAACAGCGGTATGTATTTCCGCTGTGCCCCCAAGTTTGAAGCTCCTATGGACAGCAAGTATGCCTGGATGAACGAGAGCCTGTTCCTTTGCCAGCCCGGTATGGGCCCTGCAGGAGGAATCAATCTTGATGTCTGGAGAGTAAAATAGTCGCCTACTTGAACAGGAGCTGTGCGAACTGGTACAGGCTGCGACGCCAGGTGTGCCACTCGTGGGCTGTGCCCTCTGAGATGTAACCGACGGCGTTCATTCCGATGCCCTTGAGAGCCTCGGCTGCTTCCATAACCCTTGGATTCTCCTTGCTTCCTGAGCTCATAAATACGAGCTTGTTGGTCTGCTTGAAT
Organism: uncultured Bacteroidia bacterium; assembly: GCA_902761655.1. GTDB lineage: Bacteria > Bacteroidota > Bacteroidia > Bacteroidales > UBA932 > Cryptobacteroides. The sequence goes on along the minus strand of CACWLD010000011.1, from coordinate 32,454 downwards.
CCTGCTGCGCCCTGAACATCTTCAACGCTGATGGTTCCGCCGCTGAACTGGCCTACATATGCGAATGTGGTAGGGTTGGCGATGGTGATCCTGCGGGTCTGCATTCCACCCATTGAAAGGCCTGCGAGAGCACGGTGCTGTGCATCGGCAATTACGCGGTACTCTTTCTCAACCATAGGGATGATGTCGGTGAGGAGGACTACCTGGAAAGCGTCCGGACCGGCGTTGGCCTGGCGCTGTCCCGGCTGTGCAGGCTGCTGTGCAGGCTGCGGAGCGGGAGCGTACTGGCCAACAAGGTGGATGTTCTGGCTCTGTCCGTAGTCTATTACAACGATGAACGGAACGGCCTTGCCCTCTGCGATGAGGTTGTCAAGGATCTGGGCTGTGTGGCCCTGGGAGCCCCAGCCGTTCTCATCCTCTGCGTTTCCGTGCTGGAGGTAGAGTACAGGGTACTTCTTGTTAGGATTCTTCTGATATTCTGCAGGCAGATATACAAAGCAGTGACGCATACTCTCCGTAGCCTTTGACCAGTAGTACTTCTCTTCCAAAGCACCCTGAGGCACGTTCTTTACCTGCCAGAAATCCATATCGGCGGAAGGAATCTCGATACCGCTTCCCCAGCGGCCTGCGCCAAAGAAATAGATGGTTCCCGGATCCGGAACTGATGCTCCGTCTACGTTGAGCTGATAGTAGTGGAATCCAACGTCCTGAGGATCTGATGTTCCGGTCCATACGCCGTTTTCATCCTTTACCATTTCATACCTCCTGCCACCGATGTCCAATTGAACGGAATTGGCCTGAGGGGCACGGAGCTGAGCGCGGACGGCGCCCTGGGAGTTTACCATTGGGTACTGATGGCCCCTCTGGTTGGTAACGTTAGGCTTGAAGTCTTCAACGGCGCCGGCGAAGGACGGCACTACGTTGTTTCTCTGCTGAGCTGATGCAGCCAGGGCTGCCAGCATCATTACTGAAAGGAGTATGATTCTTTTCATTTCTTATAGAGTGTTAGTGTTATTGAAGTATCAGTTCATTTTCTTGGGTGTGGGAACGGGAACCTGGGAAGGTGAATAACCCGTAGCCTTGCCAAATACTGAGAAATCAAGGATGCTCAGAGGGCTGTTCTTTGGCCAGTCAAGCATTGTCAGGCGGACGAAGCGGCACTCTACAGGAGGGATCTCGTCAAATATCACGTTCCTTGGCACCTTGTTGTTGGAGGTGTCGAGCACTGTGGTGAAGTTCTCGCCGTCCATTGAAACCTCGATCTTGTATTTGTAGATAGGAAGAGCAGTAGCGCCGCCGCCAAAGCCGAAGCCTCTTCCGCCGCCGCCGAACAGCAGCCTGGAGCCGTCAATCTTGAATGTCTGCACCCTGTCGCGGTCTACAGCAGGGGACAGGCTGATTGTGAGGGTTGGATTGGCGTCGTCATCGGCAGGCTCCCACCAGGTTGCGGTGGAGTTGTCAAGGGCGTATTCAGGGCCTCTTCCGGGCTTCTCGCTGGAAGCTACCTTTGCGGCTCCCGGGGATCCGCCGCCGGTGCTCCTGGTTGTCTTGCCAATGGATACGATCAGTGATCCGGAATCTCCCTTTGTAGGATCCTTTACTACACCCGGAGCCCACTGGGGAGTGTCGGTAACGTTGCAGACAAGGTTGCCGTCCTTGTCAACGGTAACTCGGTCCATACCGATGCGGCGTCCGCCGCTGCGGAGAACCACTGTATAGAACTGCCAGATGTTGCCGTCCGGTCCCGTGACCATACTTCCGTGCGCAGGTCCGGTAACTATGCCTTCAGTGCGGCGGAGCAGAGGGTTGTTGGATGCGTACTCATAGGGTCCCTGTACGTTCTTTGACTTGTAGTAACCCTCGGCATAGGTTCTCCACTGGGTTCCTGATGCAGAATACTGCAGGTAATAGGTTCCGTTGTGCTTGTAGATCCACGGTCCCTCTATCCAAGCCACATCGGGGAACTCGTTCTGCTCTCCCTGGCGCTCCCATACGTGGTCAGGGTTGAAGCTGAAATGATGGGTGATGGGGCCTACGAACTGGGTGATGTCATTGGGATCAAGCTTGACGGAATAGATACCGCTGATTGCCATTCCCGGCCAGAACAGGTAAGGCTGGTTGTTCTCATCTACATAGATGTGCGGGTCAAAACCCTGGCTCCAGCCGTGCTCGCGGTCAGGGGTGCCTTTCCACTGGCCCAGTACCGTGTACGGTCCAAGGGGATTGTCGGCCACCCATACGTTCATACTGTTACCGGTCATATAGAATTTGCCGTTGTAGGGGCAGACGTCAGGAGCAACGGGGACTCCGGCAACATAGTGGTATTCCCAGTTGAGCATATCGGAAGAAACCCAGGCGCCGCCACCTGTGCAGAACATGTAGTATTTGCCTTCCCATTGGAAGACGCTTACGTCTCCGGAGGCGCTGCCCTGTCCTATTTCCATAGGAAGAGGGTTGCAGTAGCGTGCATCCTTACCCAGTGTCTGGGCATTGAGCAGGCCGGCCGAGAACAGTACGGCGGCTGCAAGAAGGATAAGTTTTTTCATAATATCGTTATTTAAAGAGAACTTCGTATACTGTTGCCGCGTACTCAGGGTGGCTGGCGGGGCTCTTTATCTCAAGCGCGTCCGCACCCTGGGTCCACTTTACCTTTTCCTTGCTGCCGAGCATCCTTATGGAGGATATCTGCTGATAGTAAGGAGATGATTTGCCAAGGGCCTTTACATTGAGGCTCCCGGCAGTTGGTTCCATACAGAAGACGTAAAGCTTTCCGTCCTTTGTGGTGAAGCGCACGTCGCCGGCCTGATAGGCGCGGACGTCCCTTACGCCTCCAAATGTGCCTCTGGCCTGGTTCTCCATAGAAGGGCCTTCTCCGTAGATCTTCCAGGGACGGGAGCCGTAGATGGCCTGGCCATTGTCGTCAATCCATCGGCCTATGCCTTCCAGGATGGCGAGCACATCGTCCTCAAGGTCACCTTCCGGAGTCTGGACAATGTTCAGCAGGAGGTTGCCGTTCTTGCTGACCACGTCTATGAGCATCTGGATGACCTGGTCGGAAGTCATATACCTCTGGCCGCGGCGGTAGTACCAGTCTCCAATGGAGGTGTCAGTCTGCCAGGGATCGGGGCTGATATCGGCCACGGCGCCTCTTTCAACGTCAAGGACGCCCATTCCCTGCGAATCGTGCTTGCAGGTGTATACGGCCTGGGTGTTGCCGTTGAAATCGGTCACGGAATTGTACAGGTTGGCCACCTGGCATCTTCCAACGTAGTCGAACGGGAAGCCGCTGTCTGAATAGAGCAGGTCCGGATGATACATATCCACAAGTTCCTTGATCTTGTAGTACCAGTCAACCTGCCAGGCAGGGTTCTTTGTCAACCATTCAGTATCGGACTTGTCGGCCTTCTGGTGATAGAGGTCGGCATATACGGGGTCGTTACCGTCGTAGGGGACGCCGGCGTAGACTCCGGCGGTATCGGCCTTATGGGCGGACTGGAACCAGGTGTAGCTTGCTCCCAGGTGCTCAGAAACGCCAAAGTACAGGCCTTCCTTCTTGGCTGCCTGCTGCCACAGTCCAACTACGTCTTTCTCCGGACCTTTGTTCACGGAGTTCCACTTGTTCAGTTTGGAATCCCAGAGGAAGAAGTTGTCGTGGTGGGTACCCATACTTACAAAGTACTTGGCGCCTACCCTCTTATAAAGCTTCATCAGTGCTTCAGGGTCCCAGCGCTCGGCTTTCCACAGTTCCACGATGTCCTTGTATCCGAACTCGGACGGATGGCCGTAGGTGGCCACGTGGTACTTGTTCTGCCTTGAGCCCTCCACGTACATATTCTTTGCGTACCAGTCTCCCTCGCGGGGAACGGCCTGAGGCCCCCAGTGGGACCAGATGCCGAATTTAGCGTCGCGGAACCACTCAGGAACCGTGTATTGCTGCAATGACTCTTCTGAAGAGTTAAACTGACCTGTCCTGTAAGGTAAAGCCTCGTTCTGCGCCAGGAGCACAGGGCAGAAACACAGGAGGCACAGGCCTAAGATCAAGCGGGCTGGTGTTTTCATAATCAATTCTTTTTTATTAGGTATTGGCGCAGCAGCGCGATTTCTTCAGCGGTAAGGGGATCCACGTCTGGCGAGTGTCGGGTTGTGGCCCAGTTGTATACCAGTTGATGGATGCCCTGAAATTCCTCAGGCGGGTGTTCGATCCGGCAGCCTTGTCATTGGTGGGGCTTAAGGGTGCACACGAGAAGACGAATGCGGCAAGAGCCGCAATCAATAGGAACCGTCTATTCATCGCAGAAATTATTTGCGGTCAGTTAGTTTCTCAAATATACTAAAATAATTGAGATACGGCGGCGTTATTCAAGCATAAAATTAATAAACCAATCCAGGTCGGCGGTGGAAATGGCGTATTCAGGGAAAGCGGTGTTGAGGTATTTGTATGCCTGTTTCTGGAGGCGTTTGTCCGGGTCCGGTTCGTCAACCTCCAGGGTTGTGAAGCCGCGGCCGTAGAATCCGTAACCGGAGGTGAGGACGTTCTTGGCGCTGCGGGTCTGGCCCGTGCCCTCTGAAGAGAGGGATGTGAGTTCGTAATCAAGGGCTATGTCGCCGCCTTTCATTCCAAGAAGGGCCTCGATGATCATTGCCACGCCGCCGGTGCGGTCTGCGCCGGAACGGCAGTGGAACGCCACGTGGCGGCCTTTCTTGAGTTCCTGGATAATCCAGGCCACGTCACGGACAATGGCGGGGTCGTCGAATGGATTGTGGAGGGCGATGTCTGTCATTATCTGGCAGTAGTCTGCTCCGGGGATCTTGGTGAGGCCCAGGGAACGGGTGTGGGTCATACACTGGTTGCCCCAGAGACCCTCGTTGGTGACGCCGCGGAGGTCCATATCGGCATCTATGCCAATGAATTGGAGGGCTTTTACGGATTCGTCGTAAAGGGTGTAGCGGGCGGGGTCTCCAATCTGGCTCTGGGCGGCCTGGTGGAGGGGATTGCGGCAGCGGTCGCCGCCGCAGTTGTCGCCGTAGGCGCCGTGGTATTCCCCGTCAATGCTGCCGGTGCGGAAGAGCAGGCCGTATTTTACCCTGCGGCCGTCTATGGTGGGCCAGCCGCCAATGTCGCGGGCGTTGACACAGTCCCTGATGTTTAGCATACGTACAAGGCCTTCCGTCTTGAAAGTGCCTTTGAGGACGGTCTTGGAACCGTCTTTAACCTGATAGGTGTAATACCTTTGGGGGATGAGGTTGGTCATAAGGAATTTGGTGCCTTTGACGGTTTCCGTGAGGACCACAGTCCCTTTCTTCCTGGCCTTGCGGCTTTCCGACAGGATTACGGTGTAGGTGCCGTCAGGCGTGCCCTGCCAGTTGATTTCAACGGTTGTGGGCTTGTCCCAGGCGAATCTCTCAGGGAATTCCTCTTTGTTGTCAAAATAGCTGGCCTGCGTGCCGAACCCGCTGTACGGGCCGTGGGACATATATTTCTGGACAACCTGGTTTTCAAGGTTCACCACAGGAATCTTCTGGGCAAATGAAGTCTTGCAGATGCCAAGGAGCATCAGCGGAAGCGATGCCAGGAGGGGGAGGAATCGTCTGGTCATAGGATTATTATGCTTATGTGATTACTCAAAGATAAGAAAAATCACTAAATTACAGTCGTGAAAATAATAGTTGCACCGGATTCGTTCAAAGGGTCGCTGACTGCGGCGGAAGTGGCGGAGGCTGTAAGCGCCGCCTTGGCACAGGCGATGCCTGGGTGCGAGGTGCACTGCCTGCCCGTCTCCGACGGAGGAGAAGGGCTGGTGCAGGCGCTCGCACCCGCGCTTGGAGCCGCCTTTGTCAGAGCGCAGGTACACGGGCCGCTTGGAAGGATGACAAGCGCCGCCTATGCGGTGAAAGGTGAGTTGGCGATCATTGAAATGGCGGCGGCAAGCGGTCTTGAACTGCTCAAGCCGGACGAACTGGATGTGATGAATGCGGACAGCAGGGGACTGGGAGAACTGATCCTGGACGCGCTGGACCGCGGATGCAGGGATTTCCTGATAGGGATAGGTGGGAGCGCCACCAATGACGCAGGAATGGGTATGCTTCACGCTCTTGGCTGGCGGTTCTTTGATGCCGCAGGAAAGGAGTTAAGCCCAAAGGGCGCCTCCCTTGAAAGAGTCGTGTCCATAGATGGATCAAATGCCGATGCGCGGTTGCGCGAAGCCCGCTTCAGGGTTGCGTGCGACGTGGACAACCCGCTCTACGGGCCGGAAGGTGCCGCTGCGGTCTTCGCCTCTCAGAAGGGGGCGGACCCGCGGCAGGTTGAGGCCCTTGACCGGGGTCTGCGCAATTTCGCGCACATCGTTCGCGGGATGGCAGGCCAGGACCTCCAGGCGGTGCCAGGAAGCGGCGCGGCCGGAGGCGTGGGCGGTGCTTTGAGCGCATTCCTGGCCGCGCCGCTCCTCCCGGGCGCCCACCTGGTCCTTTCCGCCCTGGGCTTCGACTCCTTGGCCGCCGGCGCTGACCTGGTCATCACCGGCGAGGGCTGCCTTGACGCCCAGAGCCTTCACGGCAAGGCCTGCTTTGCAGTGCTGGAGCACTGCCGCAGCCTGGCCGTTCCGGCCGTCGCCATCTGCGGCATAGCCAAGGACCCCGACGCCCTTTCCTCCCTTGGATTTGAAAAAATCCTCCCGGTCAAACCGGGAGGACAGTCATTGGAAGAGGCTATGCGCAGGGATGTGGCCCTTGCCAACATCCGCGCCGCCGTCTTGAATCTATTTGGCCCAGGCGGCTCCTTCCGGAGTCCTTCTCCAGGCGAAGTATGAATCCATAACCCAGAGTGACTTCTCGTCAGGGACAGGTCCGGCAAACGGCTTGTCTCCGCTCAGGTACATTGCTTGGGAGTTCTCCAGTGTGAATTCCGGCCACTGGGGCAGTCCTTCTCCATTAGGGTCTCCGTACTTTGCAAAGTTTGTCCAGTAGTCTCCAATAATGTCAGACAGGGCCTTGTTTGTGGGCATTGACTCGTCCGGATTCTGGAATACGAACGCAACGTCCTGGCCGTGAGGCGATCCCTGGCCGTATCTTGGAGAATCCTCCGGATAGTCAGGATGCTGGTCAAAGTAATACAGGAACACGTTGGACTTGCCCTTCTGCGCCTGCAGGCGGCACCAGATCCAGGTATGCCATCCAAATGCGGCGTCGCGCATAAGGTCGCGTCCGGACTTTGGAACCGTGGTTTCCGTAACGGGATATGCCTCCAGCAGCTTGTCCGTGAAAGGACCGAACCTCTGCTCTATGGAAGCCCTGTGCAGCTTGGGATCCCTCTCACGAGAGAAGCTTGCGCCCTCGTCAGAGTTGTATCCAACCAGGATGTTCACGTCGTTGAAGTTTCCGTTCTCGTACATACGGTACTGGTCGTCAGGGATTACGTAGCCGTCCACTATAGGCCAGGCGCCTCCCGTAACGGGACCGCCCACGAACTTTGAGGCGTCAACCGCGCGCAGGTCCGCAAGCGAGCTTGCTCCCATTGCCGCGGCAAAGGCCTCTCCGTCCTTCTCCGCCACGCTCAACAGTTTCATATTCTCTCCCGGATAGGAAGTTGGCCTGTATGGGCCGAACGATCCGCCGCTCTGTGATATTGCACTGCGGAACAGCCCCTTGGCCAGCGGAGATGCACACAGCATACTTACAGAAATACCTCCGGCAGATTCGCCAAAAATTGTTACGTTGCCGGGGTCTCCGCCAAACTTCTCAATATTGTTCTGCACCCACTTGAGAGCCGCAATCTGGTCCAGGATTCCGTAGTTTCCGGAAACACCCTCAGGATTCTCCTTGCTCAGCTCCGGCAGCGCCAGGTAACCCAGCCAGCCAACGCGGTAGTTGATGGTGACCAGCACCACGCCCTTGCGTGCCAGCGGCGCTCCGTCAAACTGTGCGGCGTTGCCTCCGCTGAATCCGCCTCCGTATATCCATACCATTACAGGCATCTTGTCCTTTGGCGTCTTTGCAGGACTCCAGATATTAAGGTACAGGCAGTCCTCGCTGTATTCGTCCATATTGCGGCCACCCTGGATAGGGCCCTTTGAGAACTGTGAGGCGTCACGTACGCCGTCCCAGGGAATCACCGGCTGCGGAGCCTTCCACCTGAGGTCACCCACAGGAGGTGCGGCAAACGGGATACCCTTATAAATTGCCATTTCTTCATTTACAACGCCCTGGATGAGTCCTCCTTCCACTTTTACCAGACCCGGCTGGGATTTGGCACAGGAGCACAGCGCTCCAATGGCCAGGGCAAATAACAACAGTTTTTTCATAATATGATTTATTTTGAATTAGAATGCTGCAATGATATAGTACATCATAAGGCCGGAACAGATTATGTTCAGCCCGGTGGTACACATAAATCCGGCAAACGCACCAATGGAAGCCTTGAAAGACGCCCACACGCCCTTGTCCTCAAATATGAAATCTGCCAGGAAGGCGCCCAGGAGGCTGCCCACTATCATTCCCACAGGCGGTATGAACAGTCCTGCAAACAGGCCTATGATGGCTCCCCTGGAAGCATATTTGCTGCCCCCGGTGAGTTTTGTGGTATAAGAAGGTATTATATATCCCACAACGGCCACCACTATCACTATGGCCAGCCATATCAAGAGCAATTTGGTGCTTATGGGATCTCCTTTTCCCGCACGCCCATAAAAGTACATCAGCAGGACGCCAAGCCAGCTGAGAGGAGGTCCGGGAATGCCCGGGAACAGGCTTCCTATTATTCCCACTACTCCCGCAACCACGGCAAGGATTGCCAAAACTAACATAATCGCAATTTCTTAGTATATTTGTAAAGATAACCAAAGAATAAAGAATAGGGATATGTTTTCCAAGGAAATTTACCTCAAGAGGCGCCGCGAACTTGCCGCAAAGATGGCAGGAGAAGGCGGAATAGCAGTTTTTCTGGGCAACGTGGAGGCTCCGGCGCAGTATGGCGACAACTGCTACAAATGGCGCCAGAACAGCACCTGGCTGTATTACTTCGGGATTGACGAGCCGCGCTTTGCCGCGGTCATCGACCTGGACAGCGGCAAGGAAACCATCTTTGCCGATGACTTTGAGGTAGACGACATCATTTGGATGGGCCCAATGCCTTCCGTGGCAAGCCTCGCCGCCGGAGCGGGTGTGGATAACAGCGCCCCATACTCCAAGCTGGACTGGGTTGTTTCAGAAGCCATCGTCAAAGGCCGCAAGATACACATCATCCCCCAGTACAGGTATTACAACAAGCTCAAGATGCAGCAGCTTGGCATCACCCAGCCTTCAGAGGCGCTCATCCGCGCCATAGTCTCAATGAGGCTCGTCAAGGAAGACTTTGAGATTGCGGAACTGGACGATGCCTGCGACCTTGGCCAGCAGATGCACACCATTGGAAGGAAGGGCATCAAGCCCGGCGTCATAGAGCAGGAGATAGTAGGCAATATGGAAGGGCTGTCGCTGTGCAAGGGCTGGGGCGTTTCTTTCCCCACCATCCTCACCCAGCACGGAGAAATCTTCCACTGCCACGCTCACGACAATGTAATAGAGCCCGGCAAGCTTCTGGTGATCGATGCCGGAGTGGAGAACAACAACCACTACGCTTCAGACTTCACCAGGACATATCCAACCGGAGGAAAATTCACCACAAAGCAGAGGGAAATCTACCAGATAGTCTACGAGTGCAACGAGCTGGCGTTCTCCCTGACCAAGCCGGGAACCGCATACAGGGACGTCCACCTTGCAGTGGCCGCCCATATGCTTGAGAGCCTCAAGGCCCTTGACCTTGTGCGCGGAGACGTTCCCCAGATGGTTGCAGACGGAATTGCCGGCCTTTTTATGCCTCACGGCCTCGGCCACAATATGGGAATGGACGTACACGATATGGAGGACCTTGGAGAGGATTATGTAGGATACGATCCTGACCAGAAGCGTTCCACCCAGCTTGGCCTGGGCAGCCTCCGTATGGCAAGGCGCCTGGTTCCGGGCAATGTGGTTACGGACGAGCCCGGTATCTATTTCATTCCCGCCCTCATAGAGAAATGGAAGAACGACGGCAAGGCAAAGGCCGTTGTCAATTACTCCAAACTGGAGTCTTACTACAACTTTGGCGGAATCCGCCTGGAAGACGACGTTCTGGTAACCCCTGACGGAGCCCGCAGGCTGGGCCCCAACAGGCTTCCGATTGCCCCCGATGACATAGAAACAGTAATGAATCAAGAATAATTATGGGTCTTTTAGATGGAAAGGTTGCCCTTATCACGGGAGCAGCCAGAGGAATAGGTAAGGCGATAGCCCTTAAATTCGCCCAGGAGGGCGCTGACATAGCGTTCACCGATCTTGAAATTAACGATGTAGCAAAGCAGACAATAGAGGAACTCGAGGCCTGTGGCCACAAGGTTAAGGCATATGCCTCCAACGCCGCAGACTTTGAGCAGACACATCAGGTGGTGGAAGAGATTCTCAAGGAATTCGGCCGCATAGACATCCTGGTGAACAACGCCGGCATCACACGCGACGGCCTTATGCTCCGTATGGAGGAGAAGCAGTGGGATGCGGTTCTCACAGTGAACCTCAAGTCCGCTTTCAACTTCATACACGCGCTTACCCCTGTAATGGCAAAGCAGCGTGGCGGCAGCATAATCAATATGTCTTCCGTAGTGGGAGTGTCCGGCAACGCCGGCCAGTGCAACTACTCCGCCTCCAAGGCGGGTCTCATAGGCCTCACAAAGTCAATCGCAAAGGAAATGGGTCCGCGCGGAATCAGGGCTAACGCCATAGCGCCGGGCTTCATCATCACTGAGATGACCGGGGCCCTGCCTCAGGAAGTCCGCGACCAGTGGGTGAAGACCATCCCCCTGAGGCGCGGCGGCACTCCTGAAGACGTTGCCAATGTGGCTCTCTTCCTGGCAAGCGACCTCTCTTCTTATGTCAGCGGTCAGGTAATCAACTGTTGCGGAGCTATGGCTTGTTGATGAACCCCCTTTTCGCTAAGCTTGACTTGAAAACTTCTTGCAGGGCATTGGCAGATTTGCTGATGCCCCGTTTGTGCATAGTCTGCGGCCGTCCCCTGAACCTGCGCGAGGAGCATATCTGCCTTGGCTGCGAGATGGATTTCCCCTACACCCGTTTCTGGGAGAGCACCCACAACGCTATGGCGGATGAATTCAACTCCCGCATCGTTGTGCCCGATGGCGTGCGCGAGCGCTACTGCTATGCGGCTGCGCTGTTCTTCTACAATTCCCAATCCGGATACAGGAACATTGCGCGTGAACTGAAATACAATTTCAGGATTGCGCAGGGGAAGGTGTTTGCCCGACGCCTGGGCGAAGCGCTTGCGGGCGCTGAGCATTTTGCCGATGTGGACGCCGTAGTCCCGGTGCCCCTGCACTGGACGCGGCGCTGGAAAAGAGGCTACAACCAGGCGGAGATAATAGCCCGGGAGGTTGCCGCTGCGCTGGGCGCGCCCCTGCGCACTGACATCCTTTCCAAGCCACGCCGCAGGTCTTCCCAGGTGCGCTCCAACGCGCAGGCGCGCGGCACCAACATCTCCGGGGCATTCAAAGCGAATGTGCCGGAGGGCATCCGGCACATCCTGCTTGTTGACGATACTTTCACTACGGGTTCCACGCTTGCGGCTTGTCACGCCGCGCTGCGCGAATGCGTCCCTGGGGACGTGCGCATAAGCGCGGCCACCCTTGCATTCGTAAGGAACCGCTAGAATGTCATATCCTTTATTGCTACGTTCAGGAAGGCGTCGCTGACATTCCAGGTCTGCTGCTTTCCAAGCTTGTATGTTGCGCTTGCGGGGATGTTTGCTGAGCTGGCGCCGAACTTTACGGTATATGTTCCAGGAGCGGCCTCCCAGCGGTTTACATCCTGGTTGAATGAGGCGAGCTCGTAGTTGGAAACGGTAAATGTGAGAACCTGGCTCTGGCCCGGCTGGAGCATTCCGGTCTTGGCAAATGCCTTGAGTTCCTTCTCAGGCTTTACCATTCCTCCTGCAGGAGCGGATACATAAAGCTCTACTGCCTCTTTTCCTGCAACCTTTCCTGTATTGGTGACGGTAACGGTTGCGATGAATCCGTCAGCGGTGGCCTTTACGGTAGGCTTGCTGTAAGAGAAGGTGGTGTAGCTGAGGCCGAATCCGAACGGATATGAAACAGCGCGGTCTGCCTTCTCAAAGTAGCGGTATCCAACCCAGATTCCTTCCTCATAGTTGGTGTAATCCACATCCTTGACAGGGTTGCGGTTGTTGCCCTGGTTGCCCCTGACATAGTCGTAAGGGAAGTTCATTGAGGACGGATGGTCAAAGTATGACATAGGGAAAGTCATAGGGAGCTTTCCTGAAGGGTTGACCTTGCCGGCGATGATGTCTCCAACTGCGTTTGCGCCTTCCTGGCCGGGAGACCAAGGGAGGATGATGGCGTCTACGAGATACTTCCAGGAGTTGGTCTCCACAACGCCGCCCACGTTAAGGACAACTATTACCTTCTTGCCTGCCTTATGGAATGCGGTGGAAACGTTGTTAATGAGTTCCTGCTCGTTCTGGGAGAGGTTGAAGTCGTCCGGAACCTTGCGGTCCGCGCCCTCACCTGCGTTGCGGGTGATCACGATGACGGCAACGTCATTGCGGCCGGCCTCTGCTGTTACAGCGGCTGCGGGAACCTCTATGTTGGCAAGGACTGAGCCTCCGAATCCTCCGAATCCGCGGTTGTTGGTAGCGGTGAGCTGCCTTGTTGCGTTCTGGAAGTCGATGTATGCCTGGTAGTAGTTGATGAGGGACTGGTCTACCCTGAATCCGGCGTTCTCAAGGCCTTCCTTCATATTTACCACGTAAGCCTTGTTCACGTTTCCTGAACCTGTTCCTCCGGCTACGAATTCAAGTGCGCCTATTCCATACAGGGCAACGTTCTCGCCGCCCTTCAGAGGCAGGGTGTTCTGCTCGTTTCGCAGAAGCACAATTGCCTCTGCCGCGGCGTCGCGTGCAACCTTGGCGTGGGCCTTGAGGTCCGGCTTGTTGGAGTAGTTGTATTTGCGGAAGGCAGGGGTCTTTACAATGTAGTTGAGCATATTGCGGACGTTCCTGTCAAGGTCGGCCTCGGAGAGGGTGCCGTTTTTAACGGCGTCAACGATGCGCTGGATCTCGGTCTCGTTGCCCGGCTCCATAAGGTCGTTTCCTGCGGCTGTGGCGTCGGCAGTTGCTGCCTTGCTGCCCCAGTCAGTCATAACTATTCCTTCATATCCCCAGTCGTCACGAAGGACCTTGGTGAGGAGGTCTTCGCTCTGTTGGGTGTATTTGCCGTCAAGTTTGTTGTAGGAAGACATAACCGTCCAGGGCTTTGCCTTCTTGATGGCAATCTCGAAGTTCTTGAGATAGAGTTCGCGGAGGGCGCGGGCGCTGATTATGGCATCGTCTTCGTTACGGTTGGTCTCCTGGTTGTTGGCGGCGTAGTGCTTGATTGAGGTTCCTACGTTGTTGGACTGAACACCCTTGATGTAAGCGGCGGCCATATTTCCGGAGAGGACGGGATCCTCTGAGAAATACTCGAAGTTACGGCCGTTGAGCGGGTTTCTGTGCAGGTTTACGCCAGGTGCAAGAAGAACGTCTACTCCGTACTCCAGGACCTCGTTTCCCATTGCGGTGGTCACTTTCTCCACCAGGTCAACGTCCCAGGAAGATGCCAGAAGGGTTCCGATAGGGAATCCTGTGCAATAGAAAGTCTCTGTCGTTCCCTGGCGGGTAGGATTGATGCGGAGGCCGGCGGGGCCGTCGGCCAGGTAGGTTGTAGGAATGCCGAACCTTGCAAGGGGACGGGTGTTTCCGGCGGCTCCCTGTACAGGGCCTACGGCCTGTCCGGAGGTAACGCCGTTCACTACGGCGGCGCGGGCTCCGCCCACGCAGAGGGTGGCTTTCTCCTCAAGGGTCATTGCCTTGAGAACCTGCTCTATGTTATCCTTTGTGAGGATTGGCTGAGCAAAGAGGGGAAGGGCGCAGAAAAAGGCGCCCAGGGCAATCATTAGTTTTTTCATAAGTGGGTATTTTGTAATTGTTATTAATCTGTGAAATCCAACCATTGTAACCTCTAAGATAGCAATTTGCCAAAAATAATGACTACATTTAAATGCTAAAACCAACAAAAATGATAGAATTATGAGAAAAGCTTCATTTGCAATTGCATTCATCCTTTGCGCGGCGCTTTCCTTGAGCGCCCAGGCTCCCGCCGGTATGACTTCCGCCCAGTTGGCCGGTTTTTCCTTCCGTATGCCGGAAATCCAGTGCGGACAGCAGTTCAAGGATATCAACTATGCCAATGACGGAGAGGTATACCACAATCTGGACATCTACCTTCCCAAGGAAGTCAAGGCGTCCTATCCGGTTGTAATTCACATTTACGGAAGTGCTTGGTTCTCAAACAATTCCAAGGGAATGGCCAACCTTGACAGCATTGGCCAGGCCCTGCTGGACGCCGGCTACGCCGTTGTGGCTCCCAACCACCGCTCCAGCGCCGACGCCAAGTTCCCCGCACAGATAAACGACATCAAGGCCGTCATCCGCTTTGTAAGGGCCAAGGCGGCGGAATATAAGTTCGACACTTCTTTCATTGCAATCTCCGGCTTCTCTTCCGGAGGACACCTGTCCTCACTTGCCGGAGCAACCAGCAACATCAAGAAAGCAAAGGTAGGGGAGTACGATGTGGACCTTGAAGGTTCTGTTGGACCCTACACCTCTTACAGCAGCGCAGTTGACTGCGTTTGCGACTGGTCCGGCCCTATCGACCTCCTGAATATGGAATGCGAGTGGGAGCGCCCTTGGGGCGGCACCCCTGAAGAGGCTCTCCTTGGCGTGGAATACAACGGCCAGGACGACCTTTTCCGCACCATCAGCCCAATCACCTATCTGGATCCTTCAGATCCTCCGGCAATAATGTTCCACGGTACAAAAGACAATGTGGTTCCGCACTGCCAGGGAGTAGAACTGTACGATGCCTGGAAGAACTGCGGAATACCCACAATGCTCTATCTAGTAGAAGGCGCGGGCCACGGAATCAACCTTTTCGTGAAGCCTTG
Organism: uncultured Bacteroidia bacterium; assembly: GCA_902761655.1. Taxonomy (GTDB): domain Bacteria; phylum Bacteroidota; class Bacteroidia; order Bacteroidales; family UBA932; genus Cryptobacteroides. The sequence continues at coordinate 17,376 of CACWLD010000011.1, read as the reverse complement.
GCTTTCAGAGATGGTTGAATTTGTAAACGTGGTCCGCGCTTCCAAGCGCTGATATTTTCAGCTGTTTTTACTGCTGCCTCTGAGGCGCTCCGCCCGGGAATCCTCCAGGGAAACCGCCCGGGAATCCACCCGGCGCGCCCTGGGGTCTCTGACCGGGTGCACCTTGCGGCCTCTGGCCCGGTGCGCCCTGAGGTCTCTGTCCAGGGGCTCCGCCCGGGAATGCTCCGGGGCCTGGGCCTGCCTGTGGAACAAGGTTCCATTTAACAGTCCAGTGCAATGACTCGCCCGGTTTGAGGGTGGTGTATGGACCCTGGCACTCAAGTTCCATAAAGGTCTTGCCTACATTGACGTAAACCTGGATTTCCGCCTCGCCAGGAGCTTCCTGTCCTTCTTCAAGGTCCTGGAAGCGCTTCATAAGCATAAGGCCGTGGTTGATGAATGTGTACCATCCCTTTCCGTTGGCGTTAACCTTACGGTTCTGGGGAGCTGTGTCAGCCTCGTATATGGCAATTCCGTTCTGCTCCTTGAATGGAAGCAGGCCAGCCGGGGTGATTGACTCGAACGGAGCCTGGAAAATGACTGCGCCTGCATTAGGAACGCGGGTAATCTCCCAAGGAGCTACGCTTCTCTCAGTGTCTCCCTCATTGGTAATGGTGTAGGTGACAAGGATTGAGTTGTCAGAAGGGTCCGTTGCGAATTCCTTGCTGATGCTGTATTTGAACCTCTCGGAAACGGGTCCGTGAAGCCTGAGCACCCCACCGTCCTCGGTTGCCGTGAACGGCATTGTGTCATACTCCGGTACGGGAGGCCAGTTCCACTCCTTCTGGGGACTGGTCCAGAAGGTGCTTCCAAATGCGTTGGGCATCTGGATCTGGGAGATAGCCTCGGCATCGCCATATTTGAAGGAAAGGATCTTTCCTCCGTGGGCGGCATCCACTATCATTGATACCTCTCCCACGGAAATCTTGTACTGACCTTCCTCGAGAGGCTCAATTGCCGGTGCTGCGAGCATTGTTGCGCAGCTGAACAATAAAGCGGTTACAGCCGTAAATAGAGTTTTCATATTCTATAAATTTTAGATAGAAAAGTTAAGATAGGTGTCAATCGTTACTAGAATACCCTGCGGGATACCCAAGGCTTGGCGGCCTGGTCGCAGAGACCCTGGAAGTATGCCTTGAGGTCTTCCCACTTGTAGTAAGGACCGGAAACCGGCTGGATGTTCTCAAAGGTGATCTCTTTCTCATTGTAGAGGACCTTGGTGAGAACTTCGTCCTTCTTGTTCTTGTAGAATATCATCTGGCAGTTTGTTGCCATAGGAACCTGGAAGAATGCGTACCAGCCGTTGTTGTGAGCCTCGCGGTAAGGGAAGTTGCGGTGTTGTGTGTCATCAACTCCCATAAGCGCAAAGAGAGGAAGGATGGAGGTGTCGTGACCAAAGCGGAGGTCAGCCACCCTGTGGCTGCCGGGCTGGATGGCCGCGTCAGCCTTCTCTATGAAGTCTTTCATAAGAGGGATGATGGCGTAGCGTATAACGTCTCCCTGCTCAACTGAACCTGCCCACATACGGTAGATGTTGTCATTGCCGCTGGCCCAGAAGTAAACGAGCTCCTCAGGGGTGAAGTACTTCCTGAAGATGTCAATTCCAAGGAAGTCTACGTCCTGGCAGTAGCTGCCGGTGGTATAGATGGCGCGTACAAAGGACTCAGGGTTTCCGAGCACCTTGAGCGCCTGGTCGAGGTCTGTGAACAGAGGGGTCAGGAAGCGGGTGAAATCATATCCCGGGGTTCCGGTAGCTGCCCTGAACGGGGGAACTACAGGATTTGCAGACCTGGAGCTTGAAAATGAAGAAGAAGACGGCATCCTTGGTGCTGCCGGCGGGTCTGTCGGCCTGCGGATGCTGAGGCTGGGGTTGATATAGGACATATACTTCTCCGTGCTGGTGAAGGTGAAGTCTCCCTTGGGGAACTTCTCCTTGAGGCTGTTGGTGAAGTTGCACATACTTACAATGCAGCGGAAGTTAGTGCTGGAGAAGCTGTCAACCTCATAACGGTCCTTGTTCTTGAAGGCATCGGGGAACCTCTGGAACATCCTGGCAGCCAGTGTCTTGTGCTCGCGTGCTCCACGCGGGGTCAGAGAACCTTCCATTCCCTTGTGAGCGTCAACAACTGTGTTGACCATCTCGTACAGGTCCTTTCCTTCCTGGGTGAGGAGTCCCATCCTGTCAAGGAATGCGAAGGCCTGCTGAGCGGTGCGCGCAAAGGTGGAGTTCTGCTCGTATCTTGAGCCGTGGCGTCCGTAATGTGAAATATAGAAGGGTTTGAATCCCTTGGGGGCCGGAGTATCCTCTATGGGATTGAACTCGTAGGAGTGCATATTGTTTGCGGCCCTGTCAGGGTTCTCTGCTATGAGCCTCAGCGCCTCTTCCTGTGCGAAGACGTTAAAGCTGAAGATCATCAGCAAGGATAGAAAGAAAAATTTTTTCATAACTAGCTATGTCTTATTTTGAATATTCAATATCCAAATATAATAAAATTATTTTAGAATAAAATAGTCTAAGGGATTGTTACGTAATAGGTGCGGTGGGAAGAGTTGTTGAGCTTGTCTTCCCTGAGCCACAGGTTGGCTTCTTTGAGACGGGCGTAGCTTACGTGGTGCTGGCCGGCGAAGAGGACCAGGTCAGGGATGGGATCGGTGACCGTAACCACCTCTTTTGGAGGATAATAGGGGTACATATCGTAATCCAGGACGTTGAAACCGAAACTGATGGGGTCCTCGAACATCATCTTGGCGGCGAGGATGCGGAACATATAGCGGCTGGTTTCGGTCACGAGCCACAAGTCCAGGGCGCTTTCCTGCCTTTGGGCTTCCAGCTTGGAACTGATGCCGCCCATTCCGGCGTTGTAGCTGGCGGCCACGGTCATCCAGTCTCCGTAGCGCTTGTAAGCGTCCTGGAGATATTTGCAGGCGGCTTCGGTGGCTTTCTTGGTGTTGTACCTCTCGTCAATGTTGGAGTTGACCTCCAGGCCGTACTGGCGGCCGGTGGCAGTCATAAACTGCCACAGGCCAGCCGCTCCGGCCGGGGAGACGCTGGCGGGGTCCAGGTTGCTTTCTATTGCCATAAGGTACTTGAGATCGTTAGGGATGCCGTATTCCTCCAGGATGGGCTCCACCTCTTCAAAGATGCGCTTTGAGCGCTTGAGCATAAGGGTGGAGTTGGTGTGCATATAGGTGAAGGTGATGAGCTCGCGGTCCATCCTCTCGTATAGGTCAGGGCGGTCGAAGGTAATGGTCTGGCCTGCGAATACAATGCTCTCGGGAACACGTGGAGGCTGGGCGTCAAGGCTTTGGATTGCCAGGAAGGCGGCAAAGACAATCAGTAAGTATCTTTTCATTTCAGCAGTAATAGTTTTAGTCTTGAGATTTCTTTCAACAAGATAATCAAAAAATGTGGTAAAGTGAGTTTGCCGGTGTTACTTTGAGCACCTCCTGGGAGTTCACATTTCCAGTTGATGACAACAGTCCAGCCCTTTGATGTGAGCCGCCCCCACAGTTTGCGGTTCAGTCTGCGGATGGTGCGGACGCGGCGCGCCCGGGGGCCGGTGTCCGGGACGGACACGGACCCTTGGGCGCAGTCCGCGTGCCCGTACCAGAGGCAGTCGTTCAGGAGAATTATTATCCGTTGCCTTTGTAATATGATGTCCCTGTGGCGCATAGTTTTTTGTGTTTCGTAAATATAATAATACATCGATAAAAGATTGTTAATGTTGGTGGAAAAGCGTAAATTAGAGGTTCCAAAAAAACCAAGGAAATGTACAACCCATCATCAATTCACGCCGACGATTTCATAAATCACGACGAAATATTAGAGAGCATTGCAGAAGCCTCCCGCGAGTGCGGAAACAAGGCCCGAATCCAGGAAATCCTTGAGAAGGCAGCCAAATATAAAGGCATCACCCACAGGGAAGCAGCTATCCTCATGGCCTGCAACGACCCTGAGACAGAAGAGCGTATCTATAATCTTGCTTCAGATATCAAGCATAAGTTTTACGGAAACAGGATAGTGCTTTTTGCGCCCCTGTACCTTTCCAACTACTGTGTGAACGGTTGTGTTTACTGCCCTTACCACCTCAAGAACAAGACCATCCCCCGCAAGAAGCTTACACAGGAGGAGATCGAGGCTGAGGTGCGCGCCCTCATACGCATAGGCCACAAGCGTCTTGCCGTAGAGTCCGGCGAGCATCCGGTCTACAATCCGCTGGAATACATCCTGGATTCCATCAAGACCATCTATTCCGTAAGGGAGGGAGGCAACTCCATCCGCAGGGTGAACGTGAACATTGCGGCAACGGATGTGGATTCCTACCGCAAGCTTAAGGCAGCCGGCATTGGAACATACATCCTATTCCAGGAAACCTACAACAAGGAGCAGTACAAGGCCCTGCACCCTACAGGACCCAAGAGCGACTATGACTGGCATACAGAGGCAATGGACCGCGCCCAGGAAGGCGGCTGCGACGATGTTGGAATCGGTGTCCTCTTTGGCCTTAACAACTATATGTACGAGTTGGTGGGAATGCTTATGCACGCCGAGCATCTCGAGGCCCGCTTTGGCGTAGGCCCCCACACCATCAGCGTCCCGCGTATATGCCCTGCCGAAGACATATCTACAGAAGATTTCCCTGATGCCCTTCCGGACTCCATCTTCCGCAAGCTGGTTGCAGTGCTCCGCGTAGCGGTGCCTTACACCGGAATGATCATCTCCACCAGGGAATCCGCAAGGATGAGGGAGCAGCTGCTGCACTGCGGCGTTTCCCAGATCAGCGGCGGCTCACGCACCAGCGTGGGCGGCTATACCACAGTGGAAAGGCACGACGAGACGTCCCAGTTTGACGTCTCCGACACCCGTACGCTTGACGAGGTTGTGAGATGGCTCCTGCAGAACGACCATATCCCAAGTTTCTGCACCGCCTGCTACCGCGAGGGCCGTACCGGAGACCGCTTTATGAGCCTCTGCAAGAGCGGCAAGATAAGCCTCTGCTGCACGCCAAATGCACTTATGACCCTGAAAGAATATCTGATGGACTATGCTTCTCCTGAGACCAAGGCAGTGGGCGAGGCCCTCATAGCCAAGAGCATATTCGATATTCCTGAAGGCAGGACACGCGAGATCACCGAGCAGCGCCTCAAAGCCATCGAAGGTGGCGCAAGGGATTTCAGATTCTAGCATATGGAACGCCTCCACATTGCTTTCTTCGGGCCCACCAACAGCGGCAAGTCCACCCTGGTCAACGCAATCTGCGGCCAGGAGGTGTCGCTGGTGAGCCCCGTACCGGGAACCACCACGGATCCTGTCCGCAAGATTGCGGAACTGCCGGACCTTGGCCCCTGCGTGTTGATAGACACCGCGGGCATCGATGACAACGGCACCCTTGGCGCGGAAAGGCAGCGGCTCACCCGCGCGGTGATGGACGAGACGGATGTGGCCGTCCTGCTGGACAGCGATTCCGCCGCAATGGCGGAACTGCAGTCCACGCTGGACGGCGCCGGCATCCCCTCCGTAATCTATCAGCGCGGCCAGAGCGTGGAATCGTTGCTGCAAAGGATTGCGGCCGTGGCGCCCAAGGAAGAGAGCAAATACCTTACAGGGAACCTGGTTGGCCCCGGCAGCAACGTGCTGCTGGTGATGCCCCAGGACAAGGAGGCGCCAAAAGGCCGCCTGATACTGCCGCAGGTGCAGATCCTCAGGGAACTGCTGGACCGCGGCTGCGTGCCGCACTGCTGCACGCCGGATTCGCTCCAGGCGGCAATGGACAGCCTTGGAAACAAGCCGGACCTGGTAATCACTGATTCCCAGGTCTTCGGCCTGGTTAACAAGGCCATCCCCCGGGACTGGTCGCTCACATCGTTCTCAGTGCTGCTGGCCGCGGCCAAGGGTGACCTGCGCGCTTTCGTTGCAGGCGCAAAGGCAATTGACGCGCTGCGCCCCGGCGCCCGCGTCCTCATTGCCGAGGCCTGCACTCACGTGCCTGACACGGAGGACATCGGCCGCGTGAAAATCCCCGCCCTCCTCCGCAAACGGACAGGGGAGCTGGACGTGGACATTGCCGCCGGGAACAATTTCCCGGAGGACCTGTCCCCGTACAGCCTCATCATCCATTGCGGCACGTGCGTGGCAAACGCCCGCCTTGTGCGCTCACGCATAAGGAAAGCCGCAGCGGCGGGCGTCCCCATTACCAACTACGGCCTTGCTATAGCTTACCTGCAGGGCATCCTGCCCCGCATATCATTGCCATAATATTTTGTCAGCGGGCCTTCTTTGTGAAGGCTACAGAATCTCCCCAGGCATTGTATAGAATCTTGTGCCCTATGGCTGCAAGACGAATGTCCAGGCAGGACTTGCACTGGTCCGGCATATCCTTTACGCAGGCCTTGTCAGGGTAGATGAAATAACTCTCGCGGTATTCTCCGGGCGTTAGGTTAGGCATTATGACATTGGCTCCAGCCGCAATCGCCTTCTCCCTTCCCTGTGGATCCACGGTCTGGTTGGCCGTGGCCGCCACCATATTGATCTCCGGCATCATAATCCGCAGGACGGCTATCATCTTGAGAGTCATATCCATACGCTCTTTTGCAGAAGGTACAAGGTCCTTGAACCGGTACAGGGGAGTGTCGGGATGGGGGATGTAGGGGCCTATTCCTACCATTGCCACATCCATCTTCTGGAAGAACAGAAGGTCGTCCGCAAGATGGTCCAGGGTCTGGAATGGAAGACCTACCATTACTCCGGTTCCCGTCTGGTAGCCAATGCTTTTGAGGCTCTCCAGGCAATCCAGCCGGTGCTGGAAGCTGTGCTTGGCGTTCTTTGGGTGGATCTTGTAATATAGTTCCTCGGACGAAGACTCTATCCTTAACAGATAGCGGTGGGCTCCGGCCTGGAACCAACGCCTGTAGGTTTCCTCGCTCTGTTCACCCAGCGAAAGGGTGATGCCAAGGCTTCCACCGTCTATCTTCTTGATTTCCCTTACCAGATACTCTATCTTGTCTATGAACTCCGGATCGCTGCGCTCACCGCTTTGCAGGGCTACAGAACCGTAACCCAGTTCGTGGGCCAGGCGGGCGCATTCCAGCACTTCCTCGTCGCTGAGGCAGTAGCGCTCCACCTTGCCGTTCCCACTCCTCAGACCGCAGTACAGGCAATTCTTCTCGCATACATTGCCGTATTCGATAAGACCCCTCAGATGGACATAGTTGTCCAGATATTTGAACTTGACATCCTGCGCGCGCTGCAGGAGGCTTTTCATCGCAGGCCCTTCGGATGCAAGCAGGACCTTGATTTCTTCCCTGTCCATCGCTTAACTTCCTATGTTCTCGTGAATCAGTTCCGTCAGGCTCTTGATTATCTCATAGTCGTTGAGGTTCATTCCCTCGAACACCTCCTTGACATCCGCCGTGCTCAGCTCAAAGGTGTCATCGTCCGTTATGTAACGGATAATGAAATTGATGTCCTGGTACTGGCAGATGAAGTTTGCAAAGCATCCTGACAGGTCTCCCTTGGGCTGCAGGTCTATGTGCGAGCGCTGGTAGGAAGCATAGATCTCTGTCCCTTCGCCCACCTTTGACTTGAGGTAGAAATTGCCGTTGCACATCTGGGAATGGAACTTCAGCAGCGCTATTCCCATTCCAATCTTGCGTTCCTTGCGGCAGGAATAGAAGCGGTCGTTGATGGCTGCTATCATATCCTCCGGCATTCCGCACCCATTGTCTATGATCTTTATGGAGAGCAGGTCGCGCTTTACGCTGTCTTCCATCTCAATGGTTATCTGGGTTGCACCCGCACGGATGGAATTGTGGGTTATGTCAATAATGTGAAGGTCAAGACTTTTCATATTACAGGATTACAGGCTCTCCCGGGCGGAGGGCTTCCTTGAAATTGTCAAAACTGAAAGAAGGCATCTCCAGCACGCTGTATATCTTGCCGATGTCTTCTATATAATGGGCGTCGCTGCTCTGGATGAAGTTGAAGTCACTGAACCAGGGGCAGTCCTCCAGGAACTTGTAGTTGTTCCGCTTGCAGTAGTAGCTTAGTTCCATTGCGTGGAACTTGAGCTTGTCAGGGACGAATCCCAACTGGGATGAAAGGCTGAAGGTTGGCCTGTCTATGTGCGCAGGGATGAAGATACCGCCCATCTCATACACCTTCTGCTGGAGTTCCAGCATAGGAAGGTCCAGGGCGTTTATCAGCAGGTGGGGCACTTCGTCCAGGACGTTCTCGTCCTCGTCAACCACAAACTGGTATCCGAACTTGTCCACGTCGTTCTCAAAGAAAATGACGCGCGAGTCCAGAAATGCCTGGAATTCAGCCAGCTTTTCCACGGTGGGCATAAAGCAGACGCAGTGGACCTCTTCCTTTGTGGTCACCTCCGCACCCATCATCACGTGCAGGCCCACTTTCTCTCCAAGCCGCTGTGCAACCGCGGCGTTCAGGGTGGAGTTATGGTCTGTCAGGCCAATTATGTCAAGCCCGCGCTCCTTTGCCGTCGATACAATGACGGAGGGGCTCATCTCGATGTCGCCGCAGGGGGACAGCACCGAGTGGATGTGCATATCGGCCTTGAATTTCACGGGATTCTACTTGAGAATTTCGTAGAGCTTTCCGCAGACTTGGAAAGTGGGCTCCTGGCTTACCAGGATGCAGATGTCCTCGTCCTTGGCGTGATCCAGCATATCCTGGTCAGGCACGCCGCCGCGAACTATGATCACTGCGGGAAGGTCCCTCAGGGAAGCGATTGCGGTGACGTTCTTGTGGGTCTGCATTGTTACCCATACCTGTCCGCTGCGGGCATTGCCCATAACGTCGCTGAGAAGGTCCGATGCGTACGCACCGTTTACTTCAGCATCCAGATTGGCCTCGTTGAGGCACTCGAGCTGGAGTTTTTCAATGATATCCTTTACTGTCATATTGGTTATTCTGTTTTGTCGTTATTGATTGTCTTTGTCTTGATGCGGTCTCCCCAGATATTGCGGATGGCATCTTCAGAGGCCTGTGTGTGGCGGTTGATGAACATACAGGAACTGATGTCGGCATCTCCGCGCACTATGTCCTCCGCAAGGGCGGCGCAGGAAGGCGCGCCGCAGGCGGAGCAGTTCACGCCTGGAAGGGCCTTCTCTATCTTTTTCATCCTCTCGGCCATCTTGATGGCTTCTGAGAAGTTGTCGTCCAACTTGTAGATGGAGTGAGGGGTGATCTCGTCAATCTCCATCATCCCGTCTATCCATTTGCAGAACTCCGGATTGTTGTAGCGGGTGTAACGGTTCAGGGGACGGTCCGGTTTGTCCAGAACGCGGGCGCGGTCCTCCAGCCTCTTGCGGGCTACAAAGCGGTTGTTGGTGGCAAGGACGCCTCCGACACAGCCCTGGTCACACATACGCATCTCCACAAGTCCTTGGGCGTCAATGGCTTCATCCTCAAGCCTCTCAAGGAAATTCAGCACGTTCTGAAGGCCGTCAACCGCATAATGCGAGCCGTTGAACAGGGAGGCTTCTCCTCCCGGAAGGGGCCATAGAACATCCCTGGAAGTGAGGGAGTGGTTGATGGCCTCTGCGTCTTTCTTTGATTCGCGAAGCATCAGCTGCACCTTGTTGTACAGGAAGTCCATATTGATGACGCCGGTAATGCAGGTCTCCTTGTTGCTGACTGGATATTTGACAGCGGCTATCTTGGCCGCGCACGGGGTTACGTAGAAGACTCCTATGTCCTCGCGGTCCGCTCCTTCGTCCATCAGGCGGTTTGTCATTATGAGGGCTGCCAGCTCAAACGGCGCCCTGATCTTGATAATGTTGTCCACCAGAGATGGGAATCTCACCTGGATGAGACGTATCACGGCCGGGCAATACGGAGAAATGAACGTTTGGATCTCAGGGTGCTTGGCTATGTACTTGTTGTAGAGTTCCACAATGTATTCAACCTCGTGCTCAACCTCGTAGATATGGGTGAATCCCAGTTTCTTGAGGCAGGCGTAGATTTCCCTGGTCTTGAACTTTTCCTCGAACTGGCCAATGAAAGTGGTAGGTACAAGGCATACCCTATATTTATAGTTATGTATCAGGGCAAAGTCGTCCTGCTGGATATAGATGGCCTTGTGCGGACATACTTTCATACAGTTTCCGCAGTCCACGCATTTGTTGTCGTTCATCTCCGCTTTGCCGCCACGTATGCGGATGGCCCCGGTAGGGCACGAGCGCATACAGGTGGTGCAGCCCAGGCATCGGTTCTTGTCAACCTTGAGTGAATGACCAAAGAAGGTCTCTTGTGCAGCCATAGTTTAGGCAAAAAATACTGTCATTGTTACTGTGGTTCCGACTCCCACTGTGGATTCAATTTTAAGGTCGTCGGTATTCTTCTTGATGTTTGGCAGGCCCATCCCGGCTCCGTAACCCATCTCGCGAACTTCAGCGGATGCGGTTGACCAGCCTTCCTGCATTGCGAGGTCAAGATTGGGGATGCCGGGGCCGGAGTCGGCCACCACCATTACAATCTTCTCGTCATCGATGTCAACGTCAATGGTTCCTCCATAAGCGTGGGCGATGGCGTTGATCTCCGCCTCGAAGAGCGCAACTACGGTGCGCTTGATGTTGGCGGGAGCCACGCCCAGATGCTTCAGGGTGCGCTTGACGCTGCTGGATGCCTGTCCTGCATCGGTAAAATTACCGCGCTCTATTTCAAATGTATAATGCATTATCAATAAAGTGGTTTGATTCCGGCTTGGTACAAAATGCCGCTGATTTTGAATATACTGAATTTAGACTTGATCAAAGTGATGTCCAGGTCCTGGGCCAGTTCAAGCATATCCTCGTCAGGCTGCTTGTCACGCCCGATAACCACTACGCGCAGGTCAGCCATCTCGCTGGTACGCATAGTCTGGTTGTTGCAAAGTCCGGTGATGAGGACGGTCTCGTCCATAGAGAAACGGAGGACGTCGCTCATCAGGTCAGAGGCAAAGGCCTTTTCCACATCATAGGTGTCGTCGGCAGGTGCGCCAACGATCTCGCCTTCTACAAGTCTTGCAATTTCCTTAATAGTCATTTTTATGCTGTAATTAGATTCGGGCCGGCTTTGACAGAAACCGGCCCGAAGCGTTATTGGAAGTATGTCTTAGTCAGCGTACTCGGCAAGGATGCTCTTAACCTGCTCGGGAACGAGACGTCCGTAGGTCTTGCCGTTGATGGTCATAACCGGAGCCAGACCGCAGGCGCCCACGCAGCGCAGTACGTCCAGGGAGAACTTGCCGTCGTCGGTAACGCCGCCTTCGGAGATCTTGAGCTCGCTCTTGAGAGCGTCCAGGATCTTCTCAGCGCCCTTGACGTAGCAGGCAGTTCCGAGACATACGGAGATAGCGTATTTTCCCTTAGGCTTCATTGTGAAGAAGCTGTAGAAGGATACAACGCCGTACACTTTTCCTACAGGGATTCCGAGGCAGTCTGCCACAACCTGCTGGACTTCCTCAGGAAGATAGCCAAAGTGCTCCTGAGTCTTGTGCAGCACATTGATCAGCTCACCCGGGTTGTTGTTGAAAGAAGCGCAAATCTCCTTGATCTTAAGGTAATTGGCTTCACTGATTTTTATCTTGGGTCCACACATTGTTCAATTATTTTTCAAGGTCAAACTGTTTTTTCTTGTCGAAGTATTGAGTGTGAAGCAGGTGATGTGCTTTCTCTGAGCCGGGCTCTCCGTAGAACTCCTTGTAGATGGAGATGATCTCAGGATTCTCGTGAGACTTGCGCAGAGGCATATCCCTGTCAGCCTTGTAGATGGCAGCGTGACGTGCCCTGATGATGGAAGCGTCTCCGTGGTGGAAAGGCTGTCCGGCGCCGTCGATACATCCGCCAGGGCAGGCCATTACCTCAACGAAGTGATAAGGGCAGTTGCCGGCCTTTATCTGCTCCATTATCATACGTGCGTTCTTGAGTCCGTAAACTACTGCTACCTTCAGGTCTATCACTCCCGGGATAGGAATGGTGGCTTCGCGTACGCCCTCCAGACCGCGGACTTCCTCGAAGTCAACCTTTGGAAGGGTCTGTCCGGTAAGGATCTCGGCAGCTGTACGGAGAGCAGCCTCCATAACGCCTCCGGTAACGCCGAAGATTACGGCAGCACCTGTAGACTCGCCGAGAGGAGAGTCGAACTTGGCCTCAGGAAGGTTGTTGAAGTCAATGTTGCACATCTTGATGAGGCGTGCAAGCTCGCGGGTGGTGATTGAGTAATCAACGTCAGGGTTGCCGTTGGCTCCCAGTTCCTCACGCTCGCACTCGTACTTCTTGGCAACGCAAGGCATTACTGATACGGAGATGAGTTTCTCGCGAGGAATGCCAATCTTGTCTGCGAAGTATGTCTTGACCGTTGCTCCGAACATACCCTGAGGGGACTTGGCCGTTGAAGGATACTCGCGGAGTTCAGGATAGAACTTCTCGTAGAAGTTGACCCAGGCAGGGCAGCAGGAAGTCATAATAGGGATCTTGACGTTCTTGTCGCCTGACAGGAAGGCCTTGAAGCGGCCTATGGCCTCTGTGCCCTCTTCCATAATGGTGAGGTCAGCTGACCAGTCAGTGTCAAATACATAGTCGAAGCCAATAGCCTTGAGGGCGGCTGCGATCTTTCCGGTAACGATGCTTCCGGCAGGCATTCCAAACTCCTCGCCAAGGGCGACGCGCACTGCAGGTGCAACCTGTACGGCGGTCTTGACATCAGGGTTGGCAATGTCGCGCAGAACCTTTCCTGTATGGTCAACCTCTGAGAGGGCGCCTACAGGGCAGACAGCGATACACTGGCCGCAGAATACGCAGTTGGTCTCGATGAGATTCTTGCCGAAGGCAGGAGCAACCACTGCAGGGAAGCCTCTTTCAACAGCTCCAATTGCGCCTACGCTCTGGTATTCGTGGCATACGGACTCGCAGCGGCGGCACATAATACACTTGTTGGCGTCGCGTACGATGGACGGTGAAAGCTCGATGGGGTATTCTGACTGCTCGCCCTTGTAAGGGATCTCGCGGATGCCCATATCGGCAGCAAGGGACTGAAGTTCGCACTTGCCGTTCTTGGGGCACTGGAGACAGTCGTTGGGGTGGTCGCTGAGCATAAGCTCAAGGACGGTCTTGCGTGCGTTGATGGCGCGAGGAGAGTTGGTCTTCACAACCATATCCTGCATACACTCTGTGATACAGGCCGGAGCAAGGTTCCTGCGGCCTGCAACCTCAACTACGCAGATACGGCATCCGCCCGGATGGTTCTTGAGGGCGAGGCCTTCGAGTTCGAAATTACAGAGGGTAGGAATCTTGATACCCATCTGCTCGGCAGCTTTCAAGATAGTAGTACCTTTTGGCACTTCTACTGCTCTGTTGTCTATAGTCAATTTGATAGTATCCATATATTATTCCTCCCTTATTTAATGCTGATAGCTCCAAAGCGGCACTTCTCGTAGCAGGTACCGCACTTGATACACTTGTCCTGATCGATTGTGTGAGGGTTCTTGAGGGTTCCGGTGATGGCACCAACGGGGCAAGCCCTTGCACAAGCGGTGCATCCTTTACACTTCTCAGGATCGATGTAGTACTTCTTGAGGGCCTTGCACTGGCCGGCACGGCACTTCTTCTCTGTTACGTGCTCCACGTACTCGTCCCAGAAGTTGTTGATTGTGGAGAGTACCGGGTTAGGTGAGGTCTGTCCAAGTCCGCAGAGGGCGGTGTCCTTGATGACGTTGGAGAGGTTCTTGAGCTCGTCAAGATCCTGCATTGTGCCCTTGCCGTCGGTGATCTTGGTAAGGATCTCAAGGAGACGCTTGTTACCTACGCGGCACGGGGTGCACTTACCGCAGGACTCGTCAACGGTGAATCCAAGGTAGAACTTGGCGATGGCAACCATACAGTCGTCCTCGTCCATTACGATCATACCGCCGGATCCCATCATTGAACCTGCAGCTACAAGGCTGTCGTAATCGATAGGGGTGTCGAGGTGCTTTTCAGTAAGGCATCCGCCGGAAGGTCCTCCGGTCTGTACGGCCTTGAACTTCTTGCCTCCCCTGATTCCGCCGCCAATCTCGTAGATGATCTCACGAAGGGTGATTCCCATAGGAACCTCGATAAGTCCCACGTTGTTGATCTTTCCTGCGAGGGCGAATACCTTTGTACCCTTTGACTTCTCTGTTCCGATGCTTGAGAACCAGTCAGCGCCCTTGTTGATGATTACAGGGATGTTGGCGTAAGTCTCAACGTTGTTCACGTTGGTAGGCTTCTCAAGATAACCGGACTGAGCAGGGAACGGTGGTTTGAATGTAGGCTCACCGCGCTTTCCTTCCATTGAGTGGATGAGGGCGGTCTCCTCTCCGCAGACGAATGCGCCCGCGCCGTAGCGGAGCTCGATCTCGAAGTCGAATCCGGTGCCCAGGATGTCCTTGCCAAGAAGGCCGTATTCCTCAGCCTGCTTGATGGCTACCTGGAGACGGTGGATTGCCAGAGGATACTCTGCACGGATATAGATAAGTCCCTTGCTTGCACCGATGCAATAACCGCAGATGGCCATTGCCTCAAGGATTGAGTGAGGGTCTCCTTCAAGGAGTGAACGGTCCATAAATGCACCCGGGTCACCCTCGTCGGCGTTGCAGACAACGTATTTCTGCTCGCCTACGCGGCTCTTGGAAGCGATCTCCCACTTGAGTCCCGTGGGGAAGCCGGCGCCGCCGCGTCCGCGGAGACCTGACTTCTTGATCTCTTCGATAACCTGTGCAGGGGTCATTTCAGTAAGACACTTTCCGAGGGCAGCGTAGCCGTCGCGTGCGATTGACTCCTCGATGTTCTCAGGATCGATGAAACCGCAGTTGCGGAGGGCGATACGGAGCTGCTTCTTGTAGAACTCCATATGCTTGGAGTCAGATACGCTCTGGTTTGTGTCAGGGGCTACATAGAGGAGGCGCTGTACTTTACGTCCCTTGATGATGTGTTCCTCGATGATTTCCTTTGCATCAGAGGGCTGAACCCTTGTGTAGAAAGTATTGTCAGGAATGATCTTGACGATAGGACCTCTTTCGCAGAATCCGAAGCAGCCGGTAACGACTACCTTGGCGAAGTCGGTCAGGTCGTGAGCCACGAGTTCCTTGTTGAGTTCGGTAACGACCTCGTGACTAGCGGATGCGGAGCAACCTGTACCACCGCAAACCAAAATATGCATTTTAACTGCCATGTTCGCTTTCTTTGGTGGTTAGATTGATCTGTAATTTGCCGGCAGGATTCCCTCGATCAGCTCACCGCCAACGATGTACTTCTCGATGATTTCCTTTGCACGTGGGATTTTAACGTCGCCGAAAACGACGGGGTCTTTGCCGGGGATGGTGACCTCTACCGTAGGCTCAGCATAGCTGTAGCCCATATCGCCAACCTGCATTACCAGAGCTTTGATCTGGCGCTTGTCAAGTTCGGTGATCAGATAGTTCATGGTCTCCTTAGCACCCGAGGCAATACCGCTTGTGGCCATTCCGACCTTGATCTGGATGATAGCTTCGGTGGAGTCTGCTTTTTCACGCATAGACATCCTGCTCTGCATACCTTCTTTGACCTTGCGGAGTTCCGCGAGATTCTTAATTTTGTTCATGGGTTTCCTCCAATGTTTTGAGATAAAAAATATTAATATTGATTGTTGTTGTTTGCGGTTAATGAGCGCACTTTTCAATAAGTCCCCAAAGATACGGAAATCCTTTTAAAGAGCAAAGTAAATAGCTATATATTATCATTTGTATTAATTGATTAATTTTACAGCGAAATAGATTTTTGAATATGAAAAAATTGTTTTTTGCTATGCTTTCAGTTATGGCTCTCGCTTCCTGCGCAGGCAAGGGAGCGGCCCCAAAAGCTATCGTTGTTTATTATTCTCAGCTCAATTCCACCAAGGCGGTGGCGGAGCAGATCGCCACTAAGATGGACATCCCAATCGTCTCAATAGAACCGGTGGTTCCGTATGACGATGACTTCAACGCCACCATCCAGCGCGGCCAGAAGGAAATGGCCGGTGAACTCCCTGAGATCAAGCCACTTAACGTGAAGTTGGAAGACTATGACGTCATATTCCTTGGATACCCTATCTGGTTTGGAACATACGCTACGCCAATGATGACATTCCTTAAGAACGCCAACCTGGCCGGCAAGAAGATAGTACCGTTCTGTTCCTTTGGAAGCGGTGGCCTGAACACCAGCGTGAACGACCTCAAGAAGGCATTGCCGGACAGCGAAATCCTCCCCGGCTACGGCGTCAGGGCGGCGCGTCTGGACGCAATCCCCTCTGAGGTGGATTACTTCCTCAAGGCAGGCGGATTCATCAAGGGAGACTTCACCCCGTATGCCGACTTCTCCGCCCAGGCTCCCGCTACGGACGAGCAGAAAGCCCTCTTCCACGCAGCCGTTGACAGCTACGGAATGATTCGGGCCGAGGCCGAGACCGTGGGCGTGCGCGACATCCCCGCAGGCAAGGAGTATCTCTTCACCGCACGCGAAGCCCAGGGTGGCACCATCCAGGTGTACGTCATCGACCCCACCTCCGGAGACCCTGTCTTCACGCAGGTATTAAGATAGAATAAGCGCTTATTTCTATTTTGTAACAGCCATAAGCTGCTCGCAGATGCTCTTCATTCCGCTGATTGAAGGGTGTCCGTTCTGCTTCTCGATATCGTGAAGTTCTACCAGAGGTATGTTGTAATGACGGCATACCTCGCGGCTGGACTCGTTGATCTCTTCGCGGAGTTCAGAGTTCAGTATGGAGTATATCTCGGCGTTGGGGTAGCGCTTCTTCAGGGAATCCAGCAGGAATGCAAGAGCGGGCCTGAAATACTTGCAGTCTTCCTCGGTCCAGTTTGAATACTTGTATTCGCCCACGGGGGAGTTTGCCCAGGCGTCGTTGGTGCCGCCGAATATGAATATGATGTCAGGATTGCCCAGCAAGTCTATGCGGGTAGTGAAGGCGCTTGCCGAAGCATCCCTTCCGCCGTATCCTGTGCCGCAGATTGTGGTTCCGCCCCAGGAATCGTTCTTCTCCAATTGATATCCCTTGGCCTTGATGAAGAGGTCCCACCAGGTCTGATCCACTCTCTTGACATCATTGTCGTTGTTAGGATAGAATGTGGCGTAACTGGCCGGGATGATTCCTTGGTATGTAGAGTAAGAATCTCCCAGGATGGATACTTTCTTTGTTCCTGCTGCGGGTGCGGAAGCATCGGCGTTAGGGAATCCAGGGAACCTGTAAATTACGGTATGGCTGTAGGTTTCTCCGGGGCGGAGAGTTGCGTTGCCGGGGAACTCGGGATGGTTGGGAGAGTCCGGGTAATGCTGGGTCTCCAGGCA
>CACWLD010000010.1 GCA_902761655.1 uncultured Bacteroidia bacterium | reverse complement strand
GGCTGACTTCATTCCGTTGGGAAGCTGGTCGTAGCTGGTGTAGTAAACCGGAGTGAGAGGGTCGATGATGAGGGTTCCGAGGAGTGAGGTACCGTTGGCACCGTTGGAATACTCGGAGTGCTCGGACACTGCCTGGCTCTCATAACGCTCGATTGAGGTGTTGGTTCCAATAGTGAACCACTTCTTAATCTTATAGTCTGCGTTGATCTGTGCGGTGAGGCGCTTGTAGAAGTCCTTGTTTCCCTTTACCATACCGTCCTGGTCAACATAGGTGAGGGCTACATAGTATGATCCCTTGTCGGATCCGCTCTGGGCACCTACGGTCACGCGGTGGTTGATACCGAGTCCGTATACTGCGTCAGCCCAGTTGGTGTCGGTCTTGCCGTCCCACTTGCCTTCTGCGATGAGGGCCTCCTTGGAGGTTACATAGCCGGCCTGGGTCATCCAGTCGATGTACTGCTCCGCGTTCATAACCCTTGCACGGTGGCCGAGGCGGTTGAGGTCGATCTGATACTGGAAGAATACGTTTCCGTCAGTTGCCTTTGCTCCGTTCTTTGTGGTTACGAGGATTACACCGTTACCAGCCTGTGCGCCGTAGATGGCGGCTGATGCGGCGTCCTTCAGAACCTCGATAGACTCGATCATTGAAGGGTCAAGGTACTGGATGTTGTCTACTTTAAGTCCGTCAACAATCATAAGAGGACCAAGTCCGTACTGGCCGTTGGATGATATACCACGGACGCGGATGTCAGATCCCTTACCAGGAGCACCTGATGCGTTGCTTACCTGGATACCGGCTGCCTTTCCCTGGAGGGCTGCAGCTGCATCTGAAGTTGAACGGAAGGAGAGATCCTGAGAACGTACGGAAGCAACTGATCCGGTGAGGTCGCTCTTGCGCTGTACACCGTAACCGATTACAACCGTCTCCTCAAGAATTTCGTTGTCCTCCTGAAGAGTGATGTTGAAGTTAGTCTGGTTTCCTACAGGAACGGTTACTGTTGTATAACCGATGCTGGAAACACTGAGAGTTGCTCCTGCTGGAACAGAAAGGGAGAAGTTACCGTCCATGTCTGTAACCGTTCCAATTGTGGTGCCCTCTGCAATTACGGAAGCACCGATAACGGCGAGACCATTCTGGTCAACAACTTTTCCTCTGATAGCGCGGTTCTGAGCAGAAGCGCTGGACAGGAGGGTGAAGATGACCATTGCGGCCAAAGTCACTTTAGCGAAAAATTGTTTCATAAATAAATTAGATAGAATTGAATAAAAATATAGTAGTGTTATTCGTTGCCATTTTAGGCTTGTAAAAGTAGAATTCATTTTTGGTGAATTCTTTTTGAACTTTATCAAAACGATTTAATTTTTTGGCAAAAAATGAAAAAATCGGCTCAGAAAACCGATTTGACAAAAATTTAAAAGGATTTGACAAAAAATTGAAAACTAGCGCCTGATGAGCGTCAGATTGTTTGTAATACAGGACGGAAGTTCTGATTTATAATGACTTACCATAAGCAAGGTCTTGTGAGGACGCTGCATAAAGGTGTCGATAATCTGCTTTATAAGGCTTATTTTGTGTAAATCAAGGCCGTGCATTGGCTCATCAAGGATAAGCAATTCTGGATCTTTTACAAATGCCCTGGCCAGCAGGCACATACGCTGTTCTCCGGAAGACAGCTTGAGGAAAGATCTGTCAGAAAGACCGTCTATTCCAAATATCCTCATCCAACGAAGGCTGTTAGACAATTGTTCCTTGTCAGGGTGCATATAAAGCCCTACGGTATCAAAAAGGCCGCTGGCTACAACTTCAAGAGCAGTTATGTTCTTCTGGTAGGAACGGTGCATCTCCGGGCTTACATAGCCTATATGACGCTTTATATCCCATATGCTCTCTCCTGTACCGCGTTTATGGCCGAATATCTCAAAATCGCAGGCATATGCCTGTGGATTGTCTGCACAGACAAGTGACAGGAGCGTCGACTTTCCAGCCCCGTTCTGTCCAGTAATTGCCCAGCACTCCCCTTCCCTGACCGTCCAGCTGAGATTGTCAAGTATGGTGCGGGAATCATATCGGATGGTTATTCTGTTAAATTTCAAGATAACGTCTCCTTTGTCTGCCTTGTAGAAGCTCTCGGCAGAATAATCTTTATGAGGCAGAGAAAGAATCTCTTCCTTGATTTCAGCACCAATATCAGAGAACTCCATATGGGGCTTGAATTCAGACGCAGGAATCATCTTGCGTGGTGACAAACCCTCAACGGGAATGATGTGTGTTATGAAAGAAGGCAATACGTCTACACGGGACATCACAAGGATCATCATTATCCTGTTCTTGCTGCCAAGCTCTCCCAAAAGTGCGGACAGCAAGTCTCTGGTAGGGGCATCGAGGCCTATGAAAGGGTTATCCAATATCAGGACGCGAGGCATAGAGAAAAGCGCCCTTGCAATCTGGAATTTGCGCAGCTCACCGCTGGAGAGGGATATGATGTATTTGTCAAGGAGAGGCCTGAGGCCGAACATATCGTACAGGCTGTCGCGGAGGCGTTCCTTTGCGGGAACGTCATTGCCCGAAGCGCACGCGAGGGCAAAGGCGTTGTCAAGCAACTCCCCCGCCGTTGGCGTCTCCTCGTCAATTTCAACGCTGTTCCAGCGCAGCTGGTGGTAATAGTTGTTTCCGGCTTCGCCATATGCATCCTGGAAAGCGATATACCTTATGTTGTCGCTGACCATAGGGGAGTGCGAAGGTGAAAAGTCGTAACTGATGGGATTTCCTGGCAGGCGCCGGCGTCCCAGGAGTATGTTTACAAGATCCGTCTTTCCGGCGGCATTGTCCCCAATGACGGCTATCTGCTGCCCGTCCTGCAGGCAAATGTCAAGTGGTCCGGATATTTTTATTATGCTTTGCACGTTTTTTTTCTTAAAATTGTAGCCGCTAAAACCTGAAAGAAAACTCCATGGGCTTTGTAGACACCCTAAAAAGGCTTGCCAAACATACTCTTTTCAGTCTCCTTGGAACGGCCACGGACACCCTGGTGCTGTGGTTCCTTTCTTCACTGGTGTTCAAAAGCTATGTAGGAGAATACATCATCTCCCCTATAATATCCTTTGAGTGCGCAACTCTGGTCAATTTCCTGTCTTCCAGCAAACTGGTGTGGAAAGACCGTATGAAAGGCCTGAGTCTTGGCTCATATTTCAAACATTTCCTGGGTTTCAACGCTTCCTATGCCGGAGTGTTCCTGCTCAAGATGGCTCTCCTCCTTGGTCTTGAAAGGCTCAGCGGATGGGACGTTGTATGGTGCAACCTCATAGCCGTCACCATATGCGGCTTCATCAACTTCTTTATGAACGAGAAGGTAATCTTCAGACCTAAATCTTGACCGGCTTATACTTTGGCACAAGGGATTTCATTATTATCCACGCCACCAGATAAGCTATTCCGCAAAAACAGAACATTACAAAATAACCGCCCTGCTTTCCTTCAAATCCAAGGAAGTTGAAAGCTGCTCCCATAGCCTCCGTCTTGGTGAAAAGGGCTCCCGCAGCCTTCTGTACTATTGCCGATCCAATTCCTCCGGCCATTCCGCCAATTCCAGTGATGGTAGCCACAGCGCTCTTGGGGAACATATCGCCGATGGTGGAGAACAGGTTTGCGCTCCAAGCCTGATGCCCGGCGCCAGCAAGGCCGATGAACACAGCCGGCCACCACGCTGAATGCACTCCCATTGGCTGGGCGAACAACGCAAAGAGGGGGAAGAAGGCAAATATGAGCATTGACAGCATCCTTCCGTTGTACGGATGCATTCCCTTATTGTCTACGAAAACCCTGGGGAGATAACCTCCAAAAATGGATAGCACCGTAACTATGGCGTAAAGCACTATTATCAGCGCCATTCCCATTCCTGAGGATGATTTATACCCGAACTGGTCAGAGAAATACGCCGGCGCCCAGAACAGGAAGAACCACCATACTCCGTCTGTGAGCGCCTTTCCGGTAATGAAAGACCAGGTCTGCTTGAAAGTGAAGCATTTCCACAGGGAAACCTGCTTTTCTTTTGCAGCCTCCGCGGCCTGCGCCCTGGCTTCTGCGGCCTCGGCCTCATCGTCCTGATGAATATATTCCAGTTCGGCGGCATTCACGTGCCTGCTCTTCTCCGGCTTCTCGTAGCTGAAGAGCCAGAGTCCCATCCACAGGAATCCCAGGGCTCCAATTATGATGAAGGCCATCTCCCAGCCGAATTTCTGCGCCAGAGGCGGGATTGCAGCGGGGGCGACGAGCGCGCCCACGGACGCTCCGGCATTGAAGATTGAGGTGGCAAAGGCGCGGTCCTTCTTTGGGAAATACTCCGCCGTAGTCTTGATGGCGGCGGGGAAGTTGCCGGCCTCGCCAAGGGCGAGGAGGCACCTGGCCGCCAGGAACAGCCACACGCTGGTAGAAGCTATGGCAAGCGCGGCGGCGGATCCGTTCTGGACGGATCGCAGCGCTTCTATGCTCTCATAACCGTGGATTTGCATAGTCATCCTTCCGCAGAATGCGTGAAGGCAGGCTGCGGCGGACCAGATTCCAATGGCCCACAGATAGCCTTTCTTTGTGCCCATCCAGTCTACGAACTTTCCCGCAAACAGCATACATATAGCGTAAGCTATTGAGAATATGGATGTTATGGTACCATAATCATTGTCATTCCAATGGAATTGCGGGGCAATGAAATCTTTCCAGGTAAGGGAAAGGACCTGGCGGTCCAGATAATTGACTGTAGTGGCAATGAACAGCAGCGCAATTATCCACCAGCGCCAGTTGGTCATCAGTTTTTTCTGTGTGGACATAAAGAGAGGTTTAGAGTATCAGTGTAGCAATTATGGGATTGTGGTCGGACACATAGGCCCTGTCTCCATATCGTTCCGTTATTGTCTTGAATTCAAGGCAGGAACTGAATCCCTTGATGAAAATGTGGTCTATCTTCTGGGAAACCTTGCCGTAATTGTGGTATGTACGGACATCGTCAGTCTGGAAGGCAACCGCGCGGGCGTTCTGGAAGGATTCCTTGACCGGAGCAAGCATCAGGTTGTCCTCTTCCATATTGAATCCGCCAGTAAGCACAACAGGCAGGTTGGATGTGTTCAGTTCATCTATCTTCTTGAGTATCAGCTCTATTGCCTTGCCGCGGAATTCAGCTCCGTCAACATCTATATGGGTGTTCACCATAAAGAAACTGTTGCCGGACTTCTTATCCTTGATCACGGCCCAAACCGCTGTGCAGGCGTGGTCCGCCTCCCAGCCGAACGATGGCTTGTCCGGGGTGTCTGACAGCCAGAAAGTACCGCTCTTTCCCACTGAGACCTTCTTTGAATTGTAAAGGATGCAGGTGAACTCGCCAAGCTTCTTGCCATCGTTCCTGCCAACTCCCACCCACTTGTACTGAGAGAAATTATCCTTGAAGAAAACCAACTGGCTCTGGGAAGGCTCCTGCATACCCACCACGTCCGGAAGGACATCATCCATCATATATCCGACGGGGGAGAAACGGAAATCCCAGGAATTGGTACCGTCGTTATTCTCGCTTCCGCGAATGTTAAAAGACATCACGGTTATGCTTGAAGGTTCCTTAGCAAAGGAAAAAACGTAAATCAAAGCCGCCAGGAAGGCCAATAGAACTCTTTTCATACAACAAAGATATAAATATTATTGCTACTTTTGCCAGACACGTAAATTGAACGATCTATGTCTGAAGACACATTCTCCCAGTTGGGCAAAATACAGGCCATAGGGCAATTATATTCAGGAACCGGCTATAAACCGTTCGGGGGTTCGGCATTCGCCGCCTCGGAAAAAGGGGCACAGATAGTGACAGCCTCTAGGACAATGCTGGAAGGTATAGACTTTGACCTTGTATACTTCCCTCTCCAGCACCTTGGATACAAGTCCGTCCTGGCCGTCTGCGGAGAACTCTACGCTAAACTGGCCCATCCCCGCAGCCTCAACGTCAATCTGGGCGTTTCTGCAAAACTGGATTACCCGCAGGTTAAAGATATATGGCAGGGGATTGTCACGGCAGCCAAGGAACACGGCTTCAAAGAAGTGGACCTGGATCTGACGCCTTCAAAGAACGGCCTTGTAATAAGCGTAAGCGCAGTAGGGGAGACCTCCCTGCTGACGGCCAAGCGCCGCGGCGCCGCAAAGAGCAAGGACCTCATCTGCATTTCCGGGCGCCTGGGCGCGGCCTATATGGGCCTGAGGGTGCTGCAAAGGGAAAAGAAGTTCTTTGAGAGCGGCGGCGAAGTGAGCCTGGAGGCAAACAAGATGCTTGTCCAGGCCTACCTGAAGCCGGAGCTGAATCCTGGCACTGTGTCCCAGCTGGAAGATGCTGAAATCTACCCTTCCCACGGCTATTTCCTTACCCGCGGACTAGCCGATGCCATAAAACGCCTTTCCCGCGACAGCGGCCTTGGCGCAAAGGTCTACGCCGCAATGATCCCGTTCGAGGGCAACACATTCAACCTGGGAAAAGAGATGGACATAGACCCCATATCAGCCGCAATGAACGGCGGGGACGACTTTCAACTGCTCTTCACCATCCCAATCCTGAGCCTTGAGAAATTCCGCAGGGACTTCCAGACCTTCGATATCATAGGCCACCTGGCACTCCCGGAGGCCGGCACCGTCCTTGTGACCCCGGAAGGCCTTGAAATGCCCCTCACGGCCCAGGGCTGGCCACAGGACTAACGGCCTGCTTTCTTTATCATATCCGCCACCTTGGCGGTGAATTTCTCCTGTTTTGCCAAGTCCTCCAGATTGATGTGAAGGCGGTATTTCCATTGGTTCTGGGCATCTGCCGGGAAATTGATCCTCTCAGACATAAAGTCCTTCCGACGCAGGTCAGGGTCAATTGAAAGCCAGTCCTGTATGGGGAATATTGCCAGCATTGATACGGATCCAAGGTTGTCCCGGAGGATCTGCTCGCATTCCTGAGGGGTGCGGTCTTCTTCCGGCTTCTGCATTCGCAGGGTCTCAAGGTCGTGGCTGGAGGTGGCGCAGACGCTCAGGTACGGCCACGGACGGCCCTTGTCCATCTGAGGCATCTCAAGGGAGAGGATTTTCTCGTGATCCATCACCTCGTGCACGCATTTTGGCACCATTCCAAGGTCTTCGCCGCAGGCAAGCATTCCGGTGGCGGTGAGCAGTTCCGGAATCTTCTTTTGGCCGTTGTGCTTCCAGAAGGCTTCGTGACGGTTGTAGAAAAAGTCCCAGTACATTCCGTCAAAGGTCTTTTTCTGCCAGAAATCCAGTGCCGATGTGTCCGGAGAGATGCGTGGGTGGAACCATCCTTTGCGGTGCGGATCTTCAAGGAAGATGGCAGGGTCTTCAGGAAGGCCGGCCTTGGCCAGTTCATCCGCGCTGTAAGGCAGCGCAGGATTGAAATGGCCCTTGCTGCCGCCTGAATACTGGGCGGGAATCTCCCATATGCGGAAGAATCCAAGGATATGGTCTATCCTGAAAGCGTCAAAGAACTCCGCCATCTTGCGCAGGCGCGCCTTCCACCAGGCATAGCCGTCAATGGCCATCTTGTCCCAGTTGTAGGTGGGGAAGCCCCAGTTCTGGCCTTCCTTGGAGAAGAAATCCGGCGGGGCGCCGGCGCGTGAGTCCAGGTTGAAGAGTTCCGGATGGAAGCGGGCGTCGGCGCTGTCCGCGCTTACTCCAATTGGCAGGTCTCCCTTCAGGGAGACGCCTTTGGAGCGCGCGTAGGCCACCTCCTCCTTGAGCTGCTTCTCCAGGTGGTACTGGATCCAGCGGTGGAAGTCGGGGGAGTCCGAGTCCCTTTCGGCGCAGAAGGCTGAATATTCATCCAGCCAATATGCGTTGTCCTTGCAGAACTTCTTGTATGCGGCAGTCTTCGCATCTATCTGGCCCTGTACCTCGAATGCCTTGTGCATATATGCGGTCTTGGCCTTGTAAACCGCAGGGTAGTCAATGTCCGGGAGTTTGTTCAGAGCCTTGCGCTTCCTGCAGAACGCGGCGTCATCCTTCACGCCAATCTCCTCAAGACGGATGTACATTGGATTCAGCGCAAAGCTGCTTACAGGCTTGTACGGATAGGAATCTCCCCAGCTTCCGTCCCTTGTGGTGTCGTTGATCGGGAGCAGTTGTATTACGCACTGGCCTGTGGCCGATGCCCAGTCAATAAGGGGATGCAGATCCCTGAATTCCCCTATTCCAAAGCCTGCGGCGCTGCGCAGGGAGAAGATTGGAACCGCCGTACCCGCGCCGCGGAATCCAGGCCTGTCAAAGATTGCGGCCTGGTGTTCGCGCGGGAAAGGGCATCCTTTGATTGGACACTCCAGCCATTTGTCATTGAACACTCCGTCAACCGTACCTTTTGGCACTTTCTGGCTGTGATGTTTCCATTCCGTACGTTCAATGCAACCGTCGCGCATCACCACGTAAGTGTAATCTTCCAGGTCCGCCAGGGTGAATTTGGGAATTGTGACGCTCCATACGGCGCCCTCACCCCACTTCATCGGATACTTCTTGTCTCTCGCCACAAGGAATAGGTTCTGACCCCATTCCGTATTGTATTTAATTCTGAATATTGCCCGCATTATCTTGCGCTTATTTTAATTGCAGCTTTCCTAAGCCCGCTTGCAGAGGCTTCCAACGTTATTTCTCCAGGTACTGCGCCGCTGCGCACTATCGCGGTCATCTGACCGCTGAACAGGTGCATCTGCGGCTCCTGGAAGCTTTCAAGGCAGGTAGGGTCGCCGTTGGCAACGGCCTCAAAACTGCCCGCCCCGCTAACTTTCACTTTTACAAGACGGCTGTCCAAGGGGCACGGGTTCCCGTCCCTGTCAACAGCCTTTATGGTTACATAGGCAAGGTCCTCGCCGTCGGCATTTATCAGCTGCCTGTCCACGGACAGCTGCAGCGTAAATGCCTTTCCGGCGGTGCGCATCACCTTCTGCGCAGCCACCCTGCCCGCAGCGTCGTACGCCACTACTTTCAGCTCGCCTTTCTCGTATTTGACATCGTCCCACATAAGCCTGTGGCGCGTCAGCACTTCATCCTTGCTGAAGCTGCGACGCCCCAGGCTGCGCCCGTTCAGGAACAGCTCCGCCTGCGGATAAGACGTATACACAAATACCGGGACCGTTTCCCCTTCGTGCCCCTCCCAGTTCCAATGCGGAAGGATATGCAGCGTTTCAGCCTCCGGATTCCAAACGCTCCTGTACAGGTAGAACCTGTCCTTTGGCAACGAAGCCAGGTCTATTATCCCGAACAGCGACGAATGGTTAGGCCATCTGTTGTATGGTGTAGGCTCTCCAAGGTAGTCGAAACCTGTCCAGACGAACTGTCCCATTACGTACGGGAGGTCCTCGTCAGCGACAAAGTCTTCGTCCGGAATGTTGGACCAGCTGCAGTATTCCAAATCATACGAGCAGGACTGGTTGTCCGGGTGCTGCCTGTTTATTCCACCCTGTGCGGGAAGGTAGTAAACCCCTCTTGAACTGACTGTGGAAGCAGACTCGCTGGAAAGGATAAATCCTTGAGGCAGAAGCGTATAGGCCTGCTCAAAACGGTCCACCTTATAATTGAATGAAGGTATGTCAAGAACTGCTGCAAAACCGTTTGCAAGCACTGCGTCAATCTGGTCCATTCCGCAGGTCACGGGCCTGGTGGGATCTTCCCTGTGACATATATCCTGCAGGAACTTGGCCGTAGCGGGACCGTCCGGACGGCCCTGGCTGGGCACCTCGTTTCCTATGCTCCACATAACCACCGACGGATTGTTCCTGAAATGCCTGAGCATATTGACCATATCCTTCTCCGCCCAGTCATTGAACAGCAGGTGATAGCCGTTGCGGGTCTTTGCAACGTCCCACTCGTCAAACGGCTCCACCATAAGCATAAATCCCATCTGGTCACAAAGCTGCACCAGTTCCTCCGCCGGCATATTGTGCGATGTCCTTATGGCATTGCAGCCCATATCCTTTAACATAACCAGCTGATGGCGCAGCGCCGCCACGTTCACGGCCGCGCCCAAAGGGCCAAGGTCGTGATGCTGGCACACGCCGCGGAACATTGTCTTTTCCCCGTTCAGGAAGAACCCTTCCAATGGGCGGAACTCTATGGACCGTATTCCAAAGGATGTCTCCACCTTGTCTGCCGGAATGGTTCCCGCGGTAAGCACAATCTTGTTCCTTCCAGTTCTGGAGTCCTTCTGCGTATCCGCTTTACCTCCGGTCCTGATCTCCGTCCTGGCACAGTACAGCACAGGATTCTCCGGGCTCCAAAGGTCCGGATTCTTAACTATAAGTTGCTGTGTAACAGGCTGGTCCTGATAATAGATACGGGTATCGCGCGCAACTGCAACAATCCTTCCCTTCGCATCCAGTATGCTTGTCTCCAATGTAAGCACATCACCCTGTGCCGCACCTTGGATCTCCGTACTTACGGTTATCGTAGCCTCCTCTGAAGAAACCTTGGGGGTAGTGACATAAGTACCCCATACAGGAACGTGTACGGCAGGAGAACTCCTGAGCCTTACCTTGCGGTATAGTCCCGCCCCTGGATACCACCTGGAAGACTGATCCTGGTTCTCCAGCAGCACAACTATGTGGTTGCTCCCCTCCTTTACGCTTTCCGTTATATCAAAATGGAATGAATTGTATCCGTACGGCCATTCGCCAACTTTAGTCCCGTTTACGAACACCTGCGCGTGGCTCATTGCCCCGTCAAACAGAAGTTCATATACGCGGCCCTCCGTGCCGGATATGTCCACGTCCGTCACGTAGCAGCCCTTTCCCACCCACGGAAGTCCGCCCGTGCGGCCTTCCTTGCGGGTAGCCTCGGTCTCTCCGTTCTGGACTATGGCCACCGTCTGCACGTCGTGCGTGCTCCCGAACGGGCCTGAAATGGCCCAGTCGTGCGGCACCGTCACATCCTGCCACCCCTGCACGGCCTCTATATCGTGCCCGAACCGGAATTCCCAATCCTTTAAGACAGTATCCTGCGTCTCCCCCTGCGCAAACAGCATAACAGGCAGAACCAACGCCAGCAGTATAAAGGTCAGTCTCTTCATATGTATCCAGTTTTTTTGTAAATATAACAAAAAAAGGAACCATTAGAGGTTCCTTAAGAGATTGTTCAGACTGACTTTCTTGTCAATCAGGTCGTGGAGTTCAGCAATTGGAACCCTCTGCTGCTGCATTGTGTCGCGGTCGCGCACGGTGACGCAGTTGTCGTTGAGGGTTTCGTGATCCACAGTGATGCAGAAAGGAGTTCCGATTGCATCCTGGCGGCGGTAGCGCTTTCCAATGCTGTCCTTGTCTTCGTACTGGCAGTTGAAGTCGTACTTGAGATCGTTCATTATCTTCTGGGCAACCTCGGGAAGGCCGTCCTTCTTTACCAGAGGCAGCACAGCGGCCTTTACAGGTGCCAGGGCTGCAGGGATGCTCAGGACAACGCGGGTCTCGCCGTTCTCCAACTGCTCCTCGTGGAATGAATGGCTGAGCACTGCGAGCACGGTGCGGTCAACGCCTATACTTGTCTCGATTACGTACGGAGTGTAGCTCTCGTTGGTCTCGTTGTCAAAGTACTGGATCTTCTTTCCGGAGAATTTCTGGTGGTTTCCAAGGTCAAAATTGGTGCGGCTGTGGATACCCTCGAGCTCCTTGAATCCGAACGGGAACTGGAACTCGATGTCAGTGGCGGCATTGGCGTAGTGGGCCAGTTTCTCGTGGTCGTGGAAGCGGTAGTTTTCGGCTCCCATTCCCAGGTTCACGTGCCATTTCATACGCTGCTCCTTCCACTTTGCGAACCACTCGAGCTCTGTTCCTGGCTTGATGAAGAACTGCATCTCCATCTGCTCGAACTCCCTCATTCGGAAGATGAACTGACGGGCTACGATCTCGTTGCGGAAGGCCTTTCCTATCTGTGCAATTCCAAAAGGAATCTTCATCCTTCCGGTCTTCTGGACGTTCAGGTAGTTTACAAAGATGCCCTGTGCGGTCTCAGGACGCAGATAAATGATATTGGCTCCCTCTGAAGTGCTTCCCATAGAAGTGCTGAACATAAGGTTGAACTGGCGGACGTCAGTCCAGTTGCAGGTTCCGCTGATAGGGCACACAATGTTGCAGTCGATGATTATCTGCCTGTACTCTGCAAGGTCGTTTGCTTTTTCGGCCTTTACATAGCGCTCGTGTACCTGGTCGTATTTTGCCTTCTCGCGGAGGACGTTGGGGTTGGTGGCGCGGAACTGTTCCTCGTCAAAGCTGTCGCCAAATTTGCGGCGGCCCTTCTCAACCTCCTTGTTTATCTTTTCCTCGATCTTGCCCAGATAATCCTCTATGAGGACATCTGCGCGGTATCTTTTCTTGGAATCCTTATTGTCGATGAGCGGATCGTTGAACGCGCTGACGTGACCTGAAGCCTCCCAGATGCGGGGGTGCATAAAAATGCAGGAATCGATTCCCACAATGTTCTCGTTGAGGCGGGTCATTGCGTTCCACCAATAACTCTTTATGTTGTTCTTGAGTTCTACTCCCATCTGGCCGTAGTCATACACGGCTGCCAGTCCGTCATAAATCTCGCTGGAAGGGAAAATGAAACCGTACTCTTTGCAATGCGCTACAAGCACTTTAAAAAGCTCATCCTGAGTCATACGCAGTAATTCAGTAAATTAAACGTTTATCTTGAGGACGCAAAATTAAAAATAATTAGAATAGTATCAAATATTGATTACTTTTGCCCGGTATGAAACGGCTGATAATAAGCATAGGATTGGCTTTGTGCGCCCTTTTCTCCGGCTTTGGCCAGGAGGTTGAGCGCACGGATACCCTGCGCGAGGCCCGCATTGTGGCGGACCGGGTCCGCAGGGACCGCGCCGCAACCCAGACGGGCCTGCAGCGCCTTGACGGCAGCATCCTGCGCCGCGGCTTCGCCCTTTTCAACACCCCGGACATAATCAAGACCCTGCAGATGATGCCGGGCGTGGCCGGAGGCACTGAACTTATGTCAGGACTTTACGTTCACGGCGGAGACGGAACTGACAACCTGTTCCTTCTGGACGGCGTGCCCCTGTACCAGGTATCGCACCTCGTTGGCCTCTTCTCCTCCTTCAATACGGACCTTACGGAAGAAGTCAACTTCTACAAAAGCGGCTTCCCAGCCCGATATGGCGGAAGGATGTCCTCCGTAGTGGACGTCCGCACGCGCGAAGGCAGCTTCCAGGAATACCACGGCACCTTTGCGCTGGGACTCATCGACGGCAGGATCCAGGTGGAAGGGCCAATCGTCAAGGACAGGACATCGTTCAACATAGGCCTCAGGCGCACCTGGAGCGAGGTTGTAAGCATCCCTGTGCTTTATTATGTGAATAAAAAGGAATTTGAGGACAATGGCGAAGGCAAGTCGGACAAGGTGAACGCCAGCTACAATTTCAGCGACTTCAACCTGAAGGTCACCCACAAATTCTCCAACGACAACCGCCTTTCCCTGAATCTCTACGGTGGGGAAGACCGCCTGCCCATAACTGTCAAGACTGCTTCTTCCACTACCGATGCCGGCGTGGAGCACTGGGGCTACGACTCCGTCAGGGGCAGGCTTCAATGGGGCAACATCCTGGCCTCCCTCAACTGGCAGTATGACATCACGGACAAGCTATACCTGGAAACCACCGCCTATCGTTCCAAGAACAAGAACATAATTGGCGCAAGGCTGTCAATGTGGGATTGGGACGGCAAGGACGTCTACTACAACATTGGAGAGGACGTCCGAGCCCACACCGTGACCACAGGGTTGACCGCAAACGCCTATTTCAAGCCCGTTGAGGCGCATCACATCCGCTTTGGTGCCCTGGTGCAACACAAGGGCTATGCGCCTGAAAGAGAGTACCTTACAGAAAGCGTGGGAAGGTCCTCGGACCTGAAGTTCTCCGGAAAGAACGATGTGCTGTTCAAAGCCTGGGAGAGTTCCATTTATGCGGAAGATGAAATCTCCGTCCTCCCCTGGCTCAAGGCCAACCTGGGCGTGCGCGGGGCCCTGTTCTCCGTGAACGGAAAGAACTGGGCCAAACTGGAGCCCCGCGCCTCGCTGATGTTCCGCCTTGGGGACAACTCGGACCTGAAATTCTCCTACTCGGAGATGAACCAGTTCGACCACAGCGTGGCCACCACCTACCTTGACCTGCCCACCAACACGTGGATGCCCTCCACGGCGGTGGTGAAACCTATGTTCTCCCGCCAGATTGCGGGAGGTTTCTACACCACCGCCGCCTCCTGGCTCAAAATCACCCTGGAAGGCTGGTACAAGACAATGGACCACCTGTACGAATACGGTGGTCCAATGGCCATTTACCCGCCCATAGACTCCTGGGAAACCCTTTTCACCGAAGGCCGCGGTAAGTCCTGGGGCGCCGAAGCCGGATTCGAAATGGAATGGGAAAAAGTCACCGCACAGGCATACTACACCCTCAGCTGGAGCCTGCGCAAGTTCGACGACTTCTATTTTGACTGGTATCCGGACCGCAACGACAACCGCCACAAGATAGACCTCCTGGCAAACTGGTACGTAAGCCCCAGGTTTGAACTGTACGCCGGATGGCATTACCATACCGGCAACAAGATGACCGCCGCCTCCTATGTGGTAAAGGGCGTCGACGACCAGGGCACACCCTTCGCCCGCTTTGAGATCTATGACCGTCCTAACAGTCTTAAACTACCTGACTATCACAGACTTGACCTTGGCCTTAACTTCAAGCGCACCACCCGCAGAGGACACGAATCCACCTGGAATTTGAGCATCTACAATGTCTATTGCCGTATGAACGCGGTGTTCGCCCATATAACGGATGAATATGAAGACTACATAACACCGGAAGGCTATCCTAACACAAGACCCACAGGAAGAAGCATTGGAGAGGCCTTCGGCCTTATCCCAATCATTCCAACCTTTGGCTACACCCTTAAATTCTGACGAAATGAAACTGCGGATACCATTCATATTGTTGATCCTGGGCTGCTGCCTCAGCAGTTGCGATTACTATTTTGACCTGGAGGGGTTGGACAGGGATTCCAAACTTTACGTTCAGTGCATAGCAGGCAATTCTGACCGCACTTTCATCAACATCCAGAAAGCAATGGGTGTAAACAGCAGCGGAGACATAATGCCGGATGTGGAGTCCATTTCCCTGAAAGTTAACGGCAGGGAATGTGCCATTGAAAAGTTCGTCCTGCCTGATCCGCCGGAAAATCCATATTATGGTGTTACCAAAACCTCTGTTGCGCCTCCTCTCCCCTGGGAGTTGGAAGAATATTACACCCTGAAGCGCTACAATATCTGGTACACGGACGCCCCCATAAAAGACAGCGATGAACTGTCCCTGGAAGTGAAAGCCAAGGGTATGGAAAGCGTATCCGCCTCTGCAAGAGTCCCTCAAAAGGTTGTCATACAGGATGTTAAGGTAACTCCAAAGGTTACCACCGTCACGGATTTCGACGTTTCGTACAAAGAGAGTTATCTGAGCTTTGACGTAAGCATAGCGGACGTTTCCCCTGAAGAGTATTATGGCGTACGCATTCCCATTGAAGTGAACAACACCTACACTTACGATGACGGGCGTGTTGAAAGTTACAACTATTCCGCATACGCAGGAATCATCAACAGGACCGGCTCCGGAGTGCTGGACGAAGTTCAGAATGCTACCGGCGATTGGACTCCCTCCCTTTACAATAACTATTTCATAGATTCTTTTGGCAGACGGAATCTGTACATAATCCCCGGAAGCCGCATAAAAGACGGCCATCTGCAATTTGACTGCAATGGCTATTTCTCTTCCCAAGGTATAAGTGAAACCCGCGATATAGACCCTGAAACCGGCGAATGGATAATAGGGCACGTATCCATCAACACCATAGGCAGGTATAAAGTGGAGGTATTCAGGGTATCCCCGGAGTTTTACAGGTTCAACAAAGCGCAGTCAATGATTGAAGACAACTATCTGGCCACGGTAGGTTTGTCGCCGTCTACCTTCAGCTACACTAATATTAAAGGGGGATTCGGAGTCCTGGGAACCCTTACCGGAACATCTACTCCCTGGTATCAAGCTCCCGCCGAACCTGAGCAATAAGTTCTCCAAAGAAAGGACGCGCGTCCAGCTGCGGATGGGGGATTGTCAGTCCCGGCTCGTCCACTTTCATATCGCCATATAGAAGAATGTCTATGTCTATGATGCGGTCGTGATAGATACGGCTGCCGTCGGCGGCGTACTCCGGGGCGTCCCGGCGCCCCATCAGGCGCTCTATCCTCTTGCATCGGCGCAGAAGGGCGCCGGGCGCGAGCCGCAGCTCGTACGCCGCCACGCAGTTCAGGAAATCCGGGCCTTCGAAGCCCGCGGCCTTTGTGTTTATGATATCAGAAACGGCCTTGTAGCGTTTCCCAAGGGCGATATTCAAAAGACAAAGGGCGCGCTTTATGTTGCGCTCCCTGTTACCTTTGTTCGTGCCCAATGAAAGGAAAACCGTCATTCCTGAGAATTGTCGTCTACGTCAAAATCCATATTCAGGGCAACCCTGGCTTCGTCCGTCATCATACTGGTGTTCCAGGCAGGCTCGAATACCAGTTCGATGTCGCATCCCGTAATGCCGGGAACATCCTCCACGCAGGTTTTCGCATCGGAGATAACCATATCTGCCATAGGGCAGTTAGGTGCGGTGAAAGTCATACGGATATACGCCTTGTGGTCCTTGTTGATGTTGATCTCGTAAATCAGGCCAAGATCGTAGATGTTCACCGGAATCTCAGGATCATAGACCTGCTTGAGCGCCAGCACAACGTTCTCGTACAACGGGGCCAGTTCCTTTACATCATCAGCAGAGAGCACCTGTGAGTCATCTGAGGCTTCTTTCTTGTCCTTGACTTCGGCCGCTACCCTCTTTATGGTTTCAACCATAGAGGCCAGGCCGCCCGCCCTGGTAGGGGAGAGGTTCTCCTTGAGACCAATCTGGTCAAGGAATCCAAAGTCATCCTCGGCAATCTCCTGGGGAGTCCTTCCGGAGTAGACGTCAATGAGCAGGGAAATGATTCCCTTGGTGATTATGGCATCGGAATCGGCCTTGAAATACATCTTGCCGTCTTTTAGTTCATAATCAAGCCAAACCCTTGACTGACAGCCTTTTATAAGTTTATCCTCAGTTTTGGATTCTTCCGGGAACGGTGCCAGGTTCTTACCTTGCTCTATCAGATACTCGTATTTGTCAAGCCACTCGTCGTACAAGGAGAAATCCTCCACAACCTGCAGCTTTTTCTCTTCCAATGTCATACTATCTCAACATATTTACTGCCTTGTCCAAGGCTGTTATAAACTGCTGCGCTTCCTGCATTGTATTGTATGGCGCAAACGATACCCTCAGCATTCCCGTAACTCCAAAACGGTCCATCAGGGGCTCCGCGCACATCTGTCCGGAACGCACCGCAAATCCCATCTTGTCCAGTATCAGGGCAAGGTCCTCGTGATGCACTCCGTCCACGCAGAATGAGAAAAGGGGAATCTTTTCCTGCGGGTTGTCCGGACATCCGAACAGTTTTACGCGAGGGTCTTTCCTAAGGGTGTCGTAAATATAATCTTTAATTGCAATTGCTTCTGAATCAATGGATTGCTCTCTCATTTGGGTAGCAATTCCAAAGGCTGGCACCAGCGTTGGCACGCCAGAAATATTCTGTGTTCCAGCCTCAAATTTGTGCGGGGGCTTTGCAAACGTTGTCCCAGTCCAGCGAACTGTCTCTATCATTTCTCCGCCTCCCATATATGGGGGGAATTCCTCCAGCCACTGTTTCTTTGCGTACAGAACGCCCGTTCCCGGAGCAGCATACAGCTTATGTCCGGAGAAGGCGTAAAAGTCACAGTCCATTGCTGTCACGTCCACCTTCTGGTGCACTATTCCCTGGGCTCCGTCCACCATCACGGCGCACCCGTACTGATGGCACTTGGCCACAATTTCCTGCACAGGATTCACTATGCCCAGCACATTGGAAATATGCGCCACGCTCAGCAGGCGAACCTTTCCGCTGGAGAGCATATCGTCCAGCATTTCCACGCACAGCCTGCCATTGTCATCCACGGGAAGAACCTTGAGCACCGCACCCTTGCGCTGAGCCATCAGCTGCCAGGGAACGATGTTGGAGTGATGCTCTTCTTCCGTGACGATGATCTGGTCTCCAGGCTTGATGCACGCTTCGCCAAAGCAGAACGCAACCAAGTTCAGCGCTGCCGTAGCACCCGATGTGAACACTATGCTGTGCGCATCGGCAGCGCCAATGAAGTCGGCCGCGGCCTGCCTCGCATTTTCATACTCGGCTGTGGCATCGGCCGCCAGCTTATGCACCGCGCGATGCAGGTTGGCGTTGCTCTTCAGGGTGATCTGGTTCCACTTCTCCACTACGGAAACAGGACGCTGGCTGGTGGCCGCGTTGTCCAGGTATACGAGCGGACGCCCGTACACTTTTTCTTCCAGGATAGGGAACTGGCTGCGAAGCTGTTCAATGGTCATAATTACGCAATTGGAGCCTACAAATTTAGCATTTTTTATTATTTTTGTTCTTGTTATGACAGACTATATTTCAGGCAGGGTAGCGGAGCTGACTCCCACCCAGGTAGTGATAGACAATCAGGGAATAGGCTATATTTCTGAGATCTCTCTCCAGACTTATTCGGCACTGGAAGGGAAGTCCCAGGCAACGGTATACGTGCAGCGTCAGCTCAACCCGCGCGACGGTTCTTTCGTTGACTACGGCTTTGCCACCAAGGCGGAGCGTGAACTGTTCCGCCTGATAACAGGCGTCTCAGGTATGGGCGCCGCCTCCGCCAGGATGATCCTGTCTACTTTCACTTCCGATGAGTTCAACCAGGCTATCCTCTCGGAGGACGTCAACCGTCTCAAGAGCGTAAAGGGCCTTGGAGTTAAAAGCGCCCAGAGGCTTATCCTTGAGCTTAAGGACAAGATTGTGAAAGGGGAGGGAGAGGCCGCCGGCCAGCTCTTTGTCCAGACCAACAACGAGGCTATGGAGGAAGCGGCCCGCGCCCTTGTTATGCTTGGCTTCTCCAAGCCTAACGTGAACAAGGCTCTCCAGGCCATCCTCAAGAAAACCCCTGACGCCAAGGTGGAGGACCTTATCAAGGCCGCCCTACAAATTCTTTAGCGCCTCCTTACCGTTCCACGTGGAACACCCTTAACATTTGTAACCGCCCCCTATCCACCGCGGTCAAACTCTCCTGTCGTGTCCGATTTCCCCTCACGTCCAGCCTCTCGTCATACCCGGCCTCCCTTCATGCACGGCCTCTCGTCATGCCCGGCCTGACCGGGCATCTTCCCAAACCTAATGAGTCGCTCCAGTCCGCGGAAGGGGGTACCTGGAAAACCTTCCGCTTCGCTCCATCCCGTCTGGCGCGAGCGCCATCCACCCGTTCACGAGGCCACGGGCGGCCACGGGTTTTCCACGCACCACCTCCCAACCCCTCCTCGACTGTCTTCCAGAACACATTCCTGACATCCTGAGCCGATCCCTCTGCCCTCTTGAGCTACCCCCTCCCGTGCTCCTGACGTCCGGGGTTTCAGGACGACGGGCGCGTTTTACCCCCTATTTCGCTCCCCACGTCCGTGTTTCAGGGACGTCAGTCGCACCTTGATGAAAGGACTTAAACTGTTCCACGAGCGGCGACGGGCGGGACCGGGATGGAGCACCTTCTCCACAAAATCTCAACACATCTAATCTTTATTCAACGCAGCTAAAGGAGGAGAAAGGACTCCGCTGACGGCGGCGAATGATGCTGCAATTCCAGCAGTCATTTGAGTGAAAAGAGGCGGGAGGGTGTTGCCTCAGGGGCCCGTGGCCGCCCGTGGCCTCGTGAACGGGAGGGGCCCACAAGCGTAGCGCAGTGGGAGGGATGAAGCGAAGCGGAAGGCTTCCTGAGGCAACACCCTCCCGCCTCCCATTACTTATCATCTTGAGAGAAGAGTCTATTTCTTCCTTTAGCTGATGGATATAAGGAAAAGTTATGGTAACAAATGGAAATTAGCGGCCGAAGTAGACCAGAAGTACGGAGATGTCAGCAGGGGAAACGCCAGAAATACGGGAAGCCTGGGCTATTGTGCGGGGTGCGTATCTCTTGAGCTTTTGACGGCACTCAATGGTAAGACCGGCTACCTTGTCAAAATCGAAATCCTCTGGAATTGCCAAGTCTTCCAACCGCTGAATCTTGGCAGCCATCTGCTTCTCTCGGTCAATATAACCGCGGTACTTTATAGATATTTCAACGGATTCTATGACTTCTCTGTCAAATGTTCCTCGTGGAACAATTTTTAAAAGTTCCTCAAGGGATACTTCGGGACGCACGGCAATTTCCTCCATCTTCTTGGAATCCGTCAGCACTGCAGATCCGACACTTTCAAGAAAATCATTTACCTGAGAAGCCTTCACTTTTGTATTGGCTGCAATCTCGGAGAGTCTCTCAACCTGAGAATATTTCTCCATAGTAAAGGCGTAACGCTCTTCAGAAGCCAGACCTATGTTATGAGATAGCTCCGTTAGTCTCTGATCCGCGTTATCCTGCCTAAGCAGTATTCTATACTCAGCCCTGGAAGTAAACATACGGTAAGGCTCATCAACTCCCTTGGTGATGAGATCGTCAATGAGAACACCAATGTAAGAACTGTCGCGGCGAAGGATGAAAGGATCCTTTTCTGCAAGTTTCAGATGGGCGTTGATTCCAGCAATCAAGCCCTGTGCTGCAGCTTCCTCATAACCGGTAGTTCCGTTAATCTGACCGGCAAAATAAAGATTCTCGATATCCTTCAACTCCATTGTAGCCTTGAGTTGAGTGGGATCGAAATAATCGTATTCCACAGCATAGGCAGGTTTGAAAATCTTTGCGTTCTCTAATCCGGGGATTGCGTGAAGGGCGCGCAACTGTACGTCAAGAGGCAACGAAGAAGAAAATCCCTGAAGATAGTATTCGGAAGTATTTCTGCCTTGAGGTTCCAGGAAAAGCTGGTGAGTATTCTTGTCAGGGAATACTCGCAGTTTGTCTTCGATGCTGGGGCAATAACGAGGGCCCTTGCCGTGAATCAACCCGGTAAAAAGCGGAGAGTCCTTAAAGCCGGTTCGAAGGATTTCGTGAACTTCCTCCGTGGTATGAAGGATGAAGCAGTGCATCTGTTCACCGCTCTTCTGAATTGAGGAAGGTCGTGGCAAATAGGAAAACCTGCCCGGGTCAGCATCGCCGTACTGCAAGATCAAATTTGAAGTATCGACGGAATTGATGTCAATCCTTGGGGGAGTCCCGGTCTTCATCCTGTCGGTCCGGATTCCCAAAGATTTCAATTGCTCGGTGAGTCCGTGCGAAGCGAGCTCTCCAATGCGGCCTCCTTCAAAGCAAGTCCTTCCTATGAAGAGCTTGCCGGAGAGGAACGTTCCGGCGGTGAGGATAACTGCGCGAGATTTGAAAATTGCACCGGTAGTCGTACCCACCCCCGCGATTTTTGAATTTTCAAAGAGAAAAGAAGTGACAGAATCTATGTAAATGTCTAATTTACAATGACTTTCGAGCAATTTGCGCCAGTTGAGGGAAAATTGGATTTTATCACACTGGGCGCGCGGGCTCCACATTGCCGGTCCCTTTGACTTGTTGAGCATACGGAACTGGAGGGTGGAATCGTCCGTGACCATTCCCATATATCCACCAAGCGCATCGATCTCCCGGACGATCTGTCCTTTGGCTATTCCGCCCACTGCCGGGTTGCAGGACATCTTGGCAAAGCCCAGCATATCCATACTTATGAGAAGGACGGAGGATCCGAGGTTGGCGGCAGCCATAGCTGCTTCGCATCCGGCGTGGCCGCCTCCCACTACTATGATATCATATTGGAAGGACATCTAGATAAAACCGAACATTGCTTCCCTGACGGAAAGGTAGTAATCTTCTTTGGCGCGCATCTGGGCAATCTCCTCCGGAGTGTGGTCGTCATAGCCTATGAGATGAAGGATGCCGTGGACAATGACCCGGTAGAGCTCGTCCTTGAAATCCACCTTGTACTCATTGGCATTTTCCCTGACGCTGTCAATGCTCACGAAAAGGTCGCCGGAAATCTTGTCTCCCTTGGAATAGTCAAAAGTAATGATGTCGGTAAAATAATCGTGACCCAGATATTTCATATTTACATCCAGGATGTAATTGTCCGAGCAGAAGATAATTGACACCGGACCCAGCTTTTTTAGTTCACTTTCAGCTACAAGCCTGAGCCACTGGTTGTTTGCGGCCTTATTTTTGAAAGTAAACTCTATGTCTTGTGTATAATATGAGACCATTGTTGATAAATCTGTGCAAATCTACTTAAAAAATTGGATTTGAAATTAATTCTTTCTATATTTGGAGGCCTAAAACGCATAATTAAGACAAAAAGATATGGAAATCAAGAAATCAGAAAAAGCCAGCCTGGAGAACAAAAAATTGCTCTTCGTTGAAATTGGTTTAATCTTGGCCCTTCTTGTAGTATGGGGAGCTTTCTCATACAGCACCAAGGAAAAGAAAGTTGCAGTATTTGAGGAGATCAATGAGGCAGTTGACGTAGAGGAAATGGTTCCTATCACACAGGAGAACACCCCTCCGCCACCGGAGACTCCGGAAGTGCAGGCACTTTCAGACCAGATTGACATTGTGGACGACGAAATCGTCGTTGACGACAACCTGTTCCTTAACCTTGAGGATGATGCCAACGTAGGTATCGCCATTATGGACTATGTAGAGGCAGTGGTAGAGGAAGAGGAAGTAGAAGAGGAAGCCATTCCTTTCCAGCTTGTAGAGGAAAAACCTAAGTTCCAGGGCGGAGACGCCAACGATTTCACCAGGTGGGTGAACTCAAGGATCGTCTATCCTGAAATTGCAAAGGAGAACGGAGTACAGGGCCGTGTTACCCTGCAGTTCACCGTTAACGCAGACGGTTCCGTATCCAATGTAAAGGTGCTCAGAGGCATTGACTCTTCTCTTGACAAGGAGGCCGTGAGGGTTGTATCCAGCTCTCCTAACTGGACTCCTGGACGCCAGAGGGACCGCGCAGTTAAGGTTACTTACACCTTCCCTGTAGTATTCCAGCTGAGATAATACAGAATCTATCTAATAATAAGGCTGTCCAAAAGGATGGCCTTTTTTTGACTTTTATGGAAGAAAAAGCAGTATTCGTAGGCATAATAAAACGGGAAGACGAGGAGAGAAAAGTCCTTGAATACCTTGAGGAACTGCGTTTCCTGGCCGAGACGGCCGGAGTGGACGGAGACCGGAACTTTATCCAGAGGCTGGACAAGCCGGACAATTCTACATATATAAAAAGCGGTAAGCTGCAGGAGATTGCCCAATACTGCGAGGATAACTGTATCCAGTACGTAATCTTTGACGATGAACTCACCGGGATACAGCAAAGGAACATAGAAAAAATCATAAAGGTCAGCCACGTCATTGACAGGACAAGCCTTATCCTGGAAATTTTCGCCCAAAGGGCCAAGACTTCTTACGCAAAGATGCAGGTGGAACTGGCCAGGTACAACTATATGCTGCCGCGCCTGGCGGGTATGTGGACCCACCTTGAAAGGCAGCGCGGAGGTATGGGAACCAGAGGCGGTATGGGTGAAACCCAGATAGAGATTGACCGCCGAATTGTCAAGGAAAGAATCACCAGGCTCAAGGAGCAGCTCAAGAAAGTGGACCGCCAGATGGCCACTCAAAGAGGCAACCGCGGGCAGATGGTGCGCCTGTCGCTTGTGGGATATACAAACGTAGGAAAAAGCACACTGATGAACTTGCTTGCCAAGTCTGATGTCTTTGCAGAGAACAAGCTCTTTGCAACCCTGGACACTACGGTAAGAAAGGTTGTCATAGGCAATGTACCTTTCCTTTTGAGCGATACCGTAGGGTTCATCCGCAAACTGCCCACACAGCTTATCGAGGCATTCAAAAGCACCCTTGACGAGGTTCGCGAAGCAGACATCCTCCTGCACGTAGTGGACATCTCCCATCCGGACTTCGAGGAACAGATGGCCACAGTGGAAAAGACTTTGCAGGACATTGGCGCCCGCAACAAGCCTATCTTTGTGATATTCAACAAGATAGACGCATATTCCTATCAGGAGTACGATGAGTTCTCCCTTGAGCCCAAGGCGAAGGAGAATCTCACTCTTGATGAACTGAAGAACAGCTGGATTGCAAAGGAGAAAACTCCTTGCATCTTCATATCGGCAAAGCAGAAATTGAACATAGAAAAACTCCGCAACGACATCTACAAGATGGTTGCGGAAATTCACGCCGGCCGTTATCCCTTCAATAACTTCCTGTATTAATCGCTGAATTTGGCTTTGAGGAATTCGCGGTTCAGGCGCGCAATGTGAGCAACGGAAATGCCCTTTGGGCATTCCATCTCACAGGCGCGCGTGTTGGTGCAGTTGCCAAAGCCAAGTTCGTCCATCTTGGCCACCATAGCCTTTGCGCGGCGGGCGGCTTCCGCGCGGCCCTGCGGAAGCAGGGCAAGCGAGCTTACGCGCGCGGCCACAAAGAGCATTGCGGAGCCGTTGCGGCAGGTAGCGACGCAGGCGCCGCACCCTACGCAGGCGGCCGCGTCCATACTCTCCTCCGCCTTGTCGTGAGGAATAAGCGTGGCGTTTGCATCTTGGGCGGAACCGGTTCGTACTGAAATGAATCCTCCGGCCTGCAGGATCTTGTCAAAAGCCTTCCTTTCTACAACAAGGTCCTTGATTACGGGGAAAGCAGCACTCCTGAACGGCTCTACGGTTATTGTCGCACCGTTCTTGAAATGGCGCATAAACAGCTGGCAGGTAGTGACCTTGTCATCCGGGCCGTGGGCCCTTCCGTCAATATACAGAGAGCAGGCACCGCATATTCCTTCGCGGCAGTCGTGATCGAAGGAAACAGGATCTATACCCTTCATTATGAGCTGTTCATTGAGGATATCAAGCATCTCAAGGAAGGAAGTGTCCTCCTCTATACCAGAAACCTTATAAGTCTCAAAATGACCTTTCTCCCTGGCGTTTTTCTGCCGCCATATTTTCAAGTTGAAATCCATCCTATTCTTTATAATTCCTGGTTTTTACCTCTGTGAATTCATAATTGAGCGGCTCTTTATGCAGTTCCGGGAAGGCATCAGGGCCTTTAAACTCCCAGGCGGAAACATACATATAATGCTCATCGTCCCTCTTTGCCTCTCCATCCGGAGTCTGGCTTTCAATCCTGAAATGTCCGCCACAGGATTCTTTTCTCTGAAGGGCATCTAGGGCCATAAGTTTTCCAATATCAAAGAAATCCTCCAGCCTGAGTGCCTTTTCAAGTTCCTGGTTAAACTCATTGGGCGTGCCGGAAACCCTGACTTCCTTATAGAACTTTTCCTTTAGAAGGTCTATTTCCACAATTGCCTTTTTGAGTCCTTCTTCATTGCGGGCCATTCCGACATATTCCCACATTATGCCACCCAGTTCCTTATGCAGGGAATCCACCGTACAGTTGCCCTGGATTGAGAAAAGGCGGTCTATCCTTGCCTGTACACGCTCTTCAGCGGCATCGAACTCAGGAGATGTCACATCTGTCTTGGATTCGGAAAACTTCTTGGAAAGATAGTCTCCTATAGTCACAGGAAGAATGAAATAACCGTCTGCAAGACCCTGCATAAGAGCAGATGCTCCAAGCCTGTTTCCACCGTGATCGGAGAAATTGGCTTCTCCAATGGCAAAAAGTCCTGGAACTGTTGTTTGCAGGTCATAGTCCACCCACAGGCCTCCCATTGTATAATGGATGGCAGGATATATCATCATCGGTTCTTCCCAGGGGTTGGAATCCGTAATCTTCTTATACATCTCAAAGAGATTTCCGTATCTTTCCTCAACCTTGTCGTGTCCAAGGCGGGAAATGGCATCCCTGAAATCAAGGAATACGGCCAGACCAGTTTCATTTACTCCATAACCGGCATCACATCTCTCTTTTGCAGCCCTTGAAGCAACGTCGCGAGGAACAAGGTTTCCAAAGGCGGGATATCTGCGCTCAAGATAATAATCCCTGTCAGCTTCAGGTATCTGTGAAGCCTTTATCTGGTGTTTCCTAAGCTTTTGTACGTCTTCCAATTTCTTAGGAACCCATATCCTTCCGTCATTTCTCAAAGACTCTGACATAAGGGTAAGCTTTGACTGCTGGGTTCCGTGAACAGGTATGCAAGTAGGATGGATCTGGGCAAAACAAGGGTTTGCAAAGAAAGCTCCTTTCCTGAAACACTGCATTATTGCAGATCCGTTGCTGTTCATTGCGTTAGTGGAAAGGAAATATGTATTACCGTAACCGCCGGTTGCAACTACAACTGCGTGCGCGCCAAACCTTTCCAACCTTCCTGTAACAAGATTACGGGCAATTATACCCTTTGCTTCTCCATTTACAAGGACAAGGTCCAGCATTTCATACCTTGAAAAGCATTCAACCGTTCCGGCGGCAATTTCCTTGTTAAGAGATGCGTATGCTCCAAGAAGAAGCTGCTGGCCGGTCTGGCCCCTTGCATAAAAGGTACGGCTGACCTGAACGCCGCCAAAAGATCGGTTTGCAAGATATCCG
The DNA here is from genome assembly GCA_902761655.1 of uncultured Bacteroidia bacterium. Taxonomy (GTDB): domain Bacteria; phylum Bacteroidota; class Bacteroidia; order Bacteroidales; family UBA932; genus Cryptobacteroides. Next base: position 13,350 of record CACWLD010000010.1, on the reverse strand, counting down.
GCATAATCCCTGGCAAAAGGAACCCCCTGGGCTACGCAATGGTCTATTATTGCGGAACTGACTTCCGCAAGACGATAGACATTTGCTTCGCGCGAACGGTAATCTCCACCTTTTATAGTATCATAGAAAAGGCGGTATACGGAATCGTTGTCATTCTGATAATTCTTGGCCGCATTGATTCCTCCTTGAGCTGCAATGGAATGGGCTCGGCGGGGGGAGTCACTGATACAGAATATTTTAACATTGTATCCAAGTTCTCCCAAGGATGCAGCGGCTGAAGCTCCAGCCAGTCCTGTACCAACCACTATGATGTCAAGCTTTCTCTTATTGTTGGGACTTACAAGGCTGACTTCCGACTTGCGTCTGGTCCATTTTTCCGCCAGGGGTCCGGCAGGAATCTTTGAAATCAACTTATCCGGCATTTAAATATTATGTTAACTTACTAAAAGAGCGACCCTTCTTCTTTTGGAGGTATGTAATCCTCCATTTTGAGATGCTTGTATGCAAGGTCAGTGGCAATTCTTCCTCTTGGAGTACGCAGTATGAAACCCTCTTTGATAAGGAAAGGCTCGTAAACTTCTTCGAACGTTCCCTGGTCCTCGCTTATAGCCGTGGCAATTGTACTGGCTCCTACAGGACCTCCCTTGAAAGTTGTGATGATGGTCCTCAGTATCTTGTTGTCTATTGAATCCAGTCCCCTTGTGTCAATGTTAAGCTTGTCAAGGGCGTATTTTGTAATCTTCAGGTCTATGAAACCGTCTCCCATCACCTGGGCAAAGTCCCTGACTCTCTTTAGAAGTGCATTTGCTATACGGGGCGTACCGCGGCTCCTGAGCGCAATCTCGCGCGCTGCAGTCTTGTCTATGTCAATCTTGAGGATGCGCGCGCTCCTGGTCACAATCTTTATGAGATCGTCCGTATCGTAATATTCAAGCGCGCATTTTATGCCGAAGCGCTCGCGCAAGGGCGCGGTCAGCAATCCGCTGCGCGTGGTTGCACCAACCAATGTGAAAGGATTGAGCGATATCCGCACTGACCTTGCGCCAGGGCCCTTGTCTATCATAATGTCTATCACATAATCCTCCATTGCGGAATAGAGGTACTCCTCAACTTCAGGGGAAAGGCGGTGGATCTCGTCAATGAAGAGGACATCTCCCGGATCAAGTGATGTAAGAAGACCGGCAAGGTCTCCGGGCTTGTCAAGGACAGGACCGGAGGTTATCTTCATATTGACGCCCATCTCATTTGCTATGATATGTGCTAGGGTTGTCTTTCCCAGACCGGGAGGACCGTGGAACAGAGTATGGTCCAAAGCCTCTCCGCGCATCTTGGCGGCCTGGATATAGATATTTAGATTTGAGATAATTTCTTTCTGCCCTGTAAAATCATCCAGTTCACGGGGCCTAATTATTCCGTCTAAATCCTTATCTTTGCCCGCGTTGGTATTGTGAGGGTCGAAATCAGACATTTGACAATCAGTTTTATATCACAAATATAATATTTTTTTATTCATTTTTTGTTGGTTATAATACTGCTGTTAATATGTTGATAACTTTATCAATAGATTGATACACAATACTATATAAAGACAGATACCTGTTAGGATATTGTTTTTTACCCTGCTTGTCAATTGTTGAAAAATCTTCCGGCTTTTTTATCAAAAACAAAAGGGGTGGTTTTAAACAAGGTTTTACACAGGCTTTTAACAGAATAAAAAAGAACAGTGTTGATAAGTTCTGATTCTTCTGCTAAAATCAAGGGATTGCTGGTAACGCAAAAAGAAGTTTTCTGCAGCGGATTATTTCTTTCTGCGCGGTGGTTCGTGCTTTCAAATGTAGCAAACAAAGGCGTACACCTTGTTGTATTGCCTACTCAGGAGAGCGCAGAATATTGCAGCGCAGACCTTTACAGCCTGGTTGAGGGAGACAGGGTATTCTTCCTGCCTTCATCCGGCCGCAAGATAGAAAGGAGCAATTATAAATCATCCCTTGGTGTGCAGCGTACAGCCGCGATAGGCAAGGTAGTAAGTTATTCCGGGAACGATCCCCTTTTCATAGTCAGTTATCCTGAAGCCCTTTCTGAACTGATTCCTGACTCCTCTACGCTCAAATCATCCATCTTCACCCTTAAATCTGGAGAGGAAGTATCGTATGAAAGCGTGAAGGAAGCCCTCTTCAAGGCTGAATTTGAGAAAGTGGATTTTGTTTCCGCTCCAGGACAGTTTGCGGTAAGGGGATCCATCATAGATATATTTTCCTATTCCTTCAATGATCCTTACAGGGTATCTTTCTTTGGGGATGAGATAGAGGAAATCAGTGTCTTTGACTGCAACACCCAGCTTTCCAAGGAAAAGGTGGATTCTATGGACATCATTTCCAATACCGTATCCCAGGACAATGAAGGAGGAAAGCCTTTTACAGATATCCTTCCAAAGGGTACAATCGTCTGGCTGGATTCTTCCGATATGTACTCCAACCAGGAATTCTTCGGAGGTCTTGAAAGGTTCAGCAGAGTATATATAGACTCCCCCATTTCCCATAAGGAGGTTCCTGATGTAATGTTCAGGATCTCTCCGCAGCCTTCTTTCAACAAGAACTTCGAGCTGCTGACTGAGGATATCCGCGCACGCATTGAAAGCGGATATAAAGTATACATCTACGGAGAGAAGGAATCCCAGCTGGAAAGGCTCAGGACCATCTTCTTCCAGAACGGGGGCCTTATGCCTGAATTCGTAAATGGGAAGAATATCCATAACGGATTCATAGATAATGAAAACCGTGTATGCTGCTACTCAGACCACGAAATCTTTGACAGGTTCCACCGCGTGACAATGCGCCGTACGGTGGAGAAGAGCGAACAGCTTACAATTAACGACCTCAACGCCATAAACATTGGCGATTATGTGGTGCACATCGACCACGGAGTGGGAGTATTCGGCGGCCTTGTGAGGATGAAGGATGACAAGGGCCGCTACCGCGAAGTGGTCAAGCTCTCCTACAAGGACGGCGACGTTGTGTTCGTTTCAGTACACGCCCTGAACAAGATTTCCCGCTTCCGCTCCAAGGATGGCGAGCCTCCGCGCGTCAACAAGCTTGGCTCCAAGGCCTGGCAGGCGCTCAAGGCCGGAGCCAAGTCCAAGGTCAAGGACATCGCAAAGGACCTCATCCGCCTTTACGCAAAGCGAAAGGCGTCAAAAGGCTTCGCGTTCAGCGCTGACACATACCTTCAGAAGGAGTTGGAATCGTCATTCATATTTGAGGATACCCCCGATCAGGAGACCGCGTGCGAGGCCATCAAGCACGATATGGAGGACTCCTGCCCTATGGACAGGCTCATTTGCGGCGACGTAGGCTTCGGCAAGACAGAACTTGCCGTACGCGCCGCCTTCAAGGCCGCCACCGACGGCAAGCAGGTGGCTGTGCTTGTGCCCACCACCATCCTTGCGCTCCAGCATTTCGAGACTTTCCGCACGCGCCTCAAGGACTTCCCCTGCACGGTGGAATACGTGAGCCGCCTTCGTACCGCAAAGGAAATCACTGAAATAAAGAAGCAGCTTGCGGACGGCCGCATAGACATACTCATAGGAACGCACAAGATGCTTGGGGCAGGCTTCGAGTTCAAGGACCTGGGCCTCCTGATAATTGACGAGGAACAGAAATTCGGCGTTGCGGCAAAGGAAAAGCTGCGCAACCTGAAGGCCTCCGTGGATACCCTCACCCTTACCGCCACCCCTATCCCCCGCACCCTCCAGTTCTCACTGCTTGGCGCCAGGGACCTTTCAATCATAAACACTCCTCCGCCCAACAGGATTCCAATCCAGACTGAGATAATACTGTTCGACGAGAAAGAGATAAAGAGCATCCTGAACTATGAGTTGAACCGAGGCGGCCAGATATTCTTCCTTCACAACAAGGTTGAGGAACTGCAGTCCATCTACGATATCCTGCACCGTCTTGTGCCGGATATGAAAATATGCATAGCCCACGGTCAGATGGAAGCGAAGGTGCTGGAGGACCGTATGCTTGACTTCATCCGCGGGGACTACGACCTGCTTCTCTGTACCACCATCATAGAGAACGGCCTGGACATCCCCAACGCCAACACAATAATCATCAATCAGGCGCAGAACATTGGCTTGAGCGACCTGCACCAGCTTCGCGGGCGCGTAGGCCGCTCCAACAAGCGCGCGTTCTGCTACCTGATAGTCCCTCCCCTCATCAGCATTACGGACGAGGCGCGCCGCAGGCTCAAGGCCATAGAGGAGTTCTCCAACCTTGGCAGCGGCTTCAACATAGCAATGCAGGACCTTGACATCCGCGGCGCGGGAAACCTCCTTGGCGCAGAGCAGAGCGGCTACATTGCTGAAATGGGTTACGAAACCTACCAGAAGATCCTGTCGGAAGCAATGGAGGAACTGGGAATGGAGAGCGGAATAAAGACGGGTGGCGCCGCTTCCGATTTCATTGTGGAATGTACCATAGAGACGGACCTGCAGGCCTACATCCCGGATTCTTACATAGACGTCCAGGCGGAAAAGCTCCGCATTTACAAACAGCTTGACTCAATGAAGAAGGAAAGGGACATAAACCGTTTCCAGGTCCAGCTGGCAGACCGTTTCGGGGAATTGCCGGAGCCGGCACTGAATCTATTCTACGTGGTAAAGCTCAGGAATCTGGGAGAAAGCCTTGGATTTGAAAAGATAATAGTCAAGAACGGAATGTTTATTGCATTTTTCGTGAGCAATCCTATGTCGCCGTTCTACAAGTCGGACACTTTCCAGAACGTTCTGGAAAGGACGGCTTCAATTGACAATTTAAGCCTCAAGCAGTCCGAAGGGAAGCTGAAAGTTGTCACAAGGGGCATAGATTCAATGCAAAAGGCATATGCATTGCTCCAGAAGATGAAATAAATTTTGTAAAAAGAGGGAAAATCCCCAAATTTGTAGTTCATTATAAAGTATAATGTTAAAACAGGCTATTAAAAGAATACTTTTCTCCATCATCCTGACTTGCGCGGGCGCGGCGGCGGCTCTTGCACAAAATGGTGCATACAGCGGTTACTCCCCGTACAATCTGTTCGGAATAGGAGATCTGTTCGACCAGGGCAACGCCTACACAATGACTATGGGTGGCGTTGGAATAGCTTCAAGGAATACCAGATACATCAACCTCCTGAATCCTGCTGCCGTCACGGCAAGGGACTCCCTTTCCTTTATGGCGGATTTCAGCCTGTATCAGGGAAACACAATTCTCCGTCAGGGAGACAAGACTTCCGCAAACAATCTGTTCAACCTCAAGGACATAGTAATATCATTCCCTATCTACCGCTCTTCTGCGATGATGGTGGGAATAATGCCTTACAGCACCACGGGATACAAGTACTCAATGTACATTGACGATCCCGCCCTCATTTCCCAGACCAAGGACATCAACTCCACGGCAATGGGACAGGGAAGCACTTACAAACTGTTCGTGGCTGCGGGCGTAACGTTCTGGAACCGCCTCTCCCTGGGAGTCGAGGGCATCCACTACTTTGGAAACATCACAAAGCAGTTCTACCCCCGCACTTTCACGAACACTTCATACAGCAGCCTTGAGAGTTCGTACCAGATAGTCCTCAAGGGATATACCGCAAAGTTCGGTCTCCAGTACGAGCAGCCCATTGGCAACGTCACCCTTGGAGTGGGCGCCACATACACTATGGGGTCCAATATCAACGGTTACGTTACGGACACCAGGCTTTCCAAAGGCGCTACCACCGATACACTCAGGTATAAAGTAGACACCCTGGGACGTTCCACCGTGCCATTAAGGTTCGGCAGCGAGATTGGAGTGGGCATCACCCTCAAGTCAGGCCAGAGATGGAGGGCGGAAGTGGATTACACGCTGTCTGACTGGACAAATTCCGGAATGTCTTCCATAGGAGGACTGGCAGTGGCAGGAGACGGCTTCCAGTTTACCACAACCAAGGCCCAGGCGCTTCGCGCGGGCTTCGAATACATCCCCAACGCCAATGACGTAAGGTACTTCTACCGCAGGTGGGCATACCGCGCCGGAGTGTTCTGGAAACAGTCCTATTTTGCCTTCAACGGCATACAGCAGGACAACATTGGAATCACCCTTGGAATCACAATGCCTGTCTTCCAACTGTCCAACGGACTGACCTTTGGAATGGAGTTTGGCAAAAAAAGGCATAAATATTGATAATGGAGTAAAAGAGAACTACATAAACTTCACCATAGGTATCAATACTTATGATATTTGGTTCCAGAAGAACTACTACAGATAATGTTGAAAACTAATTGAATCAGGATATGAAAAGAATCTTAATCGCTATTGCGGGAATCGCAATGATCCTTACGGGCACAAACGCTTTCGCCCAGGGAAAGTATGGCGCTGACAGCGCAGAGTGCATCAAGTACCTCTCTTATTATCAGGATTATTACAAGCAGAGGAACTATGACGATGCCATTCCTAACTGGAGAACCGCTTACAAGCTCTGCCCTCCTACGGCAAGCCAGAACCTCATTCTGAACGGTACCACTCTGGTCAGGACCCTTATCCAAAGGAACGCCAACAATCCTCAATATGTAGCCGGTCTTGTTGATACCCTGCTCACCCTTCACGATGTCAGGGCTCAGTACTATCCGTCCTATGCGGTTACTGCCCTCAACAACAAGGCAATTGATATGAACAACTACGTAAAGGATCCAAAGGCTCTTTACAACGGACTGAAGGACGTCATTGCCGCCAACAAGGAGAATGTTGATCCCAAGGCCCTCCTCTTCCAGCTCAACGCCGCAATCGAGATGTTCAAGAACGGCGACCTTAGCGCAGAGGATATCATCAACACCTATAACGACAACATCTCCCTTCTTGAGAAGATTCCTGGAAAGAACGATGAGGAGAAAGCTGAGAACGCCCAGCTCAAGACCGACATCGAGACCGTGTTCATCTCCAGCAAGGTTGCTTCCTGCGAGACCCTGCTCGAGCTCTACACCCCCAGGTTCAACGCCAATCCTGACGACCTCGCACTTGTTACCAACATTGCAAGGATGATGAGCAACACCGACGGATGCCAGGACAACGACCTCTACCTCAACGCCGTTACCGCAATGTACAGGCTCGATCCTTCTTACAACTCTGCATACTTCCTTTACAGGCTCAACTCCGTAAGGGGCAACGCCGCTGACGCCATCAAGTATCTTGAGGAGGCAATCGCTTCTCCTGATTCCGATACCATCACAGACGCCAACTACAACTACGAGCTTGCAGCATTCTGCTACAAGAACGGCCAGAACGTAAAGGCAGCCGACGCAGCCAGGAAGGCAGTGGAGCTTGACGAGAGCCTTGCAGGCAAGTCCTATATGCTCCTTGGAACAATCTGGGGATCCATCAGGTGCGGTGGAAACGAGATTGAGAACAGGGCACCTTACTGGGTAGCCGTAGATTATCTGCAGAGGGCCAGGACCGCAGATCCTTCACTCGCAGACGAGGCCAACAGGCTCATCGGACAGTACTCAAGGTACTTCCCTGCAACAGCCGACGCCTTTATGTACGACGTTCAGGACGGACAGTCCTACACAGTATCCTGCGGCGGCCTCAGGGCAACCACAACTGTAAGGACTCAGAAATAAAGCGTTTTGAAGAGTTTGACAAATACGACAGGAATAGTAGCAATCACGTTCGTGGTTGCTACTATCTTGTTTTCGTGTTCGGGCAAACTAAAGCAGGCGGAGGAGTTGAACCTTGACGAGACCCCACGCCAGATAGTGGACAGTATGTTCGCCGTCCAAACGGAGAACGGCCGTGTCAAGATGCGCGTTGAGGCCCCTCAGATGGCCCGTTACGAGAACGACACGGCAACCATCGAGAAGTTTCCCCAGGGCTTTGCCCTGTACGGTTACAATTCAGAAGGCCTGCTTGAAACGACTATTTTCGCAGACAATGCCAGCCACTTTACCTACAAGGCCACCAACGGCGAACTGTGGGAAGTGACGGGAAACGTGGTCATCCAGAATGTCATAGACCGGCAGACAATGGAGACCGATACCCTTTACTGGGACAGATTCGCCGGTCATATCTACACCGATTCCTACATCAGGATGTATTCCCCTGACGGATTTATGCAGGGGTATGGGATGCGCTCCGATGAGAACGCCCACGACGCCACCATTCTTAGGCCTTTCAACAGTTATTCCGTGGTAGTACAGGACACAACTGCGGTTTTCGTTGATTCTGTGAATTTTATAGGCCCTTTTCTTAAAAAATAATGGTGTTTTAACGGAAAATTGTTAACTTCGCACCCCAATATCGGAAAAACTAAAAATATCATAATAAAATGGCGGTTCTTCAAAAAATTCGCGTAAAATTCGGTCTTGCGATATCTATCATCATCGCTCTGGCCCTCTTGTCATTTATCATCGACCCAGGCACGCTCCAGTCTGCAATGCAGACAATGTCCTCAAAATATGACGTTGGAAAGATCAACGGAAAGAACATTTCCTATACTGACTTCCTGGAAGACGTAGAAAAATACACCACCATCAACGAGATGCTCACCGGCGGTTCCGTTCAGAACGAGGAAACCCAGGCAGGCATCAGGGATGCCGCGTGGCAGGGTCTCATTGACAAATACCTCTTTGTCAAGAGCGCCAAGGACGCAGGAATAGTAGTGGGAGAAGACGAGATGGTTGACCTTACAACAGGAGCCAATCCTGCTCCAATGGTTACCCAGCTCTTCACGGACGAGACCGGTACATTCGATCCCCAGAACGTAGTTAACTTTGTCAGGACCATTCCTGACGACGCTACAGGCAGGTATCAGACCCTCTGGGACTATGTACAGAATTCAGTTTACACACAGCAGTTCTACAATAAGTACGCAGCCCTCTTCACTTACAGCGACGTATTGAACAAGACTATGCTTAAAAGGGCGTTGGAAGAGAACAACACCACTGCTGACGTAGATTTCGTAATGATTCCTTACGGATACGACACAGACTCTACCATTGTCGTTACCGAGCAGGAGATCAAGGATTACTACGAGGCCCACAAGCAGTTATACACCCAGCAGGCAAGCAGGGATATGGAATACATCGTTTACGAAGTAGTTCCTTCAGAGAGCGACATCACAGCTGCACTTGAGGAGGTCAACGGCCTTTATGAGGAGTTCTCCACAACTGACAATATGCGCAGTTTCCTCACAAAGAATTCTGACAGGCCTTTCTCTTCTTACTGGTACAAGTCCGGCGAGCTCTACACCGTTTCCACAGAAATCAATGACTTTGTATTCGCTCCCGAGACCAAGGTGGGAGACGTTTCTCCGGTTATCCGCGACGGAAACAACTTCTATGTTGCAAAGGTTATGGATATAGCCGACAGGGCTGACTCCGTATTCGTAAAGCATATCCTCCTTTCAGGAGAGAACGTACAGGCTACTGCCGACAGCCTTCTTGACGTAGTAAAGAAGGGCACAACCCCCTTCTCAACACTTGCAGCCCTCTATTCAGCAGACCAGAGCTCAGTTGTTGACGGCGAGCTTGGATCAATTGGCTGGATGACCCAGAACTATATGATCCAGGGAATGGAGTCCGTCCTTGACGCAAAGGTAGGCGAGCCGTTCGTCCTGAACACCATCTACGGAACACACCTCGTACTTGTAACAGACAAGACCCGTCCCGTACAGATGAGGCAGGTGGCTATTTATGAGAAAGACGCCGTTGCCAGCAAGGAGACCTTCAACGACTACTATGCAAAGGCAAACAAGTTCGCGACCCTTGCAGCCGGCAGCTATGAGAACTACCGCGCAGCCGTTGATTCAATGGGTGTTTACTCACATCCGGTAAACAACGTTCTTGAGAGCACATCCTCTTACGGCGCAATTGACAACGCCAAGGAAATCACCAGGTGGGTGTTCGATGCCAAGAAGAACGCTGTATCCCCTATTATGACCGTAAACAACAACTACTTCTTTGTAGCAACCCTCAAGGATATCCACAAAGAGGGAACAACCCCTATCAGTGATCTTGCAAGCGATATCAAGACAGCCATCTACCTTGACAAGCTTGGAGAGAAGGTTGCAGCAGAAACTGCAGAGAAGATCAAGGGAATGTCAGACCTCCAGGAGATTGCAGACAAGCTCAATGCAGGTGTCAGCACAAACAACGGAGTTGCATTCTCATCCCTTACCTCACAGAGCATCGATCCCAAGTTCCTGGGCGCTATCGCATCCGCACCTGAGAACACAATCTGCGGTCCTGTTGCAGGAACCATCGGAGTTTACGTATTCCAGGTTACCAACCGTGAGAACGGCGCTTTCTATACAGAGGAAGACGCTAAGAACTACAAGACTCAGATGAACCAGTACTACACCCAGATGATCATCCCTGTAATGGAGCAGGCTACCAATTACAAGGACAACAGGGCAAGGTTCTTCTAGGAATCAGACGTTGAACAGGAAGTGCATTATGTCACCGTCCTGTACCACATACTCTTTTCCCTCAGTGGCGAGGCGGCCGGCAGAACGTACGGCCGCCTCTGTTTTATATTCTATATAGTCCTGGAACTTGATCACTTCCGCGCGGATGAATCCTTTCTCGAAGTCAGAATGGATCACTCCTGCGGCCTTGGGGGCCTTGTCTCCCTTGCGGATGGTCCAGGCGCGGCACTCGTCGGCGCCGGCGGTGAAGAATGTCTGGAGGCCGAGCAGCTTGTACGCGCCCTGGATCAGGCGCACTACGCCTGACTCCTCCAGCCCCAGTTCTTCAAGGAACATAAGGCGGTCTTCGTAGCTTTCAATCTCCGCTATCTCAGCTTCCGTGCGCGCGGCAATCACCAGGATTTCCGCGTTTTCCTCACGGACGGCTTCGCGCACCGCGTCAACATACTTGTTGCCGCTTGCGGCGGAGGCGTCGTCAACGTTGCAGATGTACATTACGGGCTTGTTGGTGAGCAGGAACAGGTCGTGGGCAAGGGCTTCCTCCTCAGGGTCGTTAAGCTCCACCGTGCGGCAGGATTTGCCCTGCTGCAGGGCTTCGCGGTAACGGGTGAGAAGGCCGAAGAGTTTCTTCTCCTCCTTGTTGCCGGCGTTGCCGGCCTTTTCCGCCTTTCCAATGCGGTTTTCTACCGTTTCAAGGTCCTTTATCTGCAGTTCCATATCCACCACTTCCTTGTCGCGGACAGGGTCTACGGTGCCGTCTACGTGCACTATGTTGTCATCGTCAAAGCAGCGCAGCACGTGCAGGATGGCGTCCGTCTCGCGGATGTTGGCCAGGAACTGGTTGCCCAGGCCTTCGCCCTTGCTGGCGCCTTTCACCAGGCCTGCAATGTCCACGATGTCCACCGTGGCTGGTATCACCCTCTTTGGCTTGCAGAGGTCCGCAAGCGCGTCCAGGCGCCTGTCAGGTACGTTGGTGGAGCCAAGGTTGGGCTCTATGGTGCAGAAAGGGAAATTGGCGCTCTGGGCCTTGCCGGAGCTGACGCAGTTGAAAAGGGTAGATTTGCCCACGTTTGGGAGACCTACTATACCACACTTCAATGACATAGTGCTGAGAGATTTATTTATGCAAATTTAACAATTAAATGCCATATTTGGAGTATGAAAAACTTCGTGTGCATTGCGTGCGCCCTTTTCTTGTGCGCACAGGCCTGTCCGGCAATGGGCAGGGACTCCCTAAAGATACTTTTCTGGAATGTCGAGAACTTCTTCGACTACACTGATTCCGGCTCCGGTCCTTCGGACGCCGAGTTCTCCTCACGCGGGGAGCGCCGCTGGACGCGCAGGCGCTTCCTGACCAAATGCGGCGTCATATCAAAGCTCATTCTATGGGAAGCAAGGGATGGAGATCCCGCCCAGATAGTGGCTTTTGCCGAACTGGAAAACGCAGGAGTGCTGCGCAGGCTCCTGTATGAAACCCTCCTGCGCAAGAAAGGCTACAGGATCATCCATTACGATTCGCCCGATGCGCGGGGCATAGACGTGGGGCTGATATATCGCGGCGCGCTGTTGAGGGAGGTGTCCTCAGCGCCGGTGGCCATCTCCGGAATCGTTACCAGGGACATCCTGCTGGCGCAGTTCATAACCGATTCCGGGGACAGCCTGGCGCTGATGGTGAACCATCATCCCTCCAAGTATGGAGGCGAAGGGACGGACGCAAAGAGGAGCGTAGCGGTGGAGCGGCTGCTCAGCCTGTCGGATTCCCTGCGCAGCTGCGGCTGGACAAGGCAGGTGGCCATAGGGGACTTCAATGAAGACGCAGGCGCGGAACTGTTCAATGTCCTTGACGGAACATTTGAGAACCTTGGCCGCGGCTGCCCCCACGGCAGCATACGCTTTGACGGGCAGTGGCAGCTGATAGACAACGCCTTTGTGAGCCGTGGGGGCTTCTCCAAGGCCGTATTTACGGTCCTTCAGGCCCCCTTCCTGCTTGTGCGGGACAACACCCATTCCGGATACAAGCCTTTCAGGACCTATTCCGGCCCAAGATATAACGGTGGGGTGAGCGACCATCTGCCCGTTTCCGTAAATGTGGAATTTTGATTATATTAGCAGTATGAGAAAAATACTTACGGCCCTTCTCCTTTTTACCGTTACGGTTCAAGCCTTTTCCCAGACTTTCAAAGAGTGGCAGGATCCAAAGGTGAACGAAGTGAACCGCGCGGCTACGCATACCCGCTATTTCGCATACGCCAATTTACAGGAGGCCCAGGGAGAGGAGCCGGAAAAGTCATCCAACTATCTGTCAATAAACGGAATATGGAAATTCCGCTGGGTAAAGGACGCGGCACTGCGTCCCAATGCAAATTTCTGGAGAACAGATTACGATGACAGTTCCTGGGACACAATGCCCGTTCCGGGAATGTGGGAGCTGAACGGTTATGGAGACCCGTTATATGTAAACTACGGATATGCCTGGAGGGACCATTTCAGGACTAATCCGCCTGCTGTGCCGCAGGAAGACAATCACGTTGGAACCTATCGCAAAGAGTTCGTGCTTCCCGTCAGCTGGACCGGAAAGGACGTATTCCTGCATCTTGGCTCAGTTACATCCAACGTTTACGTATGGGTTAACGGCCGTTATGTGGGCTACAGCGAAGACAGCAAGATGGAGGCTGAATTTGACATCAGCCGGTATGTGAAGCCGGGCCAGAGGAATCTCATAGCATTGCAGGTGTTCCGCTGGTGCGACGGCACCTACCTTGAGGACCAGGACTTTTTCCGCCTCAGCGGAATTGCCCGCGACAGTTACCTGTATGCCCGCAACCGCAACAGGATCAACGATATCCGCGTGACAACCGACCTTGATGCGGAGTACACCCACGGGACATTGAACATCCAGATGTCCACCCG
>CACWLD010000009.1 GCA_902761655.1 uncultured Bacteroidia bacterium | reverse complement strand
CGGAACACCAACATTAATCTCTTTGATCTTGCTTCCGGATTGCTCTTCCGCGTCTGCAATGGAGCGGCGGATCGCCTCATCCAGCATTCCGGGGTTATTCCATCCTTCTTCGAGATAACCGTCATACTTTGTTACGCCGGCGGCCGTAATGTCACAGCGCTGGCTGCCGCTGTTTTCAGCAACGAGCGTCACAATCTTGCTCGTACCGAAATCAATGGCTGCAACCGTTGTTTTCATAGGTTTCTCATGCCCCCTGTTTTCCGGATCCTGTCAAAAGATCGCGTTCAGTTACTACAAAATAATACACACCTTAAGGAATTATACCCTCTTCAGGCTTTTTTTGCAAGAGTTTTCAACTCTTTTATTACATTTTTTCGCTGTTTTTGTAACAATTTATTTACGGCGTATAGATCGGTGCTTCCGGATTGGTCACGCTGATCGTTCCGCCGGAATAGTTCTGCTGTTTCAGTTCTTCCTGGACAAGCAACAGGCTCCTCAGCTTGGCATGGAGATTGTTTCTGTCTCCGAGTGCCGCAGTGTATCCGTCCCTCGTGAAGAGCAGGATCGAGCTGGTATTGCTGATGTCGGCCTCTTTGATCTGGTCGGTGCAGCCAAGCACCTTCATTTCCAGGAACAGTTCGGTGAAAATGCTCTGCTGGGTTTCGCTCCCGAGGTTGATATACTGCCCTACCAGCGTATTGGACCGTACTTCAAGCCCTTTGATTTCAACCAGGTTCTGCGGCTGTTCCGACGGATTTTCTGATTCATACAGCACCATTCGGTTTTTATCCATCACATACATGATGCCGCAATAAGTCAGCCAGCAGCAGGGTTCCCGCTCCCGGACGGAAATGACCACCGTGCTCGGCAGCTGGGACATCAATGCAAGCAGGAGGGAAAAGGCGGGCAAATGCGGCCTGGTTCAAACCCAGACAGGGACTGAAATCTGCTGGGGATTTGGGGAATACGGCAACCACACCTTCAACGTATCGTACAGGATAAGCAACGTGGTGGAATCTTACGACGACTACGACTCTTTCCACTTCCAGGTGGTGCCGGAAGGCATCGCCCCCAGGAAAGTGAGCGTGGCCATCATAGCCCCGCAGCCGCTCAGCGAGGACAACTCCCGCATATGGGGCTTCGGCTTCGACGGAGAGATTGGCTATGACGACGGCGTAGTTGCCGCCAAGAACAACAAGAGGCTGGGCAATTACAATTCCGTAATTGAGCTCATCCGCTTTGACAAAGGCATCTTCACCCCCAACGTGCAGAGGAGCGGCAGTTTTGACAGCGTCCTTGACAGGGCTATGGAAGGTGCTGACTTCAGCGAGGAGGATGACATCTTCGGGAAGATATTCGCCATTATCACCACGGTGTTTATGGCATTTGCGTTCCTGCTTCCCATTTTCTTCAACGTAAAGGCGAACGCCCGAAGGAAGCGCAAGAAACTCTTTGGAATGAAGGACAAGGACGTGCCCTGGAACAGGGACGTCCCGTTCGATGCGGACATAGTGGAATCTTTCACCGTTGCTGAAGACCTTGGATTCGGGGATCAGAACGGAAACATTGCCTCCGCCATCATAACCCGGATGATATACAAGAATGTGCTCTGGGCCCAGAAGGATGCGGACGGCAACATCATTATGGGATTCAACTGCGGAGAAGAACTCACCGGAGACGATTGGGCGGACTCTGCAAAACGCCTTTACAGGCTTCTGTACACCGCTTCCGGAGAAGACCATATCCTTCAGCCCAAAGAATTCTCCAACTGGGCCGGAATGAACAAGCAGCAGTTCTACAACTGGAGCAACGACATTGGCACGGACGGACGCAAGAGGCTTGGTGACAGATCCCTGGCTTCACGCTCGATGTGGGGCAATTCCCTGCAATATACAGACAAAGGAAAGACTGAGGCCAAGAAACTCTTCGGCTTCCGCCGTTTCCTGCAGGATTTCACCCTGATTAAAGAGCGCAGCACACCTGAGGTGACCCTGTGGCAGGACTATATGGTATTCGCGGCCCTGTTCGGAATTGCGGACAAGGTGGCCAAGGAGCTTCAGGAGATCAATCCTACGCTTTACGAGCAGCTTATGCCTATGGGATCCGCCACAATTACCCCGGTGGACACCTACAACCTCTCCAATATGCTGTCGCGCAATATCGAGAACGCCCGCGCCGCTCAGCAGTCCGCGCTCGAAAGGAGCGCGCGCAGTGCCGGCGGCTTTGGCGGCCATACCTCCATAGGAGGTGGCGGCGGCTTCCACGGTGGCGGCCACGGTGGCTTCAGATAGCATCCAGACACTTATGTACGAATGGGATTCAAGCATACAGTTCCTTTCGGGAGTGGGGCCTAAAAGGGCCTCACTCCTGCAAAAGGAGCTGGGCGTTGAGACCATTTCGGACCTGCTGCACCTGTATCCTTTCCGCTATATAGACCGCAGCAAATACACTTTGATAGCGGATATCCATCCGGACCTGGCCTGGGTCCAGGTCAAGGCCCGCGTGGCCAGCCGCAACCTGATAAACATAAAGCACCTGAGCGTTATCATAGAGGATGAAAGCGGCAGGATGGAGATTGTTTTCTTCAAGGGAAACAAGTATATCTTTGACAAGCTGGTCCCCGGGAACGAGTTCGTCTTCTTTGGGAAGCCGTCCCTGTTCAACGGGAAGATAAATATGGTTCATCCGGAGATAGACGCTCCGGGTTCCGTGACAGCCCAGGGCACCCTTACGGGAGTGTATCCAAGCACGGAAAAGCTCAAGAACGGCGGCATCACGGGAAAGGTGATGCTGAAGCTTATGTCCAACGCGCTGGAGGCGAGCCTTCCGCATATGGAAGAAACCCTTCCGGAATATGTCATCAAGCAGAACGGCCTGGCGCCGCTCCGCTTCGCCCTGCAGAACATCCATTTCCCAAAGGATCAGGATTCCCTGGCCAAGGCCACTTACAGGCTCAAGTTCGAGGAGCTTTTCTTCCTGCAACTGAGCCTCCTGAAGCAGAAATATGTGCGCAGCCGCGCAGAAAACGGCATACAGATGCCCAAGGTGGGCAAGGACTTCAACGACTGCTTCAACGCCCTCCCCTTTGAACTTACGGGCGCGCAGAAGCGCGTCATCAAGGAGATTCGCGCGGACCTCACCAGCGGCAGCCAGATGAACCGCCTCCTTCAGGGAGATGTAGGCTCCGGCAAGACAATGGTGGCGGTCCTGTCTTCGCTTATCGCCGTTGGCAACGGCTACCAGTCCTGCATAATGGCTCCCACGGAGGTCCTGGCGCAGCAGCATTACGCAAACATATCCAAGTATCTGGCGCCCACTTCCGTGCAGTGCGCCCTGCTCACCGGCAGTACAACTGCCAAGGAGCGCAGGCGCATCCACGAAGGGCTCCAGGACGGCAGCATTGGCATACTGGTGGGTACGCACGCGCTCATTGAGGACGTGGTGCAGTTCAAGAGCCTTGGTCTGGCAATCATAGACGAGCAGCACCGCTTTGGCGTGGACCAGAGGTCCAGGCTGTGGGCCAAGGGATCGGAAGGACGGCCTCCGCACGTGCTCATAATGACCGCCACACCTATCCCCCGCACTCTGGCAATGACGCTGTACGGAGACCTTGACGTGAGCGTCCTTGACGAGATGCCTCCTGGCCGCAAGCCGGTCCAGACCCTCCAGATAGGCCAGAACAAGCGGATGCAGCTGTACAATTTTATGAAACAGGAAATTGCCAGGGGCAGGCAGGTATTCATAGTTTATCCTCTCATATTCGAGAGCGAAAAGATAGACCTCAAGAACCTCCAGAACGGTTATGAGGACATTGTAAGGAACTTCCCATTCCCGCCGTACAAGGTTGCCATAGTGCACGGACAGCAGTCCAACGAGGAGAAGAACTTCAATATGGCCGCATTTGTGGCGGGCAGGGCCAACATATTGGTATCCACTACCGTCATCGAGGTGGGCGTGGACGTGCCCAACGCTTCGGTAATGGTAATTGAAAATGCGGAGCGCTTCGGCCTTAGCCAGCTTCACCAGCTGCGCGGACGCGTGGGCAGGGGCGCGGACCAGTCCTTCTGCATCCTTATGAAGGATGTCAAGCTGAGCCGCGAATCCCAGAAAAGGATAGACCTGCTGTGCTCCACGGACAACGGCTTTGAGATAGCGGAAGAAGATATGAAGATGCGCGGCCCGGGAGACCTGGAAGGCACGCAGCAGAGCGGGCTGCCCATTGCCTTGAACATAGCATCGCTGTCCAAGGACAGCCTGCTGCTTGCCCAGGCAAGGGACTACGCCCAGAAAGTGCTTGACAACGACCCCGGTCTGGAATTCCCGGTGAACCGCCTGCTTGCGGCGGAACTCCGCAAAGACAAATACAACCTAAAAGATTACAGTAAAATCAGTTGATACGATGAAAACCACCAAATTCCTTTCAAGCCTGCTTATTATTGTCGCTTGCGCACTTGCGGGATACTTTGCAGGTACCTTAATTGGAAAAGCCATGAACAACAAAGAAAAAGAGCAAAGCGCAGGTTACATAGGTCCATCCGACATCACCCTTGCAGACGGCGTGATGACACCGGAAGCCCTCCTGTCAATGGGCCGTCTCTCAGACCCTCAGCTCAGCCCGGACGGAAAGAGAATCCTTTACGGCGTGTCCTACACCTCCATCGCGGAGAACAGGAGCTGCCGCAACCTGTTCCTCTGCGACATTGACGGCAGGAACAAGGTCCAGCTTACGCGCTACGCAAAAAGCGTGAGCAACGCCCGCTGGAGCAACGACGGAAAGAGCATCTTCTTTATCCAGGACGGCCAGATGTGGAAGGCTCCCGTCAACGGGAACAAACTGGGCAAGAAAGAGCAGTTGAGCGACATCCCCAACGGGATAAGCGAGTTCAAGCTCTCCCCGGACCAGTCAAGCGTGATTTTCATCACCACCGGCCCCGGCCCCGTAAAGACCCCCAAGGATATGGACCCGGCGCTCGACAAGGCAAGGGCTTACACCACGGAAGACCTGATGTACCGCCACTGGGACCACTGGGTTACTGAAATCCCCCGTTCTTTTGTGTCCACTACAGTAAACGGGATGATCACAATGGACAACTCCTTTGACATCCTTGGAGACGAGCCCTACGAGCTCCCTACAGAGCCTTTTGGCGGAGCGGAGCAGCTGGACTGGGCTCCTGACGGAAGGCACATCGCCTACAGCTGCCGCAAGAAGACCGGAAAGGACTACGCCTTCTCCACCGATACTGAAATCTATATCTTTGACGTACTGACCGGCGCCACCACACGCATCCCAATGGACGGTGGATACGATACGGATCCCGTTTGGAGCCACGATGGCACAAAACTGGCCTGGATATCAATGGCAAGGGATGGCTATGAGGCTGACCAGCAAAGACTTATGATATGCGACGTTGCCTTTGGAAAAACAGACGAAGGCCAGAGCGCGGATGTTGACATCAAGGATATCCGCCAGCTTTGCGCAAGCCTCGACCGTGACGTTGCCGCCCCCGTATGGACTCCGGATGACAAGCACATCATATTCAACGCCCTCACTGAAGGCCTCCAGGCTTTGTTCCTGGTGGACATCAATACCGATGCCTTTGTCAGGATCACCCCTGACGACTGGTACTATGACTTCGATTCTCCGTTTGCATACATAGCAGGCGGAAACACAGTCAACCTGCTCACCAGCTACGCTAGCCTCAATTTCCCTACCGAGCTGGTATCAGTCCGCTTCAACAGCGACTACAGCTGCTCCTTTGAGCGTATAACCAGGGAGAACGAGCATATTTTCACCCAGCTGACAGACCCCAAGAGCGAGAGCGTATGGATTGAGACCGTAGACAACCAGCAAATGCAGGCCTGGGTGCTATATCCTCCTAAATTCAATCCTGCCAACAAGTATCCGGCAATTGAAATTGTACTTGGAGGCCCTCAGAGTTCCAATTCCCAGGGATGGAGCTACCGCTGGTGCTATCGTCTGATGGCCGAGCAGGGCTACATTGTAATAATGCCAAACCGCCGCGGTACAACCTCAAGCGGACAGGAATGGAAAGAGGAGATAAGCGGAGATTACATTGGCCTGAATATGCAGGATTACCTGAGCGCGGCGCGCTACATCAAGTCCAAACCGTACGTAGACAAGTTGGCCTGCGTAGGAGCCTCATACGGCGGTTATTCTTCCTACTATCTGTCAGGAATCCACAACAACACCTTTGACTGCTTCATCGCCCACGCCGGCATATTTGACGAAGCCGGACTCTACTACACCACGGAGGAAATGTGGTTCCCCGAGTGGGACAACGGCGGTCTTGGACGCGGCTACCTGAGCGGCTCCCCCTGGAGCGGCTATGACGAGGCCGAGCGCCACTACGCCAACTCCCCTCTCAAGAACGTGGACAAATGGAACAAGCCTATCCTCTGCATCCACGGAGAAAAGGACTACCGAATCCCTTATACCCAGGGTATGGCAGCATTCAATACAGCCCAGATGATGGGGGTTCCTTCAAAGCTTGTAGTGTTCCCGGACGAAAATCATTGGATACTTCAACCGCAAAATTCACTATATTGGCACAGAATTGTATATGATTGGCTGGACCAATGGATGAAATAGGATGAAAAGACACCAAATAATAAGCATTCTAGCCGCTGCAACAGCCCTTCTGGGATGTTCCAACACCAGCAAGACCCAGTTCATACCGCTGCCGGTGCTGGATCTGGTTCCCATTACCCAGGCGGAGGTGATTCCTTCCTCCAGGTTCAGCGGCACCACGGAGACACTCTTGGGAGGAGACTTTGACTTTGACGCATTCAAGGCTCTCAGGAGCCGCCAGTCCATCTGCCTGTCTCCGTTCAGCCTTGGCGCCGCCCTTTCAATGGCGGCGGAAGGCGCTTCCGGAGCCACGGCGGACCAGATGTGGAAGGTCCTCGGGAAGGAATACAGCAAGGCTCCTGAAGCCAGCACCGTGAAGGTTGCCAATTCAGTCTGGGTGAACAAGCAGATAAGCATTCTTCCGGATTTCAAGAAAACCATCCAGAACAAATACAACTCAGAGGTTTATAACAGGGATTTCAGCCAGAAGTCTGCAGTTGCGGACATCAACAAGTGGTGCTCCCGCAACACAAACGGAAAGATCCCGTCAATATTGGACAGGATGGAACCGGGACTCCAGCTGATGCTCCTGAACGCCGTCTACTTCTATGACAAGTGGGAGAAGCCTTTCACCCGCACGGACAAGGCGCCCTTCACGCGCCTTGACGGCGCGGTGCAGCAGGTTGATATGATGCGCCAGACAGAGCGCCTGCGCTATTGCCAGAACGATTTCTTCCAGATCCTGGAACTCCCCTACCAGAGCGGCGACATTGAGATGTACGTGCTGCTTCCGCGTCCGGGCGTAGCCCTGGACGACGCCGCAGCCACGCTCAGCACTGCGCGCTGGGAGGGATGGCGCAAGGAACTGCGCACTCAAAGGGTGCGCGTGAGTATGCCAAAATTCAAGCTGGAGTGCGAGATGGACCTTACCGGAATGCTCCGGGATATGGGTATGAGCCTGGCCTTCGGCAGCCAGGCGGACTTCTCAAAACTGTCCTCCACACCTCTCTGCATTGACTTTGTAAAGCAGAAGACCTACATTGACGTCAATGAAGAAGGAACCGAGGCCGCTGCAGTAACAGGCATTGGAATGCGCACTACTTCAGTAGCCCCGGATGTCACGGTCGACTTCACCGCCGACCATCCTTTCTTCTATATCATCCGTTCCGATTCCACAGGAGACATCCTGTTCATCGGGCAGGTGACAAATCTTTAGAGAATCCTAGAGAGGACCTTGATCTGGTCCCCTGAATCGTCCAGGAGGAACATTGCCGGAATACGCACTGTTCTTCCTGTACTTGTATCGTGGGAGTGGCAGCAGAGCAGCAGCCTGCCGTCAAAGGTGCGGAAAATCATTCCGTGTCCGTAGTTTGGAGGTGTGATGGGGTCCGGCATCTGCACCCACGGGCCGTCAAGGGTTCCGCTCTGGGAGTATGCTACGCCCTGGGTGTAGTCGTTATAACGCCAGCTCGTCCATATCATTCCAAGTTTTCCGGTCTGGGTGCGGAAAGCGTAAGGGCCGTCCGTAACCTTGTTGGGAATGTCGTTGCCCTTCTCGTCCTTCTCACGGCTCCAGGGAGAGTCAAAGGCGCGGAAAAGGGTTGTACGGCCGCCGTAGGTGCCGGAGAAATCCGGTTTAAGATGTATCTTCTCTACCGTACCGTTCCAGTTCTGGAGCCATTCGTGGCAGAAAATCATATAAGGCATACCGTCAGAATCAATGAACAGCGTGGCGTCCAGGGTTGGCTGGTTGTCCGGAAGGTAGGTTTCGTCACCGCCAAGGATAGGGGTGTACGGGCCATCCGGAGTGTCGCTTACAAGTATATGGCAGGCACGGCGCGGGATGTTGTTTCCGCGGTAGCTGTCAATCTGGACGGCATTGTTGGTGAAGGTTGCAAAGTAATAGTACTTGCCGTTGTATTTATGGATTTCGGCAGCCCAGATCTGGGGGTTGGGTCCCATCCAGGAACGGGGGTTGGGCTGGGCCACGGTCATTGGGCCGTCCCATACCAGAAGGTCCTTGCTCTTCCAGAGGCGTCCGCCTGTTCCGGTCATATAATAGGTCTTGGTGGCGTCATCGGCAAGGATGAAGGGGTCGCTGAGCTGGATCTTGTCAATGGTGGTATAGCGGTGGGCGCCAATTGTAAGGGTGCCTCCCTTGAGAAGCGGCGAGCTCAAGTGGACCTTGATCTCTCCCACTGAACCGTCCAGCTGGATGTATGCCAGCAGACGGCCGTGATATGCCCTCTGGGTATTGTCAGTCCAGATTCCCATATCGGTATTGTTGCCGGATTCAAGGCCAAGGAGCTTTCCTGGGCCGGTTACGCGGCAGGTGATTTCGTTGTCCGCCAGTTTTACAAGCATTCCGGTCTCGTCAACGACCTCAATTGAAACCTGCACTACGGCGCCGGCTTCGGCATCAAGGTCCGGCTTGTCTGCCACTGCCTTGAGGCTGTATGGACGGCCCGTGGTGAAGATGGAATACTCTGACTCCACAACGGTGCCGGATTCGTCAAGTCCCTGTGCCTTGAGCTCGCCCGGCTGATATGGGATGTCCCAGTATATTACTCCGGTCTCATACTCATACGGCTTCACCTGGCCCACTTCCTTTCCATTGAGCAGCAGGCGTGCCTTGGGAGAATTGGTGTAGCAGGAAACCCTGACATTGTCTCCATCCTCATAGTTCCAGAGGTCGAAGGCGCTTGTGTTGGGGCGCACTCCCCTCACCTGGTTGGATACCTGTGCTGCTGGTATCACGGATGTGCCTATGTATGTGAAGGGCACTTCGCTCCAGAGGGCCTGGCGGAAATATCCGCCCGGCTTGAGGTTGTTGGCGAAGTCTATCAGGCCGGTTCCCATACCGCGGGACGGCCAGGCGTTGGACTCTCCAAGATAATCGGCACCCGTCCAGATATACTGGCCAAAGATGTGCTCGTTCTCCTGCACTGCCCTCCAGCTGCTAAGGCCGTGACCGGTCTCGGATCCGTAGAGGATCCTGTCAGGATATGCCTCGTGGTCAGTTACGTAGCGGCTTTCGGTATAGTTGTAACCAACGACGTCAACCGCCTGGGGGTAGGTTGTCTGGTTGGACATCACTACGCCGGCCAGCGCTCCTGTAACAGGGCGGGAGGTATCCACGGCGCGGACGTATCCGGCAAGCCTTTCGGCAATCTCGCCTATGCGCATTGCGCTGGGGGCATCGGGCTTGTAGCCGCCTGAAACGGGCTGGCTGATGGCGGAGCCGTCACCGTCAAGGATGGGGTGAGAGTAGGGGTCGTTTGGATAGTCGACCTCGTTGCCTATGCTCCACATATATACGGATACGTGGTTGCGGTCACGCTTCACCATTGAGGTGATGTCCTGCTCACACCAGTCATAGAAGAAGTCGAACGTTCCCTGATGGCCGGGAGTTCCGCGGTTCCATCCGGAAATCCACTTGTTCTTGGGGAATTCCCACTCGTCGTAGGCTTCGTCAAGGACAAGGAGACCTATCTTGTCACATACATCGTAGAAATCAGGGTTCTGGGGGTTGTGGCTCGTGCGGATGCTGTTCACTCCCATATTCTTGAGGACCTTGAGTCTGGTCTCCCATACCTCAGGAGGCACTGCGGCGCCAAGGACTCCGGCATCGTGGTGCAGGCAGACGCCCTTGATCTTCATCCACCTGCCGTTGAGGGCGAAGCCCCTGTTGGCGTCAAAGGCAAGTGAACGGATTCCGGCGTTTATGACTGTCTTGTCAAGCACTTTGCCCGATGCCTCTATGGAAACCTCCAGCTTGTAGAGATATGGATCCTCCAGGGACCACATATGGGGGTTGGAAACCCTGACATCCAACTTCTGCTTTGCCACTGCCTTGGCGGAGGCCTTGCCTACCACCTTGCCAGCGGCGTCCTTTATGTTCACAACAACCTTGGCGTTCTGGTTTCCAAGGCCTTCGATCTCAGTATCGACGGTGACGGTAGCCTGCCTGTTGGTGAGCTTGGAGGTCTGGTATCCCACTCCCCAGAGGGCGAAGTGTGTCTGACCGGAGCGGACAAGCCATACGTTGCGGTAGATTCCGGAGCCGGTGTACCAGCGGGAGTCAGCATCTTGGCTGTGGTCCACGCGTACCGCCAGTACGTTGTCCCCGTTCTTGTTAAGGTACGGGGTCATATCATACATAAAGGAGACGTAACCGTTGGGGCGGGAACCCAGCAGATGTCCGTTAAGATATACCGAACTGCGGTTGTATACGCCTTCAAAGTAAATGTATGCGAGTTCTGAATTGACCTGCCTTCCCTGGAAATGCTTTCTGTACCATCCGATTCCTCCGGGGAGATATCCCTGGCAGCTGGCGTTGTCCGGAGAGAGAAGCTGCTTTACGGACCAGTCGTGTGGAAGGGTCACCGCTTGCCAGCGGGAATCGTCAAATTGGGGATCTTGGGCGTTTTCCACGTCCGAGAGGATGAATCTCCAGCCATCGTTGAACTTTGCGGCGTTGCCGAACGAGGTCTGGGCTTGCACACTGAAACCGGTGGCCAGGGCCAGAAGGCAGGCGGCCACTCCTGTAATAAATCTCTTCATATTACGTGTATTTAGTTTTAGTCCTGAAAAATGGGTTAGGAACGTGATTTGTACCCCCTAGGCGAATCGAACGCCTATCACAGGAACCGGAATCCTGAATTTTATCCATTAAACTAAGGGGGCGTCCGGAATACAAAAGTATAAAAAAAAGCGTATATTTGAAAGTTATGAAAACAGCTTACATTTTCCCTGGCCAGGGTTCTCAGTTCTCCGGAATGGGCAAGGACCTGTACGACAGTTCCGCACAGGCAAAGGCCCTTTTCCAGAAGGCTGACGAGATTCTGGGCTTTGACATATCTGAAATAATGTTTGGCGGAACGGACGAGCAGCTCAAGGAGACAAAGGTCACCCAGCCTGCCGTTTTCCTTCATTCCGTAATATCGGCGCTGTGCCTTCCGGATTTCAAGCCGGATATGACGGCAGGCCATTCGCTTGGAGAATTCAGCGCCCTGGCGGCAGCCGGAGCCATTGAATTCGAGGATGCGCTCAGGCTTGTGGCCATCCGCGCCCAGCAGATGCAGCTTTGCTGCGACAAGGTGCCCGGCACAATGGCCGCCATCATAGGCCTTGAAGACAAGGTGGTGGAGGACATCTGCGCCAAGGCAGAAGGCCTTGTGATCCCCGCAAACTACAACTGCGACGGCCAGGTGGTCATCTCGGGCGAGAGAGCCGCCGTGGAGGCCGCTTGCGCGCAGTTCCTGGAAGCGGGAGCAAAGCGCGCGCTTCCGCTGAGCGTCAGCGGCGCCTTCCACTCCCCGCTTATGGAGCCCGCCCGCGCAAAGCTTGGCGAAGCCATCGAGGCTACCGCCTTCAAGGCGCCATCCTGCCCTGTATACCAGAACGTTACCGCAAAGGCGGAGACAGATCCGCAGGTAATCAAGGACAACCTTCTTAAACAGCTTACTTCACCTGTAAGATGGACACAGACCATCCGCAATATGAGGGCGGACGGTGCTGAAGAGTTTATAGAACTGGGACCCGGGAATGTCCTCCAGGGCCTCTTAAGACGTATCAAGTAGTATGAACCTTAAAGACCCGAAGTACGCTCACTTCTACCTTGTGCAAGAGATGATGGGTACTGTAGATACAGTACGCAAATTCGATCCCGCCTGCGCCTCTTTCGTGGCAAAGGCAGCCGGCAGGTCCGGCAGGCTCTTCTTCTCCGGAGAAGGATCCAGCCGCATAATGCCGTCAAAGAACGCCGCCCGCAGGTCAAAGACCTGGGGACTTGACCTCAACGTCCAGACCGAAGGCTCGCACCAGGCCCTGGAATATGACCTCTCAAAGTATACCGTGCTGCTGGCATCCAATTCCGGCCGTACAAAGGAAACCCTCCTGCTGGCAAACAAGCTCAAAGAAACCGCCCACGGTGATTTCTACGGCCTTACCGCCAACGAGGGCACTCCCCTTGAAGCCGCCTGCTGCAAGAGCCATATCCTTCAGTGCGGATGGGAGAACGCCGTAGCCGCTACAAAGAGCGTAGTGGAGCAGGCTCTTTTCTGCGATTCCATTATCTGGGAACTTGCCGGGAAAGATATCAAACCTGCCCTCAAAGCCCTCCCGGAGCAACTTGAGGCGGCTCTTACCCTTCCCGTACCAAAGCAGATCATAGACTGGGCCAGGGAGGCAAAGACCATCTATTTTGCCGGAATGAACGACGGCGTGGCAGAAGAACTCACCCTCAAGACCAACGAGATCACTCGCCGCAAGAGTGATTTCCTGGAGGGAACCTACGCCCTTCACGGACCTGAGGAAGTGATGCAGGACGGAGACATAGTATTTGTGGTAAACCCCATAGAGAGCGAATACCAGAAGTACAAGACCGTATTCGAGGGCGCGCACGTCCACGTGGTTGCAATTGACACAAAGCCCACTCCGTTCACCACAATAGTGGTTCCTGACGCAGGCCTCCTCCAGCCCTACGTATATCTGTGCGCAGGATGGAACATCCTTGTGGAGATTGGAATGGCTGACGACATCAACCTTGACAAGCCGGAAAGGGCCCGCAAGATAGGCAACGAGATGTAATATGAAGTTCCTGCGGAACACATCCACGGATCCTCATTTCAATATGTCGTTCGACGAATACTGCCTGCAAAGGCTGCCGTCGGACGACTGTGTGTTTTACCTTTGGCAGAACCGCCCTTCGGTAATAATAGGGCACAACCAGGATGCGCGGCGCGAGGTCAACCTGGAGTATCTCCAGGAACACGGCATTGTGCTGGCGCGCCGCGTTACCGGAGGTGGCGCCGTCTATCACGACCTCCAGAACCTCAACTACAGCATCGTAGGCCGCAGGCCGCGCATAGATGTAATTGTGGAAGCCCTGCGCAGCCTGGGCGTCCCGGCGGAACTTACGGGGCGCAACGACATCTTTGTTGAAGGCCGCAAGGTATCGGGCTTTGCCCGAAGCGTTTATCATCAGCGGGAACTTATTCACGGCACGCTGATGTACGATGTTGACATTGACGTGCTTACGCGCGCGCTGGACACCCCGGAAAGCAAGCTGAACCGCAAGGGGGTTGCTTCAGTGCGCAGCCGCGTGGCCAACCTGAAGGATTACCTCCCGGGGATTGATGACATAGGGCAGTTCCGGGAGCGGCTGCACGCACTGCTCGCCTGCGGGGATCAGGAGATTTTCCTTGACCCCGAAGCGTATGAGCGGATTGAAGAGCGCCGCATAGAGAAGTTTGCGGCGCCTGAATGGATCTACGGCGCTATTCGCACTCCTGACCCAGAGTCTCTTTGATAATTTCCGATACCGTAGGGTGAGGGAAAACCACTTTGTAGAGATTGTCCACCGTGACACCCTGAGATATTGCAAGGCAGGCGGTCTGGATTATTTCGCTGCTGGAGTTTCCAAGCATATGGACGCCCTTTACAAGGCGTGTCTGCGGGTCGAAGACAATCTTGCACTGACCCTCTCCCCTCTCGTTCTCGGCCACGAAACGGCCCGAATAGGCCATTGGAAGGGCAAGTACGGTACAGCCCGGAGCCTTGTCCTCAGTAAGGCCGGCTCCGGCCATTTCCGGATTGGTATAAACCACCCCCGGTATGGCGTTATATTCCATCTTGTCTTCCTTGCCAAGCATATTGTCAACGGCCACTTCAGCCTCGCGCACGGCTGTGTGCGCAAGCATTGAGAAACCGGTTATGTCCCCCGCGGCATAGACGCCCGGAACGTTAGTGCGCATATACTGATCCACTTCCACGCCCCGGCCCACTGTCACACCTATGTTTTCCAAGCCTATGCCTTTGACGTTGGGGCGACGGCCCGTGCTGAGCAGGATCCTGTCCCCGCAGACGCTCTGCGCCTGCCCGTCAGGATCCGTGAAGCACACTTCCCCGCCCTTTATCTCGCTCACCTTGCATCCAAGGTGGAACTCCACGCCCTTCTTGGCGTATATGCCGCGGAGCATAGCGCTCTGCCCAGCATCCATTCCGCCAAGGATCTCAGGCAGCATCTCCACTATTGAAACCTTGGTTCCAAGGCTGTTGAAGAAGCTTGCGAACTCCATTCCTATCACGCCTCCGCCAATGATTACCAGGCTTTCCGGACGCTCGCGCAGTGACAGCAGTTCCCTTGCGGTCACTACTGTGTCGCCCGCCTCGGAAAGGCCCGGAATAGGCGGCATCGCCGCTGACGAACCCGTACATAACAGGATCCTTCTTGCTTCATACTCCTGGTCAGCCGCCTTTATGGAGAACCCTTCGGCGGTTTTGCCCTGTATGAAGGCCTCCTGCTTCACTACCTCTACGCCGGCGTCCCGCATCTTGACGCGCACTGCTCCCACAAGTTTCTTGACAATCTTGTCCTTGCGGTCCGCAATCTTCCCGAAATCAGCTGTTACGTTCTCTGAGAAGATGCCGTATTTCTGGCTCAGGGACGCGTGTTCGTACAGTTTTGCGCTGTACAGCAGGGTCTTGGTTGGGATACAGCCTTCGTTCAGGCAGACGCCACCAAGTTCCGCTTTTTCAAACAATACCACACTGAGTCCGTTTACGGCAGCCTTATGCGCCGCGTTGTAGCCGGCAGGACCTCCGCCGATAATTGCGAGTTCGTACATAGAGTAAAAATTAAGTCCCGCAATTTACTAACTTTTGCTCAAAGCAGGAAATTGCGGGACCGTAAGTTCAATTATGCTTCAATACTATTTGAAGAGCATTGGAGCCATCTCGTACAGACAGCGTCTCCAGGTAAGGAACTCGTGTGCTGTTCCCTCTGAGATATATCCCTTGGCGTTGAAGCCAGAGGCCTTGAGGTCTGCAACGGCGTTCAGGGTGCGCTCTGCGCTCTCCTTGCTGCCGCATCCGATGAAGATACCCTTCACCTGATTCTTGTCCTTGATCTCGTCCGGAGTGTATACGCCGCCGCTGAGGAGTCCGTAGTATCCGAACATCTCAGGACGAGCCAGCGTGATGGTGTGTGTCTCACCGCCACCCATTGACAAGCCGGCCATTGCACGGCCCCATTTGTCAGCGCGGGTGCGATAGTGGGCGTCGATGTAAGGCACGAGCTCATCGCAGAGAACTTTCTCGAAGTCTGCGCTGGTAGGTCCGGGGATTCCAAGACGCTGCTCGTTGGTCATACCGTAGGTCATTACAACCAGGAACGGCTCAATCTTACCGTCTGCGATAAGGTTGTCCATAATCAGGTTGGCGTGACCCTGGTTCCACCAGGCATACTCGTTCTCGCCCCAACCGTGCTGCAGGTAGAGGACGTTGAACTTCTTGCCCTTCTTTGCAGAGTCATAGGTAGGAGGTACGTAAACGAACGCGCGGCGCAGCTGGTTTGTGCTGGCTGACCAGAACAGAACCTGCTCTACGGTTCCGTGAGGTACGTTGCGCTCCTCATAGAATGCGCGGTCGTGTGCAGGAATCTCAATTCCGCTCTCCCAACGGGAAGAACCGTAATAGTTATGGGTTCCGGGATCGTTTACCACACCTCCGTCAATTGTCAGGTGATAGTAGTGGAATCCCTCGTCCATAGGACCGCCGGTTGTTCCCCACCACTTGCCGTCCTCACCCTTGCGCAGAACGGTTCCGCCGGTTCCGCCAAGACCGAGGCTTACGATAACTGACTTGGCATCCGGTGCGTCAACGCAGAAGCGGGCATAGCCCTGTGAGTTGACCATAGGATACTGCTGGCCAGGCTGGTTCTTGGTAGAAGGAACAAAGTCTTCCTTGATGACGGCGTTGTCCAGTGCGGGGTTGAAGTTCTTTACCGTACGGTAAGCGTTCTTGGGCCTGTACTCTGAGTCGAACAGCAGAGGATAGTTGGCTGCTCCCAGCCAGGAATCACGGTCGGAAAGGTTCCAGAAAGTAACGCAGTCGATAACGTCGGCGTGCTTGCGGAATACCTTGAAGATCCTGTTGTACTGGTCTGCGAACAGAGCCTGCTGGTAAGAAGGAACATTGATGGTAGCGCCCTGGCTGAAGCGGAGTCCTCCGCCCTGCTCGGTATTTACGCGTACGTCAAGCTCGGTGATGTGGATGTGGTTTACAACGGTCTTGTACTTGCTGATAGCGTTGTCGATCTCCTGCTCGGTAGGTGAATAGATATTGTAGTGGCCCTGCATTCCAAGTCCGTGGACGGGAACGCCTGCCGCCTTCATCCTCTGGAGGAGTTCGAAGATACGCTGTGCCTTTCCTGGCTCTGAGTCATTGTAATCGTTGTAGAAAAGGAGGGCGTTGGGGTCTGCCTCGTGGGCATACTCGAATGCCTTGTAGATGAATTCCTCACCTGCGATCTGGAACATAGGAGACTGGCGCATAGGAGACTGGCCTGCGCGTACAGGGCTGTCTGCAACTGCCTCGTTAACTACGTCCCAAGCGTAAACGACGTCCTTGTAACGGTTTACAACTGCCTGGATGTGGCTCTTCATCCTCTTGTAGAACTCCTCCTTGGGAAGGAGGTTTCCTTTCTCGTCCTGATAGATCCAGGTACCGATCTGGGAATGCCACATAAGGCAGTGACCACGGAGCTTGATACCGTGCTGACGGCAGAAGTCTGCAATCTTGTCCGCATTCGCCCAAGTGTATTCTCCTTCCCTGGGCTCGGTCATAATTGGCTTCATGTCGTTCTCAGCGGTGATGCTGTTGAACTCCTTCTCGATAAGGGCTATCTGCTCAGGAGTGGAGATATTCCTCTGATTGACAGCAACGCCAATCATGAAATAATCCTTGTAGGCGTCCTTTAGTCCGGTAGGATCCTCCGGTGCCTGGGCGCGCTGCTGGGCGGAAGCTGCGAAGGCGCTTGTAACAAGAGCCACAGCGACTGCTGCATATTTGAATAATTTCATACTGTGGTTGAATTAGGGTTAGTTATTGTGGGAAATTACCATTTCTTCAAATTCCACTTGCAGTTGTCGGATTCGAAATTGAATTTTCCAAGTGAAGGAGTGCTGTCTCCTGCGGAAATCAATACGAATTCGCCCTCTTCGCCGGGAACCTCCTTAGGCATAATCCTATAGGTTCCGTCTGTGAGCTGGTCGATGCGCCAGAGCTGCTCAGGTGCGCCTGTGAACTCAGGAACAGTGATAACCTCTGCGCCGGGTGCTGCTGCGAGAGCCCTGTTTGTTCCGTCGATGACAATCTTGCAATACTGGCCTCCAAGGTAACCGGGAACGTCCTGAACTGCCTCGATTGACCATTTCTGGTGAGGACGGTACATAATGTCGCCGATCCTTGCCTCAATGTCACCCTTAGGCCATCCGCCGATAACATCCTCAAGCTTCTGGTCCTCGATTGCAATCACTGTGTCATTGCCCTGTCCGCCAAAGCCCCTCATACCGCCTGCAAGGCGTACGAAGTCAACTGCAAGCTCAAGAGCGTAGCCTCTTCTCTGGGAAATGATGGCGTATTTGCCGTCCTGCCAGAGCTCGCCGGATACCGGCCAGTCGTTAACCCATACGATAGGGCGGATTGCAAGGACGCTGCGTCCGCTCTGGTCCATATCAGCCTCCCAGTGGAGGGACATCTTCTCAACGCCCTCGGTAACGATGGTGCGTCCGAAGTGACCTGCGCCAATGCGCCTGTTCTCAGCGGCGATAACCATCTTGCCGCCTCCGGCCATCATATCACGGCCCATATTGTCATAGAAAGGACCTGTAACGTTACGGGAACGTCCGCAAACAATGTTGTAGGTGGAGTTTGTTCCGTCGCAGCAGGTTCCGTGGGTTCCAAGCAGATAGTACCAGCCATTGTGGTAGATCATATCGGAAGCCTCGCAGTCAATTGCAACGTCCTTCTCGATGTTGCCCTTTACCCTTTCTCCGGTCTTGGGATCGAGCTCTACTATACGGATTGCTCCAAAGTAGGTTCCATAGGTGCACCACAGGCGTCCGGTGGTAGGATCCAGGAAGAGACCGATGTCAATGGCATCGCAGTCCTCGTCCATCTCAGAATGTGCAACCTCTATAGGGTCTGAATATGCAAAGTCAGGTGAGTTGGGATCAAGAGTCTTGTTCCACATTACCAGAATGCGTCCTGCGTGTCCGCCGCCAAGTCCGCCGCCAGTAGCGCTGTAGCCAACCAGATAGCGGTCGCCAATCTTTACTACGTCAGGTGCAGCTCCGCCGCCGGGCCTTACTGCGCCGCTCTCCCAGGTCCATCCGTCCTCTGAGATGAGGCCGCCGCCACCTGTTCCAAAAGTATAGTATTTGCCGTCGCACTCGGCAATTGTGGACGGGTCGTGGATGAAAGGCTTTCCAATTTGAGCCGAAGCAGCTACAGAAATAAATGCAGCCGCAATTATTAAATATATACGTGCTTTCATAATCATTCTGCAGTTTATTGGGTGGTGATTGTATAATTCTTAACAGGGTTTCCGTCCTCGTCAATGAAACGGACGCAGAAATCGCTCATACCCGGGCCGTTGATGACGGCGCCGCGGAGCACGTGACGGCCCTTGGAGATGTTAAGGCGCTTTGATGTTGCGTCGTCCATTACCATACGGCGGTCTCCGGAGAGGATGAGGGCCTCCTGGCCGTCAATCCACCACATTGATGCGGAGTTGGATCCTACAGCCATCCTTACATTATTGAGGTCTTCCTCACAGTTGATAACGGTAACAGCCCAGAAAACAACGCCGTACCTGTCTTTGTCAAGTCCTGTTGCAAAGCGGAAAAGCTTCACGTTGAACCTCTTGCTGTCATAAGAGTGCCATACAAGGGTGCGCTTCTCGAACTTGGGGGCTGCGGGAGCCTGCTGCTGAGGGCGGCCCATAGAAAGGTTGACGGGAGCCTGGACTTCCACTGTAACTTTAACTTTGTCACCGTCCTTTGGAACGACGGTCATCTGGTTAGGGAAGTACTCGGTTGCAAAGGCCTCACGGATGTAGCTGTCAACGAATACAGTGTTGCTGCGGTTAGGTTTTCCGATAGGCTCAAGAAGAGTCCAACGCCTGATGAATCCCTGGCTGTCAGGAGTAACTGACGGAGTGGTCACCTTGGTGAAGTACTCATCAATAGAGGGAGACGACACAGCCGTCTGAGCGCTTGCACCCTTCGAACAAACGAGGAGGGCAAACAGGCATATAGCCATCGATGATACTAAATGTTGAATTTTCATAGATTCTTTAAGAATATTTTTATAAAGATATTACTTTCTTTTAAAAAAAGAAAGAGGGTCCGCATCACGCGGGCCCTCATCCCACTAATAAAATCAAACTAAATTAATACATATGAAGATTATTATCATCCGGATTACAGAAAGCCATTCGAATAGATAATATTTTTCGATGTCTTTGATATTACTTTATGGTCAGATTTGCTGATACAAAAATACCCGTTTTGTAAAATAACTGGAAATTTTAATGTTACACGTGCATTTGGAAATGTTACACAAATATGACAGACTTTAAAATAATCCTCAAAAATGTAACAAAAAATTATAACTTTGTATATGTAACCCCAAAAAGCCATCATATGACTGGAAAATTGAGATTTTCAATAATATGTCTTTTCCTATGCGCCTCAGGCTTGTTTACGGCACACGCACAAAGCGCCAGGATACTCAATTCTGACGGCATCCTGAGCAGCAGCAGCATTAACGACGTGTTACAAAGCAGGGACGGTTCCTTGTGGATTGCCACGGACAATGGTGTAAACTGTTATGACGGAGTCAGAGTCAAGGTCTACAAGCATCAGAGCGGCAATGTCCGGACACTGGCGGACAACCTTGCCAGGAAAATCATAGAAGACCGTGACGGAAACATCATAGTGGGCACACAGTTCGGAGTTCAGATATATGATCCCCTCACTGACACCTTCGGCCCTGCCCTGTCGTTCTCTGACGGAGGCTTACACTATGGAAACGTCAACGAAATTGTCCAAAGGGGAAACGGGGACATATGGATATCCGGAAACGACCTTGCAAAGGTGATAATCGACGGGCCGGACGGCCCGTGCCTTGAACGGCTCAACGTGTCCATCCCAACTGTACTGACGGAGTATATGATAGAAGACGTCAAGGGAAGGATGTGGGTGTCCAAGTTCAATGACGGAGTCTACCGTCTGAACGGTGACGGCAGTTCCAGGCATTATTTCTTCCCGGAACGCTGGGCCAACGCCACCACTTTCGGACTGGATTCCCGGGGAGTGCTCTACGCAGGAGTCAGGGAACTTGGCCTTGCAAGGTTCGATGAAGCCAGGGATGAATTCGAGATGATGGACATCGAGGAGTTCAAGGGAACAGCCATTATGTGCATCTATGACCTCCAGGATGGGACACTGTGCATAGGAACGGATGAAAAGGGGGCTTTCCTCTTCAATCCCGCCACCGGAGAAGTCAGCCGCCTGGAGATGAACGACATCCCTTTCGATCCTGCCAAACTGAGCATCCACAGCGCAATGAAGGACAACCAGGGCAACATATGGCTGGGGGCTTACCGGAAAGGCTTGATAATGCTTCCCGTAAAAAGGAACAATTTCCGATACATCGGTTCCAAGGCCCAGGTAAGCGACCTCATAGGTTCAGGATGCGTCACCTCCCTGCTGATTGACAACAACAATCTGTTATGGGTGGGCACGGACAACGACGGAATATATATAGTAACCCCGGACAAGAGACGTTTTGCCCACATAAGCGTTGAAAACGGGGCTCCTTTTAAAATAATGGGACTGGTACAGGGCCCTGACGGAAGGATATGGTTCGGATCCTCAAACGAAGGCTTGTGGAGCGCAAACGCTGGAAGTTATACCCTGACCAAGCATCCGCACCCCAATCTGGGTATGAGTGTCCAGTCAATTGCCATAGACAACCGGGGTCTGGTTTGGATGGCAACCCTGGGAGACGGCATTCAATGCTACAACAGTATTACGGGACGATGGATCGACACCCAGGAGACCAACGAGGCGGTCAATGCCTGGACCAACGACGTCCTTATAATGTCCAATGGTAACCTTGCCGTAGCTACCTACAACGGAATCAACATCCTGAACATCAGCGATCCTGATAATATAGAATCCGTCAACCACAGTCTTATCGGAAGGATTGCATATTCCCTCCTGGAACTGGACGGTAAACTATACACAGGAACTACCAACAGCATATTCATCGTCGATTTGGAGAATGATTTGACCACCACCCGATATACGGTTGAAGACGGCCTACCGGACGGTTCCGTGAGTGATATGAGGGCGGACGACCTTGGCAAGATCTGGCTGAGCACCAATTCCGGACTTGCATCATTCTACCCGGAAACCGGCTACGTTGCGCGTTTCTACTCGGGAGACGGCCTCCAGGGCAATGAATTCAGTTTAAACGCCTCCACCAAGGGGCAGAACGGAATGCTCTTCTTTGGCGGCACCGGAGGCATAACCTGTTTCTTCCCTTCCGACATCGTGGAATCCCAGCCTGCCTGGAATGCCAGGATTACCGCCGTCACCCTTCCGGACGGGACCGTAATCCAGCCGGACTCGGACAATGTCTACTCCCTGAAGTACAATACCCGCACTTGTATCATCGAGTTCGCAACGGCGGAATACAATGCGTCTGACGGAACCACGTTCAGCTATTCCATTGATTCCGGGCCGTGGAATTCGGTTTCCAGGGGATCTTCGAACATAACAATGAACAATTTGAATCCCGGACAGTACGCCATAAGTATCAGGGCGGAGTCCAACGGGGTCAAGTCACAGCCAACTTCAATTGTCATAAAGGTCAACCATCCCTGGTGGGGTACGACATTTATGAAACTGTTGTACATCCTGCTGGGACTTGCCGTCATAGGCATAATCGGCTGTCAAAAAATCAAGGAGTTCCGGGACAAGGAGGAAATTAAGCGACATATACAGGCCGAAGAGCTTAACGCATCCAAACTCCAGTTCTTCCTGAACCTCTCACACGAAATACGTTCTCCTCTAACCCTGATTGAAGGCCCGCTGAACAGGCTCCGCGAGAGCGACAGCGACCCCGAAAGGCAGTACCAGTACCAGCAGATATACAACAGCAGCCGCCGTATCCTGAATCTTGTCAACCAGATGCTGGACATAAACAAGATAGAGAACGGCCAGATGAAGATGCACTTTGCAGCCACTCCTATGGTGGGCCTTGTATCCGGAGTCTGCGACCTGTTCAGGGACATCGCCTCACAGAGAAACGTCAAGATAGACTTCCGCTATTCAGGAAGCAAGGAGATGGAGGCCTGGGTGGATCCTGCGCAATTCGACAAGATAATCGTCAACCTGCTCTCGAATGCAGTCAAGTTCTCACCGGAGGACAGCCGCATAACAGTTACCCTGTCCAATGACGGGAACAACGCAAGGATCGACGTCAAGGACGAAGGCCCGGGAATGGACCAGCAGGACCTTGAAAAAGTATTCGAGCGCTTCTATCAGGCCGGGAACCAGGCCGGCGGTACCGGAATAGGCCTCAACCTGTCCCGGATGCTGGCGCAGCTGCACCACGGCACCATCAAGGCCGCCAACAATCCGGACGGTCCGGGCAGCACCTTCACCGTCACCATACCTCTTGGCAATGCTCATCTGAGCAGCGACGAGATAGACAGGTCCCCTGCCGCCACCGACATCAAGGAAACAGGCATCTTTGTCCCGGGCATCGCCTCAGCCCCTCAAGCCTCCCCGGAGAAAACCGTGGTAAGGCACCGCAAGACAGTGCTTCTGGTCGAAGACGACCTGTCCATCAGGCAATATGTCGCCCACGAGCTCTCAAAGGACTTCTACATTTCCGAATGCTCCAACGGAAAACAGGCCCTGGACATTATCCTGCGGGACAATCCGGACCTGGTCATCAGCGACATTATGATGCCGGAGATGGACGGCTACACCCTCTGCAAGAAGATTCGTAAGAACATCAACATAAACTCCACCCCTGTGATCCTGCTCACGGCCAAGGCCGGCGAGGAAGAGGAAATAGCGGGCCTTGAGACCGGCGCCGACGCCTACATCACCAAGCCCTTCAACATTGAAGTCCTCCGCAAGACTGCCCTCAACCTCATATCCGGAAGGGAACTGCTTAAAGTTTCCTACTCTGACAAGCAGGTCGAGACGGAGAAAATAGAGACCGAGCCGCTGTCCACTCCGGACGAAAGGCTCCTGGACAGGGTGATGAAGGTCATCAGCGCAAATCTGGACAATCCAAAACTGACAGTGGAGATGGTGGCGGACGAGGTTGGAATAAGCCGCGTACACCTTCACCGCAAACTCAAGGAACTCACCAACCAGACATCCAGGGACTTCATCCGAAACGTAAGGCTCAGAAAGGCCGCTGAGATGCTGACGGAAAAGAAATACGCCATCTCAGAGCTTTCAGAGGTGGTTGGATTCTCCTCTCCGGCCAGTTTCGCAACAGCTTTCAAGAACCTCTACGGGGTTTCTCCAAGCGAGTATGTGCAAGGCAGGCAGAACGAGCAAAAATAGCTGGGAAATAGGCTGGCATTTCGGATTATTTTTGTTATTTTTGGAAACTTTATAGTTTATTCTGTTTAAACAAACAATAACATTAAAATTATGGCTAAAGAAAAGAAATTCATCACCTGTGATGGTAACCAGGCTGCGTCGAATATCGCATACCTTTTCAGCGAGCACGCAGCCATCTATCCTATCACACCTTCCTCCACAATGGCAGAGAACATTGATGAGTGGGCCGCCCAGGGCAAGAAGAACCTTTGGGGAGAAACCGTAAAGGTTACTGAAATGCAGAGCGAGGCCGGAGCAGCCGGCGCCGTTCACGGTTCACTTCAGGCAGGAGCCCTCACATCTACATTCACGGCATCCCAGGGACTTCTCCTTATGATCCCTAATATGTACAAGATTGCCGGAGAGATGCTTCCAGCCGTATTCCACGTTTCAGCACGTGCACTTGCATCTCACGCTCTTTCCATTTTCGGAGACCACCAGGATGTAATGGCCTGCCGCCAGACAGGCTTTGCGATGCTCGCATCCAGTTCAGTACAGGAAGCCCAGGATATGGCTGCCATAGCCCATCTTTCCGCAATCAAGGCTTCCGTTCCTTTCCTTCATTTCTTTGACGGATTCCGCACCTCCCACGAAATCCAGAAGATAGAGCTTCTGGACGAGGACGACCTCCGCAATATGGTCAGCACAAAGAGCCTCGAGGCCTTCCGCAAGAAAGCCCTCAATCCTGAGGCCCCTGTAACCCGCGGAACCGCTCAGAACGGTGATGTATATTTCCAGGCCGTTGAATCCCGCAACAAGGTATATGACGAGGTTGCTGACGTAGTAGCCCGCTATATGGGTGAGATCGGTGAGGTAAGCGGACGCACATACCGCCCGTTCGAGTACTACGGAGACCCTCACGCAGAGACAGTTGTAGTTGCAATGGGTTCCGTTACCGAGACAATCAAGGAAACCATAGACTATCTGGCAAAGCACGGACGCAATTACGGTCTTGTTACCGTTCACCTCTACAGGCCGTTCTCAGAGAAGTACTTCCTCAAAGTCCTTCCCAAGAACGTCAAGAAGATTGCCGTCCTTGACCGCACAAAAGAGTTCGGCGCACTTGGTGAGCCTCTCTACCAGGATGTAAAGACCATATTCCAGGGACGTGACCGCGCACCGCTCATCGTTGGCGGACGCTACGGCCTTTCTTCAAAGGACACTTCCCCTGCTCAGATCGTCGCCGTATTCGACAACCTTGAGCTCAAGCAGCCCAAGAACGGTTTCACAATCGGAATTACCGATGACGTTACCTTCAAGAGCCTCCCTATCAAGAGCGAGATCTCAATCGTTAAGCCCGGCACAACAGAGTGCAAGTTCTACGGACTTGGTTCAGACGGTACCGTAGGTGCAAACAAGAACACCATCAAGATCATCGGTTCCCACACTCCCAAGTACTGCCAGGCATACTTCGACTATGACTCCAAGAAGTCCGGCGGCTACACCTGCTCACACCTCCGTTTCGGTGACGTTCCAATCAAGGCTCCTTACCTGGTTTCAACTCCTGACTTCGTAGCCTGCCACGTTCCTTCATACCTTCACAAGTATGACGTGCTCAAGGGCATCAAGGAAGGCGGAAGCCTCCTCCTCAACTCCCTCTGGGACGAGAAAGAGACCCTTGAAAGGATTCCTGACAATGTAAAGAGCATCATTGGCAAGAAGAAGATCAACCTCTATATCATCAACGCTACCAAGATCGCTGCAGAGATCGGCCTTGGCGGACGCACCAACACCATCCTCCAGAGCGCATTCTTCAAAATCTCCAACATCATCCCTTACGATGACGCAGTCAAGTATATGAAGGCGGCAGCCCTCAAGAGCTACGGCAAGAAGGGAGAGCAGGTAGTGAATATGAACTACGCAGCCATCGACCGTGGTGGAGAATACACCAAGGTAGAGGTTCCTGCAGAGTGGGCAAAGATCAACGCCAAGTTCACCAACCCCAACACAGCCCGTCTTGCAACTCCTTTCGTAAAGGAAATCGCAGACATCGTGAACGCCCAGTGCGGAGACACCCTCCCTGTAAGCGCATTCCTGCCTTACCAGGATGGTACAATGCCTAACGGCACCGCAGCATTCGAGAAGAGAGGCGTTGCCGTAAACGTTCCTGTTTGGGACGCAGCAAGCTGTATCCAGTGCAACACCTGTGCATTTGTCTGCCCTCACGCTGCAATCCGCCCGTTCCTGCTCACTGCAGACGAGGCTGCAGCCGCTCCGGAAGGCGTCAAGTATGCCGACGGAAAGGCCAACATCAAAGAGTACAAGTTCGCCCTCTCAATCTCAGTTGACGACTGTACCGGTTGCGGCAACTGCGTTGACGTATGTCTCAGCAAGGAGAAATCTCTCAAGATGGTTCCTTACGTAGACGTTACCGAGAACCAGGCCGCCTTCGACTACCTCAACAACAAGATCGGTTACAAGGAAGTCGTTGACAAGAAGTCCAATATGAAGAACGCCCAGTTCGCACAGCCTCTGTTCGAGTACTCAGGCGCCTGCGCAGGATGTGGCGAGACCCCTTACATAAAGAACATCACCCAGCTCTTTGGCGACCATATGATGATTGCCAACGCTACCGGATGCTCTTCAATCTACGGAGCCTCATTCCCTGCATCTCCTTACTGCACAGACTCCAAGGGTCACGGCCCGGCTTGGCAGAACTCCCTGTTCGAGGACTTCTGCGAGTTCGGTCTTGGAATGCACCTTGGATCCGAGCGCGTACGCGAGACAGTAGGAGCCTGGATGCAGAAGGGACTCGCCTGCGATTGCTGCACCCCTGAAATGAAGGAGCTCTTCCAGAAGTGGCTCGACAACCGCAACGACTACGCCGTTACCCGCGAGGTCGCTGACAAGCTCGTTCCGCTTCTTGACACCTGCGGCTGCGATGTATGCAAGGCCCTCCAGGGACTCAAGAACTTCATCCCTTCACGCAGCCAGTGGATAATTGGCGGTGACGGTGCAAGCTACGATATCGGATACGGCGGACTCGACCACGTACTGGCATCAGGAGAGAATGTAAACATCCTGGTTCTTGACACCGAGGTTTACTCCAACACCGGAGGCCAGTCTTCTAAGGCCACCCCTGCAGGAGCTATCGCCAAATTCGCCGCTTCAGGAAAGAAGATCCGCAAGAAGGACCTTGGAATGATGGCTATGAGCTATGGTTACGTTTACGTTGCACAGGTTGCAATGGGAGCAAGCCCTGTTCAGTATATGAACGCCATCAAGGAGGCCGAGGCTTACGACGGACCGTCCCTGATCATTGCATACGCTCCTTGTATCAACCACGGACTCAAGGCCGGTATGGGCTTGAGCCAGAAAGAGGAGAAACTTGCAGTTGACTGCGGTTACTGGCATCTTTACAGGTACAACCCTACCCTTGAGGAGCAGGGCAAGAACCCGTTCACCCTTGACAGCAAGGAGCCTGACTGGACAAAGTTCCAGGACTTCCTGAAGGGCGAGGTTCGTTTCGCTTCACTGTACAAGATGTATCCTGACAAGGCAGGTGAACTTCTCCAGAAGACAGAGGAATTCGCAAAGATTCGCCTCAACACCTACAAGAAACTTGCAGGAAAGGAGTAACTATTTGAGTATAGTATCCTTCAGTGACTGATAAAGCGGATTTTCCGCCAAGTCACGGCACTGATCCAGAATGGATACGAAGGCCTGGTAATTGCCAAAAACGGTGTTCAGGTCTTCGTATCCTTTCATTATGCGCTTTGCATAATACATAAACACCTCCCCCTGAGGGGTAAGGCTGACGCTGGTGCGGCTGCGGACGAACAGTTCCTGGCCGACGCTCTTTTCCAATTCGGCTATCTTCTGGCTCACGGCAGGCTGGGTCACGTCAAGTTCCCTGGCGGCCGCTGTGAAGCTGCGGTTGCGGGCCACAGCCTCGAAAACTTTAAGGGTATAATCTTCCAACATAGGTATGGACATAAAAAAGCCGATCTTTGAAAGACCGGCCTGTATTATTATGTTGATGCTTATTCCTCAGAGATTGAGCCTGTA
This sequence comes from uncultured Bacteroidia bacterium, assembly GCA_902761655.1. GTDB lineage: Bacteria > Bacteroidota > Bacteroidia > Bacteroidales > UBA932 > Cryptobacteroides. Next base: position 60,527 of record CACWLD010000009.1, on the reverse strand, counting down.
GGGCAAACTTCTGCACAAGCGCCACAGTCTATGCAGATATTAGGATCGATAGAATAAACATCACCCTCCATAATTGCTCCTGAAGGGCACTCTCCCTGGCATGCTCCGCATGCTACACAGGTGTCTGCTGAAATTTTGTGAGCCATAATGATATTTTTGAATTGTTAATACAAATGTATTTCTTTAAATTTGATTTTACAAATTACTGTGGAAAGATTTTTGCTTTATGCTTCAGTATGAACTTCAGGTTAACATATAAAATATTGTCGGCCTTTGTTGCCATCCTCACCGCAATGAGCGTCGCAAGCGCCCAGAGCCGGTTCGGTAATATTGTGGAACTGGACAAGACCGTTCACGATTTTGGGGACGTCCTCACAACCGACGGTCCGCTCAGCTGCCACTTCACCGTTACCAATATCAGTGCCAAACCCGTAAATATTCTGACGGTTGTTTCGTCTTGCGGCTGTACGGATGTCACCTGGACCAAAGAGCCCATCCCTGCAGGAGGGACCGGAACCATCTCCGCCACCTACCAGAACGAGGACGGACCCTTCCCTTTTGACAAAACCCTCACAGTATACTTTGCAGAATACAAACAGCCTGTGATCCTTCGTCTGCGCGGAGTGGTCAACTACAAGCCCCTCCCCGTCAAGGAAGCATACAAGATCAAGCGCGGAGACCTTGGTTTCAAGGAAGATGAGATCAAGGGCGGCAATATGTCCCAGGGACAGCAGAAGAGTGGAGAGTTTATGGTGGCCAACATTGGCTCAAAGCCCATCAAGGTTACATTCAAGGACACTTCCAAGAACCTGAAGATCAGCGTCTTCCCCACTACAATTCCTGCCGGAGAAACCGCCAAGGTAAGCTACACCATAGATGCGGACCGTTCCCTCTGGGGCAAGAACTACTACTGGTTCACCCCTGTCGTTGACGGACGCGCATTTGACAAGATGGGCATCTGGGCGGTGACCAAGGAAGACTTCACTGACTGGTCAAGGGAACAGAGGGCCAACGGCTCCAACGTCCTTTTCAAGAGCAACTCCTTTGAATTCAAGCCAATGGCCGCAGGCAAGACCATTGAAGCCGTTTACGATCTGTCCAACGTAGGCAAGAGCGACCTTATTATCTATAAGGTTGACACTGACAACCCCAAGGCCGTCCCCGTTGGGGACCCGCCGGTCCTCAAACCGGGCCAGGGCGGAAAACTGAGGGTCAACCTGGACACCAAGGGAATGCCAAAGGGAGAAGTCCTGGTGATAGTGAGCCTGACAACCAATTCCCCGTTGAGACCTCTAGTAAACTTGTTCATAACTGGCTTCATCCAATAAAAGATAGTCCCACAAAAATTATTAAATTTGTGGGACTGATTTTATATATATGCCAGAACAAATCCATAGCTATACTGACGAACAGATAGTCACCATGGAAGGTGTCGAGCATATCAGGCGCAGGCCTGGTATGTACATCGGCCGCCTTGGTGACGGAAGGAACCCCGGGGACGGAATATACGTGCTGCTGAAGGAGATCGTTGACAACTCCATCGACGAGTTTGCAATGGGATTCGGAAAGCAGATCGTCATAAACATTTCCGACGAGGAAGTCTCCGTAAGGGACTTCGGCCGAGGCATCCCCCTTGACTCCGTGGTAAAGGCCGTCAGCATCCTGAACACCGGAGGCAAGTTCGACGACAAGGCATTCAAGAAATCAGTTGGCCTCAACGGAGTGGGAACAAAGGCAGTAAACGCCCTTTCAAGTTCCTTCTATGTATGTTCCTACCGCGACGGGGACACCTCCTGGGCCAAGTTCGAGCGCGGAGAACTCATTGACAGCGGCAAAGGCAATTCCAAGGAAAAGAACGGCACCCTTGTGGTTTTCACCCCGGACACTACAATGTTCGGAGACTTCCACTACAATATGGACTACGTAGAGTCTATGGTCAAGAACTATTCCTACCTCAAGAAAGGCCTCACCCTCAATTTCAACGGCAACCTCTACAAGTCTTCCAACGGACTCCTTGACCTGGTGAACGAGAACCTCACGGAGGAGCCCCTCTACCCTCCCATCCATCTTGAAGGAGAGGATATCGAAGTGGTCCTCACCCACGGCAACGCCTACGGTGAAAACATCTCCTCCTTTGTCAACGGCCAGAACACCCGCGACGGCGGAACCCACCTTGCCGCATACAGGGAGGCCATTGCAAAGACCCTCAAGGAATTCTTCAAGAAGAACTACGCCCCTGAAGACTGCCGCCAGGGAATAGTGGGAGCCATAAGCATCCAGATCCAGGAACCTACCTTCGAGGCCCAGACCAAGACCAAGCTCGGCTCCACCTATATGTGGGAGAAGCAGGTCAAGGACGAGACCGGCGCCATCCACAACAGCACCGGCCCCACCATCAGGAACTTCGTCAACGAATTCATTGCCCGCAACCTTGACAATTACCTCAGGATGAATATGGCCATAGTGCCAATCATCGAAGAGAAAATAAAGGCTTCCCAGCAGGAAAGGGAGGAGATTTCCGGAATCCAGAAGAAGACCAGGGAGAAGAACAAGCGCGCCAACGTCTACAACAAGAAACTGCGCGACTGCCGCTTCCACTTCAACGACAAGCGGAACGACAAGAATGCCGATTCCATAGACAAGTCCAGCATCTTCATCACCGAGGGAGACTCCGCCAGCGGAACCATCACCAAGGTCCGCAACGCCAACACCCAGGCGGTTTTCAGCCTTCGCGGAAAGCCCATCAACTGCTACAAGGAAAGCCGCAAGAAAGTGGCCGAAAACGAGGAACTCAACCTTCTCATCTCCGCCCTTGGCGTGGAAGACGACCTTGACAACCTCCGCTACAACTACATAATTGTTGCAACCGATGCCGATGACGACGGAATGCACATCCGTATGCTGGTCCTCACCTTCTTTATGAAGTACTATCCGGACCTGATCCGCCGCGGCCACGTCCACATCCTCCAAACTCCCCTTTTCCGCGTCCGCAACAAGAAGAACACAATGTATTGCTACACCCCTGAAGAGAAGGAAGCAGCAATCAAGGCCCTCAAGACGGGCGTGGAAATTACCCGCTTCAAGGGCCTTGGAGAAATCTCCTCCAACGAGTTCATAGACTTCATTGGGGACAATATGAGGCTTGATCTGGTGAAACTCTCTGACGAAGAGTCCATTTCAGACATAATGGCCTTCTATATGGGAGAGAACACCATTGACAGGCAGAACTTCATCCGTGAGAACCTCCGCTCTGAGGAAGAGCTGGAAGACATAAACATCTAGGGGCTCCCCCGCGCTCTACTTCACGTTGATTATCACCCTGCGATAGGCGACAAGGTTGAAATTGCCGTCGTCGTGTACCTCGCATACCAGGTGCAGCTGCCTTCCGGCGGCATCGTCAGGAATCCTGAAAGATACCTTCTGCGCCGTAGCGTCTGAAATCTCCGGCAGAGGGCCGTCGTCAGGGAACACCTGGAACCACCACTCAAAGGAGAGGCCGTCCCCGTCAGGGTCGAAAGATTTGGAAGCGTCCGCGCGCAGCACGGTGCCCGCCTTTGCCTGCATCTCTATAGGCTTGATGCCTTTATTGCCGTTCACAACGACAACGGGGTTATGGTTGCCGGCACCCTGGTCCGCCCACTGCATACGGGCGGCAAAGTCGTTGAACTCGTCAGGATAGAACTTGTGCTCGTAGTCATTGGAGATGGTCTTCAGAGGATCTTGCCAGTTGGTCCAGGCATTGGTAATCCTGTCTGGAGAGATTCCAAACTGGTGGCAGCCGCCCCAGCCAACCTGCTCAGGATGGTCAGGGTCGTTAAGGCCGTTGGGCATTGCGTTCAGGAAACTTGGGGTATCTCCCTCAACTCCCCAGAGATAATGCGGATACACCTGCCCCATCTGGCCGTGGCCCTGGATATACTTTGCGTAAAGATCCCAGTTCTGGACTCCAAGTGCGTTCTGGTTGAGCCAGGCGCTCTCGTCCCAGACAAGCATCAGGTCCTCAGAGAAATCCCTGCGCAGCCACTGGTGAGAGCTGTATGCACGGTTCATCCTCATCCTGTAGACCATATCCTGGTCCGTAATGGTATACAGCCGGAACTTGTTCAGGAAAGCCTTAAGTTCTTCCTGGGAACGCTCCTGCTGCACTTTCCAAATGGCCTGGGAGAGGGTGTTTGCGCCACCCCAGGAGCACACGTAGATGGGACGGGGGTCATCCTCGTCAGCGAGTTTTATAAGCAGGTCACTTCCGGCGGTATTGTTATCGGGGCCTATGACACCAATTCCGGCCCTTGGGCTTCCCATCACGGCGCGGCTGCGAATATACTCCATACTTGGCCAATAGCCAAGCTCCTGCTTGCCGTTCTCTTCCTCCAGGCCCTTGAAGCCTGTCTGGCCGGAACGTTTCATAAGATTGTGGACATCCACTCCGTATGCATCTATGACACGGTACAGATATTCCGCCCACTCCGGAGGGTAAGGGTCGCAGTTCCATCCTATGGAGGTTATGATCGCTTCAATCTCAAACCTGTCAGCATAGGACATAAGACGGACGGCAGACTCATTGTCGTCAGGCTCAACCTCCGCCGGTCCTATGTCCGTAAGGACTACCAGGCGCGGCTTGAGCTGCGGCTCCTCTATATGCGAACATGCGCACGTGGCTGCTATAGCCAGTGCGCATGTTATAAGGATTTGGAAGCGATTACTCAGCGATAACATTGAGCTTAACGTTTCCAACTACGTTCTTGTAGCACTTAACTGCTGCCTCGAACTCGCCGGCTTCCTTGATCTCAGGAACGGTCACAGCCTTCTTGTCAACCTCGATGCCTGCTGCGGCAAGGGCGTCAACAACCTGTGCTGCTGAAACTGAACCGAAGATCTTGCCATCAGAATTAACCTTTACAGGGATTGTAAGGAGCATTCCTGAAAGCTTCTCTGCAAATGCCTGTGCATCGGCAACGATCTTTGCCTCTTTGTGAGCCCTCTGACGGATGGTCTCCTCAAGCTGCTTGATAGCGCTGGGGGTTGCGATTGTAGCAAATCCCTGAGGAACCAGGTAATTGAGAGCGTAACCAGTCTTTACGTTTACCACTTCTCCGGCCTCGCCGAGATTGGCAACTTCTTTCTTCAAAATGATTTTCATATCTCTCAATTATTTAAGAAGGTCAGTAACATAAGGAAGAAGAGCTATTGAACGAGCCCTCTTGATAGCCTGGGCCACCTTCCTCTGGAATTTGAGGGAAGTACCGGTGATGCGCCTGGGGAGAATCTTTCCCTGCTCATTGAGGAACTTCTTGAGGAACTCAGGGTCCTTGTAATCTACGTATTTGATGCCTGCTTTCTTGAAACGGCAATACTTTTTCTTTCTTACCTCTACGGTAGGAGGATTGAGATAACGGATCTCAGCGTTCTGATCTGTCTGTGCCATAATTAATCCTCGTTAAGTTCTTCAACAACTGTTTCGATGTCCTCGGCAACCGGAGCCTCCTCCTTTACAGGAGCGGGAGCGGCTTTCTTGGATGCTCTGTTCTGACGGCGATGCTCTGCATAAGCGAGGGCGTGCTGGTCAAGTGACACGGTAATGAACCTGATGATTCTCTCATCACGGTGATACTGTGTTTCAAGGGTAGCTACAAAGCTGGGGTCAGCCTTGAACTCAATCAGGTAATAGAATCCTGATGTCTTGTGCTGGATAGGGTAAGCGAGCTGCTTAAGGCCCCAATCCTCTTCGTACACGATTTCTCCGCCATTCTCTTTAATGAGGGATGTGTACTTGGCAACCGCTTCCTTCATCTGGGAATCAGACAAAACGGGAGTTGCAATGAAAACGGTTTCGTAAGATTTTAACATCTTTGGATGGTTTGATAAAATAAAAAATACAGCCCTTTGGAGGTCATTTCTCACAAAGGGCTGCAAATATAGGAATTAAAACTATTATTTGCAAGGAATATTTTCCAGAACGGCTTTCAGATACTCCCAGCACATACCTACGGTATCAATCTTGACCCTCTCGTCCGGAGAATGTGGATGGACGATGGTAGGGCCTATGGAAACCATCTCCCAATTTGGATAGGTTGCGCCCATAAGTGCGCACTCAAGTCCTCCGTGGGTGGCGAACACCTTCATATCCTTGCCAAAGATGTTCTTGTAGGTCTCTTTCATAACTTTTATGATAGGAAGGTCCGGCTTGGGAATCCATCCGGAATAGCCGCCCATAAAGTCAACTTTGGCTCCGGCGAGCTCAAAGATGTAGCCTATGCGCTTGGCAAGCTCTGACTTTGAACTGTCAAGGGCGCTTCGCATCAGGGATGCGACCTTGAGATGTCCGTCCTTGCAGCGGACTATTGCAAGGTTGGTGGAAGTCTCGGTGAGGCCAGGCATACTCTGGCTCATACGGATGACTCCGGACGGGCAGGCTATGATTGCCTTGAGGGCGTTCACTGCCACCTGATCCTCAATGTATCCGGCAGGCTTGTCGCAATGCTCGCATACGTACTCCATATCCGGATCGCTTTGTGCATAGCATTTCTTTGAATTTGAGAGGGACTTGATTATCATTGCCAGAACTTCCTCTTCCTTGTCTTCAGGAACAAGGATTACGGCCGCAGCCTCGAACGGAATGGCGTTGCGTAGGCTTCCTCCGGTGAAGTCAGCCATCTTTACACCGCAGTCTATCATTCCGTCAATGATTGCCTTGGCAACTATCTTGTTGGCGTTGCCGCGATAGAGGGAGATGTCCATTCCGGAGTGTCCTCCCTGGAGGCCTTTGACGGATACCTTGTACGGCTTGTATCCTTCAGGCGCCACCAGTTCCTTGTATTCGAAGTCAGCAACGGCGTCGAGTCCTCCGGCGCAGCCAATGCAAAGCTCACCTTCCTCCTCGGAATCAAGGTTTATGAGGATGTCACCCTTGAGGACGCCCGGCTTGAGGTTCTGGGCTCCGGTCATACCGGTCTCCTCGTCATAAGTGGCAAGCACCTCCACGGGGCCGTGCTTGATGTCCTTGCTCTCGCATACTGCCATTCCAAGGGCGATGCCCATTCCGTTGTCCGCACCAAGGGTGGTTCCCTTTGCGCCTACCCATTCGCCAAGGATCTCGGTCTCGATTGGGTCGTTGAGAAAGTCGTGGTTGGAAGATGCCACTTTCTGGGGCACCATATCCATATGTCCCTGAAGGATCACACCGCGGCGGTTCTCATATCCGGGCGTTGCCGGAACGCGGAAAATAATATTGCCAGTATCGTCTTTTATTGTCTCGATCCCGTGCTTCTTGCCCCAGTCATACAGGAATTCCTGGGCTTTCTGCTCGTGCTTTGAAGGGCGCGGAATCTGTGTAAGGGAGTAGAAGTTGTTCCACACCACCTTAGGTTCCAGGTCTTTAATGCTGCTCATAATGAATATGTGGTTAATTATTTTGTAATTGTCTTATTGTACGGGATATACCCTGTCCTCTCCAAGCTGATAGACCGGAATGCGGCTCTGGAGGAACGTCTTTACGCCATCGGACACCTTGAGGTCGCAGATGGCGGGGATGCGCACGGTCTGCACGGCCTTTGCCCTGGATGCGGCCCTTGGGTCTGCGGCAGGGGCGCTTGCCATCTCCTGCGGAGCTATGTCAAGGTAATACGGCTTGCCGCCGATCTCCTCCGCCGGAAGGAGACCTTCCTGGTCGGAGAGTCGGAAGATCACGTAAATCTGGTCCTTGGCATCGGAAGAAGGAGAAAGCTCAAAGGTTACTTTCTGCTCCTGGGTTATGGTGTATCCAAGGAAGAGGGAAAGGTATTCCTGCTCGAGGGCTGCAAGCTCGTCTATGGCGGCTTTCATTGCCTCTCCGCTGTATGTGGCGTCGGTGTCGCCGGTGATTATCTGGATGCGGTTGCGCCTCAGGAGGAAGACCATATCGGCCGCCTCGCGGGCCTTCTGCTCTGGCGTCTTCTCAACTGTCACGCTCTGGGAGACGATGCGGCTTGCCGCGCCGGCGGAGAAGAGCGTGGCGGCCTCTGAAGTGTAGTTGGCGCTCACGCCGCGCGATTCGAAGCCGGACTGGGCAAAGCCGGGCTTGCTCCAAACTGAGGTGCCGGAAGCTTCGGTATCTGAGCCGTATTTCATCACTACGCTGGTAAGGGTGGCCTTGGAGGAATCCTCCTCCTTGGCTTCCACTCCCAGATATTTCTGAGCATATCTTGCGTATGGGCCTGCGTAGAACTGTTCCAGCTGGGCGCTCACGTCAAAGGTGAGCTTTGTCTTGGGCTGGACCTGCTGGGCCCCCGCCCCAATGCAGCAAAGCAGGGCAGCCGCTGCAACGAAGAATCTCTTAATCATATTACTTCCATCTTTTATGTGTCCAGAGATAGTTCCAGGGCTGAGCCTCGATGTCTCTCTGGAGAAGTGAATAGTACGTTTTCATTATCTGTACGGGATCCTCCTTGGAGGCATCCTCGCAAATTGGCGTGAATGTAAGCCTGTAGCGTCCGCGCTTTACGCAGGACACGTTCATATACGCGACACTCATCCCTTTCTTGCAGGCAATGGCCACGCCGCCGGCCATCGTGTACGTATCCTGATGCAAAAACTGTCCCACGTGCATCTTGTCCGCATTGCGGTATGGAGCCTGGTCAGTGTTCATATTGTACAGTTTCTTTTTGCCGGCGGCCAGGTTCACCAGGGCGTATCTGAGGAACTCTGACGTCTCAACATAGCCGTCAAAATGCTCCTTGTCGCTTACAGTTGTGGCTCTGTTCTCACGCAGGAAACGGTCCCAGACCTTGCTGGAAGGGCGTTTGTATACCACTACCACATTGTCTTCAGTAAACGGGCACGGAGAACCCTCCGGACGGTCAAAGTAATTGATTGACCCGTAAAACTCCCAGTTGCCGCAATGGGAATTGAGGATCATTACGGCCGGAGACTTGTCCATAAGGTCCTGGATAACTTCAGGATTGACCATCTCTTCAGGGCAATTCCTGACAAATCGCTTTGGATTGGTGCATCCGCCGTACCAGATTCCCTCAACAATGATGTCTGCCAAGTGAAGGTAGAAGCGGTCCGCAATCTCGGTTAGTTCCTTGTATTTCTTGTCAGGGAAACTGCGGGAAAGGTTTGTCATCACCACGTCCCTGCGGTAATGGAATACGTCCCTGAGAAGCCAGCACAGGAAATGGGCCGCTCCGTGGTGGAACCACAGAGGAAGATGCGCCGGGATCCAGATGAGAGCCCTCAGCAATATGTAGCCTATCTTGTGCATCATCACAAATATACCAAATTATTCTTATATTTGTAGATACTAGAATTCAATGACAAAATAATACAGATATGTTCAAGAACCAACCTAAAGGACTGTTCGCCCTTGCGCTTGCCAACACAGGCGAACGGTTCGGCTACTACACAATGCTGGCCATCTTCCTGCTTTTCCTGCAGGCAAAGTTCGGCTTCACCGCAGCCGCCGCGGGCCAGTTCTACGCCATTTTCCTGGCGGCCGTCTACTTTATGCCCGTCCTGGGCGGATGGCTCGCTGACAAGATCGGCTACGGCAAATGCGTAGTCACCGGCGTTTCAATAATGTTCCTGGGATACCTCCTTCTGGCAATCCCAACCGATGCTTTCCAGGGTCGCGGCCTCGCCCTCACAATGATGATAGGCGCCCTGCTGCTCATTGCCGTGGGCACCGGTCTCTTCAAGGGCAACCTGCAGGTAATGACGGGTAACCTTTATGACGATCCCAAGTACAGCGCCAAGCGTGACTCCGGCTTCAGCCTCTTCTATATGGCTATCAACGTAGGCGCTATGTTCGCCCCTACCGCAGCCACCGCGCTCACCAACAGCCACCTTGCAAAGTCCGGACTCATCTACAAGGCCGACATCCCCGCCCTTGCGCACCAGTGCCTTAACGGGACCCTGCAGGACACAGGTGCCCTGCAAGCCCTCCAGGCAATGATGCCCGGCTCAGACGTAGCCTCTATGAGCCTCAGCGACTTCAGCCAGTATTACATCAACCATCTTTCCACCGCCTACAACCTGGGTTTCGCAGTAGCCTGCATATCCCTGATATTCTCAATGGCAATCTACTTCGGCTTCCGCTCCTGGTTCAAGCACACGGATGTCAACGCAAAGCAGGCTGCCGCATCCAACGAGAAGGTTGTGGAACTTACACCAAAGCAGACAAAGGACCGCATCGTGGCCCTCATATTCGTGTTCGCAGTGGTTATCTTCTTCTGGATGGCATTCCACCAGAACGGCTCCTCACTGACATACTTCGCACGTGACTACACCCAGGATACCGTTTCCGGCCCGCTCCGTATAGGATTCAACATCTGGCCGCTGTTCCTGATCGCAGTTTCAGTGTACACCCTGTTCGGCATATTCCAGTCAGAGTCTTCCAAGTCCAAGATCCTCTGCTCAGTGATAACGGTTCTCCTCTGGGTTGGCGCCTATGCCATTTACGCCGGAATGGATTCCACCCTCCACATCCTGCCTCAGCAGTTCCAGCAGTTCAACCCGTTCTTTGTGGTAGCCCTTACCCCTGTATCAATGGCTATCTTCGGAGCCCTGGCAAAGAAGGGCAAGGAACCTTCCGCACCAAAGAAGATCGGCCTTGGAATGTTCGTAGCGGCACTTGGTTATCTCATAATGCTCGCCGCATCAAACGGCCAGCCGGCTCCTTCCGCCCTCAAGGCCGTTGGTGGAGTATCTCCTGATCCGGTTGTACCTACATACCTTATCAGCACATACCTGGTACTTACATTCGCAGAGCTTCTCCTCTCCCCTATGGGAATATCATTCGTTTCCAAGGTGGCCCCTCCCAAGTACAAAGGCCTTATGATGGGTTGCTGGTTTGCCGCAACCGCAATTGGAAACTACCTCAGTTCAATCCCTTCAATGCTGTGGGACAATGTTCCCCTGTGGGTTAACTGGACAGTTCTCATAGCACTCTGTGTAATATCCGGCTTTGTAATGTTCGCATTCCTCAAGAAACTGGAAGCCGCAACTGAAGAAGCCTGATGGGTCTGCTGCTGTTATTCCTCCTTGGAGCGCTACTCATCTCAGCCCTGTGCTCCATACTTGAAGCATCCTTGCTCTCCACTCCCCTGTCGTACATTACGATGAGGGAGGAGGAGGGTTACAAGGTTGCCACCAAGTTCAAGGAATACAAACAGGACACCAACCGTCCAATAGCCGCCATCCTGAGCCTGAACACAATAGCCAATACAATTGGCGCGGCAGGCGTGGGACGGCAGGCCACGCTGCTTTTTGGAAGCGCGTGGTTTGGCGTTGTAAGCGCCATAACAACCATTCTCATACTCATATTCTCAGAGATCATCCCCAAAACCATCGGGGCACACTATTGGAGGCACCTGATGGGATTCACGGGCAAATGCATCAGCGTCCTGCTGGTGCTTATGTGGCCCTTCGTCAAAGTGATGGAGTGGATTTCGGGCATATTTGTCCCAGAACCTGACGAGGCCGCAATCTCGCGCGAGGAAGTCAGCGCCATTGCCAACGTGGCTGAGGAGGAGGAAGTCCTGGACGAGGACGAGAACACCATAATCCAGAACCTCATCAAGATGGACGACATCCCGGCCTACGAGGCAATGACCCCAAGGGTGGTATGCGCCATAGCCCCGGAGTCGATGACCGTGAAGGCCTTCTATAAATGCAAGGATTACAGGCCTTTCAGCCGCATCCCCGTCTATGACAAGAGCGACGAGTACATTACAGGATACATCCTGCGCTCCGATGCCCTCCAGCTTCTCGCCGACGACAAGTTCGACCGCACCCTCTCCAGCATCCGCAGGGACATTGACCTCTTCAACGAGGAGACCACCCTTGGCGACATCTGGGACGCAATGCTCCAGAAGAAGGAACAGATTTCCTGCATAATTGACGATTACGGCTGTTTCCAGGGAATCCTGACCTTCGAAGACATCCTGGAAACCCTCCTGGAGCGCGAAATTGTGGACGAGAACGACACCGTTCCCAATATGCAGGCCCTTGCAAAGGAAATCTGGGAGATGCAGCAGAAACGCCGCAAATAGCCTATCTTGAGAGCGCGGCCTCTATCTGCCGCACATCCGTACAATCCTTAAGCAAAACCGTCTTGTCTGCGTCAAGCAGATAGAGGCTTGGTATTGCCTTGAGGTCATACAAGCCGGACTCCGATATAGTGCTTCCGGGGTCGCGGGCGTTGATCCAGTCCGAAGGGATCTCATCCCTGTAGGACAGCCACAAGTCCGTGTCTTCGTCAGGATACAGGGCAAGGACCACAAGCTTGCGGCTGCGCACCATTTCAGTAATGACTGAAGACTGGTGCATTGCCTCCCTTACGGCCCGGCACATATCACATCCCGGATTGCTGAAGAAAATCAGCGTGTTGGGAGCTTTTATGCCGTAGAGGCTGCCCGGGCGGCCTTGGATTGTCAGATAGCTGAAATCTTCCGCGGGGGTTCCCACGCGGTTGCGCGCCGCAACCATTGCCTGGAAGGCTGCCCTGTCGCGCTGCGCATCGTCCAGGAAAGGACTTTCTGCGCGGGTCTCCAGCACCGGGAGATACAGTTCGTCACTGCGCAATTCGGAATTGGGATCGCCAAAGACCTGGCGGCTGATGCTGCTGAAAAGCTCCAGCATTTCCGCATTGGCCGATGCCTTGCCCATAAGGGACTCCATTGCCCTGACTCCTACGTCCGGCCTTGATTCAAGCATCAATGCAAAAGTCATAAATGCGGTGCCGAAGGTTGTACTGTCTATTCTCTGCGGTATTGAGGTGTCAGAAAAGTCAAAGTTATCCCAATAATGCTCGCAAAGCCAGCCTTGCGCCGAGGCCGGGTCCATCAGTGACGGAGCGGAAGGAATCTGGAAGGAATATGGACGCTGCTGAGCCTCCGAGGCCTTTTTCCCACCCCGGACGCAACCTGCGCAAAGAACGCACAGGGCCACACAGCAACCATATAAAAAAGTTCTCACGGGGCAAAGATACTGAATCTTTTGCTCCGTGAGAATAATAGAATCTAAATTCAACTGATTAGAACAGGAATGCTACACCAAAGCGGATGTCAGAGCTGTTAGCCTTTACGCTGTCGCTCTGATACCTATTGGTAACACCATAGTCATAACCTACTGTGAACCTTACGGCTTCCATCGCATCGAGACCTATGCCTGCACCTACAGTTACGTTGAACGGCCTTAAGAAACCATCATAGTTGTCAACTTTGAAGCCACCAACCTCACTCTTGGATGAAACACCATAGTAGAATGTAGGGCCTGCGAAGAAGAATGCCTTGAGATCACCATTGTTGAAGAGATTGGCCTTTGCCATTACAGGTATTCCAAGGGTATGGTTTGATGTTTTACCATCGAAGAAGATGAGGTCTTTCTGACCGCCGGTATAAACATACCTAAAGCCTGCAACTACGCTGAAAACGCTGCTGAGGTCAAGGTCAGCAGTTGCCTGAACGTAACCTCCGTTCAGAGCGTCGCCGTCACCGTTCTGCTTGATGGAAGAGTTGATAAAACCTCCACCTACGCCAAATCTCTGTGCAGATGCACCTATGCAGCTCAAAAGAAGGATAGCTGCTACAAGAATTTTCTTCATTTTAAGAATGTTTTGGTTAAACTTTGTGCTGCAAATATAGCACTATTTTTATAATGAGAAAAATAGTATCTTTGCCACATTATGAGAAAATTGTACCTAATCCTGTTCGCGGCCATATTTTTTGCAGGCTGCGCCAAAGTATCCGACATCACAACCATCAACGGATCATTCTCTTCAGACGCGCCTGAAGCCGTCCTGCTCACAATTCCAGATATGGAAATAGAGCAGATGGTAGAGGTCAAGGACGGAAAGTTCAGCGTGGAGGTTCCCACGGACATCACCACCGTTGGCAACATCGTAGCCGATATGACTTCCGTAGAGTTCGTGCCTGACGGAACGGTCCTGACAATCAATTTTGGCGAAACCACACCTACGGTGACATCGGACAAGCCAAAGATCTCCACCCAGGCAAAGTACGACAGCTTTATGCAGGGCGTAGACGCCCTCCTTTCCAAGGAAGACATCCTGAGCGAGAGTCAGTTGGAGCAGGAATTCCTCTCATACTGCGTAGACGCCATCAAGGACAATCCGGACAATGCGGTTGGCCTGACATCCATAACCAACATCTATTATATGCTTCCCCTGGACCAGCTTGAGAAGGTGATCGGATACCTCTCCCCCAATTTGAAGGAAAAGGATCAGGTTAAAGAGATCCTCACAAGCCTGGATGCCAAGAAATCTACTGCCGAGGGCGGAAAGTTCGTGGATTTCACCGTGGTACAGGACCCGGAGAACCCTGAGAAGAGCACTGTCAAGTTCTCAGACTACATTGGCAAGGGCAAATACATCCTTGTTGACTTCTGGGCAAGCTGGTGCGGACCCTGCATCCGTGAGATTCCCAACATCAAGGACGTATACGCCACCTACGGAGGCGACAAGTTCGACATCCTGAGCGTTGCCGTATGGGACAAGCTGGAAGATACAAAGAGGGCCGCGGAGGAGCTTGAGCTTCCGTGGAACCAGATTGTGAACGCACAGCAAATTCCTACTGACCTGTATGGAATTGACGGTATCCCTCACATTATCCTTTTTGGTCCGGACGGCACCATTCTCAAGCGTGAGCTCCGCGGCCCTGCAATAGCAGCCGAGATAGCCAAATACGTCTCAGCCAACTAGTTATACTGCAGCATCACATCATCGAAATTCTTGACCATCTTGCAGGTGTTGTCAAGAATCATAGTGTTGTGCTCCTGCGGGTTGAACGGCTCCCAGGCGGGCAGGCTGGCGCAGTTGGGGTCACCTGTCTTGATGAAGGCTATCCAGGCGTCGCTGACAACGTCGGCCATCTTATAAGCCTCAGGTGTTCCGCCAGTCATCTCCCTCTGGTTGGCTACGTTGTTGAACATAAACGGAAGTTCCATTCCGTGGCAGGCGGAAAGCGCATAGTCATTGACAGGTGATTTCCAGGAGAAGAGATATACATAAGCGTTTGCACCTCCCTGGGCCTGCTTTGCAGTTGCCTGCTTGATGACGTTGCCGCGTGTCCTGAAGTCGGTATAAACCAGTTCCTTTGGAGCCTGGCCCGGATAAATGCTCTCGAAATCGGCCACGTACTGGTCAAATTTATCTCCAAGCCTTGAGCCAAGGCGTGCCTTTACCTGCTCCATATCCAGAACCACGTTGTTGGTATATGTAAACTCATTGAGGTTGGAACCTATGAGCATAGGGACATCCTTGCTGATTTCAGCTCCCATAGGGTCGAATGGATGCTGGATGAGGTACTTGCCGTCTACGACGGGGCCGAAGCTTCCGCCCACCCTGCGGGTTGCGCGGCTTCCTGCGGCTACAAGCTCTTCGTATGTAAATCCGCTCAGGTCTACGTCAGGTCCAGGTTTGAGACCGAGTTCCTCCACTACAGCGACGCCAAGGGCCTTGCTGCGCTCAGGCTCCTGCTGACGGAGCGTAGAGCCGCTCTGTACCACAGCCCTGTGGAAAAGTCCCTTTGCAGAAGGCATTGCCATAAGTGTGGAAGTCTTTCCGCCACCGCCGCTCTGGCCTCCTATGGTAACGCAGTTGGGATCTCCTCCGAACGCCTCGATGTTATTGTGTATCCACTCCAGAGCCTTTACAAGGTCCTGCATTCCAAGGTTCACGGACTCTGAATATTTTCCGCCGAGGGCTGTAAGATCTATGTAACCAAGGATGTTAAGACGATGGTTGACAGTTACTACTACAATGTCACCCTTCTCAGCAAGTGCCCTTCCTTCCTGTGCCGGGAGGAAGATTGCAGATCCGCTGGCGTAGCCGCCACCGTGGATCCACAGGAAAACAGGACGCTTCTTTCCGTCCAGGGCAGGAGTCCACACGTTGAGCACCTGGCAGTTCTCCGAGCTCTTCTCATTCTTGAATTCGAAACCGAAATCATAGTCGGACGGCTGTCCGCCCCACCTCATATTCTGGTTCTGCATAGCCTGAGGGCCGTAGGACTGGGTCTTTCTTACATTATCCCACTTGTCCGGGTCCGTCGGTGGCATAAAACGTTCTGCCTTGGCATAGGGCACACCCTTGAATGTGTAGATGCCGGCATCGTTGTAACCCATTATCTTTCCGCTGGTTGTCCTGACAATGCAGTCGTCTCCGGTTGTAATGGGGCCTTTCACCGCACTCTGCTTGCTATTGTTGCAGGAGCAAAGTGCCAATGCTGCGAAAGCAGCCAAAATGATTAATCTCTTCATATTATATCTGTTTGATGGTAATGTTATTGCTGTCTTACTGACGCTTCGTGTATCAGCGCAAAAATCTTGTTCACAAGTTCTTCTTCCAAGCCCGATGCAGCCGCCCTCTGCAGCGCATCCTGCATTACGCGGCCCCATCTGACGGGCTGCACTATGGAAATACCGTTCTCCCTCTTCAACGCCCCTATTTGGCGGCTTATCTCCATCCTGCGGGCAAGGTTGTCAATGATGTCCGCATCCAGGGAATCTATCTGGGAGCGGAGCATTTCAAGGCGGTCCCTGTATGCCGCGTCCGAACTGTCCTGAACCCTTGTAACAAGGTTGTCCAGAAGTTCTTTGAGACTTGCAGGAGTCAACTGCTGGGAAGCATCGCTGAGCGCCACTGAAGGATCCGGATGGCATTCTATCATAAGGCCGTCAAGTCCAAGGTCCATAGCCCTTTGGGCTATTTCCGGAACCAGTTCCCTTTCTCCGGCTATATGGCTGGGGTCGCAGATCAACGGCAGCTGCGGCATACGCTCCCTTACCTGGAGCAGCAGGTGCCACTTTGGATCGTTGCGGTATCTGCCGGCAAGGCCCTTGGAGAAGCCCCTGTGTACAAGGATAATGTCATTTATTCCGTTGGAGGCAAGCCTCTCGGCGGCTCCTATCCATAAGTCCACGTCCGGGTTGACCGGATTCTTTACCAGAACCTTTGCCCCGCTGCCCTTGAGGGCGTCGGCTATCTCCTGCACCATAAAGGGGTTAGTCGTTGTCCTTGCCCCTATCCACAGAGTGCGGATGCCTTTTTCAAGGCAAAGGCGGACGTGATGGGCAGAAGCGACCTCCGTGGTGACTTCAAGCCCCAGGGTTTCCTGCACCTGGGCAAGCCAGTCAAGGGCAGGCTCTCCAATCCCCTCGAAACAGCCGGGGTGCGTACGGGGCTTCCAGACCCCCGCACGGAAGATGTCCGCTCCTATCTCCTTCACCGCCCGCGCAGCCTGAAGCACCTGATCACGGCTCTCTGCGCTGCACGGTCCTGCTATCAACAGTTTATTCATTATCCATAGTATAAAAGTCTATCATACGCGCAATGGCCCTCTGGCATACGGGGCAGAAAGCCGGACACGCGTTTGTATTCATACGGCAGTCCTGCGAGGGGCGCCATACTCCCTTGGACTGGTACCCGCCGCCCTCGAACAGGCCAACTCCCGGCTGGCCAAGCATATCCTGCCATTTGGAGGCGAAGTCGAACCGTGTGGTTATGTTCTGCTCCCACGGCTCAGAATCCGGGTAATAATACTCTACGAACTGGTCGTCATAATGGTACTCGTCCGCCAGGCCGGCAAAGCTGTGGCCGAATTCGTGTACCACAACCGGGGCATATGCGGAATGATGGGCGGCAGTAAGTTCGTAAGAGTTGTATATGCCTCCACCGCCATAGGTGGTGGAATTGGCCAGGATTATGATATGCTCGTAAGGCAGGCCGGCTATGAGGTTGTGCAGGCGTGTAAGCTGCAGCGTTGTCAGGTACCTGTCGGAGTAAAAAGTATCGAAATGGGACTCCAGGGCTGTGTTCTTCCAGTCTCCCTTCCGGGGGACGCTGACGCCGCTGTCCTGGGATGGAATCATTGCGGCCCTGACGTTGAACCTGCTGCTGAGCGAGGCGAAGGGCTCGTGATTCATAAACGAGGCCCAGGCCGCGCGGCAGTCTTCAAGGAAGAGGTCCATCTCTTCCTGGGTGTAGCCTTCGGGGATGATAAGGATATCGATGCACTCTGATGCCGGACCGCTGCTGAGGATATCCACGGTGCGGGGCGGATTGGCTCCGATGGGACGAATGAGGATATCTGAAGGGTCCACGGGATGCGTCAGCGAGGCGGCCGACTTTCCGTGCAGGTCGAACAGCTCCACGGTAATGTTCACCCTGGATTCAGGCATAGGCAGGAGGAACACGTTCTCGAAGGCCTTTGTAACGCGTGTGGCCTCTTCCGTCGCCTGCCACTCCTGGAAAAGGGTACTGAAGGACATACGGTAGAGGACCTTGCCGGTCACGGCGTCCTCCATACATATCTGGCCGTTGCCCCGGAGGGGGACCTTGTCCATATTGACGCGCCTTCCCGCCCAGGTGTCGAAACTGCTGAGAGAGGCTACGGAGATGGAGGCCTGCTTGTCAGTGCCGCTAAAGATATAGTCTACGCGAAGCGTACGGTCCTTCAGCTGGGCAGATGAGCTCAGGGCCGTAAACAATGTAATCAGTATGACGAGTACTCTTTTCATCAGCTAAAAAGTAAAAGCCAGCGTGGTGCACAGCGCACCGGAGCGCGGTTCCACCACCGGATAAAGGGAAACTGAGGTTTCCTTTGGAAGTTCCATCCCGAAAAGCCTCTTTATGGGGCGTACGGTACTGTACCCTATGTGGGCGCTAAGTATGCCTATCACGCCGCCGGCGGTGGTGTCCCACCACCAGTGGCATTGGTGCGCCACGCGCCCGTATGCCACTGCCGTGGCGGCCACGTAAGCCGCCGTTCCCCAGCCCCAGCCATATTCAAGGCGCACAAGTTCGGCTCCGGCGTATGCGGTTGCCGAATGCCCGGAAGGACCGGCGTATGCGGTTGCCGAATGCCCGGAAGGAAACGAGTTCCAGCCGGTCCCGTTGGGACGTTCCTCCTTGACAACAAGCTTCAGGGCATTAACCATAAGGGCTTCTGACAGGAAGGTTGTGGCGGAGGCTATCAGTATGTCCGGATATCCGTCCACGCTCCCGACGCCGACAAGGTCCAGTCCAAGGTTCATTGCGGCGGGCAGGTACTGCACGTAGTCTTCGTAATACCCGGTATTCCTCTGCGCCCTTGCGGGAGCGAGGAGCAGGAAAACTACGGAAACCACAAGCAACAGCCTTTTCATATCAATAAAGTTCCTGGTTATAGTCAAACAGGCAGTCGCAGTCCTTGAGGAGAGGATGGGAAGCATCCTTCTCAGAAAGGATAACATCCTGCGGGGCTATCCTCCAGTCAATCCCCAGGGCGGGATCGTTCCAGGCTATGGCGCCCTCCTTGCCCGGGGCATAGAAGCGGTCGCATTTGTACTCGAACACAGCCTGCGGCGACAGCACGGCAAAGCCGTGTGCAAAGCCGCGCGGGATGAACAGCTGCAGGAAGTTGTCCTCAGACAGTTCCACGGCCACGTGCTTTCCAAATGTGGGGCTTCCGCGGCGTATGTCCACCGCTATGTCAAGCACGCGTCCCCTTACAACGCGCACAAGCTTGCCTTGGCTGAACTCTCCTTTCTGGAAATGGAGCCCCCGCACCACGCCGTATGACGAACTGCTCTGGTTGTCCTGCACAAAGGTGACCGGACGCACCTGCTCGTCGAACTCCCTCTGGGAGAAAGTCTCAAGGAAGTACCCTCTCTTGTCCAGGAAAACCCTTGGCCTGAGAAGCACAACCCCGTCTATGTCTGTCCGCAATACTTCCATCATTCAATATTTTGGAGGCAACGGGCCAGGGAGTCCTTCCAATACGGGACTTCCACCCCGAAAGTCTCTGTTATCTTGCTTTTGTCCAACACCGAATAATGCGGCCGGCGCACCTTTGAAGGGAATTCGCTGGAGCGAAGGGGCTTTACGGCGCAGTTCCATCCGCCCAGGCGGCATATTTCCCTTGCAAAGTCAAACCAGGAAACCACTCCGGCATCCGTATAGTGATACACGCCCGTATGGGCCAGCATTCCCTTTTCAATGATACGGCAAATGACGGCGGCAAGGTCCTCCGCGCAGGTGGGGCTTCCCACCTGGTCAGCCACCACGCCCACTTCCGGACGGGCTGCCATCAGTGACGCCATTGTCTTCACAAAGTTCTTTCCGTATGGGGAATACAGCCAGGCGGTGCGGATTATGATTGCCTTGCATCCGGATTCCAGCAGTTCCTCCTCACCCGCAAGTTTGGTGCGTCCATATACGCCCAGGGGGTTCTTGACATCGTCTTCCTTGTACGGAATCCTTCCGTCCCCGCCGAACACATAGTCCGTTGAAATGTGGATGACAGTTGCGCCGCAGTCCAGCGCCGCAAGGGCTATGTTCCCCACAGCCTGGCGGTTGAGAAGGTCTGCGGAGGCGGCATCGTCTTCTGCCTTGTCAACGTTGGTGTAGGCCGCGCAGTTGACAATGACATCCGGTTTTTGAGCGTGGCAGAAGTCCATCACGGAGGCAGCATCGGTAATGTCAAGGAAGGTGGTGTCAGCCCCGCTGAGCCGGCAGACATCAGTAAAGACATAATTGTGGGCGCTGTTCCGGGAGGCTGCGCGCAACTCGCTTCCAAGCTGGCCTTCCGCCCCTGTCACAATCACATTCATCATTGACAAATTTAACAAAAATACTCCAGTAAAGAATATTTTACCTACTTTTGTTAGTCAATATCCCAAGTGATGGCTACAGCTGAAAAACCGGTGATCTATCTCTATACGGACGGCGCCTCAAGCGGCAACCCGGGCCCGGGTGGATACGGTGTGGTGCTCAAGTGCGGAGACCTTCGCAAGGAGATGTCAGGGGGCTTCGCCCTCACCACTAACAACCGGATGGAACTGCTGGCCGTCATCACCGGACTTGAAGCCATCAAATGGAGCAATGCCGTTGTGGAGGTCTGGAGCGATTCCACCTACGTGGTCAAGGCCGTTACGGAAGGGTGGCTGGACAATTGGGTAAGGAAGGGTTTCAAGAAGGTCAAGAATCCGGACCTGTGGTTGCGTTTCCTTCCTCTGTACCGCTCACACAGGGTCACTTTCCATTGGCTCAAGGGGCACGCAGGGCATCCGGAGAACGAGCGCTGCGACCAGCTTGCAGTAGAGGCCGGACGCGCCGCAAACCTTCCTGCGGATACGGGATATGTTCAGGAGAATGAAGAATCAAGTAAATTAGAATTATAATGTCCAAGAACAGCAACAAACAGATTGTAGTGGGTATCACCCAGGGAGACGGAAACGGAATAGGCTATGAGGTCATTATCAAGGCCCTTGCGGATCCGCGTATCCTTGAATCTTTCACCCCGGTCATTTACGGTTCGTCAAAGATATTCGGCTTCTACAAGAAACTCATACACAATATAGAGCAGATGGACACCAACGTCATTTCCTCTGCCAAGGACGCTCACCCAAGGCGCATAAACATAGTCAACTGCCTGCCTGACAACGTGTTCGTAGAACCCGGACAGGCTACGCCTGAAAGTGCCAAGGCCGCAATCACCTCCCTTGAGTGGGCGGTCAGGGACATCCGCAAAGGGGACATCGACGTCCTTGTGACCGCACCTATCAACAAGAAGGCAATGGTTGGGGAAGGCTTCGGCTACACCGGCCACACGGAGTACCTGCAGAACGCCTTCGGGGTAAAGGACATAACAATGTTTATGGTAAGCCAGACAATGAAGGTTGGCGTAGTGACGGGACACATTCCCCTCAAGGACGTCCCTTCCAGCATCACCAAGGAGAAGATCATAAGCAAGCTCAGGCTTATGGACCAGTCCCTCAAGAGGGATTTTGGCGTGGATATGCCAAAGATTGCCGTGCTCAGCCTGAACCCCCACTGCGGTGATGGCGGTCTCTTGGGATCGGAGGAGCAGAACATCATCCGTCCCGCAATAGACGAGGCCGTGGAGCAGGGAATCCTGGCCTTCGGCCCTTATTCCCCGGACGGCTACTTCGGACTCAGGGAGTACAATAAGTTCGATGCCACCCTTGCAATGTACCACGACCAGGGACTGGAGCCTTTCAAGGCCCTTTCTTTCTCAGACGGAGTCAACTTCACCGCCGGACTGCCAATTGTGCGCACCTCTCCTGACCACGGAACCGCGTACGATATGGCCGGCCGCGCCGCCGCGGACCCTCTGTCAATGAGGGCTTCTATCTTTGCGGCCATAGACATATACCGCAACCGCCTGGAATACGACAGGCTCCTTTCAGGAAAGATGGTTGAACAGACGCTGGACCAGACGGAGGACGCCTAGATCCAGTCAGGGAACTTAAGTTTGCCTTCCAGACTAGAAATCTGGGAGGCTCTTTTTTGCACGTATGCGGAAGGCTTGGCGGCGTTGCGCGTGAGAGGCGAAGGCAGGCAGGCGGCTATGAGACAGGACTCGCGCCTGGTGAGCTCCGCCGCCTGCTTGCCAAAGAGCTCCCGCGCCGCCGCCTGCGCCCCGTATATCCCGGGGCCCATCTCCGCCACGTTCAAATAAACCTCCATTATCCTTTCCTTGCCCCAGATCCACTCTATTAGCAGGGTGAAATATGCCTCCAGGGCTTTCCTGACAGCTGAATTGGAAGGAAAGAGGAACACGTTGCGGGCGGTCTGCTGGGAAATGGTGCTGGCCCCGCGCAGCCTCTTCCCGCTCTTGTATTCATCTATCGCTATCCTGATCTCCTTCCAGTCAAAGCCCTTATGGGTGTCAAACAGGTTGTCCTCAGATGCAATTACGGCCTTTACCATCTCCGTAGAGATGTCTTCCAGGCGCGTCCATTTTTTATGCGTCTTGAAAGAATGGTCCTTGCGGTATTCTATGGAACGGCTCAGCATCAGTGGCGTAACCCTGACAGGCATCCATTTCAGAGCCACCACCCAAAGGACGGAGAACAGCACCAGGAACAGGGGTATTTTGATGAACAGCAGCCTCAGCAGCTTCCCTTTTTTAGTCATAATCAGTGAGTTTCAGCCTCAGTTTGACGCTCTTGAAATCCCCGAAGTCCTTCTCCCCTTCCGGAACGAAGCCCAGGGCCTTGTAAGCGTCTCCGTCAGACCAGCGCGGGTCCGAATAGGTCATTATGTCGTCCGGCCGGACCTGGGAAATGAATTCTTCAAGAATCTTGCCCATTCCGCCAACCACCCTGACATCCGGAAGGGAACAGTAGCGCACCCATTCATAGGAGCGCACTTCCCTGCCGTCTTTCACCCATTTCCGGGCTCGGATTCTCCGGTACGGCGTTTTACGAACAGGGCGTAGTGATAGCGCCCGGTGGTGAATCCCATCCGGTGGCATCGGCCGATGAACTCCTGCGCCGTGGCCTTGTCAACCCTCTGCACCTGGCAGTTGCGGGCATATACCGTCTTGAGCTTAAGATTGTCCATCTGCAAGCACTTTGTCTACCAGGGAGGCAATGCGGTCATAATCGTAACCGCGGCCCAGGGCATATTTCAGGAGCTTGAACTTTATCTGCGGATCGCCCTGCAGGGATTTGCACTTAGCCTGAAGCAGCCGCAGGAGCCTGTCATCCGCCTGATCGGCATCAATCTGCCCTATTCCCTCCGCAATTGCGGAGTCAGGGATGCCCTTTGCACGCAGCTTGAAGCGGATCTTGATGGGGCCCCAGCCTTCCAGGCGGGCCTTGTCACGCGCGAAAGCCGCTGCGTACCGGGCATCGTCAATGAACTTGTCCGCTATGAGCGAATCAAGTATCTCCTGCGCAGCGGAACCGTTGCCGTCAAGCGCCTTTAGGAGCTTGCGGTAAATGTCCGCGGAGCACTGCTCGCTCTTGGAGCATAGGGCCTGGAACCTGTTGAGTACTGCGGTATCCATACTAGAAATCGTATCCGAAACTGAGGTATGCGCCAACGCGGTTGGTGAAGTCAGACCAATGGACAGTTGCCTTGAGCGGACCCAGGATTGTCTTGTAGGAGAACTCGACCGCCGCTCCCAACGCGGTGGGACGCAGGTCGCTGGTAATATCCTCCAGCTTGTCAGCATCCTTGAGCGCCGCCGCAATGGCGGAAACATAGAAATTCTTGACCGGGTTGATCCTCAGGGTTGCATCAACTACTCCGGCATAGTCTCCAACCACAGCCGCATCCGAGAATCCGGGGAACGGAATGCGGTGGTCCACATACCTGTTGCTCATATAGCCTCCTATGTAGTTCTTCTGGTAGATATTGAAAATATCATTATCAATGACGGCCCTTGCGTGGAAGCCCGGGATGAAAGCTATGTACTTGCCCAGGGGTATAACCTGGTGGATATCCAATGCAGCCACGTGTACAGGTGAGAAATCCGGTGTGGAAGACTTGCGGAAAATGAACTCGTAAACTGCGGCTATGTTGGTTCCCTTGGTAGGGTAATAGCCATCGTCGGTGGTATTTATTCTCAGGTCGCCGAAAATAGAATTGTAATTGCCGGAATACAGCTTCATTGTCCCGGCATCCATCTTTGTACCATCATTTGTCAGCCAGGAGTTCACCTGGTAGAACCTGTTCCTGGCCCCCAGGCTTATGCTTGCCCTCTTCCAGCTGATTTCAGAAAAATAAAGGTCTTCCTTATGGCTCCAGAAGCCCACCTGATAACGGGATTCATCGGCATAGAGAATATCTGCCACGTTGTTCTCAATCTTGGCCCTTGCGTTAAGGGTAGGGAGACCCGGAACGTCAAGCTCAAAATGGGAGTCAAGATACTTGTCCCTGCCCACCCTGGCGGTGAATTCCATAGACGGGCCCCTAAGGTTAAGGACGCCGAATCCTATGTTGAATATGAGCGACACAAGTTCCTCACTGTCCGCCCTAAAACCAAGCCCCAGCTGGTGTACAGGGCCTTTTTCACAGTCGAACACAAGGTGGAAAGGCGCTTCTTCGCCATAAAGGCGGTAGGTTACCATATTGAAGGATCCGGTTGCATATATCATTGCCATTGCGTCCTCGATCTCAGTCCTGGAAACATAATCTCCAGCCCTGATATCCAGTTTCTTGGAAAGGAACAGGGACTCCGGATCGGTAATGCCGTTGAACTCCACCCTGTCAATCTGCACGTACTTCTCCCCAATGTCTATGGCCTTGTCATTGTTAAGGGCAAGGTTGGCTCCCTGCACCTTTTCCTTGAGCTCGGCAATCTGGTCTTCAAGGTTTTTGGCAGCATCATATCCCCTCTGGATTATGTCCTCGATGCTGGCGTGGTCAAAACTGAGCATATTGTATCCCTTGAGGTCCGGCTTTATGAAAATGTCCACGTTCTCAAGGTTCTTGTCAAAGGCTTCCCTTCCAAGCATATCGATGAGCGGCATCAGCAGGTTGCCCAGGTTGTTGATTTCCGTATATGTCTTGTCCGGATCGGAAAGTTCCACGCCAATTATTATGTCCGCCCCCATAGCGCGGGCAATGTCGGTGGGGAAATTGTTCCTGGTGCCTCCGTCAATCAGGACTTTACCCTGGTACCGTACAGGGTCGAACAGGCCTGGGATGGACATTGTGGAGCGCATCGCATCCACGATGGAGCCCCTGGACCAGTTGTAAGCCTTGCAGCTTACCAGGTCTGACGCAACGCAGAAGAACGGCCTGGGGAAATCAGAGAACGGAATGTCATCCTGATATCCTACGGACAGGGATGAAATCTGGTTGGTCACGTTAAGTCCGGCAACGAAACCGGCCGGGAGACTGGACCCTATGCCCATTCCGGAATTGCCCAGCACGCTTTCCATCTGATCCTTGGAGAGTCCCAGGCTGCGCTCCAGCACTTTATCCGGAGAGTCATCTTCAAGGCGCCTTTCCAGGTCTCTCTTCAGGTAATGGAACGGCAGGCGGAGGCTATATACTTCCCTGTATCTCTTGTTCTTGTAAGATATGTAGTCCTTTGGGACGTCGTCGCTGAGGATCTTGCCCCAGTCAAGGGTGGTCAGGAGGGAATCAAGCTCCGTGGCGGAATAGCCCATCGAGTACAGTCCTCCCATCAATCCGCCCATACTGGTCCCTATCACCACGTCAATAGGTATCTTATTCTCTTCCAAATACTTGAGAACGCCCACGTGGGCCGCGCCCTTGGCGCCTCCGCCGCTCAGGACAAGCGCCACGGTGGGGCGCTTCTCAGAACGGCGGATGCCGTTCAGGAAAGTCCTCATCTGCCTTACGGCCAGGGTATCGTCCTGAGGATTGACACTGGAAGTGGCCAGCTGGGCTCCCGCGCGCAGCGGAGCGGCCAGCAGCAGTACAACAGTCAAAAATCTAAAACAAGCTTTCATAATTATAGAAGAGATGCTGTCAGGTTGTCATAATACTTTTTTGAAACGGGTATGCCCTGAGGGCGGTCAGTGCCGATATCGGCAAAGAAAAAGCCGCCCGGCTCCTTGCGGATGAGCCTTACGTGCGCCGGATTAACTATGAATCCCCTGTGGGTACGGACAAAGCCGGCCTTCTCGCATAAAGGTTCAACGCTCTTGAGGGTATTGCGGAGCTGGTATTTCTTCTCCTCTCCGTTCTCGTCAAAATGAATGATCACATAGTTCTCATTGGCCTCCAGATACATAAGGGACTGTGCGGAGGTGATGAACTTGAGCTGGTGCCTGCTGTCATAGAACTTCAGGCGGCTTTCAGGCTCGGCAGCAGAAGAATTGCGGGCCTGCGCCAATGCAAAGGCAAGCGTGAGGATCAAATAAGGAATGATTAAAACGGAGCCAAGTGCAGAAAGGGTGCGCCCAAGGAAAAGGAAGAAACTGTCTGTGCCTTTATCCATCAATGTCAGGTACAAGGCAACGAAACTGGAAATCAGGACAGTTTCCATTACGCACCACATTGCAAACCAGCCAAGGGTCATATCAAGTTTCTTACGCAAAAGGAAGAAAAGGAGCCTGCTAAGGAGCATTACCACAAATATGATGGCCGTCACAATTGATATGTTGAATGAGAATAGCTGCACCCCGGGAGTCTCCCCTGTATGCATAAGGGAAACCAGGTGCGACGGCTCATACAGGAGCACGCTCAGGAGGAAGAATGCCGGCAGGCCGAAAACATAAAACAAATGGGGCGAAAACCCATTCAGCGCCTTGGGGTACGAGTTCATATCTGTCACAAATTTTGATGTGACGAAAACAAGGTCAGTCTTTTTTCGTCAATAAAAATAACTGTTTCGTCACAAAAATAAGGTTTATATCACAAAAAACAAACGTTCGTGGCCAATGTTTTACCAGAATGAGGATAGGACATACCTTTGCTTCAGAAAAAAGGACTTAATGTTATGAAAACACCCGCTTGGACAAGACTGGACAACGCATCTATAATATATCCTTCTTGCAGGACCCGCAAGTACGCAACCATTTTCCGTATGGCGGTCACCCTTGACGAGGAAGTCTCCCAAGACTTGCTGGGGACAGCCCTGAAAAACTGTATGAAACGCTTCCCGGGATTCCGGTACACATTGGACAAGGGGTTCTTCTGGTGGTTTCTCCGCCGGCTGGAGAACGATCCGGTGGTGACGCCGCCATTTGCAATGCGCCCTTTCAATTTCAAGAAGAACGGGGGTTACCTGTTCAAGGCCGGATGTGACGGAAACCGCATCGTCCTGGATTTCTTCCACGCGCTTACGGACGGAACAGGTGCGATGACTTTCATAATGAGCCTCACCGCAGAATACATCCGCCTGCGCTACGGAGTTGAAGTTCCCGCCGGGAAATGGGTCCTTGACCTTGAAGAAGAGCCTCTCAAAGAGGAGATGGAAGACAGTTTCGACCGGTTTTCCAGGACGAAGGGCTCCCTTGACAAGGAGACCAGGGCCTACCACCTGCACGGCACCGAAGAGAGCGCCGGCATACTCCACGACGTAAAAGTGAGCCTGCCGCTTGACGGGATGCAGGAACTGGCAAAGGAAAACGGATGCACCGTTACGGAACTGGTAACGGCCGTAATGCTCCTCTCCCTGCAGGAAGTCCGCTCGCGCAAGCCCGTACTTGGAGACAGCCCATTCCTCAAGGTGGAGGTTCCGGTAAATCTCAGGCCGATGTTCGGCAGCCGCACCCTGCGCAATTTCTCTTCTTACGTACATCTTGGAATAGACGTCAGGAACGGGAACCTGCCATTCGGTGACATTCTGCAGGAAGTGAAACTGCAGAAGCGCCTGTTCGTGAACCCTCACCGACTCACCACGCGCGTGGCGGCAAATGTAGCCCTGGAGGACAATCTGGCTATCCGCAGCATCCCCTTGTTCATCAAGAAGCTGGCAATCAATTTCATAAACGCCCACAAGGGAGAGAACTACTGCTCCCAGACACTGTCAAACCTTGGAGAAATATCCATACCGGAGACATTGCGCGGGCACGTGCGTGACATAGACTTCATCCTGGGCCGTCCACAGCAGAAATCGGGCGCCTGCGCCTGTGTCAGCTACGGCAACAGGCTGAACCTCAATTTCTCAAGGAAGATTGTGGAACACGAATTCGAGGACGCATTCGTGAGGAACCTCAAGGCTATGGGAATAGACGCTTATGTGGAAGCCTCCACCCCTTCGGAGAATACTGGAGCAAAGAAAGCGCCCTCCATTCCTATGCGCTGGGCCAAGGTTGGGATGCTAAGGACCCTGTTACTTATCTAGTTGTTATGCTGGCCTGCAAGAAGGCCGCAGGCGGCAAAGATGTCCTCTCCGCGGGAAGCGCGGATGGTACAGGTGACGCCGTGGGCGTTGAGGCGGTCACGGAAAGCCTCCATCACGCCGTCCGGAGAACTTACGTACGGGAAGTCAGGAATCTTGTGGAAACGTATAAGGTTGACCCTGCACTCAAGGCCCGAAAGGAGGCGTGTGAGGGCGTCCGCGTGGCGCTTGGTGTCATTGAAGCCGCTGAACATAGTGTATTCGAAGCTGACACGCCTCTGGCCGGTGAAGTCGTATTTGCGCAGGAGCGCAATAACGTCTTCCAGCGGCCAGGCTTTCTGGGCGGGCATCATCTGCAGCCTTTCCTCAGGGAAAGGGTTGTGCAGGCTGACCGCCAGATGGCACTTGCTGTCGTCAAGATACTGCTTCAGCCTTGGCAGAACCCCTATGGTCGAAAGCGTCACGCGCTTGGGGCTCCAGGCAAAGCCCCAGGGCGCCGTAAGCACTTCGATGGCTTTGGTCACATTGACGTAGTTGTCCAGAGGCTCCCCCATTCCCATAAAGACGGCGTTGGTGAGGGCGGCGCTTTCCTCGATTGCCAGGAACTGGCTGAGGATCTGCGCCGCGGTCAGGTTGCCGTGGAAGCCCTGGCGCCCGGTCATACAGAAGGCGCAGCCCATCTTGCACCCTGCCTGGGACGACACGCACAGCGTGCGGCGCTCCCCGTCAGGGATGACCACGGCCTCCACCGCTCCCTCTTCCACGGGGAAGAGGTACTTGCGCGTGCCGTCGGCCGAAGTCTGGTGCCCAATAGGGCGCACGAGCCCCGTATCGCACTCTTTCTCAAGCAGTTCCCTACCGGCCTTGGATATGTCGGTCATATTGGCAAAGTTGAATTCCCGCCTGACGTAAAGCCAGTTGGCAAGCTGTTTTGCAGTGAATGCGGGGAGCCCCAGACGGAGCACCGTTTCCTTCAGTTCAGAAGGGCTTTTTCCCAGTAAAATATCTTTCATAAAATACACGGCAAAATTAGTGAAAAATACTATCTTTGTTAAGATAACATTTAAAAACAGACATTATGGCTAAAGAAGTTGAAGCAAAGGCTGCAGAGATGAACGCCGCAAAGCTAAAGGCCCTGCAGGCCACGATCGACAAGATTGAGAAAGATTATGGGAAAGGTACGATCATGAAGTTGGGAGATCAGCCACAATGGGACGTACAGGTCATTCCAAGCGGTTCCGTAGCGCTTGACCACGCACTTGGAATTGGAGGCTATCCGCGCGGCAGGATCATTGAGATCTATGGTCCGGAATCCAGCGGAAAGACCACGCTGGCAATACACGCTATTGCCCAGGCTCAGAAACAGGGCGGCATAGCCGCTATGATTGATGCTGAGCACGCATTTGACAGGACCTACGCCAAAGCCCTTGGCGTAAACCTTGAAACCCTGCTCATATCTCAGCCGGACAACGGCGAGCAGGCCCTTGAAATCGCGGACAACCTCATCCGCTCCGGCGCCATCGACATAATTGTCATAGACTCCGTGGCCGCCCTTACTCCAAAGGCGGAGATCGAGGGAGAAATGGGAGACAACAAAGTGGGACTGCAGGCCCGCCTTATGAGCCAGGCCCTCCGCAAGCTCACCGCAAACATTGCAAAGACCAATACCTGCTGCATCTTCATCAACCAGCTCAGGGAGAAGATCGGCATAATGTTCGGCAACCCTGAAACCACCACCGGAGGCAACGCCCTCAAGTTCTATGCATCCGTGCGCATTGACGTAAGGCGCACCACCCAGCTCAAGGACGGAGACGAGGCCACCGGCAACCGCACCCGCGTAAAGGTGGTAAAGAACAAGATGGCCCCTCCTTTCAAGAAGGCGGAATTTGACATCGTATTCGGCGAAGGCATCTCGCACGTAGGAGAGATCGTGGACCTTGGCGTGGAGTTCGACATAATCCACAAGTCAGGTTCCTGGTTCAGCTACAATGACCAGAAGATAGCCCAGGGCCGCGAGGCCGTGAAGCAGCTGCTCAAGGACAACCCCGAGCTCTGTGACGAGATCGAGGCCAAGATCCGCGAGGCCCTTGCCAACGTAAACGACTGATTATGGAAAAGATTATCCTCACAGGCGACCGTCCAACCGGTCGCCTTCACATTGGACACTACGTAGGATCCCTGCGCCGCCGCGTAGAATTGCAGAACAGCGGGGAATATGACAAGATATTCATAATGATAGCCGACGCCCAGGCTCTCACGGACAATGCGGACAACCCTGAAAAGGTCCGCCAGAACATCCTGGAAGTGGCTATGGACTATATGTCCGCAGGCCTGGACCCTGAAAAGAGCATCCTGTTCATCCAGAGCCAGGTCAGCGAGCTTACGGAACTTACCTTCTTCTACCAGAACCTGGTAACCGTCCAGAGGCTCCAGCGCAACCCAACCGTAAAGCAGGAGATGCAGCTTCGCGGTTTCAGCGACGACAATACTGACAACAAGGCCGGCATACCCGTAGGCTTCTTCTGCTACCCTATCAGCCAGGCTTCGGACATCACCGCCTTCAAGGCCACCGTGGTGCCCGTGGGAGAGGACCAGGAGCCAATGCTGGAACAGACACGCGAGATTGTCCGCAAATTCAACTCCACCTATGGAGAGACCCTGGTGGAGCCTGAGATAATGCTCCCGGACAATGCCGCCTGTATGCGTCTGCCCGGAACTGACGGCAAGGCCAAGATGAGCAAGTCCCTTGGCAACTGCATCTATCTGTCAGACCCGGCGGAGGAGGTTTGGAACAAGGTCAAGGGAATGTACACTGACCCGCTGCACCTTCAGGTTTCCGACCCCGGCCACGTAGAGGGCAACACCGTGTTCACATACCTTGACGCCTTCTGCAAGCCTGAACATTTCGAGAAGTTCCGCGACTGCTTCATTGGCAAGAAGGTCTCATTCACCTTCAACTCCCTTGACGAGGTCAAGGACCAGTACCGTGCCGGAGGCCTCGGGGATATGATGATAAAGAAGTTCCTGAACGAAGTCCTCAACGACACCCTTGAACCAATCCGCCAGCGCCGCCACGCTCTTGAGCAGAACATCCCGTATGTATACGAGGTGCTCCGCAAAGGCTCCGAGATTGCCCGCGCCGCCGCGGCCGAAACCCTTGCAGATGTCAAGAGGGCAATGAAAATCAATTACTTCGACCCCGGAGTACTTGACCAGCTTATTGCCGAACAGTCCCAGAAATACAGCAAATAGAATATGAAAAGAATCCTTTCCATACTGGCGGGAGCGCTGCTTTGCGCATTCCCGGCTCTCGCCGACGAAGGTATGTGGCTGCCTTCCCTCATTTCCCAAAGAATAGCCGATATGCAGGCCAAGGGCTTCAAGCTTGACGCTGAGGACATCTACAGCGTCAACCAGGCATCGCTCAAGGATGCCGTGGTGCTGTTCGGCGGCGGATGCACCGGAGAGGTCGTTTCCAAGGAAGGGCTTCTTTTCACCAACCACCACTGCGGATACAGCTATATCCAGCGCCACAGCAGCGTGGAGCACGATTACCTCAAGGACGGTTTCTGGGCGCTCACGCGAGACCAGGA
This sequence comes from uncultured Bacteroidia bacterium, assembly GCA_902761655.1. Taxonomy (GTDB): domain Bacteria; phylum Bacteroidota; class Bacteroidia; order Bacteroidales; family UBA932; genus Cryptobacteroides. Next base: position 28,381 of record CACWLD010000009.1, on the reverse strand, counting down.
ACTCCCCAATCCCGGCCTTTCGGTAAGTTTCCTTGACAGGATGGAGGACGTCACATCCGTGATGCTGGCGGCCGAAGACAAGCAGCTTGCCGCAGCCGAGCTTGTGAAACAAGCCACTGCGGGCGGCAAGGGGCTCAGCGCTTCGGTAGAGGCCCTGTATTATGGCAACCAGTACTTCCTATTTGTCTACAGGGTATTCACGGACATCCGCTTCGTTGGCGCTCCGCCTTCCTCCATTGGCAAGTTCGGAGGCGACACTGACAACTGGATGTGGCCCCGCCACACCGGAGACTTCTCCATCTTCAGGATTTATGCCGACAAGGACAACAATCCCGCCCCCTACTCCCCTGACAACGTGCCGTACACACCCAAAAAGTATTTCAAGGTATCCCTTGCAGGCGTGAAGGAAGGCGACTTCACCTTCATCTACGGCTTCCCAGGAAGCACCCAGGAGTACATTACCTCCGACGCTGTCCGCTACATTTCAGAGGTTTCCGATCCCGCCAAGATCGGGCTGCGTACGCTCAGGCTTGACGCCCAGAAGAAATATATGGGACAGAGCCAGGCCGTGCGCATCCAGTATTCTTCAAAGAACGCTTCGGTTTCCAATTCGTGGAAGAAGTGGCAGGGAGAAATGAAGGGCATCCGCAAGATGAAGACCGTTGAGAGCAAGAAGGCCTATGAGGCCGCGTTTGAGAAATGGGCCAAGGGGACCCGCTATGAGGGCATAACTCTCAAGCTTACAGACCTTTATCAGCGCCTTGAGCCTTTCAACTATGCCCGCGAGTACACTTCCGAATCCGCCCTCGCGGTGGAACTGCCCCAGTTCGCCTCCTCATATTTCTCTGCTCAGCCGGAGAACCGCCAGGCGGTAAAGGACAACTTCCTGAAGGACTATTATATGCCAATTGACAAGGAGAGTTTCGTGGCTCTTATGACTGCCTACGGGAAGATTGTTCCCGAGGAGTTCCGTCCGCTCTACTATGAGCAGCAGATGGCCCTCTACGGCAGCGAGCAGGCCTGGGCTGACGCCCTTTTCAGCTCGCCTTTCGCCCGCGGGGACTATTCTGACGTGGAGAACGATCCGGTCTATATCTTCCGCAGGGAATTCGTGAAGTATTACAACGAGCAGCTGGCCTCCGTATGCTCTGACCTCAACCGTCAGATCACAGAGCTCTATCACGACTATATGCAGGGCCAGATAGAGTTCGAGCCCAACAAGACCTTCTACCCTGACGCCAATCTCACCCTGCGCGTTGCCTACGGCAAAGTCCAGGGTTACGAGCCGCAGGACGGCATTTACTACCATCCTCAGTCTACCCTTACCGGTATCATCGAGAAGGACAATCCGGATATCTTCGATTACAATATCCCCCAGGCGCTCCGTGACATTTACGCCACCGGCCTCTATGACAACCAGCCTGTCTGCTTCCTTGCCACCAACCACACTACCGGCGGCAATTCCGGAAGCCCCATCATCAATGCGGACGGCAACCTGATAGGCCTCAACTTTGACCGCGTATGGGAAGGCACCCAGAGCGACGTGACCTTCGATCCTGAAATCTGCCGCAACATCAGCCTTGACGTGCGCTACCTGGTATTCGTCGTGGACAAAGTCTTCCACGCCGGCGCCATCCTCCAGGAAATAAGCCTTGGCGATGGCGAGGAAGTCGTCAGCCTTGAGGGAGGCGCCTCCGATGAGGCCGCCGTCGATGTCGGGCTGGGCGAAGAGTTCGCCGGCGTTGGAAGGCTTGCAGCTTCCGCCGTAGAGGATGGTCATATCGTCAGCAACCTGTGCACCGAACTTGTCGGCAAGCACCTTGCGGATGAAAGCGTGGATTTCCTCTGCCTGGGCGGCGGTAGCGGTCTTGCCGGTTCCGATAGCCCATACAGGCTCGTAAGCGATGACGATGTTCTTGAGGTCCTCAGCGGTAAAGTTGAAGAGAACGTTCTCGATCTGGGTCTTGCAGACATCGAAATGCTTGCCTGCCTCCCTCTCGTCAAGGTTCTCACCTACGCAAAGGATAACTCCAAGGCCTGCCTCAAGGGCGAGCTTGGTCTTTACGACAAGTTTCTCATCGGTCTCGCCGTAGTACTGGCGGCGCTCAGAGTGACCAAGGATGGTCCACTGGCAACCTACAGACTTGAGCATTGAAACGGAAACCTCTCCGGTATATGCTCCGGAAGCGTGGTCTGCGCAGTTCTGTGCAGAAAGTTCAACCCTTGTGCCCTCCAGGATCTCGCTGAGGCAGCAGAGATGTGTAAAAGGAGCAGCTACAATAAGACCAACATTTGCAGGAGCCTCTCCGGCCTTTGCAACAACGGCCTTTGCGAGTTCCATACCTTCCTGGCAAGTGGTGTTCATTTTCCAGTTGCCGGCTACGATTTTCTTTCTCATATAATAGTGTGAATTAATTTTTTCCGGGCGCAAAATTACTATTTTTGTACGAGAAAACGAATGATATGAAAAGATTAATACGAATTATGATAAGCTTTGGAGCCTTGGCAATCATAGCTGGTTGCCAGCAGAGGACAGAAGAGGAAATCAAGGAATTCCATTACCTGCTGGACGAGTTCGCAGACCTCAAGGTAATGAGATATAAAGTCCCCGGATGGGAAGACCTCACATTGCAGCAGAAAGAGTACGCATACTACCTGGCGGAAGCCGCAAAATACGGAAGGGACATACTCTGGGACCAGAACGGAGAATACAATCTCCGCATAAGGCACGCTGTAGAGAATATCCTTGAGAATTACAAGGGAGACCGCAGCTCAGAGGACTTCAGGAAGTTCGAGACCTACGCCAAAAGGCTGTTCTTCTCCAACGGAATATATCACCACTACGCAGAGGACCGCTTCACTCCGGAGTGCTCCCAGGCGTATTTCCAGGCATTGATGGAATCTGTGGGCGACGGTGGCAAATGCCAGTTGCTTCTTCCTGTCATCTACGGATCGGCCGGAAAGGATCAGCGCCGCTCCACAAGCACTGACGGAGACATAGTACAGCTGTCAGGCGTCAATTTCTATGACGGCGTGACCCGCCAGGAGGTGGAAGACTACTACGCTTCCATTGCAGTACCTGATGACCCCCATCCCATATCATACGGCCTCAACACCAAGGTTGTCAAGGAGAACGGCAAGGTGGTTGAGAAGCCCTGGAAGGTTGGCGGCATATACGGCCAGGCTCTCAGCAAGATTTGCGAGCAGTTGGAAAAGGCCGCCGCAGTGGCTGAGAACGACATCCAGAAGCACGCCCTTGAACTGCTTATCGAGTATTATAAGACAGGAGACCTGCGCAAATGGGATGAATTCAATGTAGAGTGGGTCAAGGACACTGAAGGCACGGTAGATTTCATAAACGGCTTTGTAGAGGATTACAACGATCCCCTTGGCCGCAAGGGCGCCTGGGAAGGCTACGTGAACATCAAGGACAAGGCCGCCTCCGAGCGCACCGAAATCCTGTGCGGCAACGCCCAGTGGTTCGAGGACAACGCCCCTATAGACCCCCGTTTCAAGAAGAAGGAGGTAAAGGGCATCACCGCAAAGGTAGTGAACGCTGTTTGCCTTGCAGGAGACAGCTATCCTTCCACTCCTATCGGAATCAACCTCCCCAATGCAGACTGGATACGCAAGGACCACGGCAGCAAGTCGGTGACCATTGCAAACATCACCCACGCATACGACTACGCCGCGGAGGAATCCCCCGCCAGCGCCCTCAAGGAGTTTGCATATGACGATGCTGAAATTGAGTTCTACAAGAAATACGGCTCCTACGCCGACGAAATCCACACAGACCTGCACGAGTGCCTCGGCCACGGCTCCGGACAGCTCCTTCCGGGAGTGTCAACCACCGCGCTGGGAGAGTACTCTTCCGCGCTGGAGGAGGCAAGGGCAGACCTCTTCGGGCTGTATTATACTGCAGATCCAAAGATGGTGGAACTGGGAATTATGCCGGACCCGGAAGCCTATAAGGCAGAGTATTCAGCATATATCCGCAACGGTCTTTTCGTGCAGTTCAACCGCGTTGAACTTGGACGTCCCAACACCGAAGCCCATATGCAAAACCGCAAGCTCATTGCAGAATGGTGCTATGAGAAAGGTGCAAAGGACAATGTGATAGAGAAAAAAGTGCGAGACGGCAAGACATACTTCGTTGTCAATGACTTCCAGGCGCTAAGGGGCCTTTTCGCCCAGCTGCTCGCTGAAATACAGCGCATCAAGTCCGAAGGCGACTACGCCGCCGGCAAGAAACTCATCGAGACCTACGCCGTGAACATTGACCCTGAACTCCACAAGGAGGTCAAGGCGCGTTATGAGGCCCTGAACCTCAAGCCGTACGGCGGATTCATCAACCCGGAAATCGTACCCGTTTACAAGGGCAGGGAAATTGTGGACTACGAGATTGTCTACAAGGACAACTACCTTGAGCAGATGCTCGAATATGGGAAAAAGTACGCTACTCTCCAACTTTAACTACTATCTGAGGATAGAACGTAAGATGTCACCTAACACGGTGGCATCTTATTGTTCTGACGTTGCTGAGTTTGCGGATTTCTGCAACGGGAGTCCAGCAAAGGCAACCACGGCGGACATCACGGAATACATAGGGGCCAGGGCCGAAGAACTTTCCAAGCGTTCCCAGGCCCGGATGCTCAGTGCTTTGCGGTCCTTCTTTGACTGGACGGTACTGGAAGGCCTCCGCAAGGACAATCCCTGCGACAATGTGGATTCCCCTAAGCTGGGACGCTACCTGCCAGCCGTACTGAGCGTTGAGGAAGTGGACCGGATCATTGGTTCCGTGGACACTTCCACCGCCAGGGGGCTGCGCGACAGGGCCATCCTTGAGACCCTGTACGGCAGCGGCCTGCGGGTGAGCGAAGCCGTGGGGCTGCGCATCTCAGACCTTTACCTCAAGGAAAGGTTCCTGCGCATAATAGGAAAGGGAAACAAGCAGCGCATTGTGCCCGTTGGCGGAAGCGAAGCGGACGCCCTGGAGGCATATCTTGCGGTGCGCGAAGTCCCTGCCGGGCCGGAGTATGACGATATCCTTTTCCTCAACCGCTTCGGGAAAAACCTCAGCCGCGTCTCAATGTTCAAGATGATCAAGGCCCAGGCTATTGCCGCCGGCATTTTCAAGGATATCTCTCCCCACACCTTCAGGCATTCATTTGCCACCCATCTTATAGAAAACGGCGCCGATCTCCGGGCCGTCCAGGAAATGCTGGGTCACGAGAGCATACTGACCACGGAGATCTACACACACATTGACAGCTCCACCTGGCAGGCCGCCGTCCTGGAACATCATCCAAGGAAGTCCTAGAACACTTCCGTCTTGTTTTCAGGCACGTACCAGAGGCACCCGGTAACATTTTTATACCCCATTTTGCGGTACAGGCGTACATACTCCTGCACCTGGCTGCGATACTTTTGCCTGGGCGCTCCAAACTTGTAATCCACCACCACGGTGCCGTCCGGGCCGCTGACAACCCTGTCGGGCCTGTGCAGCTGCCCATCCTCCCCTATTATGGACACCTCGTTGAGGGAGCTCAGCCCCGGGCCGAACCACTCCGGATGGGCCAGGATGGCGTCCTGCAGCAGTGCGTAGTCCCTCTCCGCATCCTCCTGCGGGAGCAGGCCGTCCCTGACAGCGGCTTCAACCGCATCCCTAAGGTCCTCGATGGTTCCCACCTGGGACAGGATATCGTGCAGGACTATTCCGTTTATGCGCGGGGATACCTTTGTGCCTATTCCGTCCTCGCTGAAGAAGTCTGAGGAATCGTCCGGGACAGGAAGGCGTGAGCCCACAGGGATTGAAAGGTAATCTCCCTGTATGGTGTTCCCGGTGTTATCCTGACGCTCAAGGGAATTGAAATCATAAGGGGTTCCGTATAGGAATCCAGTGGTCTTCGCATATGCGAACAGCACCTGGGACATATTGGTAAAAGAGAGTGCTTTTCCTTTGTCCACCGCATCACGGAATGACTTGGCAGGTTCCTTTGCTATTACTGTAAGCTGGTTAACCGCCCTTGTAAGTGCAACGTAAAAGATGTTCAGGTTATCTATGGCCTGCATCCTCTGCTCAACCTCCAGATCCTTGTCAAAGCAGGAATTTGCGGTGGTCCCGGCGTAAAGTTTTACGGGATAGCGGACTCCGTCATATGCGCACCAGACATCGCCGGCCTGATACAAGTCAACCTTGTCCGCGAACGGGAATATGACATACGGGAATTCCAGTCCCTTGGACTTATGGACCGTTATCACGCGTATGGAATCCGATGCCGGAGGCGAGGATATCTTTACCTTGGCGTCCTTCCAGTACTTGAGGAAAGCCGCCAGGTTGTTGCCGTTTACTGAAACCCAGTCCTGGAGGTTGTCCATAAAGGACTGGATGTGCAGGACCTCCCCGGCGGCTTCCTGCGGATACTGCGCAAGCAGTGAGCGCAGGAAGTACTCGCAGAGGTCCGTAAGCGAATGGTAGGCCTGCGGGTACTGCATATCAAGGGACTGCGCATAGAAGGAACTGATTGTATTGTCCTTATTGTCAAGGCATTCCAGCAAGGCTACCAGGCGGCGAACCGTTACGGAAGCCTTTGCGTCAAGGGAATCGTCCGTAATCACGGGAAGGCCTTTGCCTATAAGATACTCGGCGACCGACGCCCCTTCCTTGTTGGCCCGCACCAGCACGGCAATGTCGCTGTAACGCGCGCCCTGCTCCCGAGCCTGACATATACAGTTGAACAGGGTATCAAGCTGCTCAGCGTCCGGGACGAACTCAATCTGCACCATTCCCGGGGCGGGATCCTTGGTCATCACCTTCTGGCGGACATCGGAATAGAGGTCCGAAAGGCCCAGCTGCGCCGCAGCGTACTCAAAGAAGCGGTTGTTGAATTCCACTATCTGGGAGCAGCTGCGCCAGTTGCCGTCCAGGGGCGTTATGGAAGCCCCGGGGAACTGCGACGGGAGGCGCGAGGCGAGCAGCCTCCAGTCAGATCCCCTCCACCTGTATATGCTCTGCTTGACATCTCCCACTATAAGGCTGGAATTGCCGTTGTCGTTGCTTTCCTTGAGCAGAGGATAGAAGTTGTCCCACTGCACATCGGAAGTGTCCTGGAATTCGTCCAGGAGGAAATTGCGGTACCGCACGCCCAGTTTCTCATATACGAACGGGGCGTCGCTGCCGTCAATTATTCCCTTGAGGATGGTTGTGGAGTCGTCCAGGCACATTATGTTCTTTTCCCTGGTGAGGGCGTCCTGGCTGGCGTAATAGTCCCTGGCAATTCCCAGGGTGTATGTAAGCGGAAGTATGATCTGGGCGGTGTTGTAGAGCTTGTAGCCCTCCAGGAAATGGGCCTGGGCCTCGCTTGAGGCTTTCTTGAAATCAGTAACCTTAGGATATGGTATCTTGCCAAGGCGGCCTGCGTCTTTTGCCAGTTCGGGCGCCAGCTCATATGTCCGCTTGTTGAACCTCTCTATTATCCTTATGCAATCGGCCCTTTTCTTTGCCAGATTCTCCTTTGAGAGCACTTCCGGACTCTGGCGCAGGGTGCGGAGCAGTCCGCAGATTGAATAGAGGTCGTTTTCCAGATAAAGGCGCTTTCCCTCCGACAGCTGCTTGACCACAATCTCGTCAAGCCAGTCTATCAATTCCTTATCATTCTCTGTTATACCGTCCAGAAGCCGGTCTACTGACTCCCTGACCACTGCCGGAGTATCCAGTTCCACCTGATAGGCGGAGAAATAGCCCAGTTCCCGGGCAAAAGACCGGAGAACCTGCTGGAAGAACTTGTCTATGGTGCTGACGCTGAATGCGCTGTAATCGTGCAGGATGGATACTAAGATGCGCTCTGAGCGCGGATCCTCCGCCGCCTTTTCGTGAAGGCGCCGCAGGATACGGCTCTTCATCTCCGCGGTTGCCTTGTTGGTGAAGGTAACGGCAAGGATGTGCCTGTAGGCGTTTTCGTCTACGGATTCCGCCAGGCACTTCAGATATGTCTCTGCCAGCTGGTAGGTCTTTCCCGAACCCGCCGAAGCTTTCTTTATGTCTATCATTTCCCGCAGAGCATTTTAAAGTCACAATATGAGCATACCTTGTCGTCAGAGGTGCGCCTGAAGCCCGTCTGAGGGTCGAACATTTCATTGAAGGTCTCTTCCAGGCGGGTATCCATCTGCCTTATGAATTCCTCGCTGCATTCCTGTACGGGAACAGGTTCCTTGAACAGCCGCACCGTTGGGTATATGGAGTTGAAAATGCGTGCGTCCGGATATTTGTCCCGCACTATCTTGTCATACACATACAGCTGGAAGGCTATCTTGGGCCGTTCGGTGGATTCCGGGGAAAATATATTATCTGCCAATTCGGCCGCAGTGGCATCCTCTATGGCAATTTCCTGGTCCGTCACCTTGCCGGTCTTGTAGTCCGACACGCGCACCATACCGGGCCTGAGGGAATCCAGCCTGTCTATGAAGCCCTTGAACGGTCTGCCGCAAATTTTCACCTTATCCTTCATTTCCAGGCTCAGGATATTGAAGCAGTCCGCTCCCTGTTCTTCAAGGAGTTCGCAATCCCTTTGGAGTATCTGTACGGCATACTTGCATATGACGTTTGCAAATATCAGGTTGCGGCCGGTCACGTCCGGGGTCTTGAGCTCCGCCCTTATCAATTCGTAAATCTTTGCCTTGAGGGAAGCTTCATCCTTTGCCCAGCGTTTTATGTAATCCGCCTTCACAATCCCGCCCTTGACGCCATAAATGTGCTGCATAAGCTTGTGGAGGACGTTTCCTATCTGGTTGGCCTGCAGGGATTCCTCTACGTCTTCCACCTCTTCAAGACCCTTTACGGAAGAGTAGTAGAACTTTGCCGGGCAGGCCAGGTAGTTCTGGACGGAAGAAGCGGAAAATACCATTTCCTCCAGTATCTTTATGTCTTCCGGCGTCTTTTCAATTGGGAGCGGAGGATCCGGCTTCACAATTGGGGAGTTGACAGTCACTCGCTTGAATTCCTTGCCGAAATGCAGCTCCAGCTGCTTGATATAGCGGCTCTCCTCACCGCTCTTAAGCCCCTCCGTACGGGAATCATACAGCAGGAATATGCGTTTTGCACGCTGGATCATCCTGTAGAAATAATACGCCCACACGGCATCCTGATACTCATAGGCAGGAAGGCCGAAGCCACGGCGCAGTTCAGGGGGAATGAAGGACGAACTGACGTCCCTGCGCGGGAAGACTCCCTCGTTGCAGGAAAGTATGATGAGGTTCTCGAAGTCCAGGGCGCGCGTTTCCAGCGGTCCCATTATCTGGAGCCCCTTGAGGGGCTCTCCCTTGAATGGGACGCTGCGGGACGCTTCCGCCTGGACCACCAGGCGCGCGAAGGTCTTTGCCAGCACTGCCATCTCCTTGCTCCTCAAGCGGTTGAGATCTTGGTAGTACTGCCTTGAAAAGTCCAGTTCCAGGGTCATTCCCGGAGCGTCCTTCAACAATACCCCAAACTTCCCTGCAAGCTCCAGCAGATACCCTGAAAGGGCCGTTGCCTGGGCTCCGGACGCATCTGCCGTGTCCGTTACAACAGGGCTGAATATTGCCTCCAGCAACGCACTGCCTGCAAAATCTTCCTGAGGGATATAATATTTTGCCGCCTTTCGGATTGTCTTTATAACTTCAGCGCCCTCACTGTCCAGGATGGAAGTCAACACCGAATTGGAGAACACCGCCCACACATTCCTGTGGTAGAACATCCACCTGCCATCCTTGAAACGCAGGTTGAGCTGCATACGGGCAATTTCGTCCATAAGGGCAAAGAAGGCGCTCCCCTGCATAGGATAGCCCATAGTGACGTTTATGTCCTGTATCTTCTCCGGAATGGAGTTTAGCACGGGTATCAGCAGGCTCTCCTCCGGGAGCACCACCGCAGTGTCCAGGGATCCGGGATTCACGGAATCCAGGATCCGTGGAAGCTGCTTTGCGCAGCCCACGGAGGACGGGACTCCAATCACCTCTATATAAGGCTCCCCAAGGGGCTCCGGATCAGGCGTGAACGCTTGCGGATAAGCCACCACATTGTCCCTCATAAAGAAGGATGAGCGGTTGCGCGGGTCCTTTATCATATCGGATGAATAATCCCAGCAGAACTGCGCTATTCCGGCATCGCGCATACGCGAAAGGATCTTTTTCTCACACTCGCACAGGGCGTTGAGCCCGGTGAACACAAATGTGGTCCCGGCCGGGAAATACTTGCCCAGGATATCCACTGCAGACTGCTCCTGAAGGCTTTCCGCCAGATCCCTGTACACCATTCCCCCATAGGACATCCCACGGCTGCGCAATGTTTCCTTGAAGTTGCTGTACAGAGGGAAAAGTATGTTCCATATCTGAAGGAAGCGCTCCTTCACCGGCCCCTGCCGGGAAGCCTCATAGCTTCCAGAAGCGCCAAAATTTGATATGAAGCGTTTCACCGCCTCTTTCTGGGAGTCCGTCAGGTAGGAGAAATCGTCCTGCATTTCCTTATACTGGGATACGTCCGTGAAGAGGCTGGCCGCAGGAACAAGGTATTTGTCCACATCGTCAAAATCTCCTAGTAGGACATCGCCCCAGAATATGAAATCATCCAAGGCCTCCGCCGCAGGATTCAGCTCCCTGTAGCAGTCATATAACACAAGAAGCAGATTGATCCTGTCCACCGGCCTTGCGCCGCTTATCTTGTAAAAGAAATCGTTCACCGTAAGCATTGCGGGGGCGAGCACAGGCCGCCCGCTTTCCTTCACAAGGTCCGACAGCCATTTCTGGAAGAACAGCTGGGACCGCCTGTTTGGGAAAACAAAGCAGAAACGGGATATTTCACCTGTGGCGAAATAGTGATCCGCCACTTGCTTGAGGAATGGTTTCATTGGCTACAGCTTCAGGACGGAGTCAGAGTATCCGGCTACGGCGTCCCTGTGGGATATGAACAATATGGTCTTTGTGGAATGATATGCAGCGTACAGGTTCTCCAGCAGATCCTTTTCAGTTTCTGCGTCCAGTGCGGAGGTGGCTTCGTCAAGGATGAGGATGCCGCCGGGGTGGAGCAGCGCCCTTGCTATGGCGATGCGCTGGGACTGGCCCTCGCTCAGGCCGCTTCCAACCTCACCGCAGCGCTCGTCCAGCCCTTCAGGAAGGTCCTTCACAAAGTCAGCCTTGGCCTGCGAGAGCACGCGCCACATATCCGCTTCCGTGGCTTCTGCATTCGCAAGAAGCAGGTTTTCGCGAATGGAGCCGCTGAGCAGGCTGTTGCCTTGCGGGACATACATAAAATTGCCCCTCACGGCAACGCCTGAGCGCTCCTCTCCCACCGTAATTTCCCCGTCAGAAGGCCTGAGAAGGCCCATTATGAGTTTGACCAGGGTACTTTTTCCTGAACCCGTAGGTCCCATAATGACGGTCATAGATCCGGGGGCGAATGAATAGTTGAAGTGTTCGAAAACGGCTCTGTTCTGGTCCGGATAGGAGAATGACAGGTCCTTGACATCTATTCCGGGCGCACCGGAAAGCAAGATGGGTTCCTCTTTCACTTCCAGCTCAAGGTTCTGGAGATCCATAATCCTTTCTACTGAAACCATTGCGTGGATGAATGCCGGCACGTGACGGCTCAGGTCCGCTATTGGCCTCTGAACCTGGCCCACCAGCTGCAGGAAGGCGGTCATCATACCGTATGTCACGGTTCCGTCCTTGATTCCCAACACTCCCCAGAGGAATGCAGCCGCATATCCCGCAATGAACCCGAAATGCATAAACCCGCGGGCTACCGCGTTGTAATTGAGCCTTTTAACGGTGTTGTCCCTTACATCCTTCTGCATCCAGCCGAGCTTTTCCAGCACCCTCTCCGAGCCCACAAGGGTAAGCACAAGTACCCTGTTGAGCAGGTTTTCCTGCATATACTGCTGGATTTCCCCGTCCTTCGAGCGGATCTTGCGGGTAAGTTCCTGTATGAGCTTGAAGAACATACGGCTGCCCACCACGGCAACTATCATAAAGATGAGCAGCAGCCATAGCAGCTTTGGCGCCATTGCAAGCAGGAACAGCGATGCCGCCGCAAGCTGGCAGAGCGTGATGATCACGTCCGGTATGCGACTGCACATAAGGTCCGTAAGGACGCGGGCGTCTTCCTGGAGACGGTTTACGGTGTCTCCGCTGTTATATGTTTCCTTTCCGTTCCAGGTGCTGCCCAGAACGTGGGAGAAAGTGTCGAAACGCAGTTTGTTGAGGGTGTTCACGGAGATGTAATTCTCCCAGTACGAAGCCGCCGCCGACGCCAGTATCTGCACCAGCATTATGCCTGCCATTATGCCTATATACAGGCCCAGGGAGGCGGAACGCTCCCCCGTTGCTATATCCACCAGGGCCTTGCACACCCACACGAACCCCAAGGATGCGGCAATGCGTACTATTCCTATAAGCACGCTTACCGCGAGGGATTTCCGGAGGGGCCTGACCATCTTGAGGAGCCCCTTGACGTTGGTCTTGAATTTACTCATGGGCGGAAAAACAGTTTATACAGCGCTAACAGTATTCGGCGCAAAAATAAGGGCAGTTTTTGCCAACCTTTGACACTGTACGGATCCAATTTGTGTCCGGACGGTTTTTGTATCTCCACTACGGTTCCCACAACCCCGTCCAAGGTGCACTTTTCCGTGCCTACAAGGTTTCCGTCACCCCTGAGCACCAGGCAGTCCTCCCTTACCTCAATTACGCGGTGGATGACATAATTGCCCGCGGTGGTATGCGCAAGCACTACATCCCCCTCCCTTACATAAGGCATCTTGCGGACCAGCACCTGGTCCTTGCCTCCGCGAATGTACGGAAGCATACTGTTGCCTTTGACCGGCAGCACAACGCTCATCCCTTCCTTTAGGAATTCCAATGCGCTGGGCAGAAGCGTCTCCACAGGGACGGTAACTTTAATTATCTCTGACATTATCCGAACAAATTATTGCCGCCTGGGCGTCAGGAAGGCAGTCCAATATATAGCAGGGTACTTTTGATACGACGGCTGAAAGGGTGGCGTGAAGGCCGTCGGCCACGGACTTCTCCGCCCTGAAGCCGGAGCAGGAGGCGGCCACGGAGGCATACGCCTGCAGCAGCGGCAGCCTGTGTATGCGGTTCTCCGGCGCCCTGTTGATGCGGACCAGGGCGCCTGCCGGGAAGCATACATTCCTGTAGCAGGGCGTCTTCCCGCTCCAGGGGCTCCCATAAACCTTGACGCTCCCGTCTTCCGCAACCCTGATAACTGGGTTGTCGTCATTTACCAGCTTTGATCCGGGGACATTCTCTATCCAGAGCCGGGAATGCGTGCTCTTTCCCGTACCGCTCTTGGCTATGAACAGGTATGCCTTGCCGGAATTGGATACCACGGACGCGTGCATCTCAAGGGTGCCCAGCGATGCTGTCGCAAATGCGAACAGGACCATTGCGGAATTGTCAAGGGCGAAGCGCTGCTGCGCCAGATTCCCCTTCAAATAAACCTTCCCGCTGGAAAAGTCCCTGCTGAAAAGCATCTTGGCGCATATTTCCATATCCTTGCGGGGGGCCATCTCCACCAGCCATCCTTCAGGGACGGAGTACAGGTCCAGCCTCTGCTCCTCATCCGTTCCGTTCTGGAAATAGACGGCGGTCTTGTCATATTCCACCCAGTCCGTAAACAGTTCCAGCCCAAACAGGCAGTCCTCCGGCTCCGTCTGGAACGGAAGGTAATTGTCAATGGCATTCCAAAGCGGAAGATTGTCTTCCCCCTTGATGAAAAAGCAATGGTCTGCCACCGAGAAATACCTTGTCATATCACACAAATATACTATATTTGTGAAACACATAATAGCATTATTAACCCTTAAATACCCAAAGTTGTGAAAAAGAAATTCAGATGTATGGTTTGCGGCTATGTATATGAAGGAGAGAACCCGCCGGAGTTCTGCCCTCAGTGCCGCGCTAAAAAGGAAAAATTCGAAGAGATCATTGAAGGTGAGGAAGGCTTCGCCTGTGAGCACCACCTCAAGGACGGCGTTGTAGAAGACGCTGAAATAATGCAGGGACTCCGCGACAACTTCAACGGAGAGTGCACGGAGGTTGGTATGTACCTGGCAATGAGCCGTCAGGCAGACCGCGAGGGCTACCCGGGAATCGCCGCCACCTTCAGGCGCTATGCCTTTGAGGAGGCAGAACACGCCGCCAAGTTCGCAGAGCTTCTTGGAGAGGTTGTCTGGGACACCAAGACAAACCTCAAGAAGAGGGCTGACGCAGAGGCCGGTGCCTGCAAGGGCAAACTGGACCTCGCCACCCGCGCAAAGAAGCTGGGCTACGACGCCATCCACGACACCGTTCACGAGATGGCAAAAGACGAAGCCCGCCACGGGGCAGGCTTCAAGGGTCTCTATGAAAGATTCTTCAAGAAGTAAACGCTAGATACAATTCAAGTTCATAGCGTACTCTACACGGGCAGCCTCATCGCTGCCCTTTAAATATTTCAGGATCTCCAGGGCGAACTCCACGGCGTGGCCGGCGCTTCGCCCTGTAATCATATTGCCGCTGACCACCGCGGCGGCAGGACGGAAGGTCGCTCCCTTGGATACAGGTCCCTCCTCAAAGCCGTCAAAGCAGGTGAACTCAACCCCCTTGAGGTTGTCTATCTGGCCAAAGACAAGGCCGGGAGCAGCGCAGATGGCCGCTACGGGGCCTCCCTGGGCGTAGTGCTCCTTCATAAAGTCCATCAGAGGCCCGCACGCGGCCAGGTTCCTGGTACCGGGCATTCCTCCGGGGAATATGATTACGTCGTCATCGTCAATCTCTATGCCTGCGTCAAGGGTAGTGTCCGCGCCAACGGTCACGTGGTGGGAGGAAGTGACAAAGGGTTCGTCACTTATGGAAACCAGCTGGGTTGGGACTCCTCCGCGGCGGAGTACGTCCGCTGTGGCAAGGGCCTCGACATCTTCAAAGCCCTCGGCCAGAAATATAAATGCCTTTTTCATACTGCCAATATAAGTATTATTTCGTATTTTTGTGTTATGGAAGAAGAGAAGAAACTGTATCCTTTCAAATTCATCCCCATTGACGAGGACCCGCGGGAAACCGTCCTGCTGGCTGACCTGGGCTATCAGGACTCCCTTGTAAGGGAGGGATGGCTTGCCGCCAACAGCATTTCCGAAATTATGGATATGTATATGGACCGCGTGGTGGGCGAACACGTTTTTGCGTGGTACGGCCGCCAGTTCCCCGTAATGGCCAGGATACTGGGCGGGCAGGAGCGCACGCCGCTTATGGTCACCCCTGACGACGAAACCGCCGCACAGCGCCTGGACTTCCTTGGGAAGGCCAAGCTGTGGTATGTGAACGGAGTCGATGAAGGCGGAAGGATATACCTTGGCTTCAAGGAGGACACCTCCGCGGAAGACTTCTACTACGCCTGCCGGGACAACAAGGTGGAGCGTCTTCTTTACAGTGTCCAGCCAAAGGCCGGAGACTGCTTCTTCATCTATCCGGGACTGGTCCACGCCGCCGGCAAGGGGGTGAGGATCACGGAGATATCAGAGTGCTCCCCCCTGGACTTCCGCCTGTGCAACTGGGGGAAGCCCATAGAAGGAGACGACTTTGACACCTCCCTTGGCCTCGAGGCCGCCTTTGATTTCATAGACTACAAGAAATACGTTCCGGACCTGCACAACCACGCCCACAGCCACGACGGAGGGCTGTCCACCCATCTAACGGAATGCGAGGAATTCTCCGTCACAAAACTGAAACTGACGGATGCGCTGCACATTTACAGCAGCAAGTTCGACTGCTTCCTGCTTTACGTGTGCCTTGAGGGTGAAGCCTCCCTGCAGGTCATCTTCGACCCGGAGATAGGCCCTATAAACTACACAGTAAAGGAGGGAGAATGCATCCTGGTGCCTGCCGAGGTGCCAGACTTCTTCCTCGTTCCCGTGGCAAGGAACACTTCCCTGCTGGAGGTCACCGTAGAAAAGCGCGCGGACAGCGATGCTTACATCAACCCTGACATCCAGGCCACCCTTCCGGGAGAGGAGGAAGATGACGAAGATTTTGAAGATGACGAGTGTGACTGCGAGCACGAGGACCACGAGTGCGAATGCGGCCACCATCATCACCATCACCACCACATAAGCTAAAACCAAAAACTATGGCAGACGGAGTACGAATTGACAAATACATCTGGTCCATCCGCTGTTTCAAGACGCGGTCAGAGGCCACTGACGCCTGCAACGGCAACAAGGTCCGCCTGAACGGCGCCCCCGTGAAACCTTCCAAGGAAGTCAAGATCGGGGACACCATAGAAGTGCGCAAGGGAATAGCCCTCTACACCTACAAAGTACTGCAGCTCAGCCAGAACCGTATGGGAGCCGCGCTTGTGCCGGAATACGCCCAAAACCTGACTCCGCAGTCCGAACTGGACAAGCTTCACGCCCCAAAGGAGACATTCTTTGTGAAGAGGGACCGCGGCACCGGGCGCCCTACAAAAAAAGAGCGCCGCGAGATGGACGCCCTCTGGGAAGAACTGGACCTCTAGTCCTTATCTTTCACCACTACCCTTTCTATCCTCCGGGGTACCGATGTCAGTACCTCGTAAGGAATCGTATCAAGTATTGAGGCAAGTTCGTTCACGGACGGGTCCTCGCCGAATATGGTCACGGTATCACCCGCCTGCGCGGGTACTCCGGTAACGTCCAGCATACACATATCCATACAGATGTTGCCAATTGTCTTGACGCGGTGACCGTTAAGGCTGAAGGAGGCGCGGCCGCAGCCAAGGCGGCGGTCAAGGCCGTCCGCATAGCCTGCGGGTATGGTTGCGGTCACGGTCCCTTCCGGGGCCACCTTCCCCATACGTCCGTATCCCACGGTACCATTCTCCAATGTCTTGACCTGCAGGACCTTTACCTTGAGCGAAGCGAAAGGCTTCACTTCCGGCGCCTGCAGCGCGCTGATACCATATATGCCTATGCCCAGGCGCACCATATCGAACTGGAACTGAGGGAAACGCTCTATGCCGGCGGAATTGAGTATGTGGTACATTGGCTTGTAGCCAAGACTTTGGGTTATACTGTCAGCCATTGCGCTGAAGGAGGCGGCCTGCTCCAGGGTGAAATCGTCCTTGGAAGGGTCCTCCGCGGCGGCAAGGTGGGAATACACGGACTTCACCCTTACCCTGTCGCAGCCCTTCAGGAAGTCCAGCAGGGCGGGAATCTCTTCCGGGGTGAATCCCAGGCGGTGCATTCCGGTGTCCAGCTTTATGTGGATGGGATAATTGCTTATGGATGAGCGCTCCAGATGGGTGCAGAGGGCTTTAAGCGTATAAAGGTTGGGGATCCCTGGCTCCAGGCTGTTATCTGTTATTTCAGGGAAATAGTCCGTTCCGCAGGTCAGCACAAGGATTGGAAGGCTTATGCCGGCGCCCCTGAGTTCCACACCTTCTACAGGTAGGGCCACGGCCAGGTAGTCCGCCCCGGCGCGCTGCATCATAGATGCAACCTCAACCGCGCCGTGGCCGTACGCGTTGGCCTTGACCAGCACCAGCATCTTTGTGGACGGCTCCAGCTTGTCCTTGAAATACCGGAAGTTGCCCAGGCACTTGTCCAGGCTCAGTTCCAACCGGGTAAAATTAAACTTCCTGCTATTCATCTTCAAAGAGCGTAGGATGGTTCTTGTCCAGGCCGCTGAGCACCTTTTCCATTACTGCCTGGCGCAGCATTGACGCCTTTGCCTTGACTTTGAGCCTGCGGCAGTACTCGTCAATGGCGGCCATCTCTTTCTCATTGAAATAGATGACCTGCCTGTGATTGCGCACCAGGGCCGCCTGCTGCTTCTTCAGGAAGTCAGGGTCCACTGCGGGGATGTTCTTTGGCCTGCGGGGTTTCATTCGATAAAAGTTAGGTATTTGCCGGTGACCCGCCCCTTCTTGAGGCTTATTATATGAGGGAGGGAGGAGAGGTCGAACGTATCCAGCAGCTTGTACAGCTTGTCCACGTCCTTCTCACCCATCGAGTCCATATCAATGAGCAGCTTCCTGCCTGGATAATTGGCACTGTGGCTTATCTCTTCCTGGCAGTGGGCGCAGGTGGGTGAATAGAACATCAGGTAATCTGCATTCCGGAGGCAGAAATTGCCTTCCTTCACCTTGTCGCCTTTGATCATAATTCCGGGTACGCGCATCCGCGGCACCTTTGAGCCTATGGGGCTCTTCTTGTAGAGCTCCTCCTCAAGGACGCTGAGGTCCAGCAGCTGGCGGAGGGCGTCGGTATTGAGGCGCCGGCCAATTATTGTTCCGTCCTTGCCCAGGAGGAACATCCTTGGGGTTTCAGTTATGCCGTAAGCCTCCTGGAAGTCAGAGGTCATCTGCGGATCCCAGAGATGGTGCATA
The DNA here is from genome assembly GCA_902761655.1 of uncultured Bacteroidia bacterium. Lineage (GTDB taxonomy): Bacteria > Bacteroidota > Bacteroidia > Bacteroidales > UBA932 > Cryptobacteroides. Next base: position 9,990 of record CACWLD010000009.1, on the reverse strand, counting down.
CGGACGTTGGCTGAGTTCACATCCCATTCATTGTCAATGAAATAGTCCCACATATCGCCTTTGAAGCCAGTGTATACGGCGTAGAAATCCAGAGGTATTTCAACGGTGGGCAGGTATTCAATCAGCTTGCCCATCTCTACACGGCACTTGTAGCAGTCCACGTCATAGAAGAAGAGCACGGCGCGGGCGTCTCCCTGCAGGTCAGGGAACAGTACCGTCTCCCCATACCTGTCCTGGAGAGTGACTTCCGGGGCCTTCATTCCCATAAGTGACCGCCTGTTGTATTCTGCGAAGAATGCGGCGTTCAGAAGGGCTCCGTCCCAGCCCATCTCTATCTCGTGGGTGGAGAACCACCTGTCGTACATATGGATGGCCACTTCCTCGTCCCCCATCACGTTGGAGGTGATATAATGGTCATAGAGCATCTGGGCCACGGCCTGGCGGAGGGTGGAGTCCGTGCAGGTCTCTATGATATAGTCTACTTCCTGCGACTTCTTCTCCGGAGATTCCGGCTCAAGGGTGACCACATACTCGCTGAGCAGGTCCAGCGCCTTCTCTATGGCCACCGAATCCACTTGCGCGTATGCGGCAAGCCCGCCCAGCAGAAGGGCGGCTGCTATGATAAGTTTCCTAACCATTGTATGGAGGCAGATGTACACCTTTAAGCATAAACATTGACGTATCTCCCTTGTGCCTAAGGATATCCCTTACGGCTGAAGAGCTGATGTGGGCGAATTCCTGGGCGGTAGGGATGATAATGGTCTCGATGTCTGGTGCAAGGCGCCTGTTGGCGTCCGCCGTAGAGCGCTCGGACTCGAAATCGATCATATTGCGCACACCGCGCACGATGTGCCTTATTCCCAGTTCCCTGCAGATGTCAATGGTGAGGCCGTCGTAGGAGATGACTGAAACCCCCTTCATCCCGTCAACGCACTGCCTTATGACGTCAAGTTTCTGCTCCGTTGTATAGAAGCCGTGCTTTTCCTGGTTGATACCAATTGCCACAACCACCTCGTCGAACATTGTGAGGGCCCTTGTGAGGATATTGTAATGCCCTGCGGTGAACGGGTCGAACGATCCGGGGAACAATGCTATTCTTTTCATAATACTATAGTTTCCAATCAATTGGGGCCTTGCCCTGGGCTTCCAGGAGCCTGTTGGCCGTTGCAAAATGGCCGCACCCGAAAAACGCTCCCCTGGCGAGCGGAGAAGGGTGCGCCGCTTCAAGCACAAAATGCTTGCCTGAGTCTATCAGGTCTTTCTTGCTGCGGGCGAAATTGCCCCACAGCATAAACACCACGCCGGAGCAGTTGTCGCTTATGCATTTGATCACGGCGTCAGTGAAGGTCTGCCAGCCTATCGCGCTGTGCGAGGCGGCCTTGCCCGCCTCCACTGTAAGGATGGCGTTGAGCAGAAGCACGCCCTGCCTTGCCCAGCTTTCCAGGTTGGTGCGCCCGGACATCTGTACTCCCAGCTCGTCCTCTATCTCCTTGAAAATATTCTTGAGCGAGGGCGGGGCTGGAATCCCGTCCGGCACGGAGAAGGACAGGCCCATAGCCTGGCCCGGTCCGTGGTAAGGATCCTGACCAAGGATGACCACCTTCACCTCCGGAAGGGGCGTGAGTTCAAACGCCTTGAATATCTGCCCTCCGGGCGGATATATACGGGTTCCGGCGTCCTTGGAAGCGTGCAGAAAAGATACAAGCTCTGCAAAATAGGGTTTGTCGAACTCCTCCTGCAGGGCTTGTTTCCAGGTATTTTCTATTCTGACTTCCACTTCAAATGCTGTTTGAAGTGTAAAGTTAGAAAATAAAATCGATAACGTCCGCTATATTCTTTACGTAAACGAACTCAAGGCCTTTGATGTAAACCTCGTTTATGTCCTCGACATCCTTGCGGTTGTCTTCGGAGATGACAATTGTCTTCACTCCGGCCCTCTTGGCGGCAAGGATCTTTTCTTTGATTCCGCCTACCGGCAGCACGCGGCCGCGGAGGGTCATCTCACCGGTCATTGCAATGTGCTTCTTGACCGCCTGGCCCCTGAGGGCTGATACCATTGAGCTTACCATTGTTATACCGGCGGAGGGGCCGTCCTTTGGAGTTGCTCCTTCAGGAACGTGAACGTGGATGTCCTTGGCGGCGAATTCCTCGCTTGTCACGTTTGCCATCTGCGGATGGGCCTTGATGTACTGGTAGGCGATGGTCGCGGACTCCTTCATCACGTCTCCTAGGTTTCCGGTCATTGTCATCACTCCCTTGCCTTTGGATACGGAGCTTTCCACAAAGAGGATCTCTCCGCCCATTGCCGTCCAGGCGAGGCCTGTGACCACGCCGGGCACCTCATTGCCTTTCTGGCGGTCGTGGTAGGCCGTAGGAAGGCCAAGGTACTCCTTAAGGTGCTCCTTCTTGATGATAGTAGGATATTCCTGCTCCATTGCAATCTTCTTGGCTGTTACGCGGGCTATCTTGGCTATCTGCTTCTCAAGGCCGCGCACACCGCTCTCGTGGGTGTAGTCGTTGATTATTGCCTTGATTGCGCCGGAATCTATCTTGAGGGCGTCCTCTGATATGCCGTGCTCCTTGAGCTGCTTGGGAACAAGGAAATGACGCGCTATCTGGACTTTCTCCTCTGCCAGGTAACCGGAAACGTTTATCACTTCCATACGGTCCAGGAGGGCCGGCTGGATTGTTGACAGCGAGTTGGCCGTGGTGATGAACAGCACGTTTGACAGGTCGTAGTCAATGTCCAGGTAGTTGTCGTGGAACGTGGAGTTCTGCTCCGGATCCAATGCCTCCAGCAGTGCGGATGAGGGGTCACCCTTGAAGTCTGAAGCAAGCTTGTCAATCTCGTCAAGGACCACTACTGGGTTGGACTTGCCGGCGCGGGCTATTCCGCTGAGCAGTCGGCCCGGAAGGGCTCCGACGTAGGTCTTGCGGTGGCCGCGGATCTCGGCCTCGTCGTGCATTCCTCCAAGGGAGATGCGCACGTACTGGCGTCCCAGGGATTTGGCAACGGACTTTCCAAGGGAGGTCTTGCCTACTCCCGGAGGGCCGTAGAGGCACAGGATAGGGCTCCTCATATTGCCCTTGAGCTTGAGGACTGCAAGGTACTCTATGATTCTCTCCTTGACTTTTTCAAGGCCGTAGTGGTCGTTGTCAAGGACCTTCTGGGCGTGCTTGAGGTCCAGGTTGTCCTCTGACATATCGTCCCAGGGAAGTTCAAGCATAAACTCCAGGTAATTGTACTGCACGGAGTAGTCAGGTGAAGAAGGGTTGTACTTCTCCAGCTTGGCCAGTTCCTTGTCAAAGATGGCCTTCACTTTCTCAGGCCATTTCTTTGCCGCGGCCTTCTGGCGGAACTGCTCGAATTCCTCTCCCTCGTCCATTCCAAGCTCCTCCTGGATGGTACGGAGCTGGTTGTTGAGGAAGTACTCCCTCTGCTGCTGGTCTATCTCGCTGCGGACCTTCTGGTTGATGTCCTGCTGAATCTTCATATACTGCAGCTGGGTTTCCATCAGGGCAAGGAGGTTGAGCGCACGCACGCGCACATCGTCATATTGGAGCAGGTCAGCCTTCTCCTCGAAGTTCTCCACCTCCAGGGTAGTGGCTATGAAGTTTACAAGGAAGCCGAAGTCGTTGATGCTGCGCAGCGCGCCCTGAGCCTCCTTGGAGGCCAGGTTGGAGTTGCGCATTATCTGGATGGCCTTGTCCTTGAGGGAATTCATTATCATCTTGCGGTCTGCCACACTGTCATCTGTCAGGAAATCGTCAAGGCAGTGGACGCGGGCGCGGATGTACGGGTCGTAAGTGACCACGTAATCAAGGGAGAAACGCTTGAGACCCTGCAGGATGGCCGTGACGGTGCCGTCCGGCATCTCAAGGGTCCTGACAATCCTGACAACGGTTCCGTATGGCAGGAGGTCTTCCTTCTGGGGATCCTCAACTGTCACGTCAATCTGCGGAACCGCTCCTATGAGGGCTCCGGACTTCTCCGCATCCGCTATGAGTTGCAGGGACTTAGGCCTGCCAATTGTCACGGGATAAACCGCTCCCGGGAAGATAACTGCATTGCGCAGCGCCAGGATGGGTATTACGTCAGGCATCTCGGCCGGATCGAACTTCAGGGAGCCTTCTCCCTGGAGCACTGGGATGATGTTCACTTCTGCCCCAATGTTGGGGAAAAACAGGTTTGTATCTATTTTTTTGCTCATAATGTTTCTCTGGATAAAAACAGGCTATGTCAATTTGGCAGGATTTGCCCCGTCAAAAAGCCATAGCCTTATTTGGTCAATCTCCGTGCCAACGGAGAAAGTGAGCCTTCTTATTCCAGCAAAGCCACGCTGTTGGCAGCCCCGGGAGTAGGAGTGGAGCTTACCATAAAGTCGCGGCAGAGGGCGTCGGCATCTGTTCCGTCAGGGAAACGGACCATGCTCCTGCCCGGGCCGGTTTCTGCCGGAGGTGCCGGCATTCCCGGACGCATAAAGTTGAAGTTGGGCCTGGATGGAGGCACCACGGCAATGCATCCGCCGCCGTCCTGGACTCCTTCCAGGGTTGCCAGCTCAGGGCTTGCAATGGTTCCGTTTCCACTGGAATTGCTCTGCTGGGAGCCATATACGATGGCGTCAACCACAGTGCCTGAAGCGGGATCGACCAGTGCTATGGAACCCGCCGATGCGGAAAGCTGATAGCCGAACTGCTGGTTTCCTTCAGGGAAGACGGAAACGGCCTCATAGGCGTCGGCCGCGGCCTGGAGGCCTGCGGACAGCTTGTACGCAGTACCAAGGCCCTGGGCCGCCTGGCCGCTGATATGGGCGTACCTGGTAGCCGGGGTGAAGGTAACTCCGCCGCCCGGACAGGAAACGTCAACGGAAAGCATATGGTCCTGCTTGAGCGGAGCCTCTATTTCCACTACGCCCGGCTCGTGAGGCGGTGCTCCGCGCATCTGACGGACCGGAACGCCGGAACTCTTGACCAGGGTCTTGACAGTGGCAACCTCTATGCGGGAGCCTGTGTCAATTGTGATTACGGATCCGGGAACAAGGTTCTGGGTAGTCTCTATGGTGAGCATTGTGTCACCTGCCTTTGCCTCCTTTGAGAGAACGGTCTGGGTTGCGGAAGCGCCAACTGCCGTCACTTCTACAATCTCATAGTTGCCTCCAAGGCCTATTCCAAGTTTCTGGCCCGGAGCTATTCCTTCAGTGGAAGTGAGAGGAAGGGTTGTGGCTCCTGCGGGGAATGAAAGCTTAGGTCCCGTGGAGATTGGGGAGAAAATGGTGGTGAACGCGCTTGCAGGAGCTCCAGCCGCGCTTATCCTGTATGCCTTCCCGCCAATTGTAACCTCTGTGTCAGCAGGAAGGTCCGCGCTGAGATAAACCTCAGTGGCACCCTGCTGCGCCGGTGCCGTGATCGCTGCCGGAGAGAGGGTGAGCAGATAGAACGAACGTGCCGCCAGGGTGGTTCCGGAAGGGATGACTGCCGCCTTGACAGGTGTCCATCCGCTGCGGCGCACCTGGATTTCCATTCCGGAAAGGTCTACGGGGACGTTGGATGCGTTGAAAATCTCTATGAACTGGTCGTTGGGGTCCGAAGGGGCTGATAGTTTCACCTCGTTGATCTTGACGGCCTCGGCGCTGCGCACCTTGGTGGTGACGGCGGCGTTGCCGCCCTTCCACAAGGCATTGAACTCAAGGTAGCCGGTGGAGCGTCCGGCGGGAGCTTTCACAGAATAAACGGCGGTCACGCTCTGGCCGGGAGCCACCTCTGAAGGCACCTGGCCTGCGGCGGTGACTTCCCATCCGGCAGGAGCCTCCGGCTCAAAGGCGAAGCCCTTGAGAGCCTTGGCTCCGCGGTTGGTGAAACCAACGGTGACTTCTGCGCTGGAGCCCGGCACAAAGGATGTCAGGCGTGTCATAGTCACGGGATACTCCTGGTAGCCTGCAGCCACAACGCTCTTCTGAACGGCTTCGATAGCCTCGTCAACAGGATATCCAAAGGTCATCACGCCCTCGAAGAATGTTCCTGCGGAACCGTTTCCGTTGTCGCCTCCGTTGCCAAGGAGCATAGCTCCCTTCTTGTGCATAGGATAATAGGCGTCGCTTCCTTCAAGCGTATGCGGGCGCACTCCGCTGTAGAAAGTGGTCACCTCGCTGCTTGTCGCATCTGCGCCGCGAAGGTCCCACTGGTTGCCGCCGCCTCCGTTCACATATACGGTGACGAACTTCCAGTCTATGGTAGGAACGTCGTTCTGCTTGGGGTCGTATCCAGAGAAAAGGCCGGCCTCCATATCGGACATAATCCAAGGGCCCGGGCCGTTTCCGCGTCCCCAGGCGGTGGAGGTGCCGTAATAGGTGGTCTCCATAGTTCCGGTTCCAACTGCCTTGCCGTTCGTGGATGAGTTTCCGTAGTCAAAGCAGCATCCGCTGTCATAATGGCCGCCGTCAATGACGTAATACATTCCTTCCGGCTCATCGTTGATGGCAAGGCCGGCGGCGTTGTTGCAACGGTATCCCATTCCCGGCATTATGAAGGCGCCGTACGCCTTGCGGCCGTGGATGAGCACCGGAGCCATATCGGCAATGGACTGAGTGTTGAATTCGCCCTCGTCCGGTCCCTTGAAGGTTCCCGGAGGAGCCGGCTCAAGGTTGTTTCCCAGTCCGGACTGGTCATATATTATTGTAATGGTTCCCTGGTCGCCTTTCAGGAAGCGGTCCTGGGCGGCGGCGTCGGCATATCCCTTCACGGGGCGGATGTCAAGCGTCTGTCCGTCAGAGGCGCGCTTTACCTGGTAAAGGGGTCCCTTGTACTTGGAATACAGAAGTCTGGTAGTACTGTGAGCGGTGACGCAAGGGGTGCCGTATGAGGCGTAAATGTCACACGGAAGCGACTTTGCGCCCTTTGAGCAGCTGGCAATCACGAACACCGGCAGAGCCAGGCAGGCCGCCGCCAGAAAGTAGAATAGCTTTTTTCGCATATGAATATTTGACGATTAGTGTTTTAGTAGTTACAAATATAAAATCTAATGTTTGATTATTGAAAAAAATAACCTACTTTTGCACTCCAACAAAAAGGAACTCACCTAATTAACTATTAAAAATCATGACTAAAGCTGAAATAGTAAATGAAGTAGCAAAGGCTACCGGCATTGAGAAAGCAACCGTACAGACAGTTGTAGAGGGATTTATGGAGAGCGTAAAGGATTCTGTATGCAAGGGCAACCCTGTATATCTTCGCGGATTCGGCAGCTTCATCATCAAGCACAGGGCTCAGAAAACCGCAAGGAACATCACCAAGCAGACAACCCTTACAATCCCTGCTCACGACATCCCTGCTTTCAAGCCAGCCAAAACTTTCGTTAATTCTGTAAAATAAATCATACTTAAGTTTATGCCTAGCGGAAAGAAAAGAAAGAGACATAAAATGTCCACGCACAAGCGTAAAAAGCGCTTGCGCAAGAACAGACATAAGAAGAAGTAATCTAGATGTCGAATGAGGTTGGGCGGGAGATCCGTCCGGCCTCTTTATTTTTCGTTCTTTTAAATAGAAATTCCTTATGGAAACTGAGCATTCTGTAAAGGACCTGGTGGTCAACGTCACCTCGTCCGAAGTTCAGATAGCGCTGCTGGAAAACGGCAGGCTCATCGAACTGAACAAAGAATCCAGTCAGGACCGCCCGTGTTCCGTGGGAGACGTGTTTCTTGGAAGAGTCAAGAAGATACTCCCGGCAATGAACGCCGCATTTGTGGACATTGGCGACGAAAAGGAAGCTTTCATCCATTATCTGGACCTGGGGCTGTATTTTGACGCCTTTGACAAGTTTGTCAGGACCTCCAACCCCAATGTCAATATGGAGAGCCTGTTCTCCCGCATCCAGCTTGGCCCCATCCTGCCAAAGGAAGGCCGCATAGAGGATGTCCTGAAGCAGGGCCAGATGATCATAGCCCAGATAAAAAAAGAGCCTATCTCCACCAAGGGGTCCCGGCTGTCCGCAGAAATTTCATTGGCAGGACGAAACCTTGTACTGCTCCCTTTTGCACAGAAGGTGAGCGTTTCCCAAAAAATCAGTTCAAGCGAAGAAAAGCGCAGGCTTGAGTCTCTGGTCAAGAGCATTCTTCCTAAGAACTACGGTGCGATAATTCGCACGGCGGCCGAGGGAAAGACCGCAGCGGTTCTCGCAGGAGAACTTCGTTCTTTGATAGACAAATGGAAGACATCTTGGAACAAGATCGCAAGGAACAAAGGCGTGGAGTTGCTCTTCACTGAGTTCTCCAAAACCACCGTCACCCTCAGGGACCTTCTGAACGATTCATTCAGCAATGTATTTGTGAATGAGCAGAACGCCTATGAGGAGATCAAGGACTACATCTCTATCATTTCTCCGGATCAGGAGAAGATAGTCAAGCTTTACGATGGCAAAGAGCCTGTATTCGACCATTTTGAGGTCACCAGGCAAATCAAGAGTTCTTTCGGGAAGGTGGTCCCGTTAAAACAAGGCGCCTATCTGGTCATTGAGACGACCGAAGCACTGAATGTGATCGACGTTAACAGCGGTATCCGTGCAAAGACTACCGATCAGGAAGAAAACACCTTTGAGGTGAACCGCCTTGCGGCGGACGAGATTGCCCGTCAGCTCAGGCTGAGGGATATGGGAGGTATTGTGATCGTGGATTTCATAGATATGGAAACACAGGAGCACAAGAATGCGCTCTTCAAGTATATGGAAGAGCTCCTCAAGAACGACAGGGCAAGGCACAACGTCCTGCCTCTCACAAAGTTCGGCCTGATGCAGATTACAAGGCAGAGGATACGCCCCGTCACCCAGATCGATACTGCAGAAACCTGCCCTATGTGCCACGGTAAGGGCAAGATAACATCCAGCGCAGTAATCGACGAGCAGATCGAGGAAAGACTGTCATATCTTGTGACAGAAAAGCACGTCAGTACGCTTGACCTTAAGGTCAGTCCTATCCTGGGATCTTATTTGAGCCGCGGATTCCATTCCTATGTCAGGAAATGGAAAAAGAAGTACAAATGCCGGCTGAATCTGGTTGAAAGCACAGATTTGGGAGTCCTGCAATATGAATTCTACAACGAGAAAGGGGAGATGCTGTCATAGCACTCCCCTTTTTTATCTTTATGCAGTGACGCTATCGGCGCATTGCGAATCTGACAAGCAGGGCAAGGAGCAGAAGGAGGAAGAGCCAGGTGCATACGCGGCCGGCAAGGTCCCCGTGCTCTACAAAGAAGGTTATCTTGTCGTTAAGATAGATCTTGCCCTCAAGGGTCTCCCTCTTCCACCAGTCTGTGCGTGTGAGGATGTCTCCCCTCTGGTCTATGAAGGCGCTGATGCCGGTGTTCCCGCATCGGGCTATGTCGCGTCGGGTCTCGATTGCGCGCAGAGACGAGTAGCTGAGATGCTGCCTGTATCCCGGGGTGTCGCCCCACCAGGCATCATTTGTTATGACCGTAAGAGCCTGGGCTCCTTCTTTTATGTATCCGGTACAGTATTCTCCGTAAACGCTTTCGTAACAGATTGCACATCCTATGGGCACCTCGGAGACGAGCCTGCCGTCACTGGCATACCTGTTCACAGTGAGCAGGGAGGGCTCGTCCTGGCCCACGCATCGGCCCATCACTCCTCCAAGCTTGGCATCGAGCGGAGCGAAAATCTTGGGATATGGCATCTTCTCCGTTCCCACCACCAGGCAGGACTTGTTGTAGAATTCATAGCGGTTGTTCTTCTCCATTACGAACGCGGAGTTGTGGGACTCCACCCAAACGCCATCCCCTACCTGCCTGGCTGTATAGGAAGGGGCATTTTCACTGAAGATATATTGATGGGTGGACGCTCCAAAGATGAAGTTCAGGCCGGGATACGCTTCCAGGAAATCCTTGTAATAGTTATAGGAATCACTCATTTCCACCGAGTTAAGGATGATGTCGGCGGTGAAGGTCTCGGGGGCGAGCAGGAGGTCCGGCTGGGTCTGCCTTCCT
>CACWLD010000008.1 GCA_902761655.1 uncultured Bacteroidia bacterium | reverse complement strand
AAGGCGTTGTCAGGCTGATACTCGTTGGTAGGAGTCTTTACGCTTGAGCGGATGATACAGATGCTGAACAGGGAGAAGCCTATTGTTATTGTGGTGAAGCACAGCAGGACAGTGTTCCAGAACACCTTTTCTTTCTTGAGCGTGCGGAAGAGACCCCAGAAACAGGCGGCCAGAAGCGCAACGATGAAGAACGCCGCGCCGCTGTTGTATGGAAGCCCGAAGACGTTCACGAACAGCAGGTCCGCGTAAGCCGCAATCTTGGGAAGATACGGTACTATGAAGAAAAGGATCACGGCCAGTATCACCACTGACACCAGCATAATCTTGACCAGTTCCATCCAGGTATACTTGCCATCCTCCTTCTTCCTGTAATAATAAAGGAAAACTATTGCCGGGATTGCCAGCAGGTTAAGAAGATGGACTCCTATTGAAAGGCCCATCATAAAAGCGATGAGCACTATCCAGCGGTTTGAGTGGGGTCTGTCCGCCTGCTCGTACCACTTTGTCATAGCCCAGAAAACCATTGCTGTGAACAGGGAGGACATAGCGTAAACCTCTCCCTCCACGGCTGAGAACCAGAATGTGTCGGAGAAGCAATATGCCAGCGCTCCCACCGCGCCGCTGCCAAAGATTGCAATTGCGCTGGCGGCGCTGTAATTGCCGTCCTCACCCCTTCGGATTAGCCTCTTTGCCAGGAAGACGATGGTCAGGTAAAGGAATACGATGGTGAGTGCGGAAAGCAGTCCGTTCATCGCATTTACCATAATGGCCGCGTGAGCGCCGTCCGAGAACATCGTAAACAGCCGGGCAAACAGCTGGAACACAGGGTTTCCCGGGGGATGGCCCACTTCCAGTTTATATGACGATGCTATAAATTCTCCGCAGTCCCAGTAGGAGGCGGAAGGCTCTATCGTGGAAAGGTATGTGAAAGCGGAAACGGCAAAGACCAAAAGCGCCGTTATCCTGTTCCACAGAGTAAACTTCTTGTCATTCATAACTTACAAAGATACAAAAGGAATAACTATATTTGCAAAAATTATGGCGCTATGATCATCTATTCCACAAATCCCAACTTTGTTTACGAAGAGCCCAAGGCCCAGGAGCCGCAAACCCTCCCCCCTGCAAAGCAGAGGCTGGTCGTGAGCATAGACCGGAGCGGCCGCGCAGGCAAGCAGGTAACGCTGGTAAAGGGATTCGTGGGCAGCAGCGAGGACCTTTCCGCCCTGGGCAAGACCCTCAAGATCAAATGCGGAGTGGGCGGCACCGTAAAGGACGGCGTCATAACCATACAGGGAGATTTCAGGGACAAGCTCACAGCCTTGCTCCAGTCAATGGGTTACAACGCCAAAAGGGGTAATTGATGGCAGACAGCACATCGTTCATAAGGCCCGCCGTGGAGGCATTCAAATCCGGAACCCTGCATATGGCCACAGGCCCCACGCAAGGTTCCGTCATCAGCTATGAATGGGGAGAATACCCCGTGAACATAGCCCTGGTGGTGGCATCGGTGTTCTTCTTCCTTTTCTTCCTGGACTCCTTCCTGCACTGCAACCCAACGGTGCTAAGTTGCCTTACACGCTGGCGCAACAACTACCGACTGGAGAACAGCGTCCCGCTTGTTCGCAGCCGCAACTGGACTTTCGCGGCCTGCATCCTTCCTTTCTGCCTGATTGCCGCCAGGTTCAATTTCTTTGACATTGATTTCATTACACAGCAGCCGGCGGAATACAGGACTGTTTTCTACATAGGTGTCTTCCTGGCTTTCATCCTCCTGCGGTTTGTCATTTACCAGGTAATACGCCCGGTGCACGGCAGTATGGAAACCTACCGGATAGCGCACCGCAGCGCAATGAACTTCTTCATCCCATACACCATTCTTCTGCTTGTCACCGTAGGTGTGCTGAGGATTTTCCATATGGATCCGGACACCGTCAAGATGGTGCTCCTTTGTGAGACAGGAGCCGTCTATCTGGTGTATCTGTTCACAAAACTGGAAATTTTAGGCTCTTCCTATGGGGTTTTGACAACATTTTTGTATCTTTGCGGGCTCGAAATTCTGCCTGCCGCAGCACTGACAGGCGCAATATTGTGGTTATAATGGGGAAAAAATTAAAGATTCTTATCTCTCAGCAGGCTCCAAACAATAAATCGGCGTACACCGCCCTTACTGAAAAATACGGAGTGGAGATAGAGTTCAGGCCCTTCTATCTGATAGAGCCGCTTTCTTCAAGGGAGTTCAGGGCCCAGAGGGTCAACATCCCTGATTTCACAGCCATTACATTCTCTTCCAGGCACGCGATAGACGCCTTTTTCTCCCTTTGCGAAGAGCTTCGCATAAAGGTCCCCGATACAATGAAGTACTTCTGTACCACGGAAGCAGTTGCAATGTATCTGCAAAAGCATATCGTGTTCCGCAAGCGCAAGATATTCTACGGCACGGGCACCGCAGATTCCCTCCTTGCCCAGATAGGCCCCAAGCATCAGCAGGAGAATTTCCTCATCACCACATCCGCATCGTCTAAGGGAGAGTCGTTCACGAGGCTTTTCGCCGAGCACGGCCTCAAGTTCAGTTCCGCAGCGGTCATCAAGTCCGTTTCGCAGGACCTCAAGGATCTGGACCTTGGGACATATGACGTAATTGTGCTCCACAACAGCGCTGACGTCAAGGCCCTCCAGGACAACTTCCCCGGCTTCACCCAGGGAGACCTCAAGTTCATCTCCTACGGACGCAGCATAGTAAAGGCAATGGAAGAGGCCGGCCTCAAGTCAGTCATCCAGGCCCCTACTCCAAACGTGCCTTCCGTAGCTGCCGCAATTGAAGAATACCTGAAAAACCAGTAATATGGAGCCTGTAAAAGGCAACACTCTTTCCAAAGCGGAGAGACTTTCGTCAAAAAAGGACATCTCGCGCCTTATCGGCAATGGCCGATGGGGTGTCTGCGACTGCGTCAAGTACTGCTATCTCTCTCCCAACGGGCTGGATTTCAACAGGATAATGGTTTCCGTTCCCAAGAAGCATTTCAAGCGGGCCGTGAAGCGTAACCTTCTCAAGAGGCGCCTCCGCGAGGCTTACCGCACCCAGAAATCCCTCTGCCGGGAGGGCGACGGCGTTGACATTATGTTCCAGTACGACAGCACGGAACTGATGCCGTTCTCCTGCATTCAGGAAACCGTTGCAAAGATTCTCAAGAACGTCAAGTGATGGGAGTGCTCAAGAAAATACTCATCGCTCCTTTTGTACTGCTGATAAAGTTCTACCAGCTGTGCATCTCTCCTCTCACTCCCCCGTCCTGCCGCTACACTCCAACCTGTTCCCAGTACGCCCTTGAAGCCTTCCGCAAGTACGGTCCCTTCAAAGGCTTCTGGCTTTCCCTCAAGCGTATCCTCCGCTGCCACCCCTGGGGCGGCTCCGGCTACGATCCCGTGCCCTAAAGCAGCCTGTGCTCCGGAGTGAGTGAGGGGGTTACTTCCAAAACCTTCCGCTTCGCTCCATCCCTCCCACTGCGCTACGCTTGTGGGCCCCTCCCGTTCACGAGGCCACGGGCGGCCACGGGTTTTGAAAGCAACCCCCTCACTCCTCCGTCTTCCTGATATGGCAGACATTGGCCGTGGAGCGTAAAGTGCTGATAATCAGCAGAAAGAGCATTTCAACGGTCGCCTGAGAGGCACCGTTGAGATAGTTCATTCGTTGATACACAATGAGTTACGCTCCACGACAAAAAAGGCGGGACTTTCGTCTCGCCTTTTTGTCGGGGTACCGTGACTCGAACACGGGACCCCCTGCTCCCAAAGCAGGTGCGCTAGCCAACTGCGCCACACCCCGAATGCTTTCCCGTAAGGGAGTGCAAAGTTAACTCGGTTTTGTAAAAAAACAAAATTTCCCACTTTTTTTCTATCTTTGACATCCGTATGGGTCAGATAATCATTCAGGCTAAAGGCATAGAGAAATCCTTCGGGCAGCTGAAAGTCCTCAAGGGAATAGATTTTACCGTCCAAAGGGCGGAGGTGGTATCCATTGTGGGAGCGTCCGGTGCCGGCAAATCAACTCTCCTGCAGATACTTGGAACTCTTATGCGTCCGGATGCGGGCACCCTGGAGATTGACGGCTACTCTGTAGACAACCTTTCCGGCAACGAGCTTTCCGCCTTCCGCAACCGCAAGATAGGCTTCGTTTTCCAGCAGCATCACCTTCTTCCGGAGTTTACCGCCCTGGAAAACGTGATGATACCTGCATTCATAGCAGGCCGTCCTGAAAAGGAGGCCAGGGAAAAAGCCCTGGAACTCCTTAAAGTGATGGGCCTTTCCGACAGGACCACCCACAAGCCCTCCGAACTGTCAGGAGGAGAGCAGCAAAGGGTGGCCGTGGCACGTGCCCTTGTGAACAACCCCGCAATCCTGTTTGCCGACGAGCCGTCCGGAAACCTTGACAGCAAGACCAAGCAGGAACTGCACCAGCTGTTCTTCACCCTCAGGGACACCCTGGGCCAGACAATAGTCATTGTCACCCACGATCCGGAACTGGCCAATATGTGCGACCGATGCCTGGTAATGCAAGATGGCAGTTTTCAGGTTTAAGCAGTTCTGCGTTTCCAATACCCTTTCCGCAATGAAAGTCAACACCGACGGGGTGTTGCTTGGGGCTGCTATGAGCATTCCCCAGGACGCAACGCTGATGCTGGACATTGGAACCGGAACGGGAACCATCGCCCTGATGGCAGCCCAGCGCCACCCCGGAGCATCCATCCACGCAATAGACATTGACGAAGCGTCCGCGCGCGAAGCGACTGAGAACTTTGCGGCGTCGCCCTGGGCCGACAGGCTCAGCGCAAGCCGCACCGCCCTCGCGGACTTCCGCCCTTCCTGCAAGTACAGCCACATCTTCTCCAATCCGCCGTATTACGACAACTCCCTGATGAATCCCGATGCCAGGGAGGGCGAGGCGCGGCACAGCGTGAGCCTGTCCTACAGGGACATCCTTGCCTTTGCCGCCGAATACTTGCAGGAGCAGGGCACCCTGTCCCTCATCCTCCCCGCAGACACGGAAAAAATGCTCCTGCGCGCCTCCGGCGGCTGGGGCCTCTTCCCCTTCCGCCTCCTTCGCATCCGCACCACCCCTACCAAGAAACCGTCCCGCCTCATCGCAGAGTTTTCCCGCACCAAGGTTCCTGTGAAGGAAGAACTCCTCACCATACAGGAATCAGGGACCTATACCCAAGAGTATAAGTCCCTGACCTCTGAATTCTATCTATTCTAACTAACTATAATGAACTAAACGCCTTCTTGTTTCTGAGTGCCCTGTCTCTGGGTGCCCTGCCTTTGGCCGCCTGAGTTCTGGCCGCCTCCCCAAGGGAATCCATAGCCCGGTCCATTGGTGCCTCCGTTGCTCCTGTTCTGGTTGAATCCTCCACCGCCCTGGAGCCTGAGGATCTGGTTGTTGCGGAACCTTTCCTCTGCAACGAACAGCTTGGCTACCTTCTCTGCAGAGAGTATCTTCTTATACTGGGCTACATATTTGACATTTGCAGTCTGGGAGTTGTTGACCGCAGTGGTGTAGTCATCCAGCAATTTTGAGATTTCTTTCTCACTTTTTTTCTGCCTTACGGCATCTTCAAGTGCCCTGTATGCTTTCATTGTGGCATCGAAGGCCGCTGATGATTCTGCCTCAGCCTTGTTATAGATGGGCCAGAATGCCTGGGCCTCCTCCGGCGTGAGTCCTATTTCTGATGTAAGGAACGCAATCTTCTCGCTCCTCATCCTGGCCATCCAGTCATTGCCCTGCTGCCTGTTTCCTTGTCCCTGGGCGAACGCGCTTGCGCCCACGAGCAGCAGAATGGTTGCCATTGCATATTTGATAAAAGTCTTCATACTATTCATATAAAGTTTGACCGATGTAATTAAGAGGGACATTTGTATTTATAAGGTAATTGATAATGTCTTCCTCAGTGATTTCGTAAGAGTAGTCGTCTCCCTGGTAGTAACTCTCGTCAAAAAGGGCATACTGGGAGGTATAGGGAAGCAGGTCTGCTGAGTAGAGCTGCTCCAAAGTTACATAGTCCTCCTCCGGCTGGGACACCGTCTTGTCCAAGATGAACCTTCCCGCCACTATTGCAAAGGCAAAACAAGCCACAAGTGCGAAATAAGGCGTTATCTTAGCCCAGCGGCTTACCCTCACCTGTGGTGTTTCCTGAACTTGCTGCTGCTCAGGAATCTGCGACAGGCGCATCTGGAGGAAGTCGAAATAACCGTCCGGGGTTGTGTAAGGTCTTTTGTTCATACGGTCTTTAGACAAGATTTATATCAAAAGGTTAAAAATCAATTGAATTATTTTTCAGTTCCGCCTTAATTTTTTGGTAAGCGATGTGGTAGGAGGCCTTGAGGGAGCCCACGGAACTGTTCATAATCTGCGCTATGTCCTCGTATTTCATATCGTCATAATAGCGCATAGAGAATACCGCCCGCTGCTTTGCAGGCAGTTTGTTCAGGGCTTTGACAAGGAGTTTCTCCGCTTCCCCTCCGTTGAAATAAGGGTCGTCTGCAATCCTCTCCTGCGCGTTTGAGATCTTCTCAAAGGAGAGGACGGAGCGAACTTTCTGCTTGCGCAGGAAGTTCAGGGTCTCGTTGGTGGCGATGCGCCAGACCCAAGTAAAAAGCTGCGCATCCCCCCTGAAGGAGGGAAGCGCAGACCATATCTTTATATAAATTTCCTGCAGGAGATCGTTGGCGTCGTCGTGCGAGCCCACCATATCACGAACGTGCCAGTAAAGGCGTTCGCTGTAATCCTTCACAATTTGATTGAATAGATCGGTGGTCTCCTGCTGGTTCATTTATTTCCTGGCGATTGCTTTCTTGGCTGCCAATACGATGTGAGCGGCGTCAAGTCCGTAAGCGGCAAGAAGCTCGGCAGGAGTTCCTGACTGTCCCCATTTGTCCTCTCCGTTGAGGAATTCCATAGGGGTGGGGGCGCTCTTTGCAAGGACACCGGCAACAAGCTCTCCGATTCCGCCGGCTGAGTTGTGCTCTTCTGCAACCACAACTGCCTTTGTCTTCAAAGCTGATGCCAGAACGGCGGCCTCGTCAAGAGGTTTGATGGTGGCGATGTTGATCACCTCTGCGCTGATGCCTTCGGCCTCGAGAGCCTCTGCTGCCTTGATGGATTCCCATACAAGGTGTCCGCAGGCGATGATGGTAACGTCGGAACCCTCGTTCATTATGTAAGCCTTTCCAATCTCGAACGGCTCGTCAGGGGTGAAGTTAGGCCAGGATGGACGGCCGAAACGCAGGTAGACGGGTCCGTCATACTTGGCGGCAGCGATTGTGGCCTGCTTGGTCTGGTTGAAATCGCAAGGATTGATGACACCCATTCCGGGGATTGCGCGCATAAGGGCGATATCCTCCATTGTCTGGTGGGTTGCTCCGTCCTCTCCAAGGGTGATTCCTGCGTGTGAGGAGGCAATCTTCACGTTGGTGTGGCCGTAGCCTACTTCCTGGCGTACCTGGTCGTATACGCGTCCTGATACGAACTCAGCGAAGGATCCTATGAAAGGAATCTTTCCGGTAACTGCAAGTCCGGCGGCTACGCCAACCATATTGCTTTCTGCGATTCCGCACTGGATGAAACGGTCAGGGAACTCAGCGGCGAACTGGTCCATCTTGAGGGAGCCTTTAAGGTCTGCGGTGAGGGCGACAACCCTGGGGTCCGCCTTTCCGGCCTCGTAAAGTCCTACGCCGAAGCCGCTTCTGGTATCTATTTTACCACTGTCTATATACTTTTTCATAAGTCTTCTCCTATATTAAAAATCTCCCAATGTCTCCTCAAGCTGCTTCATTGCCTCTGCGCACTGCTCCGGTGAAGGGGCCTTGCCGTGCCACTTGTGTGTTCCTGCCATAAAGTCTACTCCGTGACCCATCTCCGTCTTGAAGAGAATCATAGTAGGTTTGCCTGAACCCTTGTTGGCCTTTGCCATTGCAAATGCGTCCATAATTGCCTGGATGTCGTTGCCATCAGCCTCGATTACGTTCCAGCCGAAAGCTTTCCACTTCTGGTCAAGGGGTGCGATGGCTGCCACTGAACTTGTGGGGCCGTCGATCTGCTGGCCGTTCACGTCGGTCATAGCGATAAGGTTGTCCAGCTTGTGATGAACTGCGAACATTCCGGACTCCCAGATTTCGCCTTCCTCGCTCTCACCGTCTCCGCAGAGTACGTAAACGTTGTTGTCTTCCTTGTCAAGCTTCTTTCCAAGGGCTATTCCGGCAGCTGCTGCCAGGCCCTGTCCAAGGGATCCTGAAGGCAGGAAGATGCCCGGAAGGCCGCGCTCTACGGAAGGGTGTCCCTGAAGGCGGGAACCGAACTTACGCAGTGTGCCAAGTTCCTCCTTGGGGAAGTAGCCAGCCCTTGCAAGAACTGAATAATAAACCGGTGCCATATGTCCGGCAGAAAGGATAAATGCATCCTGGCCCTTTGCGTCGCGGGTCCAGGTCTTGGGGTCTTGCTTCATCTCATTGAAGAAAAGTACGGTCATAATGTCCGTGCTTCCGAGTGATCCGCCCGGATGGCCGGATTTGGAAGCCGTCACCATCCTGACGATGTCACGGCGTACCTGTGAAGCAATTTTCTGTAATTCGTTAACTGTTGCCATATTTATATTATTATGTATAATTTCCTTAGCTTACAAAGTTAACAAAATTTAACCGTATATTTGCATATAATTCGTCAGAGGAATGAAGCACATCAGAAATTTCTGCATTATAGCCCATATCGACCACGGCAAGAGCACTCTTGCCGACAGGCTCCTTGAACTCACCCGCACCCTCAGCGAGAGGGATATGGAAAACCAGGTGCTGGACGATATGGACCTTGAGAAAGAAAAAGGCATCACCATAAAGAGCCACGCCATCCAGATGCTATACCCTTACAAGGGGGAGACATACAAGCTCAATCTGATTGACACTCCCGGCCACGTGGATTTCTCTTACGAAGTGTCGCGCTCCATAGCCTCCTGCGAAGGCGCCCTCCTTGTGGTGGACGCATCGCAGGGCATCCAGGCGCAGACCATCTCCAACCTCTACCAGGCCATAGACCACAACCTGGAAATCATCCCTATCCTCAACAAGATAGATATGGAATCCGCCCAGATTGACGTGGTCACGGACCAGATCTGCGACCTCATTGGCTGCGACCCCGAAGACGTCTTCAAGATTTCCGCCCGCACGGGCGAAGGCGTGGCACCCATCCTGGACGCCATCGTGGAGAAGATCCCCGCCCCGCAGGGAGACCCCGACGGCCCCCTCCAGGCCCTCATCTTCGACTCCGTGTTCAACTCATTCCGCGGCATCATCGCTTACTTCAAGATAAAGAACGGATCCATCCGCAAGGGAGACAGCGTCAAGTTCTTCAACACCGGGATGGAATACATCGCGGACGAAGTGGGCGTCCTCAAGATGAAACTCATCCCCACGGGACAGGTGGACTGCGGAGACGTAGGCTATATCATCTCTGGCATCAAGAACGCCACTGAAGTTAAGGTGGGAGACACAATCACCCACACGGACAACCCCTGTTCGGAGGCCATCGCCGGCTTCGAGGAAGTGAAGCCTATGGTATTCGCCGGAATGTATCCGGTGCAGGCGGACAAGTTCGAAGAACTCCGCACCACCCTGGAAAAATTCCAGCTGAACGATGCGTCCTTCGTCTACGAGCCTGAAAGTTCCCTGGCGCTGGGCTCCGGCTTCCGCTGCGGCTTCCTGGGGCTCCTGCACCTTGAAATAGTGCAGGAAAGGCTTTTCAGGGAGTTCGATATGGACGTCATCACCACCGTCCCCAACGTATCGTACAAGGTTTACACTATGCAGGGCGAGGTTATGGACGTGCACAACCCTTCCGGCCTCCCCGCCCCCACCCTTATAGACCACATCGAGGAACCATTCATCCGCGCCCAGATCATTTCCAAGACCGAATTCTTCGGCCCCATAATGAAGCTCTGCCTGGACAAGAGGGGCACCCTTGTGAGCCAGCACTACATCACTGCGGACAGGGTGGAACTCAACTACGATATGCCCCTGTCTGAAATTGTCTTCGACTTTTACGACAAGCTCAAGTCCATCTCCAAGGGCTACGCTTCGTTCGACTACCATATCACGGGCTTCCGCCCGGCCAAGCTCGTCAAGCTGGATATCCTGCTTAACGGCGAGCCGGCCGACGCCCTCTCCACCCTTATCCACGAGGACAACGCATATGACTTCGGGCGCAAGATGTGCGTCAAGCTCAAGGACCTGATCCCGCGCCAGCAGTTCGACATCCCCATCCAGGCGGCAATAGGCGCCAAGATCATAGCCCGCGAAACAGTGAAGCAGGTCCGCAAGGACGTAACCGCCAAGTGCTACGGAGGAGACGTCACCCGCAAGCGCAAACTGCTGGAAAAACAGAAGGAAGGAAAGAAACGTATGCGCCAGATTGGTACCGTCCAGGTTCCTCAGTCTGCATTTATGGCCGTCCTCAAGTTGGACAGTTAGGATTTTTTTGTAACTTTAACCACAGAATCAAACATATTAATACATCTTACCTATGAGAATCAGCAAATCCCTTATCGCTCTGGCAGTCCTCTCTCTGAGTGTCATTGCATTTGCGCAACCGGCCAACCCGCCTCAGGGCGGCCAGCAGGGACAGCGCCGCCAGGCAGCCCCCACGGTTACCACAAACCCCAACGCCCACGATCCCGTCCTTGCAAAGGAAGGTGACTGGTATTACCTCTTCACCACGGGTGGCGGCGTAATCAAGTCAAAGGACCTCATCACCTGGGAGAACGACGGCAGCACCAACGTTGGCGGCTACTGGGCCCCGGACATCATCTATCACGACGGTCTCTGGCACCTCACCTATGCCGTATCCGCCTTTGCAAAGAACACATCTGTAATCAAGCACGCATACAACAAGACCCTGGACCGCAACAGCCCTGATTTCAAATGGGTTGAGACCGGCGTTATTGTGGAGTCCATCCCCTACCGCGATATGTGGAACGCCATCGACCCTAACGTCATCATCGATGAGAACGGAGACCCTTGGATGGATTTCGGTTCCTTCTGGAACGGAATGAAGCTTGTCAAGCTCACCAAGGACCTTTCAGCCGTAGCCGAGCCTCAGGAGTGGAGAACCGTGTGCGCACGCGAGAGAGCCTTCTTCCTGGATGACAACGATCCCGGAGACGCAGCAGTTGAGGCTCCTTTCATCTTCAAGAAGGGAGACTGGTACTACCTGCTTGTTTCTTACGACTACTGCTGCCGCGGAATCAATTCGGACTATAAGATTGTGGTTGGACGCTCAAAGGACGTCAAGGGACCTTACCTTGACAAGGAAGGAAAGAGCCTCACCCGCGGAGGCGGCACCGTAATAGCTTCATCTTCTGACGATTATGTTGCCATTGGCCACTGCGGCGCATACACAATAGACGGAGAGGACATCCTTGTGGCCCACGCCTATACAATCGCAGACAACGGCGCCTCCAAACTGTTCGTAGGCAACCTTGTCTGGGACAACGACGGTTGGTTCACCATAGAGAAGCGCAACAAGTAGCCCACATACTTCAAGCATAATTGCAAGTTTTATAGTCATTTTTTGGGATATCCGAAAAATGACTATATTTGTGGCGTTATAAAATAATTTATGGCACTATTTCTTACAAAAGACCTTGATGACCCCGCGCGATCGCGCTTGGGGGTTTGGCACATTACTGAAACAGAAGAGGAACTGGCAAGGATAACATCGGTTCCTACAGACGAGCTGGAAGAGATTTCCTACATTAAAAGTGAATCGCTGCGCAAGCAGAAATATGCGGTAAGGGCATTGCTGGACGCAATGTTCGAGGAGAAGGTTTACCTGAGCCACCACGACAACGGCAAGCCTTACATAGAGAACTGCGTGACCAACATAAGCATCACCCACACAGAGAACTACGTGGCAATGATCCTCAATGACAACCAGGAAGTTGGCATTGACATAGAATCTCTCTCCAGGGATTTCTCCGCCGTAGAGAAAAAGGCCCTCTCAGAGGACGAGATTGACGATCTTGAAGACGACGGCACGGACCGCAACGAGCAGCTGGCCATCTATTGGTGCGCCAAGGAAGCCATCTACAAGATGCTGGGGCAGTATCACGTGAACTTTGCCGAGCAGATAGAGGTTGAAAGGTTCCGCCCGCGTGACGACGGCGAACTTGAGGCAACCTTCATTGGCAAGGACGGCTACGAGGAAGAATACGAATTATCCTATATGACTTTTGACAACCACGTGCTTGTGTGGGTTGTTTCAGAATAGGGATTATCTTGGCCTGAGCCAGGTCTCAGGATTCTGGGGAACAGTCTTTTCATTCCAAATTTCGAAATGGAAGACTGTTTCTCCGTTTATTGTATCCACTGTTCCAAGGACCTGTCCGGTGGTGACCTTGTCACCGGCCTTCACGTTAACAGTCTTCATCTTTGTATAAAGGGTGAAGTAGTTTCCGTGCTGGACAAGGATACACTGGTGATAGCCCGGGAAGATGGCTATCTGGCTGACGGTGCCGTTGAAGACGGCCTTGACCTGTGCGTCAGGGGCGACGGCTATGGTAACTCCGTTATTGTCAGGAAGCTGCAGGTTCTTGTAAACTGCGTGGTACTGCTTGCCGAACTTGGCCACTACAGGGCCTTCTGCCGGCCAGGGCAGTTTACCGCGGTTGGAGACGAACTCTTCTGCAAGAGTGTAGTCTATAGGCGCGGCGGGAGCCTTGGAAGTGCCCTTGACGGCCGCGGCTATGGCCTTCTTGATTTCGGCCTCCAGGGCCTGAGCCTCTTTCTTCTTCTGGTTAAGCTGCTGCTGATAGCGGGAGCGCTCGCGGCTCAGGCGGTTGGAAAGGTCCTTTGCCTGGCTTTCTTCCTTGCGGAGGTTGTCCAATTCTATGACCCTCTGGCTGCGGAGCCTCTGAGCGGCGCTGCGCATTTCCACGAGTTCCGCTTTCTGGGTTTCCAGTTCGGCCTTGGTCTCCTTGATCTTTTCCGCCTGGATGTTCATCTGGCTGGAGAGGTCGCGCAGGAAACCGTAGCGGCGGGAGGCCTGGCCAAGGTTCTCGCTGGCAAGGATATACATATACCACACCCTTGAGTCGCGGTTCTTGTAGGCGTTCTTGACAAGGCGGGTGTAATAGACAGTCATCGTATCCAGTTTTTGCTGCTGGACGTCAATCTGCCTTTGCTTTGCAGTGATGTTGGAACTGATGGTGGATATTTCACGGTCGCTTTCGCGGACCAGGGCCTGCCTTGCCGATATCTTGCTCTGTACAAGGGAGAGTTGGGAGAGGGCGTTGGCGCTCTGGGTGGAGTTTGCCTTGAGCTGGTTGTCAAGGATGGCTATTTCCTTTTCCAGCCGCTCGCGCTCGCTCAGCTGCTGCTCAGTCTGGGCGAAAGCCCCGGTGCTGAGGAGCACCAGCGCGATAGCGGCAATTATGGAAATACGTCTTCTCACTTTATTCTGTTTCGCCCAGCTTCTGGGCCAGGTCGTAGTAATACTTGCTCAGTTCCGTCTCACCCAGTTTCTCAAGCACCTGGGCATAATGGTTGAGGCACTCATAGCTGTCCTTTCCGCCGTAGATCATTGCTTTCTTGAAGTATGTCTTGGCCTCGGCATCATTTCCGCGGAGGTGGAGGATCCAGCCTATGGTATCCAGGTAGGAGGCATTGTCAGATTCCAGTTCCACCGCCTTCTTGCTCATCTTGTATGCCTTGGACAGGTTCTTTCCCGTGAGGCACATAAAATATGCGTAGTTGTTCAGGACAAGGGCGTTGTCCGGGTCTATCTTGAGGGCCTTGTCATAGACGTCGAAACACTTCTTGAGGTCCCCCACCCTGTAGTACATATCTCCCAGGGTAGAATAGGCGCTGAGCTGGCGTTCAGGATCGTTGGGGTAGAGGCTGAGCATACGTTCTCCCTCCCTGATGGCGCCCTGGTAGTCCTGCATATTGTAGTAGGCCATTATCTTGTACTCCAGGAAAGCTGGTTCGAAGGGGAACTTGGCATATGCTTTCTCGCACTCCTCGGCCATCGTCTCCAGTTCTCCCGCATAGGAGAGGAACTGCACGTACATTACCCTTGCGGAATAGCTGTCCGGATAGAGGTCCACGTTGCGGACAAGGTATTCCTTGGCTTCCTCCGGCCTTCCGGTGCTGTAATAGTAGGAGCCCAGGCACAGCAGCACGGTGCTGTCCTGCGGATGCATTGTGCCCACTGTGTTCGCCAGACTGTCCAGCTGGGGCTTGAAGTTCTGGAAGAAGCGCCCGTCCATATTGTGGAAGAGGGTCTGCAGATAGTCCGACTTGCCCTGCGGCATCACGTAATCTGACGCCATATATTTGGACAGATACTGGAAGTACTCGTCGTAGCGGCGCTTGAGGCGGAGGGCTTCGGCCTTGCCGAGCATAGCGGGAGCGTAATCGGGATCAAGCGCAAGCGCCTTGTCGTAATAGGCCATTGCGATGGAATCCTCGTATGCGGACATATTGGCATCGCCCTGCATTGTGTATATCTGGGGGGATTCGCCGGACATCTCTGTAATGCGCTCCAGCACTTCGGTCATCTTGTCCGTGCGGTCAAGGCTGGCGTACATATTAACCAGCGCGTAGTACGGGTCCGCGTTCTTGGGGAAGCGCGCCACCATATCCTCATAGACCACCACGGCCTTCTCCACCTGTCCGGTAGCGGCATAGAGCGCGGCCAGACGGTCATTGTACCAGTAATTGCCCGGATCCAGCTGCCTGGCGTTGGAAAGGTATCTTTCCGCCTCGGCGGCGTCCCTGAGGGCGAAGTTGCAGAGGCCGAGGTAATAGTTGATGGCATCGTCCTGCGGAGAAATCCTTACAAGGGCGGTGAGCAGTTTGCGAGCGCCCTCAAAATCTCCGTTGTTGTACATTGAGACGGCCTCGATGAAATTGTACTCCACCCTTGGCTGAAGGTTCTGGGCGCTGAGCAGCTGCCCTGAGCACAAGGCACATACGATTATGGCGATTAGGAATCTTCTTTTCATCACCTGCAAAAATAGCATATTTCACAGTTTTTTTAACTAATTTAGTGCCAAGATAACATTTATCTTGAGTGAGATTATGCAACATTTTTCCTTGGAATTGCATCTTAACACTCGGAAGGATAAAGACAAGCTGTCTGACCGTCTCCTAAAGGCCTGCATCCAAGGCGACCGCAAAGCCCAGAGAAAACTCTACGAGCAGTTGGCCCCAAAGATGTTTCCGGTATGCCTCAGGTATATGAACAACAGGGAAATGGCTGAAGACGTCATGCAGGACGGATTTGTCACTTTATTTTCCAAGCTGGACAGCTATTCGGGGACAGGATCCTTTGAGGGCTGGGCTCGTAAGATCTTTGTAAACACTGCACTTATGCAACTCCGCAGGAATGACGTCCTCAAGGAAAGCGACAACCTTGACGACGCCTGGGACATTGGCAGCCCGGACCCTTCCGCAATCCAGGAAATTGGACACAAGGAACTCCTTGAACTTATCGCGGAACTTCCGCCGGGCTTCAGGACGGTCTTCAATATGTATGTGATTGAAGGTTATTCGCACAAGGAAATAGCCGATGAACTGGGAATTTCAGAGAACACCTCCAGGTCCCAATTACAGAGAGCTCGCGTAATATTGCAGAAAAAGATTTTAGAGAAACAGGGTTAAGAATGCAGATTAAGACAGATAAAGAATTCGACCAATATATCCGGTCGATAATGGAAAACGCCCGTCAGGATGCGCCGGACGGTATGTGGGAAGCCATAGAGTCCCGCCTGCCGGAGCCGCGCAAGGCTCCTGCGGTATGGTGGCGCCGTGCAGGCTATGCAATGGCGTTTGCCGCCGCTGCGGTCGCAGCAGTTTTCCTGGTCATTAAACCTTCTGCACCAAAGACCTATGAAACAGACAATGTCATCTCCCAAGTCCTTACTGAAGAGGCTTCACGCAGTTCTTTATTGGCTGAATCCTATGAACGGCCTTCGCAACCTGCCTCAGAACAGCCAGCCGTTCCGCTTCTAGGATCCAAGCAGGCGCCATCCGCAGCCAAGGCGGCCGCGGAGCCCGCACCTGAAACTGCCGCCCCAAAGGTGGCGGAGCAGGTTTCAGAACCGGCCCCGGAGCCCTCTGCGGCCAAGCCGCAGCAGCAGGTTTCCGAACAGGAAACCCCGGCTCAGGACAAGCCCGTTATAGTGGAATTCAAGGAAAATCCGTTCGCAACGGCAGAAGTGCCTGAAAGTTCAAGGCGCAGGATGCAGTTGCAGATCAACGGCCTCGTCGGCGGAAACGACGCTTCCCAGATGCCCTTCTCACACTCCCTTGTAATGGGAGCAAAGGCTGTAGACGCAGCGGGCACGGTAATAAGCGAGAACACGGAATCCGCATACGGCATTCCTCTCAGCTTTGGTCTGGGAACCAGATTCTACCTCTCCAACAGATTCTCGATAGGTACAGGCGTTACCTATTCCCTGCTCACACGCTCTTTCAACGGCGTATACACTTCCTCCAGCAATGAGAGGACCGCGGGAGACATCAGGCATTCCATCAATTATATTGGAGTTCCCCTTAATTTATACTATGATATTCTGGACACGGACGTATTGCAGTTCTATGTCTTTGGTGGCGGAGCTGCAGAGAAAGCCATTTCGAACAAGTACGTCATTAAGGGAGAGTCCGGTCCAGTGAACTATTCCACCCAAGTTAAAGGCCTGCAGTGGAGTGCAGGTCTGGGTCTCGGTGTCCAGTTCAGGCTGGCAGACCATGTCGGCCTGTATCTGGATCCATCGGCCCGCTATTTCTTTGACTGCAACCAACCAAAGAGCATCCGGACAAAGAAACCGTTCACGTTCGGATTTGAAGCAGGTCTGAGGTTCGACCTCTAGGAACCGTCCTGCAGCGCCATACCAAACTTAAACTATATGAAAACTCCTACTCTAATGGGGGTTCTGGCGCTATTGGTTGCAGCCTGTGAACCTCTTTTTTTTAATCCCTCGCCCGGCATCAGCCGGCAGTCCCGCATTGCGCAAACCGTCAATGCCCCGCGTATGTTAAACCCTGTTCCTGACTCCGGTTCGGGACAGGAATACTTTTTTACCGCCGTGTCATTTCCTGCCGGATATGACTGGAGGCGGGATTCCTTATATGGCAGCGTCACCGCAAGCATAAGGCTTTACAGGAACGGGATATGTGTCCTGGAAGTCCCTACGGGAGAACTAGCCTGCGCGGATGCTGATATGCATCATTTCCTTAACGGGCACCTCTATACACAATGCCGGAGCGGTGGCCATACGGTTCTTGCCAGGGACGGTGAGGAGGTCCTGCGCGTCCGGGGGGAGGAAGTCCTTGCGGGGCTCCTGCCCGGGGAAGGCAAGGAATATACACTTTGGCAGAACAGGAACGGCAGAGGCTTTATATTACGCTACGGCGCCGATACCCTGCTGTTCCGCAGCCGCGGAACCATTGCAGGAAGCCTCAGGGAGCACCACAATCTGGAAAGTGGAGCCCTGAGGCTCCTGCTTGGAAAGCCAGCCTTCCTGTATTGTCTTGACAATGAATGGTATCTGGCGTCTGGAACGAGCGACACCCGGATCTATCCACCCGCAGGGACTGTCTTGGATATCCGGTTGATAGACGGAGAATGCTGCTATTTCTATCAGGATAATTACGGGCAAACAGCCAGGATGACCTGGAGAGGTATGACACACGACCTGTCAAGGAGCGGTTACCGGTACCTCAACAGCGGAAGCATCTATGAAGCCGGAGGAGAACCGTTCTGCACGGCAGGGCTAAGGCAGATTTCCACAAGCAAGCAGTATTACGGCGTCAGCGGAAAAAACGGCGGCGTTGACCTGATAGAAGGGGCTTCAGTTGTTCCGGTATCCCTGTCGGTTCCAAGAATCTATATGGGTTATTCCCCTGAAGGCATAGTCTTTTACTACTCCCAAGAGAAAGGGTACAGTTGGCTGGAGGGCAGGTATTACAGTTTTGCCGTCAGCCCTGGGATATGGGACGGGGAAACGCTTACGTTGGCGCTCAACCCTTTGGAAAACGGCCGCAAGCCCGCCATTTGGAGGAACGGGACTATAGAGGAAGTTGATATAAACGGGTTTATAAGCGGAGTCTACAGCGTTTCCCAGTGAAGGGTGCGGGATTCGTCATCCCCCACTGTGATGCTCACCCTGAGGGTCTCCTCCGGCAGGAGATCCTCAATGTTTTCCGGCCACTCTATTATGCAGGTGTAACCGCTGTCAAGGTAATCGTAAAGGCCAATGTCCAAGGCCTCTTCCGGCTTGGTAATGCGGTAGAAATCAAAATGATAGAGGGGATCTCCAGATGCGGTGCGGTACTCGTTGACAATGGAGAATGAAGGGGAGCTGACAGCGTCTTCCCTGACTCCGAGCACACGGCAGATTGCCGTTGTGAAAGTGGTCTTCCCTGCGCCCATAGGGGCGTAGAAGGCAATGACGGTGTACCCTTCCGTCTCCTGAAGGAATTCACGGGCGGCCTGGTCAATCCCGGAAAGTGATGCTATTCTTATGCTGTGTTCCATTCCGGACGCAAACTTACACTTTCCGGGGGACTCCGGCAAACTTTTAGAACAATTTCTGCTTGTCCAGGAAGCGGTACGATGCGGCTTCCGCAAGGTGGATGGGCTTGATTTCCTGCGCTCCCTCCAGGTCCGCGATGGTCCGCGCCACCTTGATTATGCGGAAATACGCCCGCATTGACAGGGACATATTTTTCATAAGTGCGGTCATTGTGGACGCACACTGCGAGTCCAGCGGGCAGTACTTCTCAATGTGCTTGTTGGTCATCTCCGCATTTGCAAAGATGTCTTCCCCGTGGAAACGCCGGCGCTGAACTTCCCGCGCGGCGAGCACCCTGGCAGCGACTGCGGCGCTGCTTTCAGGGCGCGAGCCGCGCTGCGCTATCTTTTCCGGCGACACCCCCCTTAAAGCTATCTGCAGATCTATCCTGTCCATTATGGGGCCTGACAGACGGGAGAGGTATCCCAGCCTTTGTGTTGGTGTGCAGGTGCACTTCTCCCCGTCTCCGTAATAGCCGCAGGGGCAGGGATTGGATGCCGCCACAAGCATAAAGGAAGCGGGGTATTCCACTTTGGAGCGCAGGCGTGATATTACCACCTTGCGGTCTTCCAACGGCCCCCTGAGGGCCTCCATCACGCTTTTTGGCATTTGGGCGAATTCGTCAAGGAAGAGCACTCCGTTCTGCGCCAGGCTTATCTCCCCTGGCATTATGTTGTCCAGGTTGCCGCCGCCTATGATTGCCGCCAGGGAGGCGCTGTAATGCGGTGCCCTGAACGGCCTGCGGGTCATAAGCCCGTGCAGGAGATTACCCTTCCCGGCAATGGAGTACAGCTTGCTGGTGACCATTGCCTCATCCCTTGTCATTGGCGGCAGTATCCCCGGCAATGCCTTTGCCAAAGAACTTTTCCCGGATCCCGGGGGCCCCATCATAATAATATTATGTGCACCGGCGGCGGCTATCTCCAGGCCCCGCTTGGCTCCGTCCTGCCCCACTATGTCCGCAAAGTCTATGTACTCCGCCTGAGTCTCCGCCGCCGGCCTCTGCCTGCATATCTGCCCGTATAGCGGGGTGTTCCAAATAAGATAATGTCCTGAATCCTCCGGCTTTTCCAGTATCTCCACCGCCTGGAGTATAGATTCCACGCCGTATATGTTGCACTCCTGCAGCTCAGAGGCTTCCATAGCGCTCTGCACTGGAAGTATACAGCCTTTCAGGCCCCTTTCAAGGGCCATCTGGGCGTATGGCAGCGCTCCCGGGATATTCCTTACGCTTCCGTCCAACCCCAGCTCCCCCATAATGAGATAATCCCCTATCCCAGCCAGGTCCCTCTGGCCGGAAGCGGCTATTATGCCCAATGCAATGGGCAGGTCATAGCCGCTTCCGCTCTTGTGGACGTCGGCCGGAGCCAGGTTTATCACTATCTTCTTGCCAGGGATATGGAAATCCAGGGCCTGAAGGGCGGTAACCGTGCGCAGCAGGCTTTCCTTTACGGCAGTGTCCGCCAGGCCAACAAGGTGTATCCCTATCCCTCCTTGAATATCAACTTCTACCGTAACCTTTACGGCCTCTATTCCCACGCACTTGGCGCAGTTAACATTTACCAGCATACTTTTTTGCCAAATATGGCAAGCAGAATAACGTCAGTCTATCAAAAAAAGATAATTGTGGCGTAATGGTCCATTTAGTGGTGAATTACTTCCAAAAGGGCTGTTTTTGATTCCATTTTAAGTATATTTGTTATGCAAAATTCAGTAACCACTAATTAATACGCATATGAAAAAATTATTATTAACTGCATTGGCAATCATTTTTGCCATCAATGTTTATGCTGAACAGCCGGCAAAGAAGCAAAAGACGGATTACAGCAAGATTCACGGAGTATGTTACACAGGATGGCGCAGCGACGAAGCCACCGTACGCCAGCAACTTGGCTACGGCCAGCGCATAGGCATCAACAGCACCCGTATCTGGATGGGCCCTTCCCAGTGGGAGAGGAACCCTGAAGGATTCATCAAGACACTCAAGAACTACATAGCCATCTGCAACAGTATGGGCTACACAGTAATGCCCATCCTCTTCAACGGCAACGGCCTCAACCCTGACCTGGTCAAGGAAGAGAACTGGCCTGCCGCAGAGAAATACATCAGGGCGGTAGTAGGCGCGGTTAAAGGCACTCCCGGCCTCCTCTGCTGGGACATTATGAACGAACCCACCTGCAACGACTACTACAAGCACGCCTCTGACGAGGCCACTGCAGAAGCCCGCGCCGACGAGATCTTCCGCTTTGTCCGCAAAGCCTGCCAGGTCTGCAAGGAAGTAGCCCCGGACGATGACATCACCGTTGGCGTCACCTACCCTAAATTCATCGAAAAGGCCTCACCGGACCTGCAGGACGTAATCTCCTTCCACGACTACCGCGAGACCCGCGCCATCATCCGCTACAACTACGACATTGCAAAGGCCCAGGCCGAAAAGTGGGGCAAGCAGATGATCAACAGCGAGATGGGATGCATAGGACGCTCCAACCCTTACGACGTCGCCCTCCAGATTGCAGACGAGTACAACGCCGGATGGTACCTTTTCGAGCTTATGATCAGCTACCCCGGTTGGGGAGAGATCCACGGCCTCTTCTACAAGGACGGCACAATCCGCGACCCTTCAATCATAGCAGCCTGTATGGGCTTCTACCGCAACAGGGACCTCAACACTATGGTAAGGGAGAATCCTAACCGTGAAGGCTACGCCGACGAGGCCATCCGCCTCATCAAGGAGTCCTTCAAGGAGAACAAGGAAGTGTTCAAGACCACCAGCGCCTCTACCGACGACATCCTGGAAGCAGCAGAGTGGGCCGTGAACATCCTGGAAGCAGCCCAGATGGTACCTATGCACGAACTCCTTTCCGCCAAAATCCTTTACTGGAGGTCTCAGGATCCAAGGGAAAGGGATACCAAGGCCATCCGCCAGTTCGCCTACCACCTTGTTGACCTGCTGCAGGAGAATTGCGAGATCTTTGAATAAATGAACAAGACAATCTACGATTTCGATACTGTAATCCCGCGGGAGAACACCTCTTCCTACAAGTGGGACTATATCCCCGGCGTACTGCCCCTGTGGGTGGCCGATATGGATTTCAAGGCCGCCCCCTGCATCCTTGAGGCAATTCAGAAGAAGATCGACCACGGAATATTCGGCTACACCAAAACCCCGGACAACTATTACAATTCCGTAATTGGCTGGTGGGGCCGCAGGCACGGCTGGGCAATACAGAAGGAATGGATACTCCCTGTTGGAGGCCTGGTTCCAGGCACTTCCATATGCGTCACAGCCCTTTCAGAACCTGGGGACAAGGTAATTCTGAACACCCCCGCATACAATGCCTTCTTCCATTGCCTGAAAGACTGCGGTAGGGAAATCAGCGAGAGCAAGCTGACATACAAAGACGGGAAATACAGTTTCGATTTCGAAGATTTTGAAGAGCGTTGCAAGGAGGCCAAACTGTTCCTCCTGTGCAACCCTCAGAATCCTGCCGGAAGGCTC
The DNA here is from genome assembly GCA_902761655.1 of uncultured Bacteroidia bacterium. Lineage (GTDB taxonomy): Bacteria > Bacteroidota > Bacteroidia > Bacteroidales > UBA932 > Cryptobacteroides. The sequence continues at coordinate 25,464 of CACWLD010000008.1, read as the reverse complement.
TGGACCAGGGAAGAACTGGAGAAGCTGGGAGACATCTGCCTCAAATACGGAGTTACCGTCATCTCTGACGAAATCCATTGCGACATTGTGCCTCCGGGATGCGCCTACACCCCATTTGCAGGCATCAAGGAAGAATTCCAGCAGAACTGCGTGTCCCTCATCTCCCCCACCAAGTGCTTCAACATTGCCGGGCTCCAGGTGGCCAACATAATTGCGGCCAACCAGGCCATAAGGGACAAGGTATCCAAGGTGATGGACTGGTGGGTGTACACGGATATGAACCAGATTGGCGAGGCCGCCCTCCAGGGTGCCTTTACGGAAGAAGGCGAGAACTGGCTGGACCAGATGAACGCCTACGTACACCAGAACTTCCTGTATATGCGCGAGCGCTTCGCCAAGGAATTCCCGCAAGTGCACGTATGTGACCTTGAGGCCACATACCTTGCCTGGGCGGACTTCAGCGCCCTAATGCCTGACACAAAGGAACTGCAGGACTACCTTATAGACAACTTCAAGGTCTGGATAAATTCCGGAGAAATGTACGGAGACGGCAAGTTCGTACGCATAAACATCGCCTGTCCTAGGGCCACCCTCAAGGAGGGCCTGGACAGGGTGTTCGCGGGACTCAGGGCTTATCTCAGTCTATAACGCAGTCTCCCGGCGCCTTTATATTAGAGTCCAGTATTATCTGGGAATAGGAATCCGCGTGGATATGACCGCTGCGCGGATTCTTTATTGACGTTATGTTGCCGCGTACGGTGGCGTGCACGTCACTGTATTCGAAGGCAAGGTCAGCATCGGCATCCATAGTGCAGTCTTCCAAGACAAGACCCTTAGCATAGCAGAGGGGCTGGGTTCCAGCGATATGGCATCGTACCAGGCGCAGGTTCCTGGAATACCAGCCAATGTATTCTCCTGAAATGGTGGAATCATATATGGTCACGTCACTGGCCTCCCAGAAGGAGTCCTTGGTGTCCAGGACGGAGTCGTGGATCTCCACGTTGCTTGCATATTGGAAGGCATATCTTCCGCTTATGTGGATGTTGCGGGCCGTTACGTTGCTGCAGCGCATAAAGATATATGTGGCTTCCTCGAACCGGCAGTTTTCCAAGTCTACAGTACGGCAGTCCCAGAGTGTCTCCATTGAATCCGTGAAATAGCAGTCGCGCAGCTTCAGACGGTCCATCTCGCGGAACATCTTGGGGGCTATCGCCTTGCATCCGGACATTTCCATATCCTGAGAATACCATATTGCGGCGCGGGCGCCTTCCGTGAAGTGGCAGTCTTTTACAACTGTGCCGGAGCAGCACCAGAGGGGGTATTTGCCCTCGAAACGGCATCCTAGAACCTCCAGGTTGCTGCATTCCTTTATTGCCGACTCCCCTTCCAGAATGGTGACATTCTCAATTATAAGATCGTGACTGGCGTACAAGGGGCGCTCTCCCTCAAAAACGGCATTTGATACTATATCCATTTCAAACTGTACTTGCGGTAAGCCTTGTCCGCATCCATCGCGTTCCGCTTACCCTGATTGCGAATATGATTCCCTTTACACAGAGCTCCGTGGCCATTCCAATCCAATATCCGGCAAGGCCGAAGCGTGGAATCAGCAGCAGCGCCAACCCCAGACGGATAACCCACATACTCATAAAATTTATTACCGAAGGCACCAGGGTATCCCCCGCGCCCACACAACATCCATAGCCTACTATGCTCACGCCGAACAACAGTTCCGCCCACGCCTCTATCCGCAGACACCTTGCTCCCAGCGCTATCACTTCCGGATCCTGGCTCAGCAGAGCCATTATCTGCGGGGCGAAGGCGTACATAAGCACCGCCAGGAGCGTCATCATCCCGGCGCCACAGGCGATGGCTATCCAGCTCAGGCGGCGGGCCAGTTCCTTCCGCCCCGCCCCCAGGCTCTGTCCCACCAGCGACGTGGCCGCATCCTGCACCCCGTAACCCGGCAGATAGCAGAAGCCTTCGGCAATTATGGCAAAGGAGTTTGCCGCTATTGCCACCGTTCCCAGCGGAGCTATGATGAACGTGGCCGCCACATACGCTCCGCGGCTGACCAGGTTCTGGATCCACAGAGGCCAGGTAATTCCAAAAGCCTGGTCGAATATCTTCCTTGTGTCCCCTTCTTTCTTCTCCACGGGCAGGTCCTGCCTGAGCTCGCTGCTGCGGAAGCACGCGTAGTACAGCAGGAACCCTCCCGCGCAAACCTCCGCGAGCCCTGTTCCAAGCGCGGCTCCGGCAACTCCCTTTCCCATCTTGAAGATGAAGAAGTAATTGAACACCACGTCCAGCACGCACATCACCACGCTGGTATAGCTGGGAACCTTCATATTGCCGCTGGCAATCAATGCCGATTCGCAATACACCGCAAGCTGGAATACCGGCAGGAAAAGCGTGTAAATGCGGAAATACGCCCTGGCGTCGTCAATGATGTCCGGCCCTCCGCGCAGCCAGTGCGGAAGACTTCCGCTTATGGCAAGCGCTATCAGGGCAAAGAACAGGCTGACTCCCAGCACCGTGAACAATCCTTTCCTGAATATGCGCTTGGCTCCGCTGTAATCCCCGGCCCCGCAGCGATGCGCTATCTGGACCGTGAATCCGGAACTGTTTCCGTAGCAGAAACTGCCGAACAGCCAGGTGGAAGAGGACATAAGCCCCACCGCCGCGGCCTGGGCGCTGCCCAGGCGCCCCACCATTGCCGCGTCGATGTAGCTCATCAGACACATTGAAAGCTGCGCGAGGATCGCAGGCAGGGACATCAGCATTATGAGCTTGAACAACTCCGCTCCACGCAACGGCTCCCCACTGCGAAGTTTCCCCAGCAATGTGTCTTTTGTAGAAATCATTTAAAAGTTATGGTCCTATTCCGCCTTGCTTCCCCAGATGGTCTCGTTTGAGGTGCCGCAGGCGGTGAAGGTGAACCGGTTGACGTTGTTGGCAGGGTCATACTGGTAATTGAATACGCCCTTGTACGTCTTACCGTCTATTGTAAACTGTGCGTAATTCTTTCCGCCAGCCTTGTTCCAGGTCCAGTTTCCGGAAGCATCGCCGGACACGGTACCGTCTGAATTGAGGTATATGATTGAGGATTCAGTAAGTTCTCCGGTAGTCCTTGTTCCGTGGTTGACGAACTTATAGGCACCTGCAAGGTCTTTCTTTCCGTACCTTACACCTTCAACTACTCCGGAATAACGGTGAGGAGCCACTACGGGCCATCCGTCCTCGTTCATAAACATCTGGTGCACCCTTACCTGGTAACGGTCTCCCGAACCCTGGAAACGGGTATGGAAAAGGAGGAAGTACCTGCCGGTGGACGCATCGTAATAAGCAGAATTGTGTCCCGGTGACTTATATCCCTCAGAGGCGTTCCGCTCCTGTCCAAAAGGCATAAACTGGAAGTTGCCCATAAGCTTGAGGCCGTATTTCTCAATCACAGGGTTCTGGCGGTTCATTGTCTGGCCGGGCAAGCCCATACATTCTATCATATCCTGGCCTGCAGGGTCAAGGAACGGGCCGTCAGGGTTCTTGCTCCTGGATACACGGATGTTGTATCCTCCGTTGGCATTGAGTCCGCCGTAGGAAACGAACATATAATAGTACTCAGTCTCAGGGCTGTACATTATGAACGGTCCCTCGATTGGAGTATGGTAGCTGCCCATCAGCTTCTTGCCGTAGTAATCGCTGCTGTAAGTCTTGTCAATTGTGCCGTCAGGATTCAGCCTGTGAATGAAGATGCCGCCTGAATAGGAGCCATACAAAAGCCACAGCTGGCCCTGCGCGTCATAGAATGTACAAGGGTCGATGGCGTTGGGCATAAAGTTGGAGTTGTACCTGACAACGGTGCCGTCCGGAGCGGTGATGTCGGCGTAAGCCTCCAGGTTTCCGGACTCTCCTGAACGGAGAAGATCCAGTGTCTGGGCATCGTAGATATCGGCAGTATTCCTGGAGCCGAAGGAGTAAAGGAGGACGCCCTTGTCGTGATAGGGGCCTTCCGGCTTGTCCGCAATGGCATAACCTATTGCGCCCTGCGGGCAGCTGCCCTGGCAGACGCAGTAGTTCATCATATACTTGCCGGCATAAGGGCCGGATTTCAGCTGGATGAGGCATCCCGCCCAGAAGGTGCGGGTGTGCCCCCAGGCCATTACGTCTCCAAGTTCCGTCTGGATGTCCTGGAACCAGCTCTGCTGCTGGACGCTCATTGAAAGCTGTTCCCAGTCGATGAGGTCGTTGGACCTGGCGCCGGCCATATGGGAACCGGTAATGTAGTACACTCCCTCAGAAGTGTCCATAATGGAAGGGTCGTGCACAACTACGTTCTTGTACTCGGTTGGCGGAACTCCTTCCGGCACTTTTGGCAGGTTGGACGTGCATCCACAAAGCAAAAGAGCCGATAAGAAAATTAATTTAGGGTTATTCATTATTAGTGGGTAATTAGTGGGCTGTTTTAATTTGCTCCCAGCTTGTAGAGCGACTGGACCTCACTGGCTGAAAGCTTCCTGTCATAAATCCTGAAGTCATCCATCCAGCCTTTGAAATGAGGGTCTCCCTGATAGCGGCTGCGGCCAAGCCAGTTTGCAACGGTGGGGATTGGCTGAGGATTGAAGCAGTGGTTGTTCTGGCCAACCTTCTTTCCGTTGACATACAGCGTAACGGCGCCGCGGTAACGGATTTCCTGTCCCTTTTCGTTATGCTTGACGCCCTGGGAGTTGGAAGCGGAGACATCATATACTACTACGTAGTGGTCCCACTGTCCAAGTTTCACACTGTAGCCAAGGCCTGCGTCCGCCGGGACATTATCCAGGGAGATGATGCTGGAAACGGGATTGTTGTCGTTGTCAAGCACCCACTGGTCCAGCCAGAGGCTGTTGGCCTTGCCGTCTACATTGGAGCCGATGCGCCAGGTTACGGCGTTTCCTGCCTGCGGCATTATCTGGTTGAAATCCAGGATCCTGTCCCATACGTGGCACTCTTCCCATTTCACCCAGATGCTGATGGAATAACTACCGTCAAAGTAAACTTTGCCTTCCGGATACTCTACATATGCCTGATTGCCGTCAAAATATACGGAGGAATTTCCCACGGCGCTGTCGTCGCTTATTGAAGCGCCGCTCCTGAGCATACCGTCATAATGATTAGGGCTGTCATCCCTTGCGTCTCCTTCGAAGTCTGAATGGACTACGAGTCCCTTTTCAATGTCAGCACCACAAGAAACAACTCCCAAGCACAAAAATAGCAGAGCAAAAATCTTTATAATCTTCATATTAATCTGTTTTCAAAACCAATACACAAAGGTACAACCAATTTGTTAAAAACCCCCAAAAAATTGTTTATAAAATTATACGGCGTATTCGGGAAACTTGTACTAACTTTGACCGTAATTCCATCTGAAAACTATTCTCTAAAAAGAAACTTAAACCACATATGAACGTAATCAAAAGAAACGGCGAAATACAGCCATTTGATTTCTCAAAGATTGAAGTAGCGGTAGAATCGGCTTTCAAGGCCTGTGGATACGAGAAAACCCCCATCAGCTTCATAGAAGGGCTCAAGCACTTCATCGATATGTTCGATGACGACTACACCTTCAAGGTTGAAAAACTCCAGGACATTGTGGAGACCCAGCTGATGTACGAGAAGTACTACACCGTTGCCAAGGCTTACATCCTGTACCGCGAGAAGCACAAGGATCTACGTTTCATTAAGGAAAGGGTGGACTATATGGACACATACGCCAAGTCCGACGCAAACGCCGCCACCTCCTCCGAGACCGACGCAAACGCCAATGTGGCAATCAAGAACGTGGCCAACCTGGACGGAGAGGTCTACAAGACCCTCAACCGCCAGATCCAGCGCTACCGTATGAAGAAGAAACTCAAGGAACTTTCCCCCGAGGTTGCAGACCAGTACGAGAAAGACCTCCTGAGCCACATAATCTACGTCCACGACGAAGCCTCCTCACCGGCCGTCAAGAATTACTGCGAGGCCGTATCCCTGTACCCCCTGGTACAGGAAGGCACACACGGAATGGACGGCCTTGGAGCTACGGCGCCAAAGAACCTGAGCAGCTTCTGCGGCCAGTTCTGCAACTTGGCCTTCCTGCTCTCCGCCCAGTGCAAGGGCGCCGTCGCATTCGGAGAGTTCTTCAACGTGTTTGACTACTACTGCGTCAAGGATTTTGGAGAGGACTACATCAACAAGATTGACGAACTGGCCTCCCTGTACCCCAAGCGCACCATTGGCGACACCATCCACCAGTCCTTCCAGCAGATCGTATACGGAATCAACCAGCCTGCAGGAAACCGTAGCTACCAGTCTCCTTTCACCAACATCAGCTACTACGACAGCAACTACTGGCACGCCCTGTTCGACGACTTCTACTTCCCTGACGGAAGCAAGCCCTCCTGGGAGCGCGTCAGCTACCTGCAGAAGGACTTTATGCGCTGGTTCAACCAGGAAAGGACCAAGACCCTGCTCACCTTCCCGGTAGAAACAATGGCCCTCCTTTCCAACGGAAACGACATCATTGACAAGGAGTACAAGGACTTCACCGCCCAGATGTATTCAGAGGGCCACTCCTTCTTCACCTACATCTCCGACAACCCCAACGGACTGGCATCCTGCTGCCGTCTCCGCAACGAGATCCAGGAGAACGTGTTCACCTTCACCAACGGACTCACCGGAGTACAGACCGGAAGCGCCAACGTAATCACCCTCAACCTCAACCGAATCATCCAGAACTGGGCCAAGGACCGCGAGATGGACCGCGAATACGTGAAAGAGCATTTCAAGGACCTCTCTGCAGACTTCAAGCAGTATCTGGTTGACATCCTTGAAAGGGTTTACAAATACCACATCGCATACAAGACCCTGCTGTACGACACGGAGAAAGCCGGAATGCTCAACGCATCCAAGGCCAACTACATCAAGATGAACAAGCTGTACAGCACAATTGGAGAGAACGGAATCAACGAGGCCGCAGAGTTCATAGGCCTCACCTGCAACTACAACAAGCCGTATATGGAGTTCTGCCGCCTTGTGACCGGAACCATCAGCGAACAGAACAAGGCCCACTCCACCAAGCTGTTCCAGTTCAACCAGGAGTTCGTGCCCGCAGAGGGCCTCAGCTCCAAGAACTACAACTGGGACAAGGAGGACGGATACTGGGTTCCTGAGAACAGGGTGCTCTACAACTCATACTTCTACCTTGCGGACGATCCCGAGACTTCCGTCCTGGACAAGTTCCGCCTGCACGGACGCGAGTTCACCGAGCTCCTTGACGGCGGCGTGGGACTGCACTGCAACCTTGAGGAGCACCTGACCAAGTTCCAGTACCTCAAGCTCATCGACTTTGCAATTGCCCAGGGTACATCCTACTTCACGTTCAACATCCCCAACAGCGAGTGTACGGATCCAAACTGCCACCACATTGTAAAGCAGCCTCTGGACGTATGCCCCAAGTGCGGCGCCCCTATGCGCCAGTGGACCAGGGTAATCGGATTCCTTCGTCCTATTGACGACTTTGACCACTACAGACACATTGAGGCCAAGCACAGGTATTACGCAAAGGAGGTCAAATGAAATATGTAGACACCAAGGTGGTCTTCAGGGAAGTTCCCGACGAGGTCACCCTGGCAATAAACATAAGCAACTGTCCGGTAAAGTGCCCGGGATGCCATTCAAGCTATCTTGCACAGGACATAGGCGAGGTTCTCGACAACGAGTCCCTCGCTATGCTTGTTAAAAGGAACCCCGGCATTTCCTGCGTTTCCTTTATGGGAGGAGACGCTGAGCCCGCCAAGGTCAGGGAACTGGCCCTTTGGCTCAAGAAGGACTATCCTGGACTCAAGACCTGCTGGTACTCCGGCCGCGACCTGGAAAATGCCAGGCCGGTGCTGGACGCCCTTGACTTTGTGAAAGTGGGCCCTTACATTGACGAGTGCGGCCCGCTTGACTCCCCCACCACCAACCAGCGCTTCTACTGCGTGAAGCAAGGGGAACAAGGTCCCCGGCTGGAAGACTGGACCGCAAGATTCAAGAAAAACATTTTCTAATGCCCAAGATTGTAACATTCGGAGAGATTATGCTCCGGCTGTCCACGCCGCAGAACCTGCGGTTTGGCCAGGCCGGGCAGTTTGACGTGAGTTATGGCGGCGGAGAGGCCAACGTGGCCGTATCCCTTGCCAATTACGGGATGGACGCGGAGTTCGTGACACGCTTCCCGGACAATGACATAGCCAGGGCCTGCGAGGCCTCGCTAGGCGCGCTTGGGGTCCGTACGGACCACTGCGCCCGCGGCGGCAGCAGGCTGGGCGTCTATTTCCTGGAAACGGGCGCCGTATCGCGCCCCAGCAAGGTCATTTATGACCGTGCCAACTCCGCGATAGCGGAGATTGAGCCGGGAATGATAGACTGGAAGGAGGTGTTCAGCGGAGCGGACTGGTTCCACTGGACGGGGATAACCCCGGCCATAAGCCAGGGAGCGGCGGACGTGTGTCTGGAGGCCGTCAAGGCCGCCAAGGCGGCCGGGCTCACAGTCTCCTGTGACCTCAACTACCGCAAGAACCTCTGGAAATACGGCAAAGCCGCATCTGAGGTGATGCCCGCCCTTGTGGAGCACTGCGACCTTATCCTGGGCAACGAGGAGGACGCGGACAAAGTCTTCGGCATAAAGGCAAAGGGGGTTGACGTCACCTCCGGCAGCGTGGACCAGCAGAAATATGTCGAGGTCTGCCGTGCGCTTTGCAAGCGCTTCCCGGCCGCAAAGAAGGTGGCCATCACCCTAAGGGGCAGCATCAACGCCAGCCACAACACCTGGGGCGGCGTACTGTACAACGGCAAGGAACTCCTGTGCAGCAGGCGGTACGACATAACCCACATAGTGGATCGCGTTGGGGCGGGAGATTCCTTTATGGGCGGTCTCATCTACGGGCTCCTTGCTTATGGGGGCGATGCCAGGGCGCTGGAATTCGCAGCTGCGGCATCGTGCCTCAAGCACACTATTTGGGGAGACTACAACCGCGTGAGCGTTGCAGAGGTGGAAGCGCTTATGGCGGGCGACGGTTCAGGAAGAGTCAACAGATAGGCTATGGGATTCACTAAAGATCAGATATTCAGCGCAATGGAGCGCACAGGCCTGGTTCCGGTCTTTTACAATCCGGAACCGAAAACCGCCAAGGCGGTGCTTAAGGCTTGCTTTGAGGGCGGTATACGCCTGTTCGAGTTCGCAGACAGGGGCCCGGGCGCCAAAGAGGTGTTCAAATGCCTGGCGGAATTCGTCCCCGACAATCTGCCGGATCTCATCTTGGGAGCGGGAACCGTAATGGACCGCAGTGCCGCTGAATACTTCCTGGACAACGGAGCGCAATTCATTGTAAGCCCTATTTTCAATCCTCAAGTGGCGGCACTCTGCAATGAAAAGGATATCCCATATATGCCTGGATGCGGAACCGTAACTGAAGTCTGGAATGCTCAGCAGGCCGGCTGCGAGATTTGCAAGCTTTTCCCGGGCGATGTACTGGGTCCCGCGTTCGTGAAATCCCTGCTTGCCCCAATGCCTTGGAGCAAAGTAATGGTTACAGGCGGGGTAAAGCCGGAAAAGGAGAACCTTCAGGGCTGGTTCAAGGCCGGAGCTATGTGCGTGGGAATGGGCGGAAACCTCTTCCCCAAAGACGCTATGGCAAATAAAGACTGGGCCCGTATCACCGCCCTTTGCAGGGAATCCATAGACATTATCGCGGAAATCAAACAATAATGCATATGAAATACCGTTTTTTGAGAACAGTCATTGTAACATTGGCCGCTATGGCCTGCCTTTGCTCGTGCAAGGAGACAATGAAAGGCCTTGCCCGCAGGGTAATGAAGACAGCTGTGGTGCAGCTGGAGGCAATGGACGCCCGCCTGGACGCCAACACCCTCCCCCGCTCCTACCAGGACGGCGAATGCATAAATGCCGATATGCGCTGGTGGACCAGCGGCTTCTTCCCCGGAAGCCTCTGGTATGTTTATGAAGCCACCGGAGACCAGGACATCAAGGCCCTGGCGGAGAAAAACACCAAGAAGCTCGCCACCCTTTGCAGCACCCCCACCGACCACGACCTGGGATTCCAGATGAACTGCAGCTACGGCAACGCCTACCGCCTGACGGGAGACCCTTCCTATCTTCCAATCCTGGAAGAATCCGCCAACAAGCTTGCAGCCCGCTTCAATCCCACCGTCGGATGCATCAAGAGCTGGAATGACAACAGGTACCACTACTCCGTGATCATAGACAATATGATGAACCTGGAGCACCTGCTGAACTGCGCCCAGCTGTTCGGAAGGGATTCTTACATCACCGTTGCCTGCACACACGCAAACACTACCATCAAGAACCACTTCCGCCCGGACTATTCCACATACCACCTGGTGGACTACATCCCGGAAACAGGAGAGGTGGATCACAAGCAGACCGTACAGGGATTCGCTCACGAGAGCGCCTGGTCCCGCGGAAACGCCTGGGGCCTTTACGGTTACACTATGATGTATGAGCGCACTCATATTGAGAAATACCTTGACCAGGCGCAGAAGATCGCGGCCTTTATGATACCGCTGCTCCCGGAGGACGGCATCCCATACTGGGATTTCAACGCCCCGGGAACCCCCAACGCGCTTCCTATGGACGCGCCGGGGCATCCCAGGCGCTACAATTGGAAGGAAGGCGATCCCGTGCTCAGGGACGCATCGGCGGGAGCCATAATGGCATCGGCCCTTGTAACCCTTTCTTCCCTGACGGAAGACGCAAGCCTCGCAAAGCAGTACAGGCAGACAGCGGAACTGCAGATACGCACGCTGGCGTCTCCGGAGTACTTCGCCCCGGAAGGGGAAAACGGCAACTTCCTGCTGATGCATTCCGTGGGCAACATCCCCGGAGGCAGCGAGATTGACGTCCCCCTGACCTACGCGGACTACTACTTCCTTGAAGCCATTGTCAAATACGGAAAACTGAATAAAAGATGAAAGTAAACAGCGAAATACGATATGCGGCGCACCCGGACGACGTCAAGCGCTACACCACTGCGGAACTCCGCAGGAACTATCTGATTGAGACCGTTTTCTGCCCTGACACAATGAATGTAGTGTACAGTATGCACGACAGGATGATTGCGGGAGGCATAATGCCGGTGAACGAAGCAGTTGAACTGAAGCCCATAGACATACTCAGAAGCCAGTTCTTCCTGTCACGCAGGGAGATGGGAGTCTTTAACGTGGGAGGCCCCGGAGTAGTGGAGATTGACGGGAAGGAGGTGCAAATGCAGTTCAAGGAGGCCCTTTACATTGGCCGCGGAGACAGGAAAGTGTTCTTCAGGAGCCTTGATCCGGCAAAGCCGGCCAAGTACTGGTTCTGCTCAGCCACAGCTCATAAAGAATATCCGGACCATCTGACCACCAAGGAGAACGCCGTGCATATGGAACTGGGAAGCCTGGAGGAAAGCAACCACCGCATCATCAACCGGATGCTGGTTAAGGAAGTGGTGCCTTCCTGCCAGCTGCAGATGGGTATGACGGAACTCAAGCCCGGCAGCACCTGGAACACTATGCCAGCCCACACGCACAACCGCCGTATGGAGGTCTATTTCTACTTTGACCTGGACAACGACCAGGCGGTTTGCCACTTTATGGGCACCACAGACGAGACCCGCCATATATGGATGAAGAACGAGCAGGCCGTGATTTCTCCTGAATGGAGCATCCACGCCGCCTGCGCCACTAAGAACTACACCTTCATCTGGGCAATGTGCGGAGAGAACCTGGACTACAACGATATGGACGGCTGCGCAACAACTGATCTCAGATAAGTATGGCCAATCTGTTTTCACTTGAAGGAAAGAACGCCTGGATTACGGGCGGCTCCTATGGAATAGGATTCAACATTGCCAAGGCTTTTGTGGAGGCCGGAGCCAGGTACATAGTGTTCAACGACATAAACCAGGAAGCACTGGAGCGCGGCCTTGCCAACTACAGGGCGGCCGGGATAAGCAATATCAAGGGCTATGTATGCGACGTCACCAAGGAAGACGACGTCAAGGCACTGGTGGAGCGCATCCACGCGGAGGTTGGCCAGATAGACATCCTTGTGAACAACGCCGGAATCATCAAGCGAATCCCTATGCACCAGATGAAGAGGGAGGAGTTCCAGCAGGTGATAGACGTGGACCTGGTGGCCCCGTATATCGTGGCTTCGGCCGTACTCCCGGAAATGATGGAAAGGCGCGCTGGCAAAATCATAAACATCTGCTCGATGATGTCCGAACTGGGACGCGAGACCGTTTCCGCGTACGCCGCGGCCAAGGGCGGCCTCAAGATGCTCACCCGCAACATATGCTCCGAATACGGAGAGTACAACATCCAGTGCAACGCAATAGGCCCGGGATACATAGCCACGCCCCAGACTGCCCCGCTTCGCGAAAGGCAGCCTGACGGCAGCAGGCATCCCTTTGACAGCTTCATCTGCGCAAAGACCCCTGCGGGACGATGGCTGGAGCCGGAGGAACTCGGCGGCCCCGCCGTGTTCCTGGCCTCCGCCGCATCGGACGCAGTGAACGGACACATCCTCTACGTTGACGGCGGAATCCTGGCATATATAGGAAAACAACCAAAATGATGAAAAAGACTTTACTGATACTTGCAAGCGTGTTTTGCCTTTGCTGCTGCGGCCAGAAGCCGCAGGAGCCAAAGGTGATGGCGCGCTATGTGCCTGAGCGCGCGGACGACTTTGTCTTTGAGAACAACCTCATTGCCGGACGCATCTACGGAAAGGCCCTGGAGGGCAATCCCACGTCGCCGGGAATTGATATCTGGGTAAAGAAGCCCGGACGTCTTGTAGCCAATGAATGGTACGCCCAGGCTCAGGTGGATCCCAACTACTACCACCACGACCACGGCGAGGGCAAGGACTGCTACAAGGTTGGCCGAAGCCTTGGCGGCGGCGGTTCCGCCTTCATCATAGAGAACAGGATAATGTACCCCGCTACCAACTACCGCAGCTGGGAGATACTGGAAAGCTCTCCGGAAAAGATAGTGTTTGTCCTGCATTATCCGGAATGGACCGTAGGCGACCTGAATATCTCCTTTGACAAGAAGATAACGGTGACCGCGGACAGCTATTTCTGCAAGTCAGAAGACACCTACTACTTCAGCGGTGACGACGGCGAGCCTGTATACATTGCTGCAGGCGTGTTCCGCCACCTTGCGGACGATACCATCCAGGAGGAACTTATGCTGGATGACAGGTATGCACTGTGGGAGAAGGCCTCAGACCAGAGCCAGGAGAAGGAAGACGGAATGATTGGCGTGGCAGTATATGTCCCGGATGCGGATTTCAGCGCACTGTCACACGGTGACGACCACGGAATGGTCTACCGCCAGGTAAAATCCGGCGACACATTCACCTATTACTTTGGATCCTGCTGGTCCAAAGGAGACATTACTACGGCCGAAGACTGGTTCGACCTTGTCAAAAAGTTAAACTAAAGGGCCTTGTCCGCTCCAACGTCAATCCCGCTCCAAGCCTTCTTGTTGGTCCAGTCCTGGTCAGGAGCGCTCCAGAAAGGATCTGACGCAGGCAAGCCCAGGGGCAGGAAAACAGCGCAGCAGAGATACTGGCTTCCGGTATTGATGTAGTCCTCGGACATATGCAGCTGATGACCTGCAAAGCCAACTGTAAGCCAGCCGTCGGCATCGAAGTTCCCCGGAACTGAGAGCTGGCGGCTGATTACTGCCGTAAGGGCGCAGCGTACCTGCGCAGGGGAAATCTTCTGCGGCAGGGCGCTCATCCAGGCGGTGTGCGCAAGTGCGTGGAATGAGCCGAAGCGGTAAGTGATGGAACGCCCCACGGCAGGGTAGGTCCCTTCGGGCGAAATGACACGCTCAAGTTCAGCGCTGAGCCTCTGCTCGCGCCTTAACTGCGTGTCAACTGCCCTCTGCTCCGCCAGACCGTGCTTCTGCATTATCTTGAGGATGTCCGTGAGCATTGGATGGATCACCAGGGAATTGTAGAAATCCAGATGGACGTCAGCTCCGTCACTGTAAATGCCGTCTCCCTTGTACCAGCCCCCTGTCATAAACTTGTCAACGCCGTAATTGAGGCGCTGAGCGTCGTACTCTCCGGTGAATTCAAGCAGGGCGGCTTCTACAATGGATGCGAAGAGCAGCCAGTTGCTCTCGTACGGACGGATCTCGCGGCTCTGTTTCAGGCAGGCAATCACATTCTGCTTCACCCCGGAGTCCAGAAGCATCCACAGCTGGGTGGGAGCGTGCAGGAGTCCCTGCGCCAGAAAAGCCGCGTCCACCAGAGCCTGTGTTCCTGAATGGCCGTCAAAGGTCAGATAATCAGGAGATTGAGGATTGGTGGCATTAGCCAGTGCCGCACGGGTCATCTTGATGTACTCTGCACGGAGCTGACCCTCCGGAGTGTTGTCCGGGCCCAGTTCCAGCCAGGCGGAAATGCCGCAAACGGTTCGGCCGAAAGCCTCAAGATGACTGACATCCATACGCCCCTTGTCAGAGGAGAGCGATTCAAAAGGCATATTGGCACGGAGCGTGCCTGCCGCCAGGTTACTTATAACGGGGCGGGCAATCTGGTCAAGAACATCAACCCAATACTCCCTGTCATTCCGGGCGCTCAGCACTGGAGCCCACAGGATCAGCAAAGCTGCAAAGAATTTTCTGAACATAGCAAATCTATCTGGAAACGACAGCCGCGAAACTGTCGGAGCCAACTACAAAGAACTCTCCCTGGGGGGTGAATGCCAGGGAATACAGTTCGTTGGCCTTTATCTGTTCCCGTTTGTTGCAGTGCGCGCAGGCAGGAACATAAAACATTACCCCTGAGGTGCAAAGCAGGACATATTGGTCCGCAAGTGGGTCATAAATAATTGAAAGGGGTTCCTCTTCAAGCATATAATTGCCCGAAGTCCCGGAATATGACAGTTCGCGGGGGCTCCACACTATGCCGTAACTGGACAGGAACATTGCGCTTCCCCCGTTCCGGGTGCGTCCCACAATGGCAACGTTGTCCATTCCGGCCTCGACATCAATGAACTCCATAGGGGGATAATAACCCTCGTAATCCGCGTTGAACTCCTGCATAAGCCACTCAATGCCGTCGCCGCTGCGGAGGATCTCGCCTTCCGATGTGACGCCAAAGCAATAGTTCTCCGATGCCGTAAGCGCGGTCATCCTCCCCTCCACCGGCAACAGAAGCTCGTCCACAAGGGTCCCAAGCCCTTCATAGCAGAGCATCCGTACTCCGTCAGACCCGTTCACGGCAACCATCAGCTTGCCTTTGAACGGGATGAGGGCGGATGCCTCCCCCTGCAAGGGCTGGAAGCCTAGTTCTCCGTTGCGGTAAGTGACTATGGCGCCGTTGGCGGTTCCCACAAGGGCGCCGTCATAAACGCACACGTCGTTAACCTCCATTCCTGATGGAAGCTCCACGGAACTGGACAGGGCTCCTTCCGGCGAATAGAAATCTATGCGCCCTGGCTCCCCAACCGCCGCGAAAACCCCGTTGTACGGTATCACGGACTTATATGCAAAGCAAATCTGCTGCCCGGACAAAAGCCCGGACAGCAGGATTGCAATTACAACTGATATCTTACTTCGCACTTGTGTTTGAAATCTTGAAGTAGTCGAAGGAAGCGCTGAACGGCGCGGCCGGTGCTGCCGCGGGAGCTGCAGCTCCCTGAGGCATCATCCTGGCCATAGCAGGATTCTGCGCGCCCTCGCAGGCAATGATACCTGCCTGGATATCCTTGAGGGTAGCCTTTGCCTGGGCAAACTGGGTGAACTTCCTTCCATCTACAGAGTAGTATGCGGTATATGTGTCACCCTTCTTTACCAGTCTCATATAGAGAGTGTTGTCTGCCTTAATGATTCCAGCAAGGCTGAGGTTTGCGGCGCTCTTCTGGTTGCCGTTCTCCTCAACTACCAGCTGCAGGCTGCCCGCTCCGCCGCCCATAGGCGCGCGGCCGCGGCCCATTGCAGCTGCTCCGTAGGTGAACTTGACAAAGTTGTCGTCGCACTGGTATGCTATCAAACCGGCATTCTGTGCGGGCATTCCGGGTGCTCCGGAGAATACAACCTTGGTGTCAATTGTCCAATCTGTGTTGGCGCTCTGCAGAAGAATGTTCTTTGCGCTGTTGCTGGTTCCTGTAACCTCGCCGGGGCCGGCGGTGATTGTCAGGAATCCCGGCTTGCTTACCAGAGACCAGTTGGTCCTGTCCTCGCGAACCCAGTTCCACTGGTTGCCAAGGGCCTTGAACTCGTCACTTGCGGACTTTGTTCCAAAGTTGACCACGTACTCGTTGGTGTCATAGGTAACGAAGTCGGTAACCTTTACGGTAGCGGTTCCAGGAACGGAAGCGGCCTGCTTTACGTCAACGGAAAGTGAAGGATCCACGGCCTTTGCCGCAACTGCAGGAGCGGCACCGGCCTTCTGGACATAGCTGTATGCGTTGTTGCCGGCCTTCAGGACATTCTTTCCTGCTACTGTGAGGCTGGCGAGATTGAGGTTAGGCATAACCTTTACAGGGAAACTTCCGCTTACGGTCTTGCCGTTGATGGAAACCCTTGCGGTGATGGTTGCAACGCCGTTAGACTTGGCTGTTACCAGACCGGTTGAGGAAACCTCTGCCACCTTGGGGTTGTTGCTTACCCAGATTACGCTTGCCTTGGAAACATCGTAGAAGCTGTCGTCGGTCATTGCGGCGGTGTACTCGGCCTGGGCGGTCTCACCCGGCTTCATAACGGTAACGCCGGCAGAAGCCACAACCACCTTGAGTTGAGGAACAAGGTTACCCCTCATAGTGGCGGTAACGGTACCCCTGATGTCCTTTGAAGAGGAACCTACCTCAAATACGTAGCGTCCCTGGTCATAGGTCATCTTGTCTGCGTCCATATCCCAGAACCAGAGGTCTGCGCAGTCAATGTCAATGTCAACGGTCTTGGTCTGGCCGCGGGCAATGGTAACCCTCTTGAATCCCTTGAGCCTCTTGATTGGCCTCTGCAGGCTTGCAGGGCTATCAGGAGTGGTCATATAAACCTGGACAACCTCATCTCCGTCATAGTCGCCGGTGTTGGTAACGTCTACGGATACTGTAATCTTGTCCTGAGGGGTGATTGTGTTCTGGCTGATCTTGAAATTGCTGTATGCGAACGTGGTGTATGAAAGGCCGTATCCGAACTCATAGGAAACAGGCTTGTCAAAGTACCACAGTGTACGGCCGTTAACGCCGTTTCCTCCGCGGAGGTTGTAGTTGGTGATTGCAGGAAGGTCCTTTACGGTCTTGAACCAAGTGGCGTTGAGCTTTCCGCCAGGGTTTACGTCTCCAAAGAGAACCTTGGCAATGGCTGCGCCCTGTCCCATTCCGTTGTATCCTGTCCAGATGATTCCCTGGATGTTGGGGTTGTCCTTGAACTGGTCAACCTCTACGCATCCCAGAGTCTGCATTACAACAATGGTCTTCTTGTTTGCAGCGGCAACCGCGTCGATGAGGTCCATCTGGTTGCCCGGGAGGAGCAGGGTGAGGCGGTCAGCCTCCTCAGTAGCGGTGTGTTCGTCAGTTCCTACGAATACAACGGCAACGTCCGCGTTCTTTGCTGCGTTGATAGTGTTGTCATCGATAGGAGCGTCGGCGGGAGCCTTGTAAACCAGGTAGAGGGTCTGGGGCTCGTTCAAGCCAAGCTTGAGAGCCTTCACCTTCATTGGCATACTGGCGCCATAAACGCCACCGACCCTTGCACCCGAAGCCCTTGTGGCCTCGATTGTGGCAACCAGGTTTCCTTCAGGGGAAGATACCCTGGCCTCTACTATACCACCTTCGGTGGGGATGTTGAGGCCAACGGTAAGGTTCTCGATATCGGTGAGGTCTACGTTGTTGTAGGCAGTCCAGGCACCGTCGTCAATTGTACGTACCTGCTCTTCCTCTCCCATTCCGGAGCCTACGGTCACGCCTTCCGAGCAGGCGTTGTACTGGGTGGCGTCATAGCGGTGAACGCTGCCGTCAGTCTTCTCCACCTCGAAGTATGCTACGTAAAGGAGGTTGCTCTTGCTCTTGGTATCGGCACCAGAGACAAGGTTGATGTTTACGGGGATGCCGCGGCTCTCAAAGTAATCCTTGATTCCTGCGTAAGGGCTTATCATAGAGGTCTGCTCAGGGCGTCCTGAGTAAGGTCCCAGCTCTACGTCATCGGCCTGGGGGCCAATGAGGGCAATAGTCTTGATCTCCTTTGGCTGGAGAGGCAGAGCCTGGTTGGTGTTCTTGAGGAGCACGGCGGTCTTGGTAGCAAGCTCTACTGAAAGGGCCTGGTTTGCCGGGGAATTGATCATTGTGGTGGGGTACTTGGTGTAAGGCACCTTCTCCTCAGGATCGAATTCTCCGGTGCGCATCCTCACGGTGAACATATTCACCAGCGCCCTGTCAACAACTGCCATTGAAACGAGTCCCTGCTCGTATGCGGAGATCATATATCTCTGGTAGATGCTTCCGCAGTCTGAGTCTACTCCGGCGTAAAGGCCTTCGGCGGCAGCCTGCTCCGCTGTATCCACATAGTAGTGGCCGGTGAAGATGTCATCCACGGCGGAGCAGTCTCCGGTTACATAGCCCTTCATACCGTATGTGCGTCGGGCGATAACGTCAACGTAGTACTCGCTGGAGGTGGTAGGCTCTCCGTTTACTGCGTTGTAGGATGTCATAATTGAAGGCAGGTTCTCCTGCTCGATGAGGGTCTTGTAAGGATAGAGGTAGAACTCCCTCATATCGCGGCTGTCCATATTTGAACTGCTCACGTGGCGGTCGAACTCACTGTTGTTGGCAAAGTAGTGCTTTGCGGTAGGAACTGCCTTGAGGTAGGTCTTGTCCGGTCCCATAAATCCGCGGACGAATCCCCTTGCCATCTGTGCGGCAAGGAACGGATCCTCTCCGTAGGACTCTCCGGTCCTTCCCCAGCGGGGGTCGCGGACGGGCTCCACTACAGGAGACCAGAAGGTAAGGCCCTTGGTCCCGGTCTGGAATATTGCGCGGGCCTCGTCAGTGATGGCGCTTGCCATCCTCTGTGCAAGGTCAGGATCCCAGGTGGAACCAATTGCAACGCTGTTAGGGAAAGAGGACGGTCCGGGGATGCCTGCGGCGGCGTTGGCGCCGGAGAGCACTCCGTGAAGGGCCTCGCTCCATACATTGTAAGCCTTGATTCCAAGGCGCGGAACGGCCGCCATATTGTTTCCGAGAAGGCTCTGCTTCTCTTCAAGGGTAAGACGGGAAACCAAGTCCGCAGCCCTCTCCTCGAAAGAATACGAGGTGTTCAGGTAAATTGGTACAGGTTCAGATGAACTCAATAACATTACAGACACAACTGTTGCAAGCAACAATTTTGTGGCTCTGAAAATATTGCACTTCATATTTTTAGTGGTTAGAATAAAATTTTTATCAAGATAGCAATTATTATTGTAGAATAATAATTACCTTTTCAAAAATAAACGATTCCCCATATGAAAGCCCTGGCCAAATTATTCTTTGCAGCAGCCGCTCTGGCAGCCGCCGCCTGTTCCTCGCCTTACACTGACGCCCCCATCCGTTCTATGGAGATATGGCCTGATCAGGACGGCGTACACATCAACGCCCACGGAGGCGGAATTCTCTATTATGACAACACCTTTTACTGGTTTGGAGAGCACAAGGGAGAGCGCAGCAACAACGCCCTGGTGGGTGTGACCTGCTACTCCTCCAAGGACCTTGTAAACTGGACCAACGAGGGCGTTGCCCTAAGCGTGGAGGAAGACCCCCAGAGCGAAATCACCCGCGGTTCCATAATGGAAAGGCCAAAGGTAATCTACAACAAGGCAACCGGGAAGTTTGTGATGTGGTTCCATCTTGAACTCAGGGGACGCGGCTACAACGCCGCACGCTCCGGCGTGGCCATCAGCGACAACGTTACCGGCCCGTACAAGTATCTTGGCTCCACCAGGGGCAACCCGGGAATCTACCCCGTGAATATGACTCAGCAGGAAATAGACGAGATGAACGCCCTGGACCCTGCGGACTATCCGCAATCCTGGACCCCCGAATGGGTGGAAGCCGTCAAGAAGGGCCTGCTCTTCAAGCACGATTTCCAGGAAGGCCAGATGTCCCGCGACCAGACCCTCTACGTAGATGACGACGGCAAGGCCTACCACATCTACTCCGCCGAGGACAACCTCACCCTTAACATAGCTGAACTTACTGACGATTACACCGCGCACAGCGGTCGATACGCCCGCATAATCCCCGCCGGACACAACGAGGCCCCCGCCATCTTCAAAAAGGACGGCGTCTATTGGATGATCACATCCGGCTGCACCGGATGGGATCCAAACGCCGCCAGGATGTTCTCCGCAACCGATATCTTCGGCCCCTGGACCCAGCATCCCAACCCCTGTACCGGAGAGGATGCAGACCTGACATACCACGGCCAGAGCACATTCATCCTGCCGGTTCCCGGCAAGAAGGACGCCTTCATTTTTATGGCGGACAACTGGCGCCCGCGCAACCCCATAGACGGCCGCTACATATGGCTGCCCATCCTGTTCCGCGAAGACGGCACCCCCTACCTGGAGTTCATCCCTGAATGGAACATAAAAGACCAGTGGAAATGATTTTTTTATAAATTTGTATAGAACTAAATTTTTAACACTATGGCAGAAGAAGTAAAGAACCCTATGGACCTTAACGGTGACGGCAAAGTCACAATAGCAGAAAAGGTACAGTACAAGGCCGGACAGGCATACGACAAGATTAAGGAAGAGGCCAAGGAAGCATATGACAAAGCTTCACTCAAAGCCAAGGACCTTGGAGAGAAAGCAGCCGTAAAGGCAAAGGAACTGGGTGCCAAGGCAAAGGTAGAAGCCAAGGAAGCATACGACAAAGCTGCCCTCAAAGCCAAGGATCTTGGACAGAAAGCCGCAGTAAAGGCAAAGGAAGTATATGCCGAGGCCAAGGTAGAAGCCAAGGAACTCACTGACAAGGCAAAAGCCAAGATCGGTGAGATGAAGGCAAAGAAAGAGGCTTAGTACCTACATTTTTCGGAGCCAGATATTCCTGAAACTGATAGGCGCGCTGGGATCTCCGTGCGCCTGTAAACGAAGTGGGCCGTCCCCGTGAGGTATTACCTGGGGATGGCCTATGTATTCCGTGGTGCCGCGTATGGTGAAATTGTTCAGCAGGACAATTCCGTTCTGAATTACGGTAACCACGGGCGCCATCCTGTAAGTGCCGTCCTCATTGAAAATGGGCGCCGTGTATATGATGTCATAGACATTCCACTCTCCCGGCTTGCGCATTGCGTTGGCAAGCGGGATCACCTGTTTGTACACGCTCCCTGTCTGGCCGTTGGCGTAGGTCTCGTTCTGGTAGCAGTCCAGTATCTGTATTTCATATTTGTCCTGAAGATAGACGCCGCTGTTCCCGCGGGACTGGCTTTCGCCGGTGATTCCCTCAGGGACGCACCACTCTATGTGGAGCTGGAAACTTCCGAAACTTTCTTTGGTGAGGATGTCTCCAGCTCTCTTGTCAACGGTGAATACGCCACAACAAGCATGAGTGCGGATAAAACGACTATTCTCTAACGCATCATATTAGGAAAGAATTAAATACACATCAACGTGAAATGACTGGCGGGGAGTCAGGTACCCAGTTGTAGCCCCGGCGGGCGGAAGGAGCGAGTGACGTTGTTGCTGCATTTCTATTTATGGCATCGTACTCCAGGAACTTCTCGAAGCTGTATTGTTCGCCGCTTCGTTTCATAATCTGCTTGTAGATTGCTAAACGTGAAGGAGCGTTGAAGCCTCCCATATTCATATTCATTACGCTGTTTGCAGAAGGACGCCAAGCGCCTTTCTCATAGAGGGCAGCACCTTCGAAGATGCCCACCTCTTTCTCATAACGACTATCGGACAGGAATGCACTCCAGTGGATTTTTGACGGGTCATTTGTGAAATCTACATTTGCGTACCATCCATACTGGTTATACATCAAATTGTACTCCTCTATTAATTCAGATGGGGCTTTCTCCTTATTCTGGTAATACTCATCAGCGAGGAAAGCAAAGCCGTGACCACCTGCCTCGTGTTGTAGTACCGAACCAAAGTAGTAAGGGTCATTCCCGAAAGAAGGGATACGAGCAACACTCGACTGGTCAGTTGCATACAAAATAGCTGTTCCGAAGTTTCGGGTACTGTTAACGATGACACTGATTAACAGATTCTCTCTGCTTGTGATACCAGGAACCTTCAAGGCGTATTCAAAACACTTATCATTGTCTCCATTTACGTAAGTGCCTTCGCCTAGATAAGTGCCGAGTGCAGTGCTGTATCCCACACCTATCCTGCCATTCGCAGAAACGACCTTCACCGCATACACATTGAAGCGGTTGCGGAACGTCTTATATGGTTCGATATCGAAAAACTCCTCCATTGCCTGTCGCATAACGGTCTCATAGATGCCACCCGTAGCCATATCCTGGTCGGTATAAGCATCTCCCATAAACACAATGTCAATACCCTTTCCCACAGTTGCCTTTTGAAGTGTTATTACCTGACCGTCTTTCGAGTAGTCCGTAGAAGTATACGGGTCTTCTGGTTCAGTAACACCCATCAGAGTCTCCAGGAATGGTATCAGGTCAGCAGAAGCGCTTTTTTTGAATCGATTCCTTTCCGGATCATTGAAGTCGAGCACCGAACTGAAGATAACAAAACCATTTTGGTCATAAACCTCTACATTAGGAGTTGTATTCATATAACTAGAACCGTAATCGGGCCAATAGTAATTATACCAGATGTCATATCCTTTTTCAATTACCTCTCTCTTGTAGCCCTCATAATCAGCAAGTAAGTGTCCAGCTCCATACTCATCTACTCCACCCACTTGCGAAGTGGCAATTATTTCAAGTCCATCTTTATGATATTGTTCATAGAAGCTTTTCAGCTGAGGCATCAAGGTCCTGGAGAATGGACACCAGGAAGCCCAAATAAGATTGACTGTGTATTTGTTGTTCTTTATCACATCGTCAAACGTGAATGATTTGCCGCTGATGTCTTGAACCGTGCCTTTTATTACATGATCTCCATAGGCAGGAATATCCAGTCCGCCGATATCGAAACCTATTCCTTTCTGATTAATTAATTGGAATAGCCATTTTGAATCAGTTTCTGCGGCGTCAAGGAAATACTGAGGAATCGAACCGGAAAGATAATTGTTTTCAATATCGACTGATCTCATATTTAGAATCGAACCGTTACCGAGGTTTGCCCACGATGGAGGAATAGATCCCTCGAAACCGTTATCGACGATAGATATGTCAATCAATGAAGGTAGGTTCCCCAATGATGCAGGTAGAGGCCCTTTCATTTCCCTATTACTTAGAATTAAAAAGAGCCCCAATGTCTTCATTTCAGAGAAACAATCACGCAGAGACGTCATTGAAGTGCGTCTGATTTCCAATCTTTGCAAATTCCTAAACTTGCTGAAAGATTCAGGAATCGTTCCAGTTATGCCAGGCTCATTTATGAATTCGAGATTACGAACCCAGTCTCCCAACTCTCCTAGGCTTTCTGGAATAACTCCTTTCAACCCAAAATTCTCGAAACTCAAGGATATAGAATTAGTCATTGGATCGTACTTACTTATTCCATCCCAGCTATCCAAGGGCTGATCCGTTCCCCAGCCTTTATTATGCGCCCAATTAGGGCCATCCATTGCGTTATAGAACTCCATCAAGGCATTCTTTATGAGCGTCTCTTTGTCTGGAGTGACAGTGACCTCGCAAGTTGCAGACTTGTCACCGGCTGTGGCCGTAATGGTTACCGTACCTTCTGCAACGGCAGACACCGTACCATTATTCACGGTAGCAATAGTTTCGTCTGAACTAGACCAGGTGACCGCTGCGCCAGATGCTTCGGAAGGGGTGATAACCGGGGTAAGTTTGCCGGTCTCGCCCGCTGCTATGGATATTGTAGCCGGATCCAGTGATATTTCGGTAACTGGAATTACTTTGGTAGTGACAATAACCTCACAGGTTGCCGACTTGCCGCCGGCCTTGGCCGTAATGGTTGCCCTTCCCTCTTTCATGGCAGTTACCTTTCCGTTATCAACTGTGGCGACGGACTGGTCCGAACTTGACCACGTAACGGTCTTGTTGGATGCGTTGGACGGACTGACCGTAGCGGTAAGATTGGCTGTGTCGCCAGCAACAAGGCTTAACGTGGTGGGGCTGACCGATACTTCGGAAACGTCCACGACAACGACTTCAGGTTCCTGGGGGCCGCAACTTGCGAAAACTCCCGCAATCATAGCCAACATCACACCAAAAGCTAGAAGACCATATTCTGGAAACTGCCAGGCCATGGAGAGAATATTACGTTTGGTGAGAAATAGCGTTGGATGTAAGACTGACATGAAAAGGAAGGCTAAAATAAAGATAAGAAGCTGACGAGGGTACTCGGGTGCTGAGCTAATGCCTTCATGGCGAGTCCTCAGTCTTTTTTTGAAGTGCTTGAAAACCCTTCTCATCGCTCTTACTGCACCTCCTCTACAAGTTGCTGGCGAATACGCTTACGGTTTGCCTGAAAGGCTGAAATACCTGTGCCTCCGACAATAATCAAACCGAGAAAGCATTTCTGCCAATATGTCGGGATGCCCATTAGCTGCAGGCTGTTGTTGACCATCGTCAGCAACAGAGTACCGAGAATGACTCCTGTTATGGATCCAACGCCACCGCTGGCTCTCGTACCTCCCAGAATCACAGCAGCTATTACTGTCATGTCCATACCCACAAACGTGTTAGGATGACAGGAATCGATAAGTGCTACGCGAGTCAAAGCAGTCAGACCGCAGATAAATCCTGCAAATCCATATATGAACATATAAACGCCCTTTGCGTTGATGCCGATCCTTTCAGCTGCGCTGATATCACCTCCCACAGCGTAAATGGCTCTGCCCAAATGAGTTTTGTTCATGAGAAAACTCACAAGGATTAGTAGACCCAAAAACAACAGAAAAACCGCAGGAAGAGATCCCATGATACCAGATTTTTCGCTGTAAACGCTGAAAAGATTCTGATTTGCTAGAGCCTGGATCGGTGCCGGCAATACTGGCTGTTCATGCGCACCTAGGAAACCGAACAAAATGCCAGTGAAGATAGAGCTGGTACCAAGAGTGACAATCAAAACAGGGAAACGAAAATTAGATATAATGAGTCCATTCAACAGGCCAAGGAGAATCCCGAGTGTGCAGCAGATTACAAATGCTAGCACAACACTTCCGTGAAAATGAATTGCCTTGAGAAAGATAATCGTGCTGTACATGCACAGCGCACTCAAACTTGGAAAAGACACATCACAGCCACCGGATACGATCACGATGTATTCAAGCAATCCAA